>NZ_SPMX01000167.1 GCF_012940005.1 Candidatus Accumulibacter contiguus | reverse complement strand
GATCTGGGCACGGAACTTCTTCAGGGCGGAAACGGTATCAGGAGGCTTGGCAGCGAGCATTAGAGGCCTGGAAAGCAGACCCGTTCCATTCGGGATTCTCCGAGAGTGAGTTGCAGCGCTGGCTAGAATGGGGGGAATGGATGGTGCGACAGTTCCATCGCAGCTCCTCCGCCGTCGAAGGGCGCAATGGCCGCTTGTCCCAGTTGTATCATAACGGGCGAGGTCTGACGAAATGCCGCCTGGCTGCGCTAACGGTTATCCACAACTATGGGGTGAGACGTAGTGACGGCACTATCGCAGCCGAACGTCTGTTTAGCACCTCTTTCCCTGATCTTTTCGATTGGCTGCTCAACCAGATGGGGGAACTTCCCTTACCGAGGAAGTCCCGCCACCGGGTTGTGCATAACCCATTGAAGTTAGAGATTGTCCCGGCTTAAGTGGGAAGCCGATCTTAGTAACTACTCAGGAGTCCTCCGCCAAGCGGACAGGCTGAAGCGTGGCGACGCTCAGGTACTGGAATTTTTGCTCAGAGCGAACGTCCAAGCTTTCAAGAGAACCCAGCATTGACCTCGCAATGGATAGGCTTCGTACAGGTGAGTGGGCATGGACGAGATTCCCGACCTTGAACGACTGAGTGTTGCCGAGAAGGATGATCTGATCCGCGAGCTTTGGCCCTTACGTGCGCTGGTGCGGCAGTTGAGGGGAGAAGTGGAGAAGCTGCAGGCGAAGGTGCAGGAACTGGAAGGTCGAGGGGCCAAGAATAGCCACAATTCGAGCAAACCACCGTCCTCGGATGGGCTGGCCAAGCTGCCGGCCAAGCCCCGTTCGCTGCGCAAACCGGGGC
>NZ_SPMX01000166.1 GCF_012940005.1 Candidatus Accumulibacter contiguus | reverse complement strand
GTGGAAGAGATTGGCGCCCTGCTTGTGCATGGTTGCGAGATACGAGTGAATGACTGCAGTAGGCATCGGCCCCCTTCTTGGTCCGGAAGCCGCCGGAGACTTTCTGTTTGACCTTGGACATGCGCACGGCTTGCTCGGCCAGGTTGTTGGTGAACGGAACGCCGGGATCCGTGGCAAAGCGCCAGACATCGTCGGTGTAGGTGCGCAAGCGCAGGAGGAGGTTCGTCGCCTTGCTTTGCCGGGGACGCCCGCGTTTGCCCGAGGGTGGAGCCCGGGGATTGAGGGCTTCCCCTTCACTGAGAATGTCGGCGTAGCGGGACAGGAAGAACGCCCGGCGGGATTCCGGCAGCGGCGCACCGGTCTGACCGACCTCATGACAGGCCGTCAGCAGGAGATCGATCATGCGGCCGGCCCAGGCTTGCCCGAGATCCTCAAAGAGGTAGGTCAGCTCGCGCAAGTGATGGGCATTGCACAGACCGTGCTTGCAGAGGAGGTCACGATAAGGTTTCCCAGCCATCGTGAATGAGGGTGCCCAGGAAGCCGGGCAGAATTCCCAGGGCATCGAACGCCTGCTTGCCGCGTTTCGCATGGCAGGCGACCCAGGTCAGCAGTGTGGTCGCCAGGACGTGCATCCAGTGCAGCGAGCCGGCGACACGCAGCCCGGTCTCATCGGCGTGCGCGACATCGGCGACTTGAAGGGCCTGGCCGATGGTGCCCACCGTCGGCGTCAGCCGGACCCCGGCCTCCTGTGAGGCGGCGAGTACCGTGGCTTCGGCCATCGGCAGTCCGAAGAAATCGTCCATCAGCTCCGACGTGCGTTGCACCGGCATCATGTGGTGTTGCGTCAGATGCACCGCTGCCGCCAACGCCGCCGGCCCGTACTGGACCGGCGAAGAAACGCCTTCCGGGAACTCGCCACGGCACACCTCGCCGCAGGCGCAGGTCGCCGCCCAAACTTGATGCTCGGTGACCTCAAAGCGCAACGGCGGCAGATCGAACACCTGCCGGCTCTCGGCCATCGTCGCTTCCCCCAGGGGGCCTTGGCACGCGTGGCAGTGGGCCGCGGGCAAATGCACGACGACTCGATCCGGCTTTTCTACCTTCTGGAGCG
>NZ_SPMX01000165.1 GCF_012940005.1 Candidatus Accumulibacter contiguus | reverse complement strand
AAAAATAAAAATGCAATTTGCATTTGCAGATTACGTTTTTTGCAGAAGTAATGCTTCCGACTTTTTTTCACGGAAATAAAAATTTATATTAACAATCACACTGAGCAATAAACTGGGTACAAAAAAAACACCATACGAACGAGCAAAGATCTACGACGAGTCTATCTCTAGCGTACCGGCCGAGTAACCGTTTGCAATTGCCTTCCACAACACCTCCCAAGAAGGGATGAGATAACTTGTAAACAGCTCGATCATCCGATGCCACAAAGAGATTAGAGTACGCCGTGACTGGCGTGCACTTTTTAAATAGCTCACATCCCCACGCTTGGAGCTGATCAATTAAAAAAAGCCATGAACGTCAAACAACCAAAAACTGAACTCAAATTTTTTTCGCCATGTCCGTAATTGTGCTCTAAATTGTAACCTTGATTCTTCAGTGTGTTAAACGTTTCGTTTTCTATTTTCCAGCGCGCTCGACCTCCTTGCATGACTTTGAAAACCGTCTCTTTCGTTAGTTCGATATCAGTGATCCACGAAAAAAATAACCTCCTTGCCTTTTTTAATTTGCCAATATTCCAAAAAGTTAACCAGCAAATCCGGATGGCTTTTATTCAGGCGAACTCCGTTAATAAACCGAAATCCGTGAATAATTCCTGCGTCGTCAATCTTTTCAAATTCAATGGCTTCCCCTTGACACATTTTTTTTCTGGATCAAATCAAACAAATGGGAATGATCTCCTTCTTTGACGCCAATAATGTAGCTCATTCCTAATGATTTCAACAACTTAAGGTGTGGTCCGTTCGCCGACAAAC
>NZ_SPMX01000164.1 GCF_012940005.1 Candidatus Accumulibacter contiguus | reverse complement strand
AGCCGCGCTACGTAGGGACGCCAGAAAGGGGCGGGTACTGGGTCGAAGCCAATGACTATGACCGAGCACAGGCCGAGTACAACGCCCGAATCGCGGCAGAGGAGGCGCAGCGGCGCCTTCTGTAATCACAGCAAGAACCAGCAAAAGGGAAGAGTAATGCCTTTTGTCGATCTGCCGCCACAGCTTCAAGAGCGCGTCGTGTGCTCGATTTCAGCGGCCGTAAAGTACGAGGTACCCGCGAACATCATCCTGGCCGTGGCCGAGAAAGAAGCGGGGAAACCTGGTCAATGGGTGCGCAACAGTAACGGCACGCATGACGTAGGGGCGATGCAGTTCAACACGTCCTACCTCCGCGATTTGTCCCGCTACGGAATCACGGCCGACGATGTCGCCGCGGCCGGCTGCTACGCGTTCGACCTGGCCGCCTGGCGGATCCGCGGACACCTCAAGAACGACAAAGGCGATCTCTGGACCAAGGCAGCCAACTACCACTCCCGGACGCCGCGACACAACGCGGTGTACCGGAGCGATCTGCGCGTGAAGGCCGCCAAGTGGGCGGATTGGCTGGAAGCGCGTTTTGTTACGGTGGATGTGACGAAGGCGGGTGCGGTGCGCTCACTGCCGGTGACGGCGGTATCGGTGCAGGCAACGCGATTGTCTGCTGTGGCTGCAGTGGAAACGAAGCCACAGGCAAGGGCGAGGGAAACTTCCGGGTATGTGCCGCGAAAGATCATCCGCAACT
>NZ_SPMX01000163.1 GCF_012940005.1 Candidatus Accumulibacter contiguus | reverse complement strand
ATTCAACGTGTCGATCGCACTGCGCAGCTGGTTCATCGTGCTGGTGGCCGCGTCCCAGACATAGGCTGCTGGCGCCAGCGTGTTCTGCAGCATGTTTTCGTACTGCTGCAGTTGCGTCTGGTACTGCTGAATCTGCTTCAGCGTCTGGGCGACCGCTTCGATGGAACTGATGACGGTCTGCGAGAGGTTCGCGGTGTCGATGACCGGGATGCCTGCTGCATGCGCTGGTGTCGTCGCCGCCGGGCCGGCGAACACGGCCAGAAACAGGGCCCGAAGCACGGTGCCTGTGGCAGTTAGCTTTGTGGCGGTTGGTTTGCTGGTCAAGACTTTCATGCTCACTGCTCCTTGGCGTCAGTAGTCAAACGATTGGTACGGCTTGGAAAACGTCATGTCCCTGGCGACAATGACATTGAAGCGATACCCCGGCCGGATCTCCAGAGTTGGTGCGATGTTCATGTTCTTGGCGATCAATTGCGCGGTGACCTGGCCGAGTTGCTGGCCCAGCGCTTCGCTCATCGCGCTGCTGGCGGTCGGTGCGCCATAGACACTGTTGCCCTGGTTCTGGCCCTGGCTATAGGTGATCCCGGCGGTCACGGCAGACATCAGCAGGGCCGATCCGAACAGGCGCAGGTAATGGTTATTCACCCGGTCGGTGAACCCGGCATAGCCGACACCATCCGCGCCGGGCATGGCGCCGATGTCGA
>NZ_SPMX01000162.1 GCF_012940005.1 Candidatus Accumulibacter contiguus | reverse complement strand
CTTCTCGACNGGGTGCGAACGAAAGTGTTGGACGGGGAGTCTCGGTTTTAAGCCGCTCTGCGTAGAGGCTCCGCCCAGCGCTTTTCCCAATAGGTTTCCCACAGCTGGTTATGTCGCATGACACGCAGGTTGATCATGGCTTGAGCCATGTCCGCACGCCACCAAGCCCCTGGGCGCTTGAGGCGGGCCTGCACGAGGTAGCGATGAGAACTCTCGACCTCGCCAGAGCCGACGGGCAGATTCAGCGCAAGTGCGCGGGGGTAGTCCAACTGGTCGAGTCGGTTGGAGAAATAGCGCCAGGCGACGCGCACCGGAGCCTGCGGGTCATCGACCGATGCAGGTTCGAGGTGCAGTTTCATCTCTGCAACCACCTCGCGGGCCTGTCCCAGCAGGAATCGCGCCTTCTGGGAGGCCACCCAATCCTGGGCAGAATCCGGCGCGCAGACCTTGCTGGCTGGGGTCAGATATTCGCAGACGTGGAACAAGTCGACCAGGAAGGTCCCCTGAGTACCGAACAGTTCCTCGATTTGGCTGCTTATCCAAGCC
>NZ_SPMX01000161.1 GCF_012940005.1 Candidatus Accumulibacter contiguus | reverse complement strand
GGCCGCGACCGTCGTGCTGCTCATCGTCGTCCTGCTCCTGCATGTTGGGTACGTCGATTTCCTGAGCCAGACCTTCGCTCTCGATCGCAGCCGCGACACCCTGATGACCCTGCTCGGTCTGCTGCTGTTCCTGGGCCTCCAGCAGGCGCTCTCGCGGCTCCTGTACCACGACACCCACCTGGGCATCGACGAAAGTCTCCGGGACGAACGCCCGCGCTGCCCGTCGCAGCAGGTCTGCCAGCGCGTCGCGCTGCCCGAGCTGCGGGAGATCCCGCGCTTCAACCAGGTTCTCGTCGGGCAGTTGCAGAGCGTCGTCGAGCAGACCGAACAGGCGGCCTACGATGTCACTTCACGACTGCAGACGATCGACGAGGTGGTCACCGACCTGAACCAGTTCGTGGCCGCCGCCGCCGCGGAATCGCAGGCCATGGCGCACGAATCCGAAGAGCGGATCGCCGGCAATCGCCAACTGATCGGCAAGCTCGAAGCCTTCATCGCCCAGCGCGTCGAAGAGACCGCCGCGGACGAGAAACACAGTGGCGAAGCGGTCAAGGAAGCCCGCTCGCTGCAAACCCTGGTCGATCTGATCCGGCACATTGCCGGCCAGACCAACCTGCTCGCGCTCAATGCGGCCATCGAGGCCGCCCGCGCCGGCGAGGCCGGACGCGGTTTCGCGGTCGTCGCCGACGAGGTGAGGAAGCTCTCGCACGAAACCGAAGCCGCGGTCAAGAAGATCAACGACGGCATCATCGCCGTCACCCAGATCATCGAGCGCCAGTTCAAGGACAAGCTCGCGCACTCGCACATCCACGAGGAACGCGACAGTCTCGAACGCTTCACACAGCAGCTCGCCGCCCTCGGCGCCAGCTACGAAAGCCTGACGGCGCGCGAACGGCAGATCCTCGACACCATCACCACGAACAGCGGCAAGCTCGCCACGATGTTCATGGAGGCCCTGGCCAGCGTGCAGTTCCAGGACGTGACGCGCCAGCAGATCGAACAGGTGATCCACGGCCTCGGACGTCTCGACCAGCACGCCGAAGCGCTCGCCGGAGCCATCGAAAGCGGCGCCGATGGCGGCCACGAGGT
>NZ_SPMX01000160.1 GCF_012940005.1 Candidatus Accumulibacter contiguus | reverse complement strand
CCCGGGCGCCCCCACTGTCCGCCACTCGTTCGGGGTCAGGTCATCAAGGGACGCTCAGCTCGTGATCAAGGATGGCCATGGCCCGCGCCAGACCCAGGCTTGCGAACACTTGGCGCCAGAGAGCGTCGAATCCTGCCGCCCGTCCGAGTTCGGCAAAGCGGGCGCGCAGATGAAACTCGAAGAGATCACTGCGCGCCTTCAACCACTGCCACCAGCGATCGACGGTGCGCTCGTCAGGTCCGCCGTAGTCCGCGCGATGGCCTGCCGAGCATCCTTTCAATCGTGGTTTCAGGGCCTCTTGCTGCACCGACCAGTCATACCAGCGCCGCGGTGCGATGCACTCCGGTAGGCGCGAACACGTGCGCTGGCATCCGCTGCAAAGGTAGCGGCAGATCGGCACCGGATTGAGCGACCGCTGCTCCAGTTGCCGACCGGCCTTGCGCTCATAGTGCCCGTGCCGCCAAAGGAGCTTGATGCCGCAGTGGGGGCAGCACCGCGGCCGGTAGTGCTCGGGGTTGGCCTTGACTGCCTCGATATGCTGCTCAAGACTGGTGATGCCGATTACAATTCGTCGCATGGGCTGGGCTCCTTTCTATCCGGGTGGTCTCGATAACTTCCCACGATAGCAGAGGTGTCCCAGCCCTTCCTCTTCCCCCTTCGTCCCGACCTCTTTCAGGCAGTGCTTCTTTCTTCTTCCCGACCGTGCGCGGGATATTTCGAGCCCTTAGACCTCAGCCAGGGGAGGACGTAACAGCGTGGCGACACACGCCATCCTGCATCCAGTGACTGCTTTCCGTAGCGTAGCGGTCGGTCAGGCGAG
>NZ_SPMX01000159.1 GCF_012940005.1 Candidatus Accumulibacter contiguus | reverse complement strand
ATGTCGCCCAACAGTCTTGTGGTGATTGCGGGAAGCCATGCCGGTCACCGGCAGAGCCTGCCCAGCGCCTGGGGTGCAGGGACAGATCGCGTATCGGTGAAGAGATTGCCCAATACGTCAGCAGCACCGACGGGAGATCAGCGCAGCCGGGAAATCCGGGAGGTTTCCACAGGCTTTTTCGACGATCTATCCACAGAATTTGTGGATGAGCCGGCTCTCCACAGCCTGTCCTCAGCTTTGTCCACAGAATTGCCCACAGCGTCTGTACGCTTCAGGCAGCGAGCGGCATGGCGTCGGCCGGGGTGATCAGCCCGGCGTGTTCAAGCAGATAGTCGGCTGCCTTCTGGGCTTGCGCGGAAGCGGTGAACACCGCGCGCTTGTCGCGCTTGAGGACTTCCAGCCAACTGGCGATGTAGTTCGCGTGCTGCACCTGAACTTCAAGCCGGCAGTGCGCAGCCAGGAAAGCCGCGCCCATCTCGGCGATCAGCTCTTCCATCGCGTACGCCGATTCGCCAAAGCGCTTGCCGAGCTTCCTGCCGAGGCGAGAGCCGTGGCCCGTCCAGTGGCAAAGCTCATGGAGTGCCGTGCTGTAGTAACTCGCCTGGTCCCTGAAGGAGGAACGGAGCGGCAGGTAGATGAGATCGTTGGGTGGCGAGTAGAAGGCCCGGAAGCCGCCATGACGAATCTCGGCTCCGGAACACTCGATGATCCGCTCAGCGATCTCGGAAGGTTCCCAGGCGGGTCCCGTGTCCGGCGCCGCCCGGTATTCGTTGGGCAAGCCATCGACCTGGTCCAGATTGAAGACGTGGAAGACTTTGAGCAGCGGCAGGAAGCGCTTCTCGTCGTCGTCGCCTTCGGCGAGTGCTTTGCTGTCGGCCTTCTCGACCTGCCGTAGTTCGTAGTAGATGATGGTCGAACTGCGCTCGCCCTTGCGGATATGACCGCCAAGTTGCAGCGCTTGCCGGAAGGTCAGCCACTGGTGAGTGGTGTAACCGCGGCACAGCGCTTCCAGGCCGAGGACGATGGTATTGATGCCGCGATAGGGGCGCTGCGAGAGCGCATTGCGCGGGAACGGATCGTCGCCGCCGGCCCACGGTCGTATCCACGGCACGGTGCCGGCTTCCAGTTCGGCGATGATCTTGTCGGTGATGCTTTGATAGATGTCGTTCATTGCGAGTCTCCAAATAGGAACGCCCCAGCCGGGGATGACCCGGACTGGGGCGCGAAAGGGATGGATGAAAGGGAAAGATCGCCTGCAGGCTATCTCAGCAGGCGCAGGCTGTAACGCAGGATCAGGCGGACCCCCTGGCGTCCGGCTTCACCGGTGGCGGCAGCGAGGAGGACCCAGCGCAGCGACTGGTTGCCGCGTTTCACACGTCGAGGCGGATGCGTCCCGGATAGTAGTTCTGGCCGTCCGCGTAGCCGATCAGGCGTTTCAGGCCCGAGGTCGCCAGGCTGGTCAGCAGACCCGCCACCGTCGCTGCCATCACACCGCTGAAGGTGCCCCAGTGAATCAGAAGGACCAGCAGCGTCACCGCCAGGTCGAGCAGCAGGTCGTGCTTGAGTGCCCGCAGCATGGTTCGCCGGGGGAGTTTCGCCAGCAGCAGTGCGCCCGCGAGAAAGATCGTGAAACCGGTGGTCAGCATGATCTTTCTCCTTCAGGCGTTTGGGCGGGAGGACTCCTCCCACGCGTCACGGACATCGGAGGCTGCTTGACCGACGATGCCGGGCACCGTCTTGGCGGCTGCTATCGTCGCGCGCACGAAGCGGAAGGTCACGAGCGCGGCGCTCTTGATGAGGCGCGTTTCGCTCTCGGCAACGGTCGGCGTGAGGGGGATGGGTTGAACCTGGGTTTTCATGGGGTTGCTCCTTTTGAAGGTACCAATGGAAAGCGGCACCGCTCCAGAGGAGACGATGCCGCTACGGGTGTGAGGATCAGGGCGGTTGTCCTGGACCTCGACTACGGGGAAGGCTGGCGGCTACGTTGAGCGCAGCGCCAGACCGACGCAACGGGGGAACGACGTTTGTCCGGAGAACGGACGAAGAAAAAGGAGTCTCTTGATCTAGAGGCTAAAGAGACTCCTTTTTCGGGGAAGAGAAAGCGAATCCGAACCGGCGGGCGGGTTTGTGGGAAGGGGGGATGGGTAAGGGCCAATGCTCTCAACCTATCAGACATAGTCATACCCCGTTTTTGTTAAGCATGTGATAAATGTGGTTTTTTGGTGAAATTTCTGGGAGATGACCTGTTTTGGTTTTATCTGGACGAGGTTCTTGATGAGTTCGTCGAAGACGGAGGCGACATTGTCGAGAGCATTGATGCCCTGGAGGAGCCA
>NZ_SPMX01000158.1 GCF_012940005.1 Candidatus Accumulibacter contiguus | reverse complement strand
GTGCGGTGGGAAAGTCACCAGACTTTTCCACGGCAAGCGGCCCGGTGCGCGCCAGCGCATCGTCCACAAATCCACGGAGCCCCTTCCTCATACCTTACGCTGCGGCGCGGATGGCCGACGCGAGGGCCACGAAGTAGGCGGCGTCCGGCGTCTTGCCGTCTAGGGCGCGATGCGGTCGGCGCTCGTTGTAGAAGCGGACGTACGTGGTCAGGTTGGCTCTTGCATCGGCGACGCTGTCGTAGGCCTTGAGATACACCTCCTCATACTTGACCGTCTTCCACAGACGCTCGACAAAGACGTTGTCCCTCCAAGACCCCTTGCCGTCCATGCTGATCCGGATGTCGTGCGCCTTGAGCAGACCCGTGAATTCGCCGCTGGTGAACTGGCAACCCTGATCGGTGTTGAAGATCTCCGGGCAACCGTGCCGGTGAATGGCTTCCCGCACCGCGTCCAGACAGAAGTCGGTCGTCAGGGTGTTGGAGAGCCGCCAGGCGAGCACCCGCCGCGAGTACCAGTCGATCACGGCGAACAGGTAGAGGAAGCCCCGGCGCATCGGAATGTAGGTGATGTCCGCCGCCCACACCTGATTGGGCCGCTCAACCGCGAGATCACGCAGGAGATACGGATGGATTTCATCACCCCGCTGCCGACGAGAGGTGTTGGGCTTCCGATAGAGGGCCTCGATGCCCATACGCGCCATCAAGGTGCCGATGTGCCTGCGCCCGGCCTGGAACCCCGCGGGGCGCAGCAGATCGCGCAACATGCGGGCTCCGGCAAAGGGGTGCTCGAGATGCAACTCGTCGATCCGACGCATCAGTGCCAGATCCTCCGGCGACACTTCGCGTGGCGTGTAGTACGCGCTCGAACGCGCCAGCCCGAGGAGGGCGCACTGATGCGAGACGGGGAACTTGTGCTTGCGGTCAATCATCTTCTTGCGCTCAACAAGCCCGCCTTGGTGAGCGCATGTTCTAAAAAATCGTTCTCCAGCGTCAGCTGTCCGATTTTGGCGTGCAGCTTCGTCAAGTCCGGATCACCGCTCGCGGGATTGCCGGCGTCACCAAAAACCTGAACCGCACGCTCCGTCAGTTGCCGCTTCCAGTCCGTGATCTGGTTCGGGTGGATGTCGTACTGCTGCGCCAGCTCCGCTAGCGTCTTGTCGCTCTTTAGCGCTGCCAGCGCCACCTGCGCCTTGAATGCCGGCGTGTGGTTCCGCCTCGTCCTTCTCGTCATGCTCTCGCTCCTGTTGGGCTGCTTTTGCAGCCGTTCGATGGGGCAAGGCTACCACTTATCCTGCTGTCCGAAATTCCGGGGCCCGCTCTGACCACACCAACCTGGCCAGTTGCCACCAATCACCTACGAATGCGGCAGCCTCGAAAACCCGTTGATCCGACAGCATGTTTGCGACATCCTTGAAGGAGGCGAACGCGCCTTCAAGGAGCGCGCCAAGCGTTTACGAGTATCGATCTGATCTTCGATCAACAGGAACGCTCAACGCTAATCATCCGTTCGTGTAGCCACCGTGTCCTGCGCACGTGCATGTACGCGTCCATCAGACAGGCTCGACAT
>NZ_SPMX01000157.1 GCF_012940005.1 Candidatus Accumulibacter contiguus | reverse complement strand
AGTACTACTACGTCTCGGAGAACGGTCGTCGCCTGTACGACCTCGCCCTCGGCCCCCTGGCGCTCGCCTTCGTCGGCGCCTCCGACAAGGAGTCGCTGGCCACCATCCAGCACCTGGAAAGCAAGTTGGGCGATGGCTGGGTGCACGAGTGGCTGGCCGGGCGGGGATTGACGCTGGACACCTATGGAGTGACCACATGAACTTCGCAGACCAGATCAAGCGCCTGATCGGCCGGAAGCCCGCAGCCGACGCCGATCGCCAAAGCGCAAAAGAACCGACGACCTGGGGGTTCCGCCAGGGCGAAGGCGAGAACCCCTACCTGGCTGCTCGCCGGACCTGGAACGAGCATGTCGGCGGCGTCGTGTCGTCGCGCCAGACCTGGCAGGTGATCGGCATCCTGTCGCTGTTGATCGCGCTGGCGGGCGTCGGCGGCATCATCCACATCGGCAGCCAATCGAAGTTCGTGCCGTACGTCGTCCAGGTCGACCGGCTCGGGCAAGCCGTGGCCGTGGCGCCGGCCGATCGTGCCGCACCGGCCGATGCCCGGGTGATCGAAGCGTCGGTGGCTTCCTTCATCGCCGACGCGCGCCTGGTGACACCGGACGTCGCCCTGCAGCGCAAGGCGGTGTTCCGCGTGTACTCGATGCTGGCACCGAACGACCCGGCCACGGCCAGGATGAACGAATGGCTGAACGGCTCCGAGGAATCCAGCCCATTCAAGCGGGCCACCAAGGAGACGGTCAGCGTCGAGATCGCCTCGGTGCTGCCGCAAACGCCGGAAACCTGGCAGGTCGACTGGGTCGAGACCAGCCGCGACCGCCAGGGGATCCTGAAAGGCCAGCCCTTCCGCATGCGTGCCCTGGTGACGGTCTATGTCGCCGAACCGACCACCAGCACCAGCGAAGAACAGATCCGCAACAATCCGATCGGCCTGTACGTCCGTGACTTCTCCTGGGCGAAGCAGCTCTAAGAAAGGAGCCCCCATGAAAAACCTCTCTTCGCCCTGCTCCCTGGCGTCG
>NZ_SPMX01000156.1 GCF_012940005.1 Candidatus Accumulibacter contiguus | reverse complement strand
ATACGATCGCCCCAATCTCCTCAGAACGTGGAACGAGCTCTTTGACCAACGCCGCTATATCAGCGTCAGCATTGGCAATGCATTGGGTTTTTGATTGGTCGTCTAAAGCGATCTCCAGCGTGTCTTTGGAAACGTCAATACCCACAAACGTTGATTCAGAAGCGTTCATCTATAGCCATCCTTGCAAATACGTGGTCACGGCTTTCCGGCACGTGCCAACCAGCAACTGTTCGGTATTCAGACAAACGGCTGACAATGCACGCCAAGTGCTCTCCCACGGGCTTGATGTCCCAGAGGGGCGTCGGGCTGTGCGTCGCCTTCCGAACTCGTTTCCACCACACCTCCGTGGCACTCTACGACCTAAACCTTGGGGCTCTGCCCCAAACCCCGCACTCGCCGTGAGGCAGCGGCCGGGGATGATCAACCCCTCCCCAGCCCCTGCCTCAAGTGTACTTGGCTTACAGGATGTCAAGAGGCTTTCGCGGCATAAACGCAAGAGAAAAATACCTCTCTCGCATTTATTCCACGGTCCTCTTGACACCCTTCCAGCCATGACTTCATCTCCTCTCTTGAACGAACGAAAAACCACAAAACGAAGCATACAAGGGNAAACGGTCATGACTTTCATGATCGGGGGTGCCTGGAAAAGTCATGACCGTTAGC
>NZ_SPMX01000155.1 GCF_012940005.1 Candidatus Accumulibacter contiguus | reverse complement strand
TCTTCTGCCTCCGGCGGTCTTCCCAGTGTGCCAAATTTCGCAATAAGATCTCGGTTCGGCTCGTCGAGACGCACGACAAGTACTGGGGTCGTCTCTCCAACCTGGACCTCGACTTCATCAACATTGACGAGAGCGAGGTGCGCACACACGACCGCCTGCTGATGGGCGGCGTTTGGGCGGAGATCACCCTGCGCTACGACGACTCGTTCGTCTTCAAGGGGCAAAACCGCCCATTCTTTGTCGATGCCATCCGTCCTATCCAGCTTTCCTCGCGCAACATCGACCGCTTCATCGAGGTACGCCGGCGCTTTACCCGCGAACAGTGGCTTGATCTGCTCATGCGCTCGATGGGTTACGAGCCGAGCCACCCTTACTATACGCAAAGACGCAAGCTCCACTTGATGCAGCGCCTCCTGCCATTCGTCGAGAAAAACTATAACTCGATCGAGCTGGGCCCGCGTGGTACCGGCAAGAGCTTCGCCTATCAACAGCTTAGCCCCTACTGCCACCTGATTTCCGGCGGGCAAACGACCACTGCGCAGATGTTCGTGAACCTCAGCAGCGGCCAGCGCGGTCTGGTGGCGCTGTGGGATGTGGTGGCTTTTGATGAGGCCGCCGGCATCCGCTTCACCGACAAGAACGGCATCAATATCATGAAGGGCTACATGGAGGACGGCACGTTCAGCCGGGGCCGGGACATCATCACGGCAGAAGGCTCGATCGTCTTCGTGGGTAACATCGACGGCGACATCGAGACGATCGTCCGTACTTCGAACCTCTTTTACCCGATGCCGAAGGAGATGGACACCGCCTTCTACGATCGCATCCACGCTTACATTCCTGGCTGGGAGTTTCAGAAGACCTCCGACGCGGCTTACACCGATCACTTCGGGCTGGTCACCGATTATCTTGCAGAGGTGTTCCGCGAGTTCCGAAAACGCGGCTACGCTGACTATGCCGAGCGCTTCTTCCGCTTCGGCCAGCATCTCGGTGGCCGCGACCAGAAAGCGGTCCGCAAGACCGTCTCGGGCCTTGTCAAGCTGCTCCATCCCGACGGCGAGTTTGGCCGCGAAGAGATGGAGGAGTACCTCGCTTACGCCATGGAGTTGCGACGCCGGGTGAAGGAACAACTCAAGAAGATGGGTGGCCTCGAATACTGGGATACCAGCTTCTCGTTCATCGACCGGGAGAGCGGCCAGGAGACTTTCGTGCGCCTGCCCGAGATGGGTGGGGGCAGCATCATTGCCGAGGGCAAGCTCCCGCCCGGCAGCATCTATACCGTCGGCACCGATGTGACGGATGCCCGGCTTGCTCTGTTCCTGTTGCAGACGCAGATGAACCGCGGGTCAGGCAGGATCATCCCGCTCGGCAATCTATCGAGCAAGATGAAAGAGGCGATCAAGACCGCGGATGCTTATCTGAAGGCGAATCTCAAGAACCTCGGCATCGACCACGACCTCAAGGCCTACGACTTCACGATCCAGGCGATCAACCTGAACCAGGCCAAGGAGGT
>NZ_SPMX01000154.1 GCF_012940005.1 Candidatus Accumulibacter contiguus | reverse complement strand
CTTGTCCTTTTTCGATCGAGCCTTTCTTCTCATCGCGGTCTTTCTCCAGCGCCTTAAGCCCGTCTTTCTTGACTCGCTCGTCAGCAAGGTCCACGGACGCCTTGGTCAGTGCTTGTTGCTGGCGTTCGCGCGTCTGGCGTGAGCCTTGCAGACGAATGTCTAATAACTCCGTGAAGGTATCGGCTCCCTGGCGCTCCGTGAGCGGGTGGGCATTGAAGATCACACGTTCGATCTCCGTAACCAAAGCGTCGTTTAGGCCTTCTGCCGAGCAGAGTTGATCGACGAACTGCTGCGACAGGTACTGGACATAAGGGCTGGCCAGCAGGTCCTCCATGTCGGTTTGATCGAGTTTGTTGCCGGTCTCTTCGCCAGAAGCCCACTGAAGTTTGGCTTCGCTGTCGCCAAGGTATCGTTTCGCGCGGAGGATAAAAGAACGCTCGTTCAGATGAGGGGAAAGTGCGAAACCTCCTGCCGCAATCAGATCGGCCAGCGCGGTCTTGCCTGATCCCCGCGCGCCGATCACGGCAACCAGTCCCGCATTCAATTCAACGGCGTCATTCCTGATCCAGGGTGCGTTCGTGACGGCCACAGAGTTGATCGTGTGACTGTCCAGCGCGCCGCGTGGCGGCTCTGCGCCTATGAAGACGCGTTCCTCCGGTTCTATGCAGGTCTGGCGCAGTGAGTCGAACGTCAGGTCGCCCTTAATCCAGCATCGGCGGTCGCCATCAGGTTGGCCAGCTTTGGCGAGCGAATGCGCATCCGAGCCGTGAAGGCAGGGTTTACGTCCGTTGTACTGGCTTTCAAGTTCCTCGACCGAGGCCGATTCCTTGCCCAGCCAGAACCGGATCTGCTTGGGATTGGCGCTGAAGACGATATGGGCCAGGCCTTCGACGTTCTTGCGCTGTGCAGCGAACGAGGCAGTGGCGTCGCGGAGACCCGAGGTCCCGTCCTTTTCGCCGCCGGCGACAGCGATCAAGATGTTTTTCTTAACCCACTCGTTTTTCGACAATGCCTGCTTTAGCTGGTCAAAGGCCACTTTAAACTGATTGGCGCCTTCAGACCGCGCAGCTTCGTCATCTGTTAGTGCCGGTTTGTGGGCACGGCCCAGGCGGATGAGGTCGCTACGTTGGCAGCGATATGATTCGCCCAAGTAAGGAAACTCGAATTCCAGCAGAAAGCGCTTGATGCGCTCGACGTGGTCGGAGTCATGGGGCGAGAAGAGCAGGTGGATGTTGACCGCTGATGCCTTCGTGGTTTCGATGCTTAGGCGGAGCTCGACGTTGGGAAAAATTAAGCCGACGCCCCCCAGGCGACCCTGTTGCTGTTGATCGATGACTTGCTCGTAGCGTTCGATGCCAAAATAATCGGTAATGCCCAGTGCGCGAATCGGTGGATTCGATGTTTCAACGGCACAGAAAAATTCCTCCCAGGGTGCAGGACCAGCGTATTGGTCATTCAAGGCCGTACCAGGCGTATGAATATGTGGATCCCAGCGGTGCCACAAGGAACCCCAATGCTCTCAACCTAACACCCGATTGGCATAGATTCACGGGCCGCCGGAGAAGCCCCTTGCGCGCGAGGCGAGCACAAGGCACAGTAGGCATCCCCTTGATACGTATGTAAAATTTTATATGCCATGATCTTTATGTCAACGTCGTTGACTCGTTTTCCAAGTATCTTGTTTCGCAAGCATTTTTCCTTCAGGCTCGGCTTTCGGAGAGAGCCTTTTCGCGGACCGGCGTTCTCAGTTTTGCGCGCCTGATGGCCTGCCTGCTCGGCGGATACACGTCGAAAGTGCAGTCTGAACTGGACGCGTTCTTCGCCAATCTGGCGAACCGCGCCGACCTGCTGCGAAAGGTCTCCGCGCAGGCCTTTGCCCAAGCCCGGAAGCAGGTGTCGGCCACCGCTTTCGGACGTCTCAACGATCATTTCCTCACTTTGGTCGATGAGCAGTTCGGCTTTCCATTGTGGAACGGGCTGCGCGTCGTTGCCGGCGATGCGACGGTCCTGCGCCTGACCCTGTTCGGCAAGACCCGCGACGGCAAGTCGTTCGCTCGCCATGTGGTCGATGCCATCGGCTTCGCGCTGTACCTGCCAGGGATCGAAATGACCCTCGCCGCCAAGCTGTATTCTCCCGACGTCGGTGAGCGTCAGATGCTCTTCGAGCACCTCGACAAACTGCGCGACAACGACATCCTGGTGCTTGATCGCGGTTACCCAGCCTACTGGCTCTTCGCCGCCTTGACGCAGCGAGGACGCCACTTCTGCATGCGAGCGGACAGCCTCAATTTCGGCGCCATCCGAACCTTCCGTCGATCCGGCCTCGCCGAGCGGATCGTGACCCTGCACGCCCCTGGCAAACAGGATGCGCTCGATTACGAGATTGCCGCAACGCCCTGCAAAGTGCGCCTCATTCGCCGAGTGTTCGGACAAAAGGTCCGTGTCCTCGTGACCTCGCTCCTGGACCTCGACGCCTACCCTGCTCACCAATTCGGCGCGCTCTATCACTCCCGCTGGAGAATTGAGGAGGCCTTCCGCCGGATCAAGCACCGCCTGGCCCTGGAGCACTTGTCGGGCATGTCCTGGCTGGCGGCACAACAGGACTTCGGCGCAAAAGTCCTCTGCGACAACCTCAATGCCCTGGCCGTCCATGCCGCCAGCGAAACTATCGATCCCCACATCCGCGCTCGCTACTTCATCAACCGCGGCGACACCTTCTCTCGCATCAAGCGCACCCTCGGCCGCTGGCTTCTCGAAGGCCTCGATGCTCTCGACAACGTCCCCTCCGTCTTCAACCAACTCATCAAGAATCTCGTCCAGATCAAGCCAAACCGATCATACCCAAGACACTTCGCCAAAAAACCCCATCTATCACACGCTTACAAGGGATCGGCATGACTATGTTCTGTTAGCTTGAGAGCATTGCAAGGAACCCCGCTTGCTTTGAACTCTTAATGAACTAGACATAATTCCCTTCCCGAGCTTGGTATTCGGGGAGCACTGGAACAGCGAACGGACTTAAGGGCAGGCCCAGCAGTCGTACCACCAGCCGCCATATGCTGAAACGAGGAGTTTCGTTGCTTCTCATGTATCGGAACCGACGAAGAGCCGCCGCCTGCCGACGTACGGAACGATTGAACGCGGGCAATTGCCGATTCCAGGTTTGGCAACATATGTTTTGGGCGTTATGACGCTGCCGTTAGGTGGTGCGTATCAGGTCAGCAAGCGTCCCCCCCTCGGCCGATTGCACCCCGGATCCATTATCCTCCGGAAACGCCGGGCTACCTGGCGTCCAGAATTCGACCGACTCCGGATGTTCCTCAAAAAAATCCGGGTCTGTGGTGACGCTGATACGTGGTGCTCCGGGCTGCGTCCAGAAGATCTCCTTCGTACCGACCCGTTGGGCTTCGGCGCCGGGTGGCAGAAGCTTCGGGTGGTCCAACAGGTGGCCGAGTTCTTCGAGCCCATAGGGGGCGGGTAAGCGCTCAGGCTGTTCGAGCGCGGCTTCGATGGCTTCGTCGATGTTGAAGGATTCTGCTGGAGCCTGGCTGGCTGCCTGTTGAAGCTGACTGATGAGATTTGCCCTGGCCTGTTGCTGGTTCTCCGGTCTAGCCAGGGCGACTTCGGCAATCCTGGCGGGCATCGCCGAGAGAATCGGTTGCAGCGGGCCAACCACCGAGGTGAAGAGGTTGATGCGTGATCTCAGCGCACGGTAGACGTCGGTCTCGACGGTGTCCTCGTACATCAGGTTGACGATCGCGATGCGCGGGAACTGCTGGCCAAGGCGGTCGACCCGCCCGATGCGTTGCTCGATTCGCATCGGGTTCCAGGGCGAATCGAAATTGACGAGTGCGCCGCAGAACTGGAAGTTCAGCCCCTCTGCTGCCGCGTCGGTGCACACCAGAACCTGTGCATCCTGCCGCTTGAAGCGCCGTTTCGTCTCCTCTCGGGTCAGGCGCTTCCAACTACCGTCGGGTTGTAGCCATTCGCCACCGCGCCCCGAGTAGCAGAGCACCGAGAACCCCTGTGTCCTCAGGAAATCACGCAGGTAATCGAGCGTGTCGGTGTATTGGGTGAACACAATCGCCTGCGGGAAAGCGGGCAGAAGCGAGTGGTCCGTGGCATGGTAGCTGCCTCGTTGCAGGGACTGGAGCACCTCGGCGAGCCGCACGGCTTTCGTGTCCACCGGCAGTCTTCGCACCTGCGCAAGCAAAATCTCGATGTCGCCCTGTTCCTCGAGCTGCAATGCAGTCTGTTTCTGCTGGTCGACGGCTTCCTCGTCGGCAGCGTC
>NZ_SPMX01000153.1 GCF_012940005.1 Candidatus Accumulibacter contiguus | reverse complement strand
AGTACGCCATTCCCGGCACCCGTCGGCGCCATCTGGGCGAGAAGACGATTCAAGGGTGGTACTACACCTACCGAGCCCAAGGCCTTGATGGCCTGATGCCGAAGGCGCGCGCCGACCGCGGGCAATCGAAGCTTTCCGAGGCCATCCAGGCCGCGATTCTGGCAGCCAAGCGGGATAATCCCCGGCGCTCGATTCGCCAGATCCGGCAGTTGCTCGAAACCGCTGGAACCGTCGCTCGCGGGAGTCTGTCGCGATCGACGATCCACCGTCTGCTCCAGCAACACGGTCTTTCCCGCATGACCGGCTCGGCCAGCCTGCCCGAGGAGAGGCGCAGTTTCGTCGCCGCTTCGGCCGGCGCGATCTGGTACAGCGACGTGATGCACGGCCCACAGGTCCCCATCGGCGGGAAGCTTGCCAAAGCGTATCTCGTCTCGCTGTTCGATGACGCCTCACGTTTGCTCGCCCACAGCGCCTTCTGCCCCGGGGAAACGGCACTGGACATCGAGGGCGTGCTCAAGCAGGCGATCCTGAAACGTGGCATTCCCCTCAAACTGGTCGTCGATAACGGCGCCGCCTACCGCGCCCACACCTTGCAAGGGATCTGCGCCCGCCTGGGTATTCAGTTGATTTATTGCCGGCCCTATGCGCCCGAAGGCAAGGGGAAGTTGGAGCGCTGGCACCGGACCTGCCGCGGCGAGTTTCTATCCGAACTCGACGAGCGTCACATCACCGGTCTTGAGGACGTCAACGCGCGCCTGTGGGCATGGCTGGAACAGGTCTATCACCGCCGCCCGCATGAGGGTCTGGACGGGATCACGCCATTGGCCCGTTATCAGCAGGATTTGTCGAAGATTCGCCCGCTCGGACTGCTGGCCGCCAAGCTCGATGCCTTGTTCCACCATCGCGTCAGCCGCCGCGTCCGCAAGGACGGCACGGTGTCGTATCAGGGCAAGCGCTTCGAGGTGCCCTTCGAACTGTCCGGCAAGACCGTCTGCCTGGTCGTCGATCCGCATACTGAAATCGTGGTCGGTGTCGAGGACGAGCAGGGCGAGTCGATCGGCTTGGCCACGCCGCTCGATGCGCTGGCCAATCTCCATCGCCAGCGACGCAAACCCGGGCCGGTGGACGCCGGCAAGATCGAGAGGTCCGGCGCGAACCTGATCGAACTGGTCCATCAGCAGTATTACGACGCGAAAGGAGATTAAAGATGGACCTGCAACACTTTGGTTTGCGCCATCCGCCGCTGGGCAAGGAAGCCACCGATCTTTGGGATGACGGTGCGCTGGCGCAACTCGCCGAACGCTTCCAGTGGCTCCTGCACTCGCCAGGCGTCGGCCTGCTGACCGGCGAAGCCGGCGTCGGCAAGACCGCCGCGTTGCGGCTCCTGACCGCGAAGCTCAATCCGCATCGCTATCAGGTCATCTACCATGCCGAGACCGACTTCGGCCGCCTCGATATCTATCGCTGTCTGGCCCTGTCACTGGGCCTGCCACCCAGCTATCGCCGGGCGCAACTGTGGCGCGACATCAAGGCGCAGATCCATCAGTTGGCCGACGGCAAGCAACTCCTGCCGCTGTGGATTCTCGACGAGGCGCAGAACCTGCCGCCCGAGTTCTTTCGCGATTTCCCGGCTTTCCTCAACTTCGCCTTCGATTCGCGCGATCTGATCACCGTCTGGCTCGTCGGCCATCCGGCGCTGGCGCAGACGCTCGAACGGGCGCCCTATGCAGCGCTCGCCGGGCGCATTCAGGCGCGCGTTCAGATGCGCCCGGTCATCGAGCGCGAACGCTTTGCGCAACTGATCGCCCACGCGCTCAAGAGCGCCGGGTGCTCCCATACGCTGCTCGCCGATTCGGGTCTCGAGATCCTGCGGCAAGCCAGCAAGGGCCTGCCGCGTCACGCCGGGCGCATTCTGCGCACCGCCATGCGCCTGGCGGTGCCGCGTGGACTCAATCATCTGCCTGACGATCTCCTGCAATTGGCCATCGAGGAATTGCGATGAAGCGCCGCCGTTTCGACTCCCTCTTCCCCGATGGCC
>NZ_SPMX01000152.1 GCF_012940005.1 Candidatus Accumulibacter contiguus | reverse complement strand
GTCTGGTTACGCACCAGGTCATCGACGGCGGCGAGGTAGAAATTGAGCTTGCGACGTATTCGGGCCGGAAGGCGGTATTCTTGAGCTCGATCACCACGTAGCAGTGCAGGCGGGTGTGATAGAAGAGCAAGTCGATGAAGAACTCGTCGCCCTCCACCTCAAGACGGTACTGACTTCCCACAAACGCGAAACCGACGCCGAGTTCGATCAGGAAATCTCTCAGCCGCAGCAGGAGCGCCTTTTCGATGGTGCGTTCATTTGAGGCATCCGTGATCCCGAGGAAATCGAAGGTGTACGGATCCTTGAGGATGTCGCGTGCCAGGTCGGACTGTGGCGACGGCAGCGCACGATCGAAGTTGGTTTGTGAGGCGCCCACGCGCCGGTGAGCGGCCGTCTCGATCTGGAGTTCGAGCACCGACCGGCTCCAGCCGTTTTCGATGGTCTTTCGGATGTACCACTCGCGCGTCGCCCGGTCTTTGACCTGGTCGATGATGACGCAATTGTGCCGCCATGGAATTTGTCCACCAAGCTGGTGGACAATTGCTTCCTCTGGCCACGCTGAGGCAAATGCCCGCATGTAGAGCAGATTGGTGCGGGAAAAACCTCTCATGTCGGAGAACTCGGCACGGAGGTCGCGGGCCAGTTGGTCGATGACCTTCGCCCCCCAGCCCTGGGCGGATTGCCGTTCGAGAATCTCCTTGCCGATGCGCCAATAGAGCAGGACCAGTTCCCGGTTAACGGCCAGACCGGCCTTGAGTCTCGCCGTGCGGATGGTGGCCTTCAACTCCGCAAGCCATGCGGCGTAGTCGGGAGGGATGAGGGTTGTCATGCTTCGGCGGATATGGTTTTCGGCGAGTCACTTGATCTGGAATTGTCCACCCGGCTGCTGCACTGTTGCGCGACGATAGCTCGTTGGGCGGTACGCTCAGCCTTTCGGTGACTCATGCGGAAATCCCTACACCCCCAAGAGTCTGATGCTGACGACGATCGGATATGTATTCGGAATTATACAGCGGGAAGATTCTCTGCAGACGATTCGTGGCTCGCCAGATCAAGCGCGTTTGCGGAGTCAAGCGTCAATCGACCCGGCACGCCTCCCAGGGTCGGCCCGCCGGCATGGAACGAAGCGCGAAGAACGGCTTCGCCATACATCGCGCCGAACCCACCGCTAGGGAATAGATGGGCCATCCTGGCCAGATCGGAGGCCGTGTCTACCAGACCAGAGAGGATTCGGCACGGGCAACGCCAGTGCTGCGCACTCTTGTCCAACCTGCGCAAATCTGCAATCGACCATGGAGCAAGAAAGGGCAGTAACGTGAGCAGGTTTCACGCGATCATCCTCAGGTCAGCGATGGCACGTTGCAGGCCTCGAACCACGTCAACCCACGCCTTGTCGTGGCTACTCCAAGTGTTTCAAGAAAATGTATCTGATGACATTCCCACCTGACGGGTTCGCCCAAACCACCAAAGACTCCCTCAACTCGCACGATGCGCAATCGCTTCAAGAATTCTTAAAGCAGTCTGACGCCAGCCCGGTGTCGCGGGTACCACCGTCTCCGCCAGCCTGATCGCTTCCAGATCGTCAGGCACGTTCCATTCTCGGTTGTCCATTCGCAGAAGGATGCTCCGGGCGAGGCAGTCCACCAGAGAGTCTTGATTCGGTCAATTGGACCTCAATTTCAGATTCCGACTCAATTTCTTCCTGCGATCGTCCGTTAATCAATGCAAGACCTTCTGCTCTCTGGAGGAATGACGTGATCTACGCGTGCACCAACGATACTGATCTCGATGAACTCATCGGGACTCAATACTGGGAAGGCCAGCGGCTGTCGTTCCATTACGGCCCGCTCGTTCAGGCCATGAAAGCGGGCGAAGAGTTGGTCCTGGAGAACAGTGCCGCGTTGTCGGCTTTCATGCTCGCGAAGGTTCGCCTGATGCTCGGCGCCATGATTATCGAGGACACCTCAGAAGAGATCTACCCCACGATGG
>NZ_SPMX01000151.1 GCF_012940005.1 Candidatus Accumulibacter contiguus | reverse complement strand
GAGTCGAAGGCGGCGACGGTCGCGAAGCCCAGCGTTTGTGACAGGCTGCCGGCGGTGGCGTAGCCTTCTCCGATGACCAGGACGGGTGCCTTGGCCAGCGCGTCCAGGCCGCCGATCGCATGGAAGCAGACCTCCTTGCGGCTGTCCTTGGCGAAGCGCTTGCTACCGTCCTCGCGGATGTACTGCATCGTCCATTGCTTGCCGTCGACGTCGGTGGCCGGGATGTAGGTTTTCTGGCCTTCGCGGTCGGTGAAGACGCCGGGCTGTGGTTCGATGCCCTTGGCGTTCATGTACGCGGTCGGCTCGATGACCGGCAGCAGCTTCGCCATCTGCCGGGCGACACGCTGCGCGGTCTGCTCGTGCAGCCGCTCTTGTTCGGCGGTTCTGGCTTGCAGCTTCTCGGCCGCCTCGGCGAGCATCCGGGCTTTCTGCTCGGGTTCGAACGTGTAGCCCTTCGATTTCCACTTCAGGTCGATGCCGATCTTGTTGTTCTTCATGTAGCCAGCCGGGTGGCCGTCCAGGTGGCCGACATAGAAGCCCGATCCGGCTTTCTCGCTGTGCTTCTCGCCTTCGACGCTGATGCGGTGCTTGTGGCCGTCCATGATCGGGTGCTCGCCGCTCACCACGCAGCCGATCGAGCGCAGCGCCTCGGCGAACTCATCCTTCGGCGTCATTGCCGGGCCTTGCTGGGCAGCGACGTTCTCGGGCTTCCAGCGCTTGAGCTTGGACAGGTCGGCCTTCGGCCCGGCGTACCAGGACTTCGCGGCTTTGTCCCACACGGCGCCGGCCGCCTTGGCGGCGACGCGTTCGCCGTAGGGAACGGCGAGATATTGGCGCGGCGGGGTGGCTTGTGGCTGCTTGGGTCGGGCCTGGGGAGTGGTCGCCGGTGTCCATCGGGCAAAGGGGGCGGGGGCCACACCGGCCGGGACATACCAGGACTGTTCCTGACGATCCCAGCGCGCACCCAGCGCCTTCGCCTCGTCCTTCTGCGGGTAGGGAACGTCGATCCAGATCTTGCTGGACTGACTGGACTGGCTGGACGGGTCTACCTGGCCGGCCTGGGTACTCTGCTGCTCGCGTTCGTGTTCAGCGATCTGCCGTTGCAGGTCCTTGTCGTTGAGGAGTGCGGCGACGTCGGCCGACTTGCGCGCTTCTCGGGCGGCGGCAATCTCCTCGTCGGTGCTGTTGGGGTCGCGGCGCACCCGTTCTTCCTCGACTCTCGCCAGCCTGGCCGCTTGCTCGTGCGGGTTGATCGGGTCGAGGCGAGGGTCGGCAACTGCCGTTTCGCCGTCGCTTGAGTCGAGCGCCGTGCTCGCGAGCACGGGGGTCTGCGTGAAGCTCTGCATGGCCGCCTCCTGATTCTCTGTGTTGTCCTGATTCTCTGCGCCATCCTGATTCTGTGCGCTGTCCTGGGTCTGTGCCTGCTGGCTGGTCTGCTCTTGAACCTGCTGCTGTTCGAGTGCCAGCACGTAGCCGTGAATCTTCTCGGCGTCGGCCGCGGCACGAAAAATCTCCAGCGGATCGTCCCGCAGGACATTGATCCACGTGCCGACGTAGGCCGCGTGCTGGCCGGGGTCGTGACCGATTCCGAGTTCGTCACCCAGGATCATGCTGGCGATTTCGGCCCGCAGTTCTTCCTTGGCGTAGCCTTCGCTGCCAAAGGGATGCGCCAGATCACGGCCCAGACGTGACGGGTGGCCAGTCCAGTGCCCGAGTTCGTGCAGTGCGATCGCGTAGTAGTTGTCGGCGCTGGGAAACTGGCCCTTGTCGGGTAGATGGATGCTGTCGGTCCGCAAGCGGTAGAAGGCGCGGTTCTGCCCCCCGTGCTGGATCACGACGCCGGACGCCTGCAGGATGGCTTCGGCGCGCTCGACGGCGTCCCAGGTCTGTTCCCTGCGTTGCATCGGCGGCAGACCGTCGATCTGCTCGGCGTTGAAGACGGTGGCGAAGAACACCCGCGGCCGTTCCAGCCGCACTTCCGCTTTGACCGGCCTGCCCTGGGCATCGAGGACGGGCTTGCCGCTCTCGTCGGTCCGGGTCTGCTCCTCGCTGAACTTCCAGTACTGGATGGCCGTGCCGTGCTCGCCCTTGCGCACCTGCGCGCCGGCAACGGCGGCCTGCTTGTAGGTCAGCCAGCGTTGATCGACACGGCCCTGGCTCATCAACTGGATGGCGTTGATGCCGCGA
>NZ_SPMX01000150.1 GCF_012940005.1 Candidatus Accumulibacter contiguus | reverse complement strand
CGAGTCTGCGCAAACTGGATGAGAGTACGCTAGCGTTACGGCGTAACGAATTCCTGGGCTAATCGTCGGTGTTTTTCGTAGTAGTCGCTCAGCCCATTGGGAAGCTGTGAGGCACGGTCCGCAACGTCGCCCTCTGCCTGACGAAGAAGACCGTCAAGAATCTCGCGTTGCGTTACGCCGTAACAGAATGCCAGGCGCTCCAGGGCACACTTGGCGTGGAGATCAAGAACGAGATTCAAGCGCTTACCTTTGCCTTCATCTTTGAAGTGACGTACTCGATAGTCCGCCTGTCGTTGTGCATTGCTCTTGGCCATACCTACCTTTCTGTGGATCGTTACGCCGTAACGTTCGGATAGAGCGATTGCAGCGCCGGACCTTCCTGAATTTCATCAGAAAGGGGGATCGTCGTCTGGAAGGCGGGAACGCGGACGGAGATCAGCGAGGTTGCCGAAGGATCGATCCTGGTAGAAACGGCGAATCTGATCCCCATAGTGGGATTCGAAGAGACCCAGGAAGTCGATGAGGAAGTCGTCCATCTCGACGGCGGCCTCATCGGAGAGGGGCGGCAGGCCAATTTCAACGGAGAATGAATCGGTTCGCATGAGCAGTTTCCTTCGGTCATCAGCGACCTGCCGCGACACGGCGCGGCGTGGGTCTCTCGGGTTGGGCAAAGACTTCCAGGTAAAGCTTCTCATCGAGTTGTGGGAGATCACGCTGCGCCGCAGCCGCCAGCAGCTCGGCGGCGAGGGTGGTCAGGATGCGGTAATTGCCTGCGGCGTGATCAACCAGCGTCTGCTGCAGCATCGGCGTCATCAGACTCGCGTGACCAGCGCCCGCCAGGAGGTGGTTTAAACAGGCCAGCAGCTCTTCACGACTTGCATGCTCGGTGGTGAGTCGGGTTCGGATGCGAGAGCCGAGCGGGATCAGTTCCTCACGCCGCAGTTTCTCGATCAGGCGTGCGTCACCCGCGAGCACCACACACAACAGCGGCTGCGAATCGAAGCGTGCGCTGGCCAGAAGACGGAGTTCGCAAAGCGCCGCCGGACTCATCTCCTGGGCCTCGTCGACCCACAGCACGGCTCGCCGACGGGTCGTCTCCAGATGGGCAAACCAGACCTCACGCAAGGACTTGAAGCCACCCCAGCGGTTGTGCGGGCGCAAGGGTACAGCAAAGATATCGCCCATTTCGCGATAGAAGTCCGCCAGGTTGCTCTGCGGATGATTGATCGCGCCAATCGTGACATCGGGCAAGCGCGCGAGACGTTCGGCCAGGAGGCGCAAAACGACGCTCTTCCCGGTACCGGGGTCGCCATGGATCATCGCGAAGCCCCCTTCCCGGATCTGAGCATGCTCGATCCGCCAGCAGAAGTTCTCGATCCTGGGCGGCACATAGATGGCCTCGATCGGCAATTCTGGGGAGAAAGGATTCCACTTCAGGCCGTATAGAGCGAGGAGTTTCTGGTTCATGCGGGGTCCTTGTCGAGGGGAGGTAAATACGCGGGCGGCAGGCCAGTGGCGGCGTATTCGGCAAGCAACTGGTGGAGCAAGGGGGCCCTGCCCGAAGGCGGTAGCGGCGACAGATCGAGGGTCACCGGGGTCAGGCGCCGACGCTGGCCATCGGCGTTGGCGGACTTGTCGAGCGGCTGGATCGGGCAAAGCACGGCGCCGGTCCGAGGATCGACCAGATCGACCCGGGTCAGATCCCAGCGGGCGTAACGCAGGTGCACCACAACGAGATGGCGATAGCGTGCCGGAATCTCGAAGCGCTCGCCGGCCAAGCTGACCGTGCCATCGGAGCGGCGTTGCCGGCGCGTCACCTCGACGCGAAACGCGGCAGAGAGTGCCGCGGAACTCGGGCAATCGCGCCGCACGTTGGGTCCGGCAAGATGGCGCTCCAACGGCGTCGTCTCGATCTCGGAATGGATCGTTCGGTGATATTCCTGTTCGACCCAGGCTTGGGTCGCCTGATTGAGAGACTCCAGGGTCAGGGACTCTTCACCTTCGAGCATGGCCATCAATCGCCCCTCGACACGCCCCCAGAACGACTCCTGCTTGGCGTTCTGATCAGGCGAATAAGGAAGCGTCGTCTGATGAACGATCCCCAGGGAAGCCAGGCCGGAAACGGTCTCATCCGCCAGCATGGCGGCGCCGTGGTCGGTCATCAGGGCGCGTGGCAATCCGCGCTTCATGAAGGCTTGCGACAGCCCGTGAATGAGGCTCTCGGCCGTCTCGTCGAGATACCACTGCAAGTGGCAGGCCAGGCGCGAGCGGTCGTCAAGAACCCCGAGCAGCAGGGGTTTGACCCAGATCCCGGTGCGCGTCAGCACCTTGCGTTTGGCGTGATGGAAATCGAGGTGCCAGAGTGCCGACACATGATCGACCTCGAAACTCCTGACCTCCAGCCGGTCGAGCCGGTCGCGAGCCAATAACGCGCCGTCAGTGGCGCGTATCGGACGAGCTTGGCGGAACATCCCCTGCGCCTTGAGGTAGCGTCGAACCGTGGGGTAGGACGGCAACGGCGTGTCGCTGCTGGCCAAGGCGACGCGCAGGTTGTCGAAGTGAAGTTGCGCTGTCCAGCCGGGATGCTCACGGTACTGGCGCGTCAGGCCCTCGACGGCCGCGGGCAGGAGGCTGGGGAAGCGACCGATGTTGCCGCGCAGCCGGTCTCTGAGACTGGCCACCGGATCGGCAGAACGTCGTGCCGCGTAGTACCAGCGCTCCAGCGTCGACAGACCAAAGCACACCTCGAGGCCGGAGATAGGATGTCGCCAGGATTTGACGGCGAGCGTGCTCAACGCGGCCTGTAGTTCGCCGACAGCGGGTGGTGCGGCCAGCAAGGACCCGATGATCGAGAAGCGCAAGCGCGCCCAGCGATCACGTTTCGGTGGATCGATAAAAGAACTCAAGAGAGTTTCCCAGTGAGGCGGCGCCGACGGCGCCAGAACCGGGAATGAAGGCTACAAAACCTCGACCAATCTGCCTATCGCCATCTTCTGCGGGTGATCACCGGCCCTCACGCAAGTTGATCGGCTTCACCGTCAGCGGGGACAGAAAGACCAGGAGTCGCATCAGCGCTTCTTCGGCAGACCCTGCAAACCGTTCGAGCAGACTGGCAGGGCATAAGTCGGTCGCTACCGGGGGCATGAACCGTGCACAGCTGGCTTGCCAAAGCTGGGTCAGTGGAAATTGCTTCTGCCACCACTCCCGCCAACGTTGCAGGGTGCGTACCGGAATGTCCAGCATCCCGGAAAGCCGCGCCGCCGCTGGGGTCTGCCCGGCATGCCGGGCAGACCCCAGCACCACCGCCAGCCCGAGATACACACGCCGGCCCAGGAAACGCACGGATCTTGACGTCGTACGCCGCCGACAGCGATTGCAGCAGAAGCTGAAGCGCGACTCGTAAGCCGATCGAACCTCTTTCGGACAAGCGCGTGGTTTGCGCGGGTAGTTGGCGCGGTGAAGAACACCTCCACACGCGCACCCTCCTGAGCGTGCCTCTTCGGCCAACTCTTCGTCAATGCGCAGTAAAAGGAGAAAAAACGGGGGCGATTGCACTAGGGCGTGGCACACTTGAATGGTCTCTTGGCTTAGTAACCGGAGACTCCCCCAAAGGGCACGTTTGTTCAAGTTCCCCGAGGGGGGTCACCTGCCGTCCATCACGCTACTTGACCAAAAAACCACCAAACGCCATCGCGATCAGTGACCGTACTCAGATGGGGGTCAGATTCCGTCCCGTCAGTGCCGTCAGCTTCGCCTTGATCTTCTTCAGCGATTTGTCTGCTGGCCGGACATTCGGGTACGGTTTTCCAGTCTTGGCCCCTCGACTCATCTGAATCGTGAAACCCAGGAAGTTGAAGCTTGCTTGGGTGGCGTCCACGATGTGGGTCTTCGTCTCGTTGAGGCTGAGGTCCAGACGGTCCAGGACATGACGCACCACTTTCAGCGGTTCCTCTACCTCTTTTCGGCACAGGATGACAAAGTCGTCCGCGTAACGCACGAGATGTGCGGATAGCTTGCCCTTCAGGTGCTGCCGTTGCCATATTCGGTCGAGAATATGCAGGTAGCAGTTGGCCAAGAGCGGGGAGATCACGCCGCCCTGCGGCGTGCCTTTGCGATTGGCTTTTCCACCACCTACGGTCTTCTTCACTCCGTTGTCGTCTTCGCCGATGACCGGGGCTTTGAGCCATTGCTTGATGAGGTGCAGAATCCCCCCATCGACAACACGCTCGGCCACCACGGCCAGTAGCTTGGCATGCGGAATGCTATCGAAGTACTTTGATAGATCGGCGTCTATGACTTGAGTGTAGCCGGCCCATAACGTGTGGGCGATGTCCACGGCATCGTGGGCCGACCTCCTG
>NZ_SPMX01000149.1 GCF_012940005.1 Candidatus Accumulibacter contiguus | reverse complement strand
CTGAGGCAACAAGTCCTTCTGGGGCTAAGCGCCCAGACGTAAGAAGTAATACTCTCTGCGATCGGCACGACAACACGCTGACGAAACAGTGACCGAATTGTAATCCTCCCGTTATTGGGGCGACAGCTACCCACAGGCAAACTCTCCCTACGAGGCAATGAGCCTTGATCGTGCCGCAGGGAGCAAATCATGTCCGCACACAATTCGTTCGCTATCTTCAATGTACCCTCCGACCTCCATTTGGATTTGGTTGCCCGGCTGGTTGACGTGAATCTCGACTGTTTGGAAAGGATGGTTTCCACGCAGTTTTCCCCGATCAAGGAACTCCTTGAGCGAACACCGTCGTTTTCTCTGGATCAACCTGGGCAAACAGGGGCATGGTGGGCTGCCGTAGGCTTTTTCTCCATCAAGTATTGGAAGGCATGCACCCTCGATAGTTTGGATTACCAACACCGAGTTCTGCAGACGCTGGCCCGACATTCGGCAAAGTGAACTTGATGATGTCGTCAAGGCCGGCGCGTTGACAAGACTCCTCCGGGAAGCTCATTGTCTGTGCGGAAATAATCAAAATACTCAACGAGAACCTGGTTGAACTTCGTCAGGTGGCCCAGGATGCGTTGGAAAACGGAATTCTGATGGGGTGTTGCGGACGGCAATTGCGTGAGGCGCTCGCTGACGTAATCGGGCATTTGGTGAAACCGTATTCGGCAACGCTTGCTAACGACAATGTAATTTGCAAGTCACCTTGTTGACGGCGACAGAAGCATAAACTGCATTTGTCCATGCGATTCGGACCATTGAATTCCCCAAAACCCAGAAGCCACGATCATGAAAATCTCTTCCCTCATCGCCGCTGTTCTGTTCGCTGGAGCAGCCACGACGGGTGCCGTCTACGCCGATGACAAGGCCGCGGCCCCGAAGGCTGCCGAAGCACAGGCTGACAAGGCGGCTGACAAGCCCGCATTCTCATCTCCAGGAGAAGACCGGTATCCCGCAAAGCATGCCGGATGCGAAGGCCGATAAGCCCAACGCAGCCAAGTACAAGAGCAAGCACTACCATCCACGAGATATGAAGTAACTTGCCTGTAAGGCCCCGACTTTTCAGCTATGGACATCCGCAAACCGGCAGAGCACGGCAATCGATGTGTGTGTCGCAATCTAGCACTCGCGGTCGGGTGTGACCCGAAGATGCTGAATTACAACTATTGTCGGACGGTGCTTCAGAAACGCTGGATCGTCGAATGCAACCATGGCTGCCTGGCAGAGATTCCTATGGCGGACATTGGTCTGAAATGGCATGACGTCGGCCAAATTGATCCAGTGAAGGCCATCCTGATCATGAACGGGTAGTCGCCGTCATGGCAGGAGTTCCATCCATTTCCCCAGCTGCAAACACCCCGTCGCCACCGGTGCAAGGCGGACATGAGGAACATGGAGGGGGGACGGCTATCACCGACAACGGAGCATTTTCCCAAGCCTTGAATCAGGCGATTGCCCAAAAATCCAACAATCGCGGAGGCGGCCACGGTACTCATGGCAGAGAATTTTCTGGGACGGCATCCAGTACGACATCGGCCCATCCCAAGGACCTCTCAATCGGGCAAGGTGGTCATGCCGGCCATGATTTTCAGCAGAAAATGCTTGGGGTTCGGGCGTATCGGCAGCAACTTCTGGCCTCGAATATCGCCAATGCCGATACGCCTGGCTACAAGGCGGTCGATATCGACATCAATGAGGCCGCCCGAGTCGTCACGAGCACGGCGGCATCGCTATCGTTGGCCACTACCGCTAATGGCCATCTGTCAGGGGGAACGCAGGCACCACCGTTCCCGCTGAAGTTCCATGTACCGTATCAAGCCGCAGCCGATGGTAATACGGTGGAGATGGATGTTGAGCGACAGAAGTTTTCCGAAAACTCACTGATGTACCAATTTTCCCTTGATCGGGTCAGCGGGCATTTCAAGCATCTCATGGAATTACTACAGAATTTGAAATGAAAACCATTGAACTCCCTGAAACTCCCCGGCAATTGCACCACCTGTTGGCACGACGCCTTGGCATCGGTGCGCTTCTGGTTGGCAGTCTCGCGGGAGGTCTTGCCTACTGGGTCGAATCGTATCGCGTCGAGCAGCGTACTCTTGAGCGCGCTATTACGGGGGTCAGGCATTTCGAGTCGCCTGCAATGCAGTTGGCGGTCGGCGGTGAGAAAGGAGATGGTCATTCCGCGATTTCGCAGTTGCTGACCGACGAGTTTGTCGGGATTCGAGTTTTTGCATCCAATGCCGAGATGCTGTTCGACGTCTGGCGACCACTGCCCGAAACATTGAAAGAGTTTGCCCGACAGCAGCGCCATCCATGGCCAATCCCGCCCAATAGCCATAGCAAGCGAATCCCCGTGGCAGGAGAAGAACTGGTCCAGGTCATTCTGCCGATGACCACGAATGATGGCCGTCTTGTGGGCTATGTTGAGGGGATCAGCCTGGTTTCCCAGTCAGCCTTGCATGAGAGAAAACTTCAGACTCGTGGGGCTGCGCTAACAGCCACGATTTCGGTACTCGCCGCGGCACTGCTGCTCTATCCATTGATGTCAGGATTGCTGGGGCGTACGGTGGCATTGTCGTCTCGACTCCTGGACGCCAATCTCTCACTGCTGCGATCTCTCGGAAACGCCATCGCCAAGCGTGACGCGGACACCGACGCCCATAACTACCGGGTTACCTGCTATGCGGTCACACTTGCTGAAGCGGTGGGCGTTGACAAGGAAACCGTTACCGAACTGGTGCTGGGCGCCTTTCTCCACGACGTTGGAAAAATCGGTATCCCGAATCAGATTTTGTTGAAACCGGGACGGCTGACCAGCGAAGAATTCCAGGTCATGCAGACCCACGCAGTGCTGGGCATCGAGATTGTCGCTGGCAATCCCTGGCTGTCCGGTGCCGAGAAGACCATCCGGCATCATCACGAACGCTTTGACGGGAAAGGCTATCCAGACGGACTTTCAGGAAAGGCGATACCGCTCGCTGCAAGAATCTTTGCCCTGGTGGACGTGTTCGATGCATTGACCTCCGTTCGTCCCTACAAACCAGCTTTGTCATTGGACGAGACGCTGAGCATCATGGAACGGGAGGCTGGGCAGCATTTCGACCCGGCGATCTATGCCGTCTTCCGCCAGATTGCTCCGATGCTATACGAGCAAGGCCAGTCCAGAGATCACACCCAATGGATACTGGAACTGAAGGTGATGCTTGAACGGTGCTTCAAAATGAAAACGGCCCCCGAAGGAGCCGTCGAATTTGCGTGATGCGGGAAATCAAGGACCGCGATGCCCTTCGCGTAGCAGTGGGTTGAGGCGCATGACTTCGTCGCCGTGCATGATGATCTTCTGACCATCCTTGGTTTCCATCACCATGCCTTTCTCCATGCGAATCGCACGACCGAGTTTGTCCTCCATGCCCATTTTCCCATCCTTGAAAATGTAGACCGTCGAGCCATCCTTCAGCTCAATCACTTGCTTTGCAGCAGCGCGAGCAGCATCGGATGCGAATGCGGTCACTGAGACCGCGCTCATCAGGGCAACCATCAGCATTTTTTTTCATCATTTCAATCTCCTCAAGAAGTTGTACTGCAGTATGAATAGTAGGGTGTTGATCCTGACATTTTCCCAGCTGCCGGGTGACAATTCCGTCATCCGGCAGTCAGGTTGTTCAGCCCCCCTGGTAGGCGGGGTTTTCTCTTACATAAACGGTGATGCCATCGGCTCCCGGTACGATCGTGGAGAGCGGAAAGGCCGCCGTGCCGAGCGTATCGAAGGTCCAGACAACACTCTTGCCATCGACATTGAGCTTGAGAGTTTCCAGGCGCGTGACGTTGAGATACTTGCCACCGCTGGGCAGGCTGACCTCGCGGTCGGCATTTTTCGTGGCGGCGTAGCCGAACGGAGCCAGTTGATTGGCCGTCGGAGCGCTCTGGCTTTCCGAAACGTGGCGCAGCCAGTGGTCGATGCGGGCTTCGGAATAATCTTCGTGCGCGTAGCTCGTTCCGGCGGCAGCGAGGCCGATCGCAGCGATCAGGGCAAGTTTGGAAAAATTCGTTTTCATGGTTCTCTCCTTGTGACATCGGGTTAATCGTGTCGGACTCATTTCGTCCAACCGCGATGCCATCTTACGAGTCCGATACCAACAGGACGCTGACCCACGCGTTACGTTTTTTGAAAGGTTTCGTACGCAAATTGTCAGGAAGCGAACCGCAGATTTCGTACCGCAGCGTTTATCCTAAGGTTTAGGCTTTTCCCAAGGCTGCGCTTGGGAAAAGAGGTTCTCCTTCTGAGAACAGCCGAAAACCGAGTGGTCGGGATGGTGTGATGCCCTGGCCCCCTTACCGCATTGGCTGGGCAGCTGACCCCCCTACGGTCGCGACAGGGGTAGCTCAGGGCGAGCAGCCGTTCTCACGCCGGGTGAGGGGAAAGAATCCGTTGGCGCTACAGCGGTCAAAGGATCAACGGGATTTTCCGGTGTGCGCGGAGGCTCTTCCGATGAAACAACCCGATGACTTGTCGGCGTATTACGAGGAACTTCTCGAAGGCCGCCTATGATTGTGTCGATCGCATCGTGCTCAACGGCTACTTTCCGCTTGGCCAGCAAGGTGGCGCTTTCCGTACCTGGTGGCGAGTACTGACCGGATCGGACGCCACCCTGGATGCGGACCACCTGATGCAAATGGCTGGCCGTTTCAGCCACCGGGTTCATGCTTGGGCCAAGGGACACGGCATTCCCCTGATCCATTGCCCGCCCGATCAGCGCAAGCACGAGTTGGCCGAGAAGTACCTGCCCGCGGATCTACAGTTTCGCGGTCTGTTCCTGATCCTCGTCGCCAGGGCGCCCGCCCTGGTCTGGAAGGTCACGACCTGCAAGAGCGGTGCCCCCACCTGGAGCGCAAGAAGCCCTGGCCCTACGTCAATCATTACCACTTTCCCCTCATCGACCCCGAGTGGGGTCACCTCACCATCAAAATGAGCGGACACCCGCCTTTCGGTGTCCAACTCATGCTCAACGGTCACGAATGGGTCGAACGGCAGGCCCGCGCGCAGGCCATCTCCTTGGAGAAGGAGGGTAACTGCTTCGTCGGGGGTTCGTTCCAGGCTTTGGATCAGCTCGCAGATACCTTGTGCGATGAGCACGCCATAGGGCGACTGGCCGAGGTCTGTGACCGTTGGGTGTACTCAAGCTGCCTGTGCTTCGCGCTGACGATCGAGGAGCAAGAGCGCAGCCGCTTCCGGCACCGCTACTCGGTCTATCAAATCGAGTACAGCCGCAATCTCTTGTTCGTCCGTGGCACCACCCTGGATGCGATCTTCCAGGGCTTGATTGATCGTACCCAGCGCCTGCTCGACGTGCCGATCCTGCGCACGCTGTTCGGCCGCCAACAACGACCCCGCTGGCGTGTGTTACGTCGCGCGGTGATTCAGACTGTGTGGCCCAAGGTGTTCGAG
>NZ_SPMX01000148.1 GCF_012940005.1 Candidatus Accumulibacter contiguus | reverse complement strand
AGTGGGCTTGCCAACTCGTTACCAGGTCAAACTCCGCGGATCACGCCCTTGATCTGCGAACGGTGGATCGGGCCGAAGTAGCGGCCATCGAAGGACGTGCCGCTGACGTCCGACATCAGCAGCAGCTCCGAACCGCCCAGCGTGAAGCGCTCGGCCGGAAAGCGCGGCAGCGGCCGGCCGGCTTTGTCGGCCTGGATCGGGGCGCTGTGCGGCAGCAGTTCGCCGTTCACGCGCACGCCTCCGTCGGTAATGGTCACGGCGTCGTCCTTGGCGGCCAGGACGCGCTTCATCAGGTAGCCGTAGCCGCCCGGGCAGAAGCCGGCGCCGACGTAGCCCCTGGCCCTGGCCTCCTCGAAGACGCCGATGGGCGGCGGGCAGAACATCACGTAAGCGCCCTTCTCCACCGGCTCGCTGCTCAGCCAGTACAGGCCGACCGGAATGCTTTGGGTGCTGTTGATGCGGGCGCCGCTGGCACAGGCGAGCGCGCCCAGCGCCAGGATAGCGGCGCCGGCGATGGCGGTACCCGTGGCAAGGCGTTGCCGCAGGCGGTTCATAGGGTGATGCCCTCGCCTGCCGGCACGTCGTGGACGTCGATCAGCTTGTCGCTGTCCTTCGGTGCCGGGATCGCGGCGCGGGCCTGGAATATCGGGTCCTTGAAGTAGAGCGGCTGCTTGCCGTAGATGGCCGGATAGCCGGCCACGTACACGACCATGTCGCCGGCCTCGTCGATGTCGCCGTGGGCGTTCTTGATCGGGCCGGGCATGCGCAGGCACTCGTCCGGGGTCAGCAGGGGGCGCTGCACCTCCTGGATGGTGCGCGACACCTGCCCCAGCAAGGCGCTCGCGCGCCGGCCGCTGGTAGTGATCTGTTCCTTGGCGACGGTGGTTTGTCCGGTCAGCTTGGAAAGGTGCTCGGCGGTCTCGACCCGATTCGGCGGGTAGGCGTTCTGCACGTGGCAGTTCGAGGTGATGCTTTCGTCGTGGCCGTAGCCGGCTTCGCGGCTTTTGAGCTGGTTGATATCCTGGCAGACCAGGTAGCACTTGATCCCGTAGCCGGCGACGAAAGCCAGCGACTCCTGCAGGATTTCGAGCTTGCCCAGGCTGGGGAACTCGTCGAGCATCATCAGGAGGCGATGCCGGTAGTGCGCGACTGGCCGGCCGTTCTCGAAGTGCAGCTTGTCGGCCAGGAGGTGCACGATCATGCTGACCATGACGCGCACCAGCGGCCGCAGACGCGTCTTGTCGTTCGGCTGCGTGAGGATGTACAGACTGACCGGCTGCGCGTGGTGCATCAGGTCCCGGATCCTGAATTCGGACTTGCTGACGTTGCGCGCGACGACGGGATCGCGGTACACCGCCAGGTACGACTTGGCCGTGGACAGGACCGACCCGGCTTCTTCGTCGGGGCGATCCATCATGTCGCGGGCAGCCGATCCGACGGCCGGATGGTTCTGGCCGTCAAGGTGGCCGTAGGTGCGCATCTCCATCCAGAGCTCGGCCACATCGCGCGCGGGATCGGCCAGCAGGGCATCGACCGCCGGCAGGGTGGCCGCCGTGCCCTCGTTGGCGGCCTTGTAGAGCGCATGCAGGATGACGCCGACCAGCAGCGCCTGGCTGGTTTTCTGCCAGTGCGATTCCAGGCCGCGGCCGTCCGGGTCGACGATCAGCGTGGCGAGGTTCTGCACGTCGCCGACCTCGTGCTCGGTACCGATCCGGATTTCGTCGAGAGGGTTCCAGCAGACGCTGCCGCTGGCCGCAGCGGGCTCGAAGCGCAGCACCCGGTTTTTTGCGTGCTGCCGGCGCCAGCCGGCGGTCAAGGCCCAGAGCTCGCCTTTCAGGTCGGTGATGACGGCGCTCTCGCCCCACGACAGGAGGGTCGGCACCACCAGTCCGACCCCCTTGCCGGAACGCGTCGGCGCGTAGCACAGGACATGCTCCGGGCCGTTGTGGCGCAGGTAGTGCGAGTGACCCCGCGGGTCCAGCCAGGCGCCGACATAGACGCCGGCGCTTGCCGCCGGCCGGGCGCCGGTAAGGGCCTGCCACAACGTGCGCGGCCGGGGCAGCAGGCCAGACGCCTGGATGTCCTTCAGGTTTGCCCAGCGGGCCGAGCCGTGCAGGTAAGGGTTCAGCCGGGAGGAATTGGCCAGGACCATCCGGGTGACCGCCAGGCCGAGCAGGCCCAGGGTGGTGACGATCATGCCGACACTGCCGGCGCGCATGATCGCGTCCGGGTACTGCCCGTACCACTGGCCAGCCCATTGCAGGATCGACCACGGCACATACAGATGCTCGAAGTGACGGCCCAGTGCCGCCTGGTAGCGGAAGTCGTGCGCGAAGAACTGGGTGGCGGACTGCAGACCGGCCGCCAGCGAAACCACGACCAACGCCGGGATGAGCTTGCCGGCTTTCGGCGCCGATCCTCGCACCTGGGGTCCGACGGCGTTGTTGAACGGGTCTTTCATCGGCTCCTTCCTGGCATCCTGATCGAGCCCTGGGTGACGGTGACCGGATCACCCAGGGCAAGACGCTGCATCCGTCGGGCGGTGGCTTCGTCCATCGGCAGCACCATGACTTCCTCGCCGCGTTTCAGCAGGGCCAGCGAGTGGCCATCGATCTGACGGCTCCCGGCGTAGATTGCCGCGCCCGAGTCATTCTCATTATATCGCCTGTATTTCGGGATATCGAATAGTTTAAGGCGTTTTTTCTTCGCGTTCGGCAATGTACTTGTCGACTGCTGCCAGCGCTGACGGCGCTGGGACTGGCCCGGATCTTCCGGCGACCGCCGCTATTCCTGGCCGAGCAAGGCTCCGTCGCAAGCCGTCATCTGGTTGGGCTCCTGGGTGCTCCAGGTGATCAGGAACATGACCCGGCAATAGCACTTCACTTCCGCTGGCGATGCGAACCAGACCGAGTTGGGACAGACTTCGCAGACGGTTCTGAGCTGCGGGTGGCGGCTGGCGTCCAACCCGGCCAACGTCGGGCTTGCGGGTAGCTCGGGGGGCTGGGGCGCTGCCGACGCGGCGGCTGGCGCCGGTGGGATGAGTTGTGCTTGGTCCAGGGCGGCTAGTGCGGCCTCGATCTGCTCGTCCTCGGTCAGTGCGTGCGCTTGCATCATGGCGGTTCTCCTTCGCGGTGATTTCGTTCAAGAGGGTCTGGCGGCGCTGCTCCAGGGCAGCGTCGTCAAAGGTGACGGGCAGGTTCGCGGTCGCCGCGGCGTGGGCGATGCTCTCCTTGAATTCGGCGCTGCCCTTAACCGTGATGCGATCGCCGTAGCGCGCCATGGCCATGCGCAAGGCGGCTTCCAGACCGCCCTGGGTGGCGCCACGGGATACCTGCAGCTTGTCGCCATCGTCCCGGATGGCGGACGCGCCGACGCGGTAGATGAGGGTCCCCTTCTTGGTGACGCAGTCTTGCTGCGCTTCGACGCCCTGCCCGCTCTGCTGACCGCCGTTGCCGGTGACGGTGTTCCCCTGCAGGCCACCCAGCGCGGCCTCGCGGGCACGCAGGGCCGCGAGTGCTTCGCTGTCGCCTTCGGTGGCCTTGCGGCGCAGCCAGTCGGCCCAGGCCTGGCGCCGGTACTTGTCGTGAATGGCTTGCTGTTCTTTGCGGTACTGCTGGTGGATGTGGTTGATTTCGTCCTTCAGCGTCCGGCTGGTGAGGGCATAGAGCGCCTTCCGGCTCAAGCCCGGGCCACCCATCAGTTTGATCGCGGCCCGCTTCAGGCGCCCGCTGCGCTTGGCGGCTTCGATCAGCCGGCTCTTGCGGTCACGGGCCTGTGTCCACTCGACCGTGCGCGCAGCGCCGTGGCCTTGCTGCTCGGCGCGGTACCTGGCGTAAAGCTCGACCGTATCAGCACGCGTCCGGAAGGGGCGCGGCCGGTACTGCCGGGTCGGCTGGTCGGCCTGGTTCGCCAGCCGCTCGGGTGAAGGCTCGAAGGCGCCGAGGCGGGCTTCCAGCTTGGCCCTGGACAGTTCGCGGGCGACGGAACTCGCCTTGACCATCGTGCCGGCCGCGTCGGCGATGACCAGACCATTGCCTCGCTCACGGATTTCCAGACCGTTGTCGCGCAGGGCCTGATGCATCTCGGCCCAGCTTTGCGCGCCCTGGATCTGTTCCAGGCATTCGCGTCGGATCCAGCCGAGCAGGCTCTCGATGCCCGCGTGCCGTTCCATGTCGTCTGCCCGGTTCTCGGCCCCGCGTTTCTCTGCCTGGTGGTTGTCGCGTTGCAGCCCGTACTCGCCTTCCAGCTTCTCGCAGAGCTCGCCCAGCGTCTTGTGGTCGCGGTACGGGTCGTGGATCGTGTAGCGGGTCGGGTGAATCTTGTTGATGGCGATGTGCAGGTGCAGGTTGTCAGTGTCGTGGTGCACGGTACTGACGCGCTGATGCTCGCCGTAGCTCAGCCCCTCGCAGATTCGCTGCTCGATCGCCTGCAGCGTGGCCTCGTCGGGTTGCTCGCCGGCACGAAAACTGACGATCAGGTGATAGGTCTTGTCGGACTCGGCGCGCCTGTTCTGCGCCTGGGTGTTGAGTACTTCGAGGATTGCTGCATCGGGCCGTTCGGCGTGGCAGTTGGTGACCGAGACGCCGGTCACCCGCTCGCGCTTCTGTTGCTCATCGATGAGGTACTTCACCAGGCCGGCGAAGTCGCTCTTCCTGACCGACTTCATGGGGACGTGCTTGGCGATCATCCCGGACTCCGCCGAATTTCAGCGGCTAAAGTTCTCATCGCTCGGATCTGGGTCTGACCACGCCCTGCATGACGCCAATCATCCGGTCCTGCGTCGCCTCGATCCGTGAGAGCACTGCCCGGATGGTGGACTCGCCGAACTGCGCCGTGCGGGCGTCGTTGGTCAGCCAGAGCTTCAGGAGACCGCCCAGGCGACCCAGGTCGCCATTGATCCGCGCCAGTTCCTCGACCTGCTTGTGGTCCACGATGCCGCGCACCTGGTAGCCGACGCCGACGTTCAGCAGGTAGGTGGACAGGCTCAGGCCGACGGCCCTGGCGTTCGCCGCAACCTGTTGCCGTTCTTCGGGAAGGCAGTACACCTTGATCGGTGGGCTGGCCTTGCGGGTGGTCTTGTCGGTGTTCTCCATCGCTTCTCCTTGCTTTCGACGGCGGTAGCCGTCCGGCCTCGCAGAGCAGGACGCCCGTTGAGCACGCAGTGCGAATAAGGCGCCGTGAAGCAGGACAAACCGCTTGCGGGTGGGCCTACTTCACCTATCCTGCCCCGATATATGCCTTTCATACGCCAAGGGTAGCATGTCTCTGCCCTTGCTTGTAGCTTTTTATTCGTTATATCATTTGTTGTGCGAAGGCAGGAACGGGCTGGCGACGATCAAACAACGGTCGAGAACAGGTAAGCCTGTTGCAGTGAGGACGAAACAATGACGGAACAACGGCAACAGCAACGCCGGATGATCGATGGCCAAGAGCTTGTCGGCGCGCATCGCTGAACGGATCGCGCGCAAGAAGCCGGCTGGCAATGTGCGCAACCGGGCGGCGTTCCTGGCTCTGCGTGGCG
>NZ_SPMX01000147.1 GCF_012940005.1 Candidatus Accumulibacter contiguus | reverse complement strand
TCTGGATACCCGCCGCGAAGTACTGGAGGCGATGATCGATCTGGCCTGGTGCGCATCGAACTCGAGCAGGCAGCGGGCTGGCATCGGTAGCCGAAGAGCTCGTGATGAGCCATCACCGAGTCGCACACGGCACCCATCACCTGAAAACGTATCCATTGGAAGATCATTCATGAACAAGCTATTCCACGTACTTCCAGCGCAGCGGGCGGCACTTCTCGCGCTCGGCTTCTCCGCCCTGATTCTCGGCGGCTGTGGCAAGACCGAATCTCCGGCCACCACCGCCAAGGCCGGCACGGCAATGAACAGCGCCGAAGAGCCGCACGCCCCTGCCGAGAAGCCAGGTGAGCACCAGGGCAAGGACGAACACGCTGCGGGCGAGAAAGCCGGGACGCACGCTGGCGAGGCTAGCAAAGACGGGGACGGCCACGGCGACGAGCATGGAGCCGGGGGGGTGGAAGCACTCAAGCTCAGCGCCGAAGAAATTCAGTCTGCCGGCATCGAGAGCGCATTAATACTGGTGCAGGAAGTGAGCGAGCCGCTCACCCTGACCGCCACCATCCGACCAAACCAGGACCGCATAGCGCACGTGGCGCCACGCGTCTCTGGGCGCATCGTCAATGTCAAAGCCAACCTCGGCGACCAGGTAAAGGCCGGGCAGACGCTGGCTGTTCTCGATAGCCTGGAAGTCGGCGATGCGTACTCGGCTTACCTGCAGGCAGCGACCCAGCAGTCGGTAGCCAAGGCCGACTTCGAGCGCGCCGAGAAGCTGCACGGCGATCAGATCATTGCCCAGAAAGACCATCTGCGCGCCCATGCCGAGTACGAGAAGTCCAGGGCCGCTCTCGCAGCGGCCAGGGACAGACTGCGCATGCTGGGTGTGGACGCCTCGCCTACGGGCGACGGCAAGGCACGATCCACCTTCCCGGTCAGCACACCGTTCGCCGGAACGGTAATCGAGAAGCACGCCATCCTCGGCGAGCTCTCCCAGCCAGACAGTCCGCTTTTCGTCGTCGCCGACCTGTCGAAACTATGGATCGCAGCCGATCTGTTCGAGAAGGATCTCGGCCGCGTCCAGGTAGGCGCCAGTGCGGTTGTTACCGTCGCCGCCTATCCAGACGAGTCCTTCGAGGGCACGCTGACCTACATCGCGGCAGCGGTCGACAAGGAAACTCGTACCGTGCAAGCGCGTGTGGAAGTGGCGAATCTGGACGGCCGGCTCAAACCGGAGATGTTCGCCACCGTCGCCATCCGTACCATCGAGACAACCAGACAGGGTGCGACAGTCAAAGCCTTGCTGGTCCCCACCGAGGCCGTCGTGTTGATGAATGGTCAGCCCACGGTGTTCATCGAGGACAGCGACGGCTTCGAGCCGAGAGATGTCGTGCTCGGGCAGAAACTGCGTGGGCGCCTAGTGGTCAAGAGTGGCCTGGCGGCGGGCGAGCGGGTGGTGACGGCGGGCGCTTACGCCCTTAAGGCACGCATCATGAAGTCGGAGCTTGGCGCAGGTCACGGGCACTGAGGGGAAAACCATGCTGAACCGTATCGTTGATCTCTCATTGCGCTACAAGCTGCTCGTCTTGCTGGCTTTCGTGCTGATGGCTTTCTTTGGCGTCCGCGCCTTTCTCAACGTCCCGGTGGATGCGTTCCCAGACGTTACCCCGAACCAGGTCAACGTCTATACAGAGTCGCCTGGACTGGCCGCCGAAGATGTCGAGCAACTGCTCACGACGCCGATTGAAACGGCAATGGCTGGCCTGCCGGGGGTCGAGCAGATTCGCTCGGTTTCCCTATTTGGCCTGTCTTACGTCGGCGTCTATTTCAAGGACGATGTGGACATCTACTTCGCCCGGCGCCTGGTCGGAGAGAAGTTGCAGGAGGCCAAGGAACGTTTACCCGCAGGCTATGGCGAGCCTTCTCTCGGACCGAACAGCTCGGGCCTTGGCCAGGTTTTTTGGTACACCGTGGAATCGGCCGACGAGAAACTCTCGGCCATGGACCTGCGCACCTTGCATGACTGGACCGTGCGTCTCATGTTGCGCACCGCGCCGGGGGTAGATGACGTCACCACCTGGGGTGGGCAGGAAAAGCAATACCAGGTCCAGATCAATCCAGAAAAACTGATCAAGTACGGACTCTCCTTCAAGGCCGTCATGGAAGCGCTTGCCGCCAATAATCGGCAGGTGGGCGGACAGTACATCAACCTCGGCCAGGAGCAATATCTGGTTCGCGGCCTTGGTCTGGTGGCCAACACCACGGACATTGGCAACGTGGTCATTGCCGAGCGCGAGGGCGTGCCGATCCACGTGCGCGAGGTGGCCGAAGTCAAGGAAGGCCCGGCGCTGCGCTTCGGGGCAGTGACCCGCGACGGCAAGGAGGTGGCTCTCGGTATCGCCCTCGCACGGATCAACGAAAACCCCAAGAGTGTCGTTGATGCGGTGAAGCAGAAACTCGATCTCGCGCGCCAGGCACTACCTCCTGGCGTCAGCATCAAGCCGGTCTACGACCGTACCGAGCTGGTCGACAAGGCGCTCGCCACCGCCGAAAGCGCCCTCGTGGAAGGATCGATCCTGGTGGCGATCGTGCTCTTCCTGTTCCTCGGGGAAATTCGCTCGGCAGTGGTCGTGATCGCCACTTTGCCGCTGGCGATGCTGTTCGCCTTTCTGATGATGCAGTATTTTGGGCTGTCGGCCAATCTCATGTCTCTGGCAGGTCTGGCGATCGGCATCGGCATGATGGTGGACGGTGCCGTGGTCATGGTGGAGAACGCCTTCCGCTTGCTCTCGCACAAGACTGGTCAGGTCGTGAACCGCACTCACGTCATGCTGGAAGCTGCGCGCGAGGTCATCAACCCGATCGCTTTTGCCATTCTCATCATTATCGTGGTGTTCCTGCCGCTTTTCTCGCTGACCGGTCTGGAGGGCAAGCTGTTCAAACCCATGGCCTTCACGATCACCTTTGCCATGATGGGCTCGCTGATTCTCACGCTTACCCTGGTGCCTGTGCTCGCCGCGCTGATCCTGAAACCCAAGGAAGAAAAAGACACGTTTCTGGTCCGCTGGATCAAGGCGGGCTACCTGCCGATTCTCGACTGGGCGCTGGAAAACAAGAAGAAGGTGATCGTCGCTTCGCTGACCTTGCTCGTCTCGGCCCTCGCCACCTTCCCCTTCCTCGGCAAGGAGTTCATGCCGACGCTCCAGGAAGGCGCCATCATGTTCAGAGCGACCGGCATCCCGTCGACTTCGCTGGAGGAGTCGATACGCGTCTCGCAACGAATGAATGAGGTACTCAAGAAAGAGTACCCACAGACCAAGATGGTACTGGCCACCATTGGACGTGCAGAGAAGGGCGAAACCGCCGACGCCAACTACATGGAGGTGCTGGTAGAGGTGAAGCCGCAAGCTGAGTGGCCTGAGGAGATGTCCATACCGGAGCTTTCAGACCGCATGAAGGAAACCCTGGAGGTGGCGCTACCGACCGTGGTGGTAGGCAACACCCAGCCGATCCAGATGCGCGTCGAAGAACTGATCTCGGGCGTACGTGCGACGCTTGCCCTCAAACTTTACGGACCAGACCTCGCCGAACTCGACCGCCTGGGCGCAGAAAGCAAGGGCATCCTGAGCAGTGTACCTGGCGTCGCCGACCTGTCTCTGGAAGCCAACAAGGGCAAGCCGCAACTGGTCGTGAAGGTCAACCGCGAAGAAGCCGCGCGTTTCGGGATCAACGCTGACGAAATTCTGGAGGTGGTGCAGGCCGGAATCGGCGGTATGGCTGTCAGCACGCTCATTGATGGCGTACGTCGCTTCGACATTCAGGTGCGTCTCGATGCAGCCTTCCGCGATACGCCGCAGGCAATCGGTAATATCCCGGTGCGCACCTCATCCGGCGCCATGGTCCCGCTCTCGCGCGTGGCGACGGTGGAGATGGACGAGGGCTATACCTTCGTGCGCCGCGAGCAATTGAGTCGCTATGCCGTCTTGCAGATGGACGTGAGAGGCCGCGACGTGGACGGTTTCGTCCAGGAAGCGGACGAGAAAATCCGGAGTCAGCTGAAGCTTCCCGAAGGCTACTGGATTGAATGGGGCGGGGCTTTCGAGAATCAGCAGCGGGCGATGGCGCGACTCGCGCTTATCGTACCGCTCACCATTGGACTCATCTTTGTCCTGCTGTACACCGCCTTCAACTCGCTGACCCTCGCCACGCTCATTATTGCCAACGTGCCCTTCGCGGCAATTGGCGGGGTCTTCGGACTGGCGATAACCGGTCAGTACGTCTCGGTGCCCTCGGCGATTGGCTTCATCGCCGTGTTCGGGGTAGCCATGTTGAACGGTATCGTACTGGTGTCATTTCTCAACGACCAGCGCGGCCAGGGCCTGTCGATCCGTGACGCGGTACGCCAGGGGACGGCGCTACGCCTGAGGCCCGTACTGATGACCGCCTCGGTGGCCATCCTCGGCCTCATCCCGATGTTGCTTGCGCAGGGCGTTGGCGCGGAAACACAACGGCCTTTGGCGACAGTCGTCGTCGGTGGCCTGCTCACCTCGACGGCTCTGACGCTGCTCCTGCTGCCGCTCATGTACGAGTGGGTCGAGACGCGCCGCGAGCGTCGCACCAGAACTTCACATTGACGGGGATAACGATGAATACAGTATTCGCCATCGTCGGTCTGGCCGCGCTGACGCTTACCGGTTGCGCAGGACATACGCACGCGCTTGCGCCGGCAAGTGGAAACCCGAGCGTCACGGTTGGCACCTTCAGTCACGAGGGGCGCGAAGCGCCGGCAATGCTCCTGGAGGTCGGGGGGCGGCGTTTCACCGCCCAGGGCTTCGCGATACGCCGCGACACGAACCGCTCGGTCTCGCAACAGCATGACAGTCGCAGCCGGCGTCACAGCGGTATCGCTGCTGGAAGCGATAGCGAACACTACGACTACTCGGCCAATCCGGAATTGCGCGCGGCGGATGGCGCGGTGCTGCGATGCACCCTGACCTGGCCCGCTCGGCAAGCGCCTGCAGGCTATTGCGAGAGGGATGAAGGGACGCGTATCGCTGTCCGCTTTGAGTAAGCGAATCGGCAATCACGAAAAATCCAAAGGAGAACTGACGTGAAGGAAATCAAGGCATTCATCCGCCAGCACCGCATCGCCAACGTGCTTCAGACGCTGCGCGACCTGAAGGCTGCCGACATCAGCTATCACAACATCACGGTCTCCCAGGTGCAGCGGCCCTTGGCGAGTGAGGACCCAGCGCAGCAGCACTACTCCCTGGATCTTGCCGAAGCCGTCGTCTCCGAATACAAACTGGACCTCGTATGTACTGATGAAGTGGCCGAC
>NZ_SPMX01000146.1 GCF_012940005.1 Candidatus Accumulibacter contiguus | reverse complement strand
GTTCCAGGCCATCAGCAGGTCCAGCGCTTCAGGGCCGCGCACTTCGCCGACCAGGATCCGGTCGGGCCGCATGCGCAGGGTGGTCTTCAGAAGCATGGTCATCGTCACTTCGAGCGAGGTGTGGTACTGCACGAAGTTCTCGGCGGCACACTGGATCTCGCCGGTGTCCTCGATGATGAAAACACGCTCGGCGGGATCTAACTCGACCATGGCGTTGATGATCGCGTTGACCAGCGTAGTCTTGCCGGAACCGGTGCCACCGATCACCAGGATGTTCCGGTGCGCCTTGATGGCGGCGGTCAGGGTCGCCTGCTGCGCGGCGGTCATGATCCCGGCCGCGACGTACTGTCCGAGCGTGAAGATCGCCACCGCCTTCTTGCGGATGGCGAAAGTCGGCGCGGGAACGACCGGCGGCAGCTGGCCGGCGAAGCGCGAGCCATCAATCGGCAGCTCGCCTTCGAGAATCGGCTTGTGCCGCGTCACTTCCTTGCTGTGATAGCCGGCCACCGTCTTGATGATTGCTTCGGCGCGGGCAAAAGGAATGCTGCCAATGCAACGCATCTTTTCGCCCAGCCGCTCCTGCCACAGCCTGCCGTCGGCATTGAGCATCATCTCGACAGTCTTGGGGTCGGCCAGGGCGTCTATGATGAGGGGCCCCAGATCACGCTCCAGCTTCCTCTTCGCCCGATCCTTGAGGGAGGAAACGGACTCTTCGATTTCTGCCATCTATCGATCCCCGTTTGTTTCGGTTGGATGCCAACCTTCGACACATGAGAAACGATATAACGAATTACAGAACTTTGCAAGACAACGACTATGGTGAACCAGAAGGCGGCCATGTGCAAGCCTCAGACTAGGTCAATGGACCGGACTGCGGGTACTGGCGTCGGATAGGTCGCCCTTGGTGACAAGCTGGGGCGCTCGTCAGGCGTGGGCTGGGTAATCCAGAACGGGGCGTTTTCGGCGCGGAATGCGCCTTGGCGGGAGAGGAGAGGAGAGGAGAGGGCAGGGATGGCTTCAGCGGCTAAAGGCCCTCACTGGGCGTCAGGACGGTTTGCGCAGCTTGTTCCGTGCCGCTTCGTCCCACTTCTTGACGATGAACGCCTGATGTTCCGGCAGGACTGCCGACACCCGGACCACGCCTTCGGGTAGGCTTCGCGGGGCGTTCCCGCCCGCCAGAGCATCCAGGCTATCGCGGTCAAGGTCGGTCGATTCCAGGAGGGTCGGCAGCGGCGTTTCCAGAGCTTCCGCGATCGCCTCCATGATCTTCAATGAAGGGTTCGCCTTGCCATTGGTCAGGTCGGACAGGAAGGAGATGGAAATGTCGGCCTTTGCGGCCAGTTCGTTCTTCGTCATGCCGCGTTCGTCGAGCAAGCGAAGAATGTTCGTGAAAAAGATTTGGTTGTGCACAGTGCCCGTCGCCATCCGGTGGTGCGGCTTCTCTGAAATTTAGCCGCTAAAGTTCTTGATGCTGGAGTTAGGTTTAGCTAAAATCAGGTTTGATGCCGTCAGGAGAAGTTGGTCTGCAGCCCACGCAAGCCCGTCGATAGGCAATCCTGCCCGTCGACATGGCAGGTAGCCGACAATGATCGGCGTCGCTCGTGCTTTCACGATCCCCCGGAAAATCGAAAGCAAAAATCACGCCCTGTTAGCGCGTTCGCATCAAATCAATGGCTTGGTTCTGGTTTCTGAAAAGCGGAAGCGCAAACTGTAAAAATAGTCGACATTTATCGGCAACACTCTGGCCGCGCTTGGGCTTGGGCGTGACCAGTGCTTCCGGGTATTTTCGGTCGCAGGCAACAGGCATATCCACTGTAGCGCGCGCAATGCTTCAGCGATCGGGTTCAAGATCGTCCTGGTCGTCGTTCTGAAGTGATCGAAGTTCCTCAGTCAGCGCCTCGATGCTCGGCAGGACGCCCGCCATGGCATCAGGCAGGGCGGTGCGGTAGGTGGAGACCCCCATCGGCGTATGGATGTCACGCAGCGCATACTCAACGACCGTTCCTTTCTTGCTCTTGCAGAGCACGAGGCCGATCGTCGGCGCATCGACAGTCTGGTTACGCACCAGGTCATCGACGGCGGCGAGGTAGAAATTGAGCTTGCCGACGTATTCGGGCCGGAAGGCGGTATTCTTGAGCTCGATCACCACGTAGCAGTGCAGGCGGGTGTGATAGAAGAGCAAGTCGATGAAGAACTCGTCGCCCTCCACCTCAAGACGGTACTGACTTCCCACAAACGCGAAACCGACGCCGAGTTCGATCAGGAAATCTCTCAGCCGCAGCAGGAGCGCCTTTTCGATGGTGCGTTCATTTGAGGCATCCGTGATCCCGAGGAAATCGAAGGTGTACGGATCCTTGAGGATGTCGCGTGCCAGGTCGGACTGTGGCGACGGCAGCGCACGATCGAAGTTGGTTTGTGAGGCGCCCACGCGCCGGTGAGCGGCCGTCTCGATCGACCCTCTTCTATTTCGGACTGGCGATCCTGCTGCTGGTGTTCTTGCTGGTCCCGCCACACGCCTTCGCAGCGGAAGGCACCGGCGGGTCGCTGCCCTATGAAAGCTGGCTGACCAACCTCCGCAACTCGGTCACCGGCCCGGTCGCGTTCGCGCTGGCGATGATCGGCATCGTCGTGGCCGGTGGCGTGCTGATCTTCGGTGGCGACCTGAACGGCTTCTTCCGCACCTTGATCTTCGTCGTTCTCGTCATGGCCCTGCTGGTCGGCGCGCAGAACATGATGAGCAGCTTCTTCGGCCGTGGCGCGGAGATCGCCGCCCTCGGCGAAGGCACGTTCGACGCGGTCAAGCGCTTTGGCGGAATCGCTCCGGAAAGGCTCGCCTGAGCATGGCGCTGCGCAAGATCCCGATTCGGCGGGCCGGCAATCGCGACAACCTGTTCATGGGCGGCGATCGTGAACTGGTCATGTTCTCGGGTCTGCTGGCCTTCGCACTGGTCTTCAGCGCGCAGGAGCTGCGGGCCACGGTCGTTGGCCTGCTGCTCTGGTTCGGCGCGCTCCATGCGCTGCGGATCATGGCCAAGGCAGATCCCCGGATGCGCCACGTCTACCTGCGGCACCGTCGCTACAAGCCGTATTACCCGGCGCGCAGCACGCCTTTCCGGGACAACCCGGCCAGCCAGGGGAAGCAGTACCAATGATCCCCGGAATTGCCTTCGCCATTGCCACCCTCGGCGCCCTGCTGCTGCTCGTGCTTTACGCCCGCATCCGTGCGGTCGACGAAGAGCTGAAGCTCAAAAAGCACCGCTCCCGAGATGCCGGGCTGGCCGACCTGCTCAACTACGCCGCGATGGTCGACGACGGCGTAATGGTGGGCAAGAACGGCGCCTTCATGGCCGCCTGGCTGTACAAGGGCGCCGACAACGCCAGCAGCACCGACGAGCAACGCGAGGCCGTTTCGTTGCGCATTAACCAGGCGCTGTCCGGCCTCGGCAATGGCTGGATGGTGCACGTCGATGCGGCACGGCTGCCAGCACCCAACTATCTCGATCGTGGCACCTCCCACTTTCCAGACGGGGTATCGGCAGCGATCGACGAGGAGCGGCGGCAACTGTTCGAGGGTCTGGGCACGATGTATGAAGGCTACTACGTGCTGACGCTGACCTACTTCCCGGCGCTGCTCGCGCAGCGCAAGTTCGTCGAGCTGATGTTCGACGATGACGCCAAGGCACCCGACCACAAGGCGCACACCCGCGGCCTGATCGAGTTCTTCAAGCGCGAGTGCGTCAGCATCGAGTCGCGCCTGTCGTCGGCGGTGGAGTTGCAGCGGCTGCGCGGCCACCGGGTGGTCAACGAGGATGGATCGGAAGTCACCCACGATGACTTCCTGCGCTGGCTGCAGTTCTGCGTCACCGGCGTGAATCATCCGGTGCAGTTGCCGAGCAACCCGATGTACCTGGACGCGCTCATCGGTGGGCAGGAACTGTGGACCGGCGTCGTGCCGAAGGTCGGCCGCAAGTTCATCCAGGTCGTCGCCATCGAAGGCTTCCCGCTGGAATCGACGCCGGGCATGTTGACCGCCCTCGGTGAGCTGGCCTGCGAATATCGCTGGTCGTCGCGTTTCATCTTCATGGATACGCACGAGGCGGTAAGACACCTCGACAAGTTCCGCAAGAAATGGCGGCAGAAGATTCGCGGCTTCTTCGACCAGGTCTTCAACACCCACCTCGGGCCGATCGATCAGGACGCGCTGTCGATGGTCGCCGATGCCGAAGCGGCGATTGCCGAAGTCAATAGCGGCCTAGTCGCGCAAGGCTACTACACCAGCGTTGTCGTGCTCATGGACGAGGATCGCAGCCGCCTGGAAGCGTCTGCCCGCCAGGTGGAAAAGGCCGTCAACCGCCTCGGCTTCGCCGCCCGCATCGAGACCCTCAACACCATGGACGCCTACCTCGGCAGCCTGCCCGGCCACGGCGTGGAAAACGTCCGCCGGCCGCTGATCAACACCATGAACCTGGCCGATCTGCTGCCGACGAGCACCATCTGGACCGGCAGCAACGCTGCCCCCTGCCCGATGTACCCGCCACTCGCGCCGGCGCTGATGCACTGCGTCACCCACGGCGCGACACCGTTCCGCCTGAACCTGCACGTGCGCGACCTTGGCCATACCTTCCTATTCGGCCCGACCGGCTCCGGCAAGTCGACCCACCTCGGCATCCTCGCTGCGCAGCTTCGCCGCTACGCCGGCATGTCGATCTTTGCCTTCGACAAGGGCATGGCGATGTATCCGCTCGCTGCCGCCATCCGCGCCCAGACCCAGGGTCGCAGCGGCCGGCACTTCACGGTGGCGGCCGACGACGATCAGTTGGCCTTCTGCCCGCTGCAGTTCCTCGAAACCAAGGGCGACCGCGCCTGGGCGATGGAGTGGATCGACACCCTCCTCGCCTTGAACGACCTGCACACCACGCCGGCGCAGCGCAACGAGATCGGCCATGCGATCCTCAGTCTGCACGCCAGCGGCGGCCGCACCCTGTCGGAATTCTCGGTCACCATCCAGGACGAAGCGATCCGCGACGCGATCCGTCAATACACCGTTGAT
>NZ_SPMX01000145.1 GCF_012940005.1 Candidatus Accumulibacter contiguus | reverse complement strand
AGGGTCTCGACATCCCGGATGTCGAGTTCGAGCAACTCGCCGGCCTGAAAGCGCGCCGCAGTGTGGAAGAACGCGGTCACGCTCTGTTCCTGCCCTTGCCCTTCAAGGCGCACTTCCTTGGGCTTGCCGGCGACAACGGAAACGATCTTGCCGTCGCCCTGCCGACGCACCACATCCAGCGAGAGCGTGCGACCCGTCTCGGAAAACAACGGCATCTGAGCAGCCGTGGCGGCGGTAGTCACCACGGGGCGCAAGATGACTTTCACCGCGGTCCGTTGCAACTCGTAAGTCGGCAGGACGACCTCCACACCCACTCGCTTCTCCTGTGCGGCAGGCCCGCGGGAAACAAGGTGCGGGATGATCAGTTCCTGGACGCTGGCGCCACCGTGTGAGAAGGACTTCTCGGCCTTGAAGAAGGCTAGGCCTGGGGGCACTGCCACACGCATCTCCGGATCCCAGGCGAACGGCAAACGCACAAGAGGCAGATCGGCGCTGGCCGGCACCAGCGCGAAGCGCTCCTTCAGCAGCAGGCACCAGGCTTTCTCACAGGGCACTTCGTTCGGGAGCTTGCTCTCGTCGAGGAGGATGAAACCGTGGTCGGTCACCAGGTGAACCCGCGTGTAACCCCAGCGGTGGAGCTTGCGCACCAGGCGAGCCAGGCGGCCGATCTCCAGATGGATGTGCCGGATCAGGCTTTCGGCCTGTCCATGCCCGATGTGGTCCACGTCCTCGTGGCCAAACACGACGAGCAACTCGCCCAGACCGGACGGGACACTCGCGTTCTGTTCGACGTCGGTGATGTCCCGGCAATCGGCGCCGAAGGCTTTAAGAAGGGCGAGCCGGTTTTCGCGCACCGAGGTGTCCTTGCCGTTAACCTTGAGGTGAAGCGTGTTGCCCTTTATCTCGACCGTCACCTCGCCATCACCCAGAGGGAGGAGGGCGGTCATTCCCACCGGAGTTACGGTGGGCAACACTGCCATGACAGGTTCCACCTCGACAGCATGGCCGCGGAGCTGGTCACGCACGGCCAGCGCACAGTCGTAGCGCAGAGCATCGACGATGACCACCGCGCGGCGGCCCTTGGCTTTCCACAGCGTCTGTTCCAGGCGTGACGTGACGCCGGGAACTCCCCTGGCCTTCAATGTTCCGCCATCGGCAAGGCGCTGGAAGAACGCATCGTTCAGCGCCAGAGCGTACGTAGCGTAGGCCCGGTCCGCTACACGAGCAACGGCGGAACGGCCTTCTTCGTCTGCGCCCTGGCGTAAACCGATGTGCTTCCACTCGATCGCACCAGCGTGGTCAACGTAGATGCGAACGAGATCGAACAGACTGCCCGCACTCTGCACTTTCGCCACGCCCTTGGCGCAATCGTCTCTGAACACGCACAGGTCGCGCAGGAGCGACCAATTCGTGCCGCCCGTGGCGCTGGCTTTGGCGAATTCCAATTCCTTGGCGATCAACTCGGTGTGACCTTCGAAGAACGCGGTCGTGCTGGAGTCCTTGGCCGCGGCAGCATCGAAGGCCTCGTAGGTCTGCTGCAGTCGCAAACACGAGAGATGGGGGAAACCAAAGGAGAGACCGGTGCGTCCCCTGGCCCAGGCGCTGAGGTCGAGTCTGGGTTCGACTGCCTCCACCCAGCGGTCCCAGGCTGCGCGGTACTCGGCGTCCCTGAGCCAGCGCTGCAGGAGCTGCTGATGGTGAGGCCGCACGGCGAGCGGCGGTAGCCGATCCGCGAAGGGAAAGTCGGCCGGCTCGCCGTAGCCTAGGAAGGTTTCGGTAAGGGCGAGGGCAGCCACCAGATTCTCTATCCACTCTTCGGGAGAATGAACCGGAACCTCAAAGCCGTAGCGTTCCCGTACCATCGACAGGAACTCCCGGTCGAGCCCTTCCTGTTGGAGCGTTTTCCAGGCGGTGTTAGGTTCCAGCGCGAGATCGAGAATGGTCTGGTCTACATCGCCGATCAGCCGGGACTGAGCCAGTTCGGGCGTGAGCTGGGTAGCCCAGAAAACGGCCGGGCGATCGGCGAACTTGGCCACATACTTGGCAAGTAGCGAGTCGCGACCGCCATCCCAGAGCCGTCGTTGGTCTGTGGGGTTGTCGGGCAGAGCTACACCAGCCAGCCGCAGGCAGCTGAAGAGCGTCGGCCGCTTGCCACCGATACGCCAGAGCACCCCACCCGTGCGGTACTCTTCGAGCAGATCGAGGCGCACGCCATCATCTCTGTCGGCAGCCACGTCCAAGCAGTCTTCGCTGACTGGCACGTAGAGCACGAAGCGAAGACAGCGGCGCGCCTCAGCGTTCGCCGCTTGCGAGAGAAGCTGGTGCACGCGATGCTTGAGCCAGATCTGGCCATGGTTCGCTCCCGCGTCGTACTCGAGCAACACGAATGGCGGCCGCTGCATCTGATCTAGGTGTGCCGTTAGTGCCGGCAGCAGACGGGCGAACTCTATCTTCTCATCGAACCAAAGGCAAATCTGCGCCCGCTTTTCGTGCTGAAAGCGCTGATCAAGCTGGCTCACGAGCGCATCGAGGATCATGGATCGACCGCCAAGACGCCAAGAGCGCCAGGAGACTGATGGGAGAGCACAACACGCTTGATACCTGACTTCAATTGGACCTTGATGGGCGCACCGATTACCGAGTGAGAGATCGAATCAAGTCGAGCCGATGGCTCTTCGACCTTATCCTTCTTGGCGTCCTTGGCGTCTTGGCGGTTCATCTCTTCCCTCCCACGCGCAGGACGCCGGCCTTCTCGAAAGGCTCGATATTCACCTTCACCCCATCGTCGAGGTCCGGATCCCAGCCCTTGGGTCGTTCTTCTGGCCGCTTCCAGGGCGTGAGGATGCGGTAGTCGCGCTCGCTGCCATCGGCTCCCTCGTGGTGCCCCTCCTGAATGAGCTGAAGTTTCCGGTCGAGGGCTTGCGCCTCCTCTACCTTGGCCTGCCATTCGAGCCGGTCATCGCTGCGACCCGCCTTGTCGGCGAGACCGGCTTCGCGCCGGAACTCCTCGATGGCATCGCGCAGATGACTCGCACGGAGCTTGGCCATGCGGTTCTTGTCGAAGCGGTGGTAGTGAACGAGAGCACCGAAGGCAAAGCGCGAGGTGCCTTGTGCCGTGGCAATGTGCCAGAAGATCGGCCGATTCTTGTAAAGCCCCGCGTGGTACTCGAAGAAAACGTTGTCGAGCCAGTCGTCGAGGCTTGCGCACTTGCGGTAGCCTTTCACCACCTTACTGAGCTCATTGGCGATCTCCACCTCGACCTGGTTGGCGTCACGATCCGGGAAGAGCATCGACAGTTCCTGGCGCACGCGCTCGACGAGCCGTGCCTCGCCGTTCACCGCGTTGAAGGGAACGATGCCGTCGTCGTCGGCTTCCACGACACGCTTGACTGAGTAAGAGAGCAGTCGCCAGACGTGTTCCATGCGTTTCTGCTGCAGTGACTTGCCAACCTGCTGCGGCCAAACTATCTCGGGTGGACGCTCGCCGAGACCTTGCTCGATCACCTTCCGCGTGGCGTCCGAAATCCCATAGAACTCGAATACTTCGTCATTCAATCGGGCATATACGCTTTGGATGCTTCTCTCTTCTTTACATTCGAGATCCGCCAAGATTTCCAGGCGACCAGCTATGGAAATGTCGTTCTCGATAACGTTACTATGCAGAATCCACGGAACTCTGAAGCGGCTAGAAACCTCATTTCCAGCGTCCCAGGTCGCCTTGCAGTCGTGGATTCTGTTCGCCATGTCGGCCAGCGCAGCCTTTGATGCCGCGGACATGCGTGGGACTGGGATCGATCCGATCGCCGTTGCTCCCCAATTCCGAGTCGCGACGCAATGCGCCAATGCGTCAAACAGCGTGCTGTTCATCAGAGCCAAGAACGGCATCAACAGCGTCTCATCAATCGGGAAGAAAGCCGGCGATGCAACCCCGAAAATCCCCGAGCTTGGAAGGACGCGGGCGTTGATCCCCAGATTCGTTGTCTGCATCCAAGTCACGCCCGAGCGAAAGTAGTCGCACTCTGACTTCACGAAGCGAGAGGCGCTGCCGTATTTCTCTGCAACAACGCTCTTGTACACCTTGCCGTCGTTTTTCCAATCGATTACCAGATCCCAGTCGGTGTAGAACCGTGAAAAATCGCCTCCCTTGGCGAAAGGAACCCAGGTTCGCCTTTCGGCCGCTACTATTACTTCCCAACGCTGGCGCGTGAAGCGATCGATCTCTGTGGTGTTCAGTCCGCTGCGTGTCACTCCGTAAGAGGGAGCAAGTGGAGGCAGCTCCTTGGCTAGTGGTGCTAGCCAAGCGATGTTTCGATAGGCCAGAAGGCTTCCCTCAATGAATCCGAAATCGCGGCGAGCAACGTTTTGGTACGGGGATGCCGGGTCGCCTAGCAGCGAACGTACGAACATCTCGTGACGTCGCTCGGGTTGACTTTTGATCGCCCGGAATGGCTCCAGATCGAAGAACACCGCGCGCTCACCTTCAGTTACCACATAGTAAGCGCGCTCTGCTTGTTCATGCGTTGTCTCGATGCCTTCGCGGGCTTGGGTGGATTGAATAGTGGGCACCATCAGCTCGCGCCTGAGATTCGGATTGGCGAGGATGCTGCGTATATCTAGGCGCCGCCTATTCATGAACAGACCTCCATTGGTCGGCGGCGCGGTCCTCCCATTCCGTGAGCAGCTTTGCCAAAGGTCCGTACTGTTTACCCAGTCTCCCGGCCTCGCAGGCCTGGATGTAGCGCCTATCGTCCGTATGGCGCTCGTAAGTTGTCAGTGGAAGCATGTTGTTCTGCATGAGAATGAGGTTACAGACAATAAAGGCCGTCCTGCCGTTGCCTTCGCGAAACGGATGCAAGGCCAAGAACTCGCACATGACCTCGGAGGCGTACTCGAATACCTCTCCATCGTCCTCGGACAACAGTGGTGAACGCGACAGCACGTCCCGCGCCAAGACATCAATGAGTGGCTGAATCCCGCCTGGAGGCAAGGGCCACCTGGTGGGTCCGTCACCCTTGTGCAAGGACACCGTCCGCCACTGACCGGCAAACGGATAGATGGCACCCATTAGCTCTACATGAACCTGTTGAATAAGTCGCACATCGATCGGGACTGGCGAGGGTCGTTGAACAAGCTCAGCAACAAGCTCCAGCGCCCTCTGAACTCCCTCGTCCTCTCGCCTGTCGAGTTCATCTTTCTCAAGACATCCCGCCCAATTGAGGCAAATCCCATCTTCAGTAACCACCCAATCCCAGTCGTCGTCGTAGTGATGCCAAGGATTCGCGACTACAATCGGCGAGCTTGGTCTAACTACCCGATTTGAAAGAACATCGATGCGGTTGGGGTCGAGCTTTCTTTGAGAGGCTGGAACTATGTAGAACTCGCCCTGCCTGCGCGCTTGGTAGTACTCCTGCGCGCCTTTGCCCACGCCGCTACGAAAACGAAACCCAAGATCCTGCTCTTCCCATCGCCAGAGAATGCGGCTCATCGATAGCCCCCTCTCAAGACGATCGCAGCAGCTCGTACGTTCGCGTCGTCGAGAATGCCAAGTCCCAACTCAAGCATTAGCAACAGTGGATTCCTCTTAAGAAGAATCTGCGCACGGAGGTTCTCGAAGCTTGCAAGGTTGGTGAATGTCGCGGAAACGAGCGCCCCCACATAGCCCTCGGGCTCCGTGAGCTGGGTCGCCCGGTCGATGAATGTGGCGTAGATGTCGTTGGCCGTGAGGGGGTAGGCAACCTTGACAAACTCCTTCACCTTGGGCACAAAAGCCCCGTAGGGCGGGTTCATCACCACCACATCGTAGTGCCGTGACAGGGTCTGCAGAAGCTTGAGGCCTCTGGCCGTGTCTTCTGCAAAAAGCCGCTCGCTCGGGTCGCCGCTGGCTTCAGCGGCCGCGTTTTCGATGGCAGCAAGCAACTCGTCCTGGATCTGCCGGGCCTCGTCGCCGAGAATCTGGCATTCCAGTACGAGTTGGCGTGCACGCTTGCGGTCCAATTCCTCAGCAAATTCGAAGGACTTTTGTGGTCCGGTTAGATCCACGATTGGTTTCTTGAAACCTTTTTCTCGTGCCCTAGTGTCTACCCAGTCATCCAGCACCCGCTCCACACTCTCGCGGACCTGGATCAGGCTGCCCAACTCGCCGACATGCTGGAGATTTTCCCAGAGGGTCTTGAAAAGCCGCTGCCGCAAGTCGGAGGCGCCGAGCCTGGCGCCGATGTGGTCGACGAGGGCCTGCAGGCGCTCGGCACCCAGGTCGACCGCGTTGGCGACCACCAGGTTGCTGCGGTGAACCTTCACGTCCAGTGGAGAAAAGCCATGCTTGAGGGCGGCCTCCTTGGTCGTCAGTAGCAGCGACAGCGAGGCGATCTGGATCGCTCTCGGATCGATGTCCACGCCAAACAGGTTGTTTTCGAGGATAGCCGCCGGGATATCGCGGGGCTCACGGATCGACGGTTCCGCAGGCCACCCCGGTTGGCCAGCATGTTCGATCTCGTCGAGGTACATGCGGTGGAACAGACCGAAGGCATACTGCCCAAAGTGCATGGTTCCGCAGGCCGGGTCGAGGAGCGTGATGTCCCGGGCGCGCTTGAACGTCGCGACCTGGCCATCCTCGCCTAGTCGTTGGTACCGAATACGCTCGCCAGTGCGTGGAACCAGATAGTCGGCAACCGGCTGGTCCGAGATCCTTTCGTCCGGCAGTGGCGGCGGTTCTGTGGGAGCGAGCGCCGAGCCTGGATGCATCTGAAGCCATAACCGGCCGAGCGTATTATCGACAAG
>NZ_SPMX01000144.1 GCF_012940005.1 Candidatus Accumulibacter contiguus | reverse complement strand
ATCTCCTGGCACGCCGCGATGGCAAGGAGGTGAAGTTCANGCTCTCCAACGCGGCGCCCGACACGCCACTTCGCGAGCTGGCACGCATGCAGGCACAGCGCCACTTCATCGAGCGCGCCTTCGAGAATGCGAAAGGTTGCTGTGGGATGGCCGACTACCAGGTACGCAAGTGGCGGGCTTGGTACAACCACATGGCGCTCGTCTGCGTTGCACTACTCTTTCTCGTCAAGGAGCGGCGGCAACACTCACCCTACGCCGAGTTACTGTCCTGTGCCGATGTCGTCGACATGCTCGTGGCGCAGCTCCCGGTGAAGATTCACGGTCGCGAAGACCTCGTGCGAATCATCGCCGAGCGTCATGCACGGCGACAAAGCGCCCGCGACAGCGCCTACCGAAGGCAGCCGCCAGCACCCAAAAATGCCATTAGAATCTGTTAATGTAGAAGTAATCTTGCGGAGGTATGGCATGGGTTGGGCAGCGGAGGAGTTCAAGGATCTGGATTTGGGGGATGCGCGGCGGACGCGGCGCTTGATCAAGCTGGTGGATGATCTGTCGGCACAACCGACCGGAAGCATCCCGGTGGCTTGCGGGGGTTGGGCGGAAACCAAAGCGGCCTACCGGCTGCTGGACAATCCCGCGACGGACTGGCGTGAAATCCTGGAGGTTCATACCCAGCAAACGATAAAGCGGATGCAGGGCCAGCCGGTTGTCTTGTGTGTTCAGGATACCACCGAAGCGGATTTTACCTCGCAGCCGGGGATTGCCGGGCTGGGACGGTTGAGCTACGACGCCCAGCATGGGATGTTTGCGCATCCGACCCTGGCGATGACGCCGAGCGGGTTGGTGTTGGGCGCGACCGACTGCTGGATGTGGGCGCGAAAGCCAAAAGGTCAGCCCGACATCAAGGAAAGTATCCGCTGGGTGGAAGGCTATACCATCGTGGCCGATCTGGCCGAGACCGTGCCTGGTAGCCGGCTGGTATACATAACGGATAGGGAAGGCGACATTCGAGCGGTGATGAACACGGCCGCCGAGCGGGACTATCCGGCGGACTACCTGATCCGGTCCAAGCATAACCGCAAGACGAGCATGGGCGACAAGCTGTGGGACCGTGTGGGCGGTGGCGAAGCGGAAGGAGAACTGGAATTCACCATGCCCGCAGCGCCAGACCGCCCGGCCCGACTGGTGCGGCAAACGCTTTACCGGGAGCGGGTCACCTTGCCCGTACGCAAGGGTGCGCCGGTCGTGACCGTGACCGCGATCCTGGCGCGAGAAGAAAACCCGCCGGTTGGGGAGGAGCCCATTGAATGGAAATTGCTGACCAATCGGACGGCGGAAACGCTCGAAGACATCGTACAACTCATTGATTGGTATCGCCGCCGCTGGCTGATAGAAATTCTTTTCCGCATTTGGAAATCAGGCTGCAAGATAGAATCCCTGCAGTTGGGCAGCATGGAGCGACTGGAACGCGCCTTGGTCATTTACCTGATTATCGCCTGGCGCATCCTGTCCTTGGTTACCTGGGGCCGGGACTGCCCCGATTTGCCCTGTGACGTGGTGTTTGATATCGAGGAATGGCAAGCCGCCTGGATCGTCGCCCATCGCTCACCACCGCCGGATGCTCCCCCGCCCCTGGGTCAGATGGTGCGGCTGATTGCCGGCTTTGGCGGCTTTCTCGGGCGAAAACACGACGGGCATCCCGGCCCCAAGGCGATCTGGGAAGGGATGCAGAAGGTCAGGGCATTTGCCATTGCCCTGGAGGCTGGCCGTGCCGCCTATTTCAATGACGGATGAGTTGTGGGTAATCGGGTGGCTGAAGAAGCTACCGGCGGAGCCATAAAGGCATTAATTCTACATTAACAGATTCTAATGGCATTTTTGGGTGCTGGCGGCTGCCTTCGGTAGGCGCTGTCGCGGGCGCTTTGTCGCCGTGCATGACGCTCGGCGATGATTCGCACGAGGTCTTCGCGACCGTGAATCTTCACCGGGAGCTGCGCCACGAGCATGTCGACGACATCGGCACAGGACAGTAACTCGGCGTAGGGTGAGTGTTGCCGCCGCTCCTTGACGAGAAAGAGTAGTGCAACGCAGACGAGCGCCATGTGGTTGTACCAAGCCCGCCACTTGCGTACCTGGTAGTCGGCCATCCCACAGCAACCTTTCGCATTCTCGAAGGCGCGCTCGATGAAGTGGCGCTGTGCCTGCATGCGTGCCAGCTCGCGAAGTGGCGTGTCGGGCGCCGCGTTGGAGAGCATGAACTTCACCTCCTTGCCATCGCGGCGTGCCAGGAGATGCCATTGGCGGGCCTGTGCGCTGTTCGGATGACTGATCCACACGCGGGTATGGGCAAACATCGCGCGCACTTCACCCTTCTCCCCGTCGCGCAGGATCACCGGGTGCCACTCCTTTCGTTTCAGGCGCGCGGCCCATTCGCGGGCTTCCCAGGCCGGTACCCACGCCTTTCCCGGATCGGTAAAGTAAAACTGCTGGTCGCTGTGCACCTCGGTGGCGAATACCTCACCTGCATCGTCCCAATCAAACAGCAGCCAAGTCGCGTGGCCATAGAGGCCGTCGGCACCGATGAAGCCAAAGCGCACCCCGGCGGCTCGTGCCCGCTTGACCATCTCGGCAGCCATCTGCGGCTTAGTCCGAAAGACCCGTGCCGATTCCGGAATCCCCGCTTCCTGGCAACGCTTGGCGTCTTCAACCCAACGCTCTGGAAGGAACAATTCGAAGTCGATGATCGCCGCCTGCGACCCTCGTGCCAAGGCGGCATACACTCCAACCTGCGAGTTCTCGACCTTACCCAGGCGACCGTTGTACTGCCTGGCGACGCCCGCTGAATGGTCGCCCTTCTTTTGGACCCCAGACTCATCGAGCAACAGTCCCGTCTCTGGCCCACCGATCCACTCGTCCGCTTGTCGCGCCGTCTCCCGACGCACATTCTCAAAGTCCCATGCAGCATCGCTCAACAGGTGGTGGAGGCTGTAATACTCGGTCTCCGCCACCGTCTCGCTCATCTGTTCCAGGTTCGCACGAGGGCTTTGAAAAAGGCCCCGCAAGTACTGTTCAGCTTGCTCGGCCGTGCTTCGCGTTTTACTGCGGAAACACTCCCGGAACGACTGAAAATGGCTGGTCAGATTCTCGCAGCAGCTGGCCACCGCACGCCCGATCCCAAATAAATAAATTTGGCGATTTCATCGTCATACTCCTTATGTGGTAGAGCATTAGATATGTAGCTCAATAGCCTGTATTTCAACCATTTTAGAAATGTGGCAAAGTAGAATTACAGACCAGGGAAAACGAAGCCTGCGTGCAGTGGGGGAATTAATTCATCGCCCGAAAAGCAGTGTTCATCGCCACCTGCAAGCGCAAGCCCGTAGGAACCGACATCCTGAATCGGGGTTTTGGGAAACCGAAGAGGGGGAGGCATGGCTGAGATTGCTGGTATTTGCTGTGCTGTACACGTTCGGGCTGCAACATCATGTGGGGGCGGGTGCCTTGTCGGATTTCTTCCAATTGATCCGCCTTCATACCCATGTGGGGGTGTCTCCCAGCGCCTTGCAGACCCAACTCAGCCGGATGGAAGCGCTGTTGCCCCTGTTTCAGCAACAGTGTGAAGCCTCGGTAC
>NZ_SPMX01000143.1 GCF_012940005.1 Candidatus Accumulibacter contiguus | reverse complement strand
CGCTGCTTGCGCCAGGTGTTCAAGTGCGAGGAATAAATACCTTCACGACGCAGCAGCGCGCCAATCTCACCGGCTTCCGTGCAGCCGTCGGCCTCGGCCAGGATGCGCTGCTTCTCGCTACTGGAAAACTGGCGCCGTTTCGCCGTAGCCGCGACTTCCGGGTTCGGCGGCGGCGCGCTGGAGGACCCGTTTCCAGTCGCCCTTCGGGCTCCTTCCAACGGGTCCTCCAGCGCCAAGGCGTTGGGTGTGCTCATCGTGTCTTCTTTCGTATTGGCCATGATTCAGTCCTACCTTTCTACTCTAATTCGTGAGGGGTAGGTGTCTCAGGCCATATTGACACGGAGGGAAAAGCTTGGGGTCAAAAAAGCTTGGGTAGAGTAGAGGACAGGCTTTCGCCTGCCCTCCCTCATCAAACCGTGCATGCGATTTTCCCGCACACGGCTTTCCGATGCTCTTCACGCCACGGCATGCGCCGAGTTCCAGCCCGCCTTCGTAGGAACTTTGTATAGCCCGTAGCGCCCGTAGAGATGAGCACTTGGAAACCGGCGGAAACCAGTTCCTCGGTCCTTCACCTGATGACGCTTCATCAAATGGGTTCGCAACCGGTCTTCCGCGTGGTATCTGACTTTGCTCATCGCCAGACTTGAGTTTCGATAGTGGAAGTAGTTTGCCCAGCCTCGCAGGCTGCGGTTGACGTTTCCCACGATATCTCTCAAGGGGATGGGGGTCAGTTTCCGGCCCGTGAGTTCCGTCAGCCTCGCCTTGATTTTCTTCAGCGATTTGTCTGCTGGCCGGACATTCGGGTACGGTTTTCCAGTCTTGGCCCCTCGACTCATCTGAATCGTGAAACCCAGGAAGTTGAAGCTTGCTTGGGTGGCGTCCACGATGTGGGTCTTCGTCTCGTTGAGGCTGAGGTCCAGACGGTCCAGGACATGACGCACCACTTTCAGCGGTTCCTCTACCTCTTTTCGGCACAGGATGACAAAGTCGTCCGCGTAACGCACGAGATGTGCGGATAGCTTGCCCTTCAGGTGCTGCCGTTGCCATATTCGGTCGAGAATATGCAGGTAGCAGTTGGCCAAGAGCGGGGAGATCACGCCGCCCTGCGGCGTGCCTTTGCGATTGGCTTTTCCACCACCTACGGTCTTCTTCACTCCGTTGTCGTCTTCGCCGATGACCGGGGCTTTGAGCCATTGCTTGATGAGGTGCAGAATCCCCCCCATCGACAACACGCTCGGCCACCACGGCCAGTAGCTTGGCATGCGGAATGCTATCGAAGTACTTTGATAGATCGGCGTCTATGACTTGAGTGTAGCCGGCCCATAACGTGTGGGCGATGTCATCCACGGCATCGTGGGCCGACCTCCTGGGCCGGAATCCGTACGAGTGCTCACAGAAGTCGGCTTCAAAGATCGGTTCGATGATGAGTTTCACCGCCATTTGTGCGACCCGATCGCGGAGCGTCGGTATCCCAAGCGGGCGCTGACTGCCATCCGCTTTGGGAATCATGACGCGCCTTACCGGCTGGGCGCGGTAGGTCTTGTCTTTCAGATCACGGGCCAGGTCCCGCAGAAACGTCTCTACCCCGATTCCGCTCTCGATGGCCTCGAAGCTGATCCCATCCATACCGGGACTGCCTCGGTTCGACCGGACAAGCCGCCAGGCATGACTGAGGATGTCTTCCCGGTAGAGCTTGTCGTAAAGCGCGTAAAAGCGATAGGCTGGTTCTTGCTTGGCCTTGGCATACAGCTTCCTCTGTAGCGTCCTGATCGTGTCCGGGGTGGTTAGCGACATGGCAATCCCTCGATCCTCCGCTCTTCGGTTGCACGAACAAAGTAGGGTCCCTTCCCTCGTCCGGGGTTATGTTGTCCCACGAACTCAGACGGTACTATGAACCCCTCCGACTCCCGCCTGCAGCCGCTGCGCTTTCGTTGCCTTATACGCAGCAGTCGGTGGTCTCCCCACCTCCGCAGACGGGCCTCCAGCACTGGGCAGTAAGTCTTCAAGAACATGCCATCCCTGCTACCCCGGGAGTCGATTGACGCCACTTCCGTTATTCCAGCGCCCATCCAACGGCCTTCCCCTTCTGACCACAGGGTCGGCTCCTCCACATAATTTACGAGGCTACTCATAGGTTCACTTGCGTTACGGCCTGCTCTCTTGCTGTTGGAAACTCACGACCCCGTGTCGCCACGGCGCCGCTTCCTCATGCTACCGGGGCGTACGGACAACTCCCCAGACGGGACTTAAACCCGCTAGACTTGCTGCTGTTACTGCGAACGGTCAAGTCTTGCAATCATGCATCCATGCCCAATAGAAAGTTGGGCGCTGCGGAGCCGCCCTGATGCGCCGCATTTTTCTCTGAGGAGATCATTGTGAAACGCAAGAGTCTTGGTAACTACTCAGGGCGACCACGCCGAAGCTCAAGCGAGGCGAGGCTGAGGGGGCTGGCCCTGGAAAGTGAGGATCAGGGCGTGGAAGAGATTGGCGCCCTGCTTGTGCATGGTTGCGAGATACGAGTGAATGATGCAGTAGGCATCGGCCCCCTTCTTGGTCCGGAAGCCGCCGGAGACTTTCTGTTTGACCTTGGACATGCGCACGGCTTGCTCGGCCAGGTTGTTGGTGAACGGAACGCCGGGATCCGTGGCAAAGCGCCAGACATCGTCGGTGTAGGTGCGCAAGCGCAGGAGGAGGTTCGTCGCCTTGCTTTGCCGGGGAC
>NZ_SPMX01000142.1 GCF_012940005.1 Candidatus Accumulibacter contiguus | reverse complement strand
GTTAAGTTGCCCGGTTAATGGGAAGCCGACNAGTAACTACTCAGGAGTCCTCCGCCAAGCGGACAGGCTGAAGCGTGGCGACGCTCAGGTACTGGAATTTTTTGCTCAGAGCGAACGTCCAAGCTTTCAAGAGAACCCAGCATTGACCTCGCAATGGATAGGCTTCGTACAGGTGAGTGGGCATGGACGAGATTCCCGACCTTGAACGACTGAGTGTTGCCGAGAAGGATGATCTGATCCGCGAGCTTTGGCCCTTACGTGCGCTGGTGCGGCAGTTGAGGGGAGAAGTGGAGAAGCTGCAGGCGAAGGTGCAGGAACTGGAAGGTCGAGGGGCCAAGAATAGCCACAATTCGAGCAAACCACCGTCCTCGGATGGGCTGGCCAAGCTGCCGGCCAAGCCCCGTTCGCTGCGCAAACCGGGGCAGCACCCGAATGGCGGACAGCCGGGGCATACTGGACACACGCTCCAGAAGGTAGAAAAGCCGGATCGAGTCGTCGTGCATTTGCCCGCGGCCCACTGCCACGCGTGCCAAGGCCCCCTGGGGGAAGCGACGATGGCCGAGAGCCGGCAGGTGTTCGATCTGCCGCCGTTGCGCTTTGAGGTCACCGAGCATCAAGTTTGGGCGGCGACCTGCGCCTGCGGCGAGGTGTGCCGTGGCGAGTTCCCGGAAGGCGTTTCTTCGCCGGTCCAGTACGGGCCGGCGGCGTTGGCGGCAGCGGTGCATCTGACGCAACACCACATGATGCCGGTGCAACGCACGTCGGAGCTGATGGACGATTTCTTCGGACTGCCGATGGCCGAAGCCACGGTACTCGCCGCCTCACAGGAGGCCGGGGTCCGGCTGACGCCGACGGTGAGCACCATCGGCCAGGCCCTTCAAGTCGCCGATGTCGCGCACGCCGATGAGACCGGGCTGCGTGTCGCCGGCTCGCTGCACTGGATGCACGTCCTGGCGACCACGCTGCTGACCTGGGTCGCCTGCCATGCGAAACGCGGCAAGCAGGCGTTCGATGCCCTGGGAATTCTGCCCGGCTTCCTGGGCACCCTCATTCACGATGGCTGGAAGCCTTATCGTGACCTCCTCTGCAAGCACGGTCTGTGCAATGCCCATCACTTGCGCGAGCTGACCTACCTCTTTGAGGATCTCGGGCAAGCCTGGGCCGGCCGCATGATCGATCTCCTGCGGACGGCCTGTCATGAGGTCGGTCAGACCGGCGCGCCGCTGCCGGAATCCCGCCGGGCGTTCTTCCTGTCCCGCTACGCCGACATTCTCAGTGAAGGGGAAGCCCTCAATCCCCGGGCTCCACCCTCGGGCAAACGCGGGCGTCCCCGGCAAAGCAAGGCGACGAACCTCCTCCTGCGCTTGCGCACCTACACCGACGATGTCTGGCGCTTTGCCACGGATCCCGGCGTTCCGTTCACCAACAACCTGGCCGAGCAAGCCGTGCGCATGTCCAAGGTCAAACAGAAAGTCTCCGGCGGCTTCCGGACCAAGAAGGGGGCCGATGCCTACTGCATCATTCACTCGTATCTCGCAACCATGCACAAGCAGGGCGCCAATCTCTTCCACGCCCTGATCCTCACTTTCCAGGGCCAGCCCCCTCAGCCTCGCCTCGCTTGAGCTTCGGCGTGGTCGCCCTGAGTAGTTACCTTGACGAAACCATAGTTGAAGCGGGCATGGTGGGCAACGAACGGACGCCCATGCAGGCGATCGGCCAGTTCTGCCGCGACTTGGGCGAAA
>NZ_SPMX01000141.1 GCF_012940005.1 Candidatus Accumulibacter contiguus | reverse complement strand
ATCCGCTGACGCTGAACAGTCTGACGGACCTTCCCGGAGCCCTTGAGGTAAGTCGTTGATTCATGGCAAGAAACCAGAAAATCGGCAAAAATGTAGGCATGTAAATATAATAATAGCTATTTACAAACAATGTGCTATTGGCTATTATTGTCGGCATGTACATCGCCCGCGTCCCCAACCGAAAGTCCAGGCCGGCCATCCTGCTTCGCGAGTCCTATCGCGAGGGAGGCAAAGTCTGCACACGAACCATCGCCAATCTGACGAACTGGGCACCGGAACGAATCGTCGCCATGGAACGTCTGGTGAAGGGCGAATTCGACGACTGGTCGGGAGAGATGACCAGCGGCGAGATTTTTGGGGTGCTGTTTGCCCTCAAGCAGTTGGCCGACCAGGTGGGCCTCACGCGGGTGCTGGGCAGCGCTGCGGAAAGCAAGCTCAACCTGTTCCTGATTCTCGCGCGTATCGCGCATGGTGGCTCGCGGTTGTCGGCGGTACGCTGGGCGAAACAGCACACGGTGGCCGATGTGTTGGCGGTGGAGGCGTTCGATGAGGACGACCTCTATGCCGCGCTGGACTGGCTGGCGAGCCAGCAGGAACGCATCGAGCGGGAGCTTTACCAGGCCTATGTCAAGGCGCAGGGCCAACCGCCCGTGCTGGTGCTTTACGACGTCACTTCGAGCTACTTTGAAGGGGAATGCAACGAGCTGGGGCAATATGGTTACAACCGCGACGGCAAGCGCGGCAAGCCGCAAATCGTCATCGGTTTGTTGACCGCGGAGGACGGGGAGCCTCTGGCCGTGCGGGTCTTCGAAGGGAATACCGCGGACCCGACGACGGTGGCCAGCCAGATCACGATCCTGAAGGAACAATTCGGCATTGCCGAGGTGGTGATGGTCGGCGATCGGGGAATGATCAAGGCCAAGGGGAAAGCCGCGCTGTCGGTACAGGGCTTCCGTTATATCACGGCGTTGACGGACGCGCAGATACGCACCTTCCTCAAGGAGGGGGTGCTGCAGACGGATCTCTTCGATGCGCATCTGTGCGAGGTGGAGCACAACGATAAACGCCTGATCGTGCGCCGCAACGAGACTGTGCGGGTGCGCGAGGAGCGTCGGCGGGAGGACAAGCTGGCGCAGTTGCAAGCGAAGGTCGCCGAACGTAATGCCTTCGTCAAGGACTCCAAGCGCGCCAGCGCGGCAGCAGGCCTGGCCGCCTTGCAGCGCTGGACCAAGAGCCACAAGCTCAGCGCGTTTGTCACCCTGACGCTGAAAGAACGCGTCATTGTCTGTACCATCGACGAGGAGGCCAAAGAGCAAGACGCTCTGCTCGACGGCTGCTATCTGCTGGAAACCAATGTGCCGCTCACCTTGATGGACGCGAAGACGGTCGATGCGCGTTATCGCGATCTGCAAAAAGTCGAGCGCAACTTCCGCACCGTGAAAACCACCTTTCTGGAAATTCGCCCGATCTTCCTGCGCAAGGCCGAGCGGACCAAGGCGCATGTCTTCGTGGCGATGCTGGCCTTAAAAATCACGCGGCGGTTTGAAGCGGCTCTGCGGCAGACCTTCGGCAGCACCGAAGACGACCCCGCCGCCATCACCCCGGACGACGCCCTGGTGGCCCTCGGACGATTGACCTATCTCTACACCACCGACCGCAACGGTCAGCGTCACACGCATCTGCCACGCCCGGACGATCAACAGGCCAAAATCCTCAGCGCCATCGGTCTGTCCTTCCCGCTCAAGGCCAAAGCCGACAAGCTCAGCGGCTTTTCGCTGTTTGAGGAGGCACAGTACCGCGGCGTGCTGGCCGCAGAAAGAAC
>NZ_SPMX01000140.1 GCF_012940005.1 Candidatus Accumulibacter contiguus | reverse complement strand
GGAAGAGGCCGAGGTGCCAAACATNGGCTTCCCACTTAAGCCGGGACAATCTCTAACTTCAATGGGTTATGCACAACCCGGTGGCGGGACTTCCTCGGTAAGGGAAGTTCCCCCATCTGGTTGAGCAGCCAATCGAAAAGATCAGGGAAAGAGGTGCTAAACAGACGTTCGGCTGCGATAGTGCCGTCACTACGTCTCACCCCATAGTTGTGGATAACCGTTAGCGCAGCCAGGCGGCATTTCGTCAGACCTCGCCCGTTATGATACAACTGGGACAAGCGGCCATTGCGCCCTTCGACGGCGGAGGAGCTGCGATGGAACTGTCGCACCATCCATTCCCCCCATTCTAGCCAGCGCTGCAACTCACTCTCGGAGAATCCCGAATGGAACGGGTCTGCTTTCCAGGCCTCTAATGCTCGCTGCCAAGCCTCCTGATACCGTTTCCGGTGAACCCTGTTTTGCGTTTTCCGCATTTGGTAGTGCCAATAGAGTACGGGCAACAGCTTGCTCGTCAGCCATTGCCGAGTCGCTTCATCCAGAGACCAGCCCAGCAGGATTTCTTCTACCCAAAGCCACCAAAAGCTGACGTGACTCGATAAGGCGCCGATCTGGGCACGGAACTTCTTCAGGGCGGAACGGGTATCCTGGATCCCTTGTTGCGCCGCCAGAGTTTCCAGGGCCTGTGCTCGCGTTTCCAGTCCTGCCACTACGCTCTCCGCCGTCGTGCGAGTATTCTCCTCCAGGGAGAAGGGATGGATTTCCTCGGCGATTCCCAGCAACTGCTTCTGGTACTCTTGCTGCGCCTGTTCCACTTGCGCGCGGGCTTCCCAGGCACAGGCCTGTTGTGCCGCCAAAGCCGCCTTTTCCTCGGTACTGGCTCCGCGCGACGGCTGATCAAGGGCCTTCTGGGCCAGTTCGCAGCACTGATCCGCCTTGGCTTTTCGACGTCCCAAGGCCGGTGACAACCAGCGACTGAGGCCATATTGCTCGTGGAACGTATCCGCGCCCGAGGTACACTCAAAGCCTGTGACCGCTAATTTGATCAGGGCCTTCGCCCGGTCACTGATGGCGTGGTTGACTTCGATACCCAGTGCTTCCAGGCGCGGGGTCACCTGGGCAAACCAGGTATCGAAACCCCGGTCCTTCTGAATCGACTCCAGCAATAGGTAGCCCGAGGACAAATCCATCAGCACCAAGATCAGAATCTCCCCAAAGAACGTCTCATCCGCGGCCACCACCGCTTGGCGTGTCCGCGTCGGTACCGAGGCTTCACACTGTTGCTGAAACAGGGGCAACAGCGCTTCCATCCGGCTGAGTTGGGTCTGCAAGGCGCTGGGAGACACCCCCACATGGGTATGAAGGCGGATCAATTGGAAGAAATCCGACAAGGCACCCGCCCCCACATGATGTTGCAGCCCGAACGTGTACAGCACAGCAAATACCAGCAATCTCAGCCATGCCTCCCCCTCTTCGGTTTCCCAAAACCCCGATTCAGGATGTCGGTTCCTACGGGCTTGCGCTTGCAGGTGGCGATGAACACTGCTTTTCGGGCGATGAATTAATTCCCCCACTGCACGCAGGCTTCGTTTTCCCTGGTCTGTAAGTGCGGCAAAAATGACGCGGCTGGTTGTCCGTATGGCTTGAGTCGTAGAGTTTTTTTTGTCATAAAACTGATGATACAGGAGATGCGGCAACCAGTTCCCATCTCCTCAGCTCCCTTCATCCTCAGACTCTATCGGTAGCATGACTGTCCCGCTTTAAGTGGGAAGCCGTGTCGAGCGTACTGACATCGGCAT
>NZ_SPMX01000099.1 GCF_012940005.1 Candidatus Accumulibacter contiguus | reverse complement strand
GGGCATGTTGAGATCGGTGATCAGGAGGTCGACCTTGACTCCGGCCTTGAACTTTTTCAGGGCCTCGTCGGCATTCGACGCCTTCTCGACGGCAAAGCCGGCCTTGCCGAGGATGCTCGATACGCTGAGCAGGATGGTTGCCGAATCATCGACCAGAAAAATGGTTTTTGCCATGGGGAAGCTTTCTCCTGTGTGGAATGGACTCGCCGCGGGCAGGCCACTGCCGGGACGACAAAGCGCTTGGTCTATGAGCTGCAGCGTCGCCAGCGTCGGTACAAGTACCGGGAAGGTGCTCATCCCCCGGGATTTCGAGGACCTTCCGGCAAGTACTGCTACGGATCTCGCGGATACTCCCCGTAACGGCGCTGAGAGAGCGAACTTGAGTGCAGCGCGGAAGATTTCTTGCCTTTACTCCGCAATTTTAGGAGTGAGTTGAATTCACAAATTTGGCCATGATAGCCAAGGCTGTCGGAAGGGTACAAGTACCGTACTGTCGTAGCATGGCTTCTGCAAGATTCTGCTGCGCAAGAATGGCGGCAGTGGCACAATCACGAAATTTTTCCCCGGCGTCTGACGCAAGGAAATCATTTGCCGAGAGCGCCGGGCAGGTGCACCAGCAGTCGCAGGACAGCCTGCGCCGCGCACAGGAGGGCCACAGCAGCCTGACGCGGCTGCTCGAGGAGATGGACCGCGTCGCCGCGACGGTGTCCCGGATGGCCGAATCGATCAACGATTTCGTGCGCAGCAAGGACAGCATCAGCCGCATGACGCAAACGGTCAAGGGCATCGCCAACCAGACCGGGATGCTGGCTCTCAATGCGGCGATCGAGGCGGCGCGGGCCGGCGAGGCCGGGCGCGGTTTTGCCGTCGTCGCCGACGAGGTGCGCAAGCTGTCCGAGAAATCGGCGCTTGCCGCGCAGGAGATCGACCGCATCACGCCGGAACTGACCACTCAATCGACGGCCTTGCAGCGTGCGATCAGTGACGGACTGGCACACATCGTGACCAGCCAGGCGACCATCGGCAGCATCGCCGACCTGCTCAACGGCTCGGTGAGCGCCGTCGGCAGCGGCATCGACGGCATTGCCAGCGCGGCCGACGAGCATCGGCACAGCAGTCGCCAGGTGGCCGACACCATCGACGCGATGGCCTCGATGGCGCAGGAAAACAGTCGCGCGGTGGAGAAAGCGGCGAACGCTTCGCAGTCGCTCGAATCGCTGGCACAGGGCCTGCAGTCGACGGTCGGCCGCTTCAAGGTCTGATTCCTTTGCACCTGGTAAACGCAACCAGGTCTGAAACCTTGTCTATTGACGTGGTTAATCGCCCGGATTAGCATAAGCCGCTGAAGTCAAGTCAATTGCCGGGGGGCGGAGGGCGTAATGACTGGGAAATCCTGGCGGCGGCCGTTTTATCTTGCGCGGGTGCTGCTGACTGTGGCCCTGCTGAGCATGACGACGCGCGGGTACGGGGGGGGCCGGGATCGCCACCGACGGCAGCGTCGGCGCGCGGCAGACGATTGCCGGGGTGAATGCGGGGGCGGGACGTTTTGTCATCCCGCAAACCCTGGGTTCAGTCGTCGGCAACAACCTCTTCCATAGTTTTTCGAAGTTCAATATCGATCCCGGCCAGACCGCCGACTTCACCACGAGCACGTCTGCGCTTGCCAATGTGATCAGCCGCGTCAGCGGCGGGTCGCTCTCGCAGATCAACGGGATGTTGCAACTGTCTGCTGCGGCAGGCTCCGCGCCGGCCTTCTTCTTCATCAACCCGGCGGGCGTCGTTTTTGGCGCCGGCGCGGCCATCAGCGTCCCCGGCGCGTTTCATGTCAGCACGGCCGATTACGTCAAATTCGCCAACGGCGACAAGTTCCATGCCGACCTTGGGCGAGCCAGCACGCTATCGAGTGCCGCGCCTGCGGCGTTCGGTTTTCTCGGTGGCACGAGTGCCCCTATTGCCGTCAAAGACGGGGCGATCGTGGAGACGCAGCCCTCCCAGCCGATCAGTATCGTCGCGGGGGATATCGAGGTTAGCAACGATAGCGCGGTTCTCACGCAAGGGGGCGACATCCGGGTGGTGGCACTCGGCAACGCGGCGCAGGAGATCGGCTTCACTGGCGCCTTGCCGGCGGCATCGGGCAAACTGAATATCCTGAGTGGTGGAAGCATTAGTTCGCCCGCTACCGGTGCCATCGATGGTGGAGTTATTGGCATCAGCGCCGGGAATATCAGCATCGACAGCCAGCGAAGCAGCAGCCTGACAGGCATCTTCGGCCGAGCACTGTCAGGCACTGGTAACGCCGGCAGCGTCGCAGTTAGTGCGACCGAGGTGCTTTCCCTGGTCAATGGTGGCGTAATCTCCACCAGCACCTACTCCGCCGGTGATGGCGGCAAGGCCAAGATCAGCGCCGGCAGTATCATCATCGATGGACAGGGTAGCCATAGCCCAACAGGTGTCTTTAGCAACGCAGCAGGCACCACGGGCAATGCCGGCAGCATCGACGTCATGGCGGCCGGGGCGCTTTCCATCGTCAATGGCGGCGAAATAGGTTCCGGCACCGCCTCCTCTGGAAAAGGTGGCACGGTCAAGGTCAGCGTCGGTAGCATCGCCATTGACGGGCAGGGAAGCAGTACAAGCATTACAGCCATTTTCGCCGACGCAGCTGCTGGCAGCACGGGCAACGCCGGCAGCGTCGACGTCTCTGCGACAGGAGCCCTTTCCATTGTCCATGGTGGCCAAATAACTTCCATTACCTCCTCTTCCGGTCACGCCGGCACAGTCAAGGTCAGCGCTGACAGCATCGCCATCGACCGGCAGGGCAGCGATAGCTCCACAGGAATTTTTAGTGGCGCGAAGTCTGGCAGCACGGGGAAGGCCGGCCATTTGGACGTCACGGCGACTGGGCTTCTTTCGCTAGATAATGGCGGCGCGATATCTGTCGACACCTCATCCTCCGGTGACGCCGGGACCGTCAAGGTCCGCGCCGGCAGTATCATCCTTGACCATGGCAGTTTCATCTCGTCCGATACCTTGTCCGGCGGTAACGCTGGCACGGTGGACGTTTTGGTGGCCGAGGGTCTTTCCATCGCCCGTGGTGGCGTAATCTCCTCTGATACCTACTCGACGGGTAACGCGAGCACAGTCATGGTCAAAGCAGGCAGCATCGCCATCGACCGGCAGGGCAGCGGTAGTTCCACAGGGATCTTCAGTAGAGCGAAGTCTGGCAGCACGGGGAAGGCCGGCCACCTGGATGTCACGGCGACCGGGCTTCTTTCGCTAGACAATGGCGGTGCGATATCTTCCGACACCTCATCCTCCGGTGACGCCGGGACCGTCAAGGTCCGTGCCGGCAGTATCATCCTTGACCATGGCAGTTTCATCTCGTCCGATACCTTGTCCGGTGGTAACGCTGGCACGGTCGACGTTTCGGTGGCCGAGGGTCTTTCCATCGCCCGTGGTGGCGTAATCTCCTCTGATACCTACTCGACGGGTAACGCGAGCACAGTCATGGTCAAAGCAGGCAGTATCGCCATCGACCGGCAGGGCAGCGGTAGTTCAACAGGGATCTTCAGTAGAGCAAAGTCTAGCAGCACGGGGATGGCCGGCCACCTGGACGTCACGGCGACCGGGCTTCTTTCGCTAGACAATGGCGGTGCGATATCTTCCGACACCTCATCCTCCGGTGATGCCGGGACCGTCAAGGTCCGTGCCGGCAGTATCATCCTTGACCATGGCAGTTTCATCTCGTCCGATACCTTGTCCGGTGGTAACGCTGGCACGGTCGACGTTTCGGTGGCCGAGGGTCTTTCCATCGCCCGTGGTGGCGTAATCTCCTCTGATACCTACTCGACGGGTAACGCGAGCACGGTCATAGTCAAAGCGGGCAGTATCGCCATCGATCGGCAGGGCAGCGGTAGTTCCACAGGGATCTTCAGTAGAGCGACGTCTAGCAGCACGGGGATGGCCGGCCATTTGGACGTCACGGCGACCGGGCTTCTTTCGCTAGACAATGGCGGTGCGATATCTTCCGACACCTCATCCTCCGGTGACGCCGGGACTGTCAAGGTCCGTGCCGGCAGTCTCATCCTTGACCATGGCAGTTTCATCTCGTCCGATACCTTGTCCGGCGGTAACGCTGACAGCGTCGAAGTCTCGGCGACAGGGGATCTTTTGATCGTCAATGGCGGTGTAATCTCCTCCGATACCTACTCCTCAGGTCACGCCGGCAAAATCAAGGTCAGCGCCGGCAGTATCACGATCGGCAGTCAGGAAAGTAGAGAGGGAGGCATCATGAGTAGAGCGAAGGTCGATAGTTCTGGCAACGCCGGCAACATCGAAGTCAAGGCGACAGGAAGCCTTTCCCTCGTCAACGGCGGCGTGATATCTTCCAGTACATCCTCCTCTGGCAACGCCGGGTTGGTAGAGGTTAACGCCGGCATTATTTCCATCGACAGACAGGACGACAGACCGGAAAACTCCAACAGGGCAGGAATCTTCAGTAACGCAGACCCTGGCAGCACAGGCAACGCCGGTCGCGTCGAGGTCGTGGCAACAGGAAATCTTTCCATCGTTTATGATGGAGTAATATCTTCTAGCACCGCATCTTCCGGCAACGCGGGCACGGTCAAGGTCAGCGCCGACAGTATTACCATTGACAGCCGGGGAAGCCGCAACCGGACAGGCATTTTTACCATAGCGGCAGCCAACAGCGCTGGCAATGCCGGCGACATCGAAGTTTCGGCGACAGGGAAGTTTTCCCTCATCCGTAGCGGAGAAATATCTTCCGAGACATCCTCCTCCGGTGACGCCGGGATGGTCAAGGTCAGCGCCGGCATGATCGCCATTGACAATGGTGGCCAAATTTCTTCCAGCACAACCTCCTCCGGCAACGCCGGCACGGTTAAGCTTAGCGCGGGTAGTATCACCATCAATGGTCAGGGCAGCAGCCAGTCGACAGGCATCTACAGCACAGCGGAGGGTGACAGGTCTGGCAATGCTGGCGGGATCGAAGTATCGGCAAAAGAGAATTTTTCCATCGACAATGGCGGTGTATCTTCGAGTACCTTTTCCACCGGTAACGCCGGCACGGTCAAGGTCAGCGCTGGAAATGTCGTCATCGATTCCGGTTCAATCGCTTCCGATACCTCATCCGCTGGCAAAGCCGGGGGGGTCGAAGTCTTGGCGACTGAGAATCTTTCCCTCGTCAATGGAGGCCTGATTTCTTCCGACACAAACTCCTCTGGTCACGCCGGGACGGTTAAGGTCAGAGCCGGCAGTATTGCCATCAACGGAAAAGGAAGCTTCGCAGGCATCTTCAGCAACGCAAACCCCGGCAGCACTGGTAACGCCGGTAGCATCGAAGTCGTGGCGACTGGGAATCTTTCCCTCGTCAATGGCGGCGTAATAGCTTCCCATACCTTCTCATCCGGTAACGGTGGCACGGCTAAGGTCAGCGCCGGCACCATCACAATCGACGGCGTGAACCGAGTAGACTTATTTACCGGTATATTAAGCGGTAGTGGGGCAACCGATAAAGGTCCGAGCGGCTATGGTGGCGATATTGCGGTCACGGCGGATGTCCTCTCGCTTACCAGAGGCGGCGTAATTTTTGCAGGCACCAACTCCAATGGGCGAGGAGGTACGATCAATCTGCAGGTCAAACATCTTGCATTGACCGAGGGCGGTGCCATCTCGACGGATACATCCGGTACGGGAAATGCCGGAGAGGTCATCATTCAGGGTGCGGACGACGTTGTGATCAGCGGCGTTAGTGATCAAAGTTGGCGACGAGACAACGACGGACAACTAGTGACCGGCCAATTCTCCGGCGTTTATCTCAATACAACTGGATCTGGAAACGGCGGCAATCTACATCTCACCACAAAACGATTGACCTTGAGCGACGGGGGGATAGTCAGCGCCATCGCCGTCGATGGCAGCGTTGCGAATTTGCCTGAAACCAGGGCAGGAAATGTCCATATCGACGCCGGGACCATCGTCCTGTCCGACGGTGGAGCGATCGATGCTTCCACATCGGGTGCAGGAAAAGCCGGTTCGATCTCGGTGAATGCGGATACCTCCATCAGCATCAGTGGAACATTCGATCACGCTGGGCACCCCAATGTGACCAATCCGAGGGAGTTGGATCAAAGCCACATTGGTAGCAGCGCAACCTACGCCTTGAACAAGAACGCCAAGACCCTGGGTCCCGGTGGCGACGTGACGGTAACCACTCCCAAGCTGATATTGACCAACGGGGGTCAAATCGTCGTCACGACCGAGGGAGCGCAGAGAGCAGGCTCTATTCAGATCGGCGCCGGCACGCTCCTGGTGGATGGCGAGTCGAGCACAATCAGCGCCGAGGCATCCGGGCGATCTTCAGGGCAAACCGGCTTTGTCAGCGTCGTCGCCAGCGACATCACGCTCTCGAACGGTGGCCATCTCTCCATCGAGAACAACGCCAATGTTGAGGCCAGCGTTGCGTCCGCCCTGACGCCCACCTCGATTACCGTGAACGCGCCGCGCATCACCCTCCTGAACAGCTTGCATGCGATCACCACCGAGTCGACCGGCAACGTCGCCGCCGGAAACATCAGGATCACCGCCAGCGACCAACTCCAGCTCGACCCGAGCGGCATCACCACTACGGCCTTTGAAGGGAACGGTGGCGCGATCGACATCACGGCCGGGCTGCTCCGGCTCGACCATTCGCAGATCACGACATCCGTGACCGGCAGCGATAACGGCAACGGCGGCAACATCCGCATCACCGCCGACTCGCTGATCCTGAACACCGGCTTCATCCAGGCCAACACGAAGGCGGCCAACGCCAGCGGTGGCAACGTGTCGATCACGACCCAGAATCTGGTGGCCAGCGGCAACACACTGTTCCTCGGCGGCAATACGCCTTACACCTACCAGTCGGGCGTCTTCGGCGTCAACGTCATTCAGGCGGCGGCGCCGACGGGGATCAGCGGCACGGTGCAGATTTCCACCCCGAAACTCGACGTCACCACCAGCCTGGTCGGTCTCGACACGCGCCTGATCAACGCCCAGGTCGCACGCCGTCTCTGCGAGAACGCCCGCGGCAGTTCGCTGGTCCCGGTCGGACGCGGCGGCCTGCCGCCTGGCGGCGCGGACTACCTGAGTCCCGGCCAGATTTCCGGCATCGGCTTCGTCACCTCGCCGACGGTGAGCCTCCCCAGCAGGCATGCGAGCTGGCCCAACCCCTTTTCACCTTGCCTGGCGGCCCTGTAAATGCTCAAGACCCCTTTGCTCGCCGCAGCCGCGGCGCTGACGGCCCTGGCGGCGCCCGCGCGGGGCATCGAACCCGATCACCTCAACGTCCAGGAGCCGGTACGCCCGCCTTACCTGGAGCGCAAGCCCGGCGAGCCCTTCAGCCTGCCGCCGATCGCGCCGGATGCCCCGCTCTCCGGCACCGCACCGGGCGCGCCAGGCGTCGTCCTCGAGCGCGTTCGCTTTGTCGGCAACACCGTCATCAGCACCGACGACCTGCAGGGGGTCGCGGCGCCTTTCCTGGGCCAGGCCGTCGGCGCCGATGACCTCGAAACGCTGCGCCAGAAGGTCTCTATGCTCTACATCGAGCGTGGCTACCTCAATTCCGGTGCCGTCCTCGACGCCAATGCCTGGGAGCAGGGCACGCTGACCCTGCGCATCATCGAAGGCCGACTCAAGGAGATTCGCCTGCATGGCCTCGAGCGACTCAAGGAGCCCTATGTCACCGACCGCCTGACGCGCGCCGACGAGCCGCTCAACATCCTGATGCTGGGCGAGCGCTTCCAGTTGCTGCTCACCGACCCCCTGTTCGCGCGCATGAACGGCCAACTGCTACCGGATGCCGAGCGTGGCCAGGCGATTCTCAATGTCGAGGTCGAACGCGCGCTGCCCTACCAGTTGAGCGTCTTCGCCAACAACTATCTGCCGATCTCCATTGGCCCGCAGAGCGGGACGATCGCCGGCTGGGTACGCAACCTGACCGGTTACGGCGACGTTCTCGAGGCCAGCTACCAGGATCCGCTCGGCCACGGCGACGCCCGCCGCGGCGCGATCGGCTGGCGCATGCCGCTCAACACCTGGGGGACGCAACTCTCGCTTTACTATGACAGTGGCGTGTCTTCGGTCATCCAGCAACCGACCCGGCCGCTCAACATCGAGAGCGATCTCACCAACAAGGAAATCGGTCTCGGCCAGGTGCTGTCGGAGACGCTCAGGCAGAGGCTCGCGGTCGGCGTGAACCGCGTCTGGCGCGAGAACCGCACGACCTTGCTTGGCGATCCTTTCTCCTTCGTTCCCGGAGAACCGACCGGCACCTCAAAGGCCAGGGACTGGCGCTTCTGGCAAGAGTATTCCCACCGCTCGGACGACCAGGTGCTGGCTTTGCGCTCGACCTTCACCTTCGGCGAAAACAATCAGCTTCCCGCCAGAGCCTTCCCCCTTCCCGGCCTGACGCTCGATCGTCACTACTTCATCTGGCTGGGGCAGGCCCAGTATGCCCACCGTCTCCTCGACAACGGCAGCCAGTTGATCCTGCGCCTGAATGTCCAGGACACGCCCGATCGACTGATTCCCATGGAGAAGATGGCGGTCGGCGGCATCAATACCGTGCGCGGCTATCTCGAAAACCAGTTGGTGCGTGACAACGGCGTGGTCGCCAATATCGAACTGGATTTCCCCGTGCTGGCCGATGGCGCGCGCCAGTTGAGCCTCAACCTGAAGCCCTTCATCGATTATGGCCGCGCCTGGGACAAGGACGCGGCGGCGTCGGTCATAGCCTCGGCCGGTCTCGCCACCCGGCTGCGCTGGCAGGGGCTGACCTTCGATCTGTCGCTGGCGAAACGGATCCATCACTCGCGGACGGTGATCAGTAACGGCTCCAACCTCCAGGAAAAAGGCATCGAGCTGCAATTGTCCTATGCGTTTTTCTAAGGAGCGGCAAATGAGCATCCTCAGGTGGGCGGTCGTCAGATTCTTGCTGGCCATGCTGTTGGCGCTCGGCGCGCAGGCGGCGCCGGATTCGCAGGCGCTGGCGCGCGGCGTCGCGCTGCGCAATGGCGGCAACCTGCAGCAGGCGATCGATTACTTCCGTGCGCTCGGTACCGCCGACGAGAGTGTGGCCGTCAGCGGCGAACTGGGGGCCTCGCTGTTGCAGGCGCGGCGCTACGACGAAGCCGAGCCTTTGTTGCGCCAAGCCTACGACAAGACGAACGGCAGCGAACGGGCGCGCTACGCCATCGAACTTGGCAACCTGGCCGCCGCGCGCCATCGACCCGCAGAGGCCCTGCGCTTCTACGCCGAAGCGCGGACGCTGGCCGGCGGCGAGGTGGCCCTTGCCCTCGTGGCGCGCATCAATGAAGCCCGCCTGGCCGACCGCAGCGAGCGGCCGGCGCTGCTGGCGGCGATCTCGCGTGACATCGCCGGCGTGAACGCCGCGCAGGCGCGCGCCCGCCTGCGGCTCACCGCCGGCACCCTGGCGAGCGAGGTCAGTAGCGTGCAGACCGCTTACGAGAACCTCGACGAGGCACGCATCCTGGCCGCCGAGATTGGGGACGTCCGCCTCGAGGTCGAGGCACTCGACGCACTGGCCCAGCTTTATGAGGCGCAGGGTCGCAACGACGAAGCGCTGCGCCTGAGCCGCCGCGCGATCACCCGTGCCCAGGCAGCCGACGGCGTGTTCACCGACCTCCTGCTGCGGCTCGAATGGCGCCAGGGCCGCCTGCTCGCCGCCAAAGGCGCCCAGGACGAGGCGCGGGCGGCTTACCTGCGCGCCATCGAGCAGGTCGAGAGCATTCGCCAGGACATCCCGATTGAATACGAGAGCGGCCGCTCGTCGTTTCGCGACACCCTGGAGCCGATTTATCTCGGCCTCATCGACCTGCTGCTCAAGAAAGCCGACACGGCCGGCGGCAGCGAGCGCGTCGCGCTGCTGCGGCGCGCTCGCGACACGGCCGAACTGATCAAGCAGTCCGAACTGCAGGATTATCTCGGCGAGCGGTGCAGCGTCGATGCGGCACAAAACAGTACGCAAGCGGGAGTGGCGCCGGGAACGGCGATTTTCTATCCGATCATTCTCAAGGACCGCATCGAGGTGATCTTCGAGTCAGGCGCGGGTATTCGTCGCCACACCACGGCTCTCGATGCCCCGACACTGCGCAATCTGGTGTCGTCTTATACGCAGAAGCTGCGTGACGGTGAAGCGGATGACCGCGACAGCGCGGCCAAGCTTTACGACATTCTGGTCAGGCCTTTCGAGCGCGAAATCGTCACTCAGCAGGTACATACGCTTCTGGTGGTGCCTGACGGCGTGCTGCGCCTGCTGCCCTGGAGCACGCTCCATGACGGCCAGCAGTTCCTGGTGCAGAAGTACGCGGTGGTCATCAACAGCGGGCTGTCGATGACCAGCCAGACGGCTGGCCATAGCGAAGCATTTTCCGCGCTCGTCGCCGGGATGGCGGAACCTGGGCCAGTCGTCGACCAACTGTCAGGCAGTTCGCTGGCCCAGGTCATGGCCCCGTCTACGACACGTTCTGCGCTCGAGCTGGCGCGCCAACCGGTCCTCCGCAAGCTGACGCTGTCGACACGGGCGCTGCCGACGAGCGGTGCCGAGCGCACGGCTCTGCTCAAAGAGCAATTGGCCTTGCCGGGCGTCAAGCTTGAAGTCGAGAGCCTGGCGAAGATCCTGCCTGGCACCAGCCTGCTCGACGCGACCTTCACGACGACACGCCTGAGCGACGAGTTTGAAAAGGGCGAATACCACATCGCCCATCTGGCCACGCACGGCTTCTTCGGCAGCACCGCCGACGAAAGCTTCATCATGGCCTACGACAACCTGGTGACCATGGATGGCTTGCAGAAACTGCTGCAAGCCGAAGGCGTCAGAAAAACCCCCATCGAGTTGCTGACCCTGTCGGCCTGCGAGACGGCCGAAGGCGACGACCGCTCGCCGCTGGGCATCGCCGGCGCGGCGATCAAGGCCAAGGCCAAGAGCGTCATCGGCAGCTTGTGGCCGGTTTCCGACAAAGCGGCGCAGCAAGTCATGGAGCGCTTCTACAGCGGCATCGCGCGCGACGGCCTCTCGAAAGCCGAAGCCCTCCGCCGCGCGCAAGTCATGCTCATCGCGAATCCCGATCTGAGTCACCCCTTCTACTGGGCGCCTTTCATTCTGGTCGGCAACTGGCGATAGCAATGTTGCTGCCAAATATTGAGAGGGCCGTTATTGATCTCAGGAAACTGACTGACTATGTACTGAATACCAGCCATCCAGAGGGCAGGCACAAAGCACGCGTGTTTCTTTCCTCATTGGGGATTACGGTAGCGGACGGCGAGTGGCTGGCCAATACGATATTGGCCAGCCTGTGGAAATCGGAGGCCGAGTTACAGAGTCATATCCATTGGGGTGCGATCTACCGTGTCGATATGGAGGTCGTTCGGGGGCAGCGATGCGCGAAGGTCCGGACGGGTTGGCTGTGCGGAGCAGAAGCGGCTAGACTTGTGACATGCTTTGTTGTTGGAGAATGCGATGAAACTACTTGATGTCGTTGCGACACTGGAAGATGTTCCGGAAGGGCATCTTGCCAAGGGACAGGTTGGCACCATCGTTGACGAATTGAGCGAGGATATTGTGCTGGTTGAATTTGCGGATCTTGGCGGGGTGGCGTATGCCCTCGAACCCATCCCCATCGGCAAGCTTATTCAGCTTCGCCATACGCCGGCAATGGCCGCCTAGCGATTGGCTGGTATCACACCAACTCCTGGCAGTCGCAGCATCCCTATATCATGACTGTGACGCCGGCATGCGGCCATCAACGGTGAGTGGCCCCGGCTCCTCCATTCCGGATAGAATCCGAGACGAAACACGCAGACGGGTGTTCAGGAAAATTCGGCGAGATGACCACTTTGATTTGTCGGGGGGCGCAATGACTGAAAAATCCTGGCGGCGTTCGCTTTATCTTGCGCGGGTGCTGCTGACTGTGGCCCTGCTGAGCATGGCGACGCGCGGTTACGGGGGGGCCGGGATCGCCACCGACGGCAGCGTCGGCGCGCGGCAGACGATTGCCGGGGCGAATGCGGGGGCGGGACGTTTCGTCATCCCGCAAACCCTGGGTTCAGTCGTCGGCAACAACCTCTTCCATAGTTTTGCGAAGTTCAATATCGATACCGGCCAGACCGCCGACTTCACCACGAGCACGGCCGCGCTTGCCAATGTGATCAGCCGCGTCACCGGCGGGTCGCTCTCGCAGATCAACGGGACGCTGAAACTGACCGCCGCGGCAGGCTCCGCGCCAGCCTTTTTCTTCATCAACCCGGCGGGCGTCGTTTTCGGCACCGGTGCGGCCATCAGCGTCCCCGGCGCCTTTCATGTCAGCACGGCCGATTACGTCAAATTCGCCAACGGCGACAAGTTCCATGCTGACCTTGGGGGAGCCAGCACGCTGTCGAGCGCCGCGCCTGCGGCGTTCGGCTTTCTCGGTGGCACAAGTGCAAGCATCCGTGTTACCGATGGGGTGAAGCTGGAGACGACGGAGTCCTTCCGGCCGATCAGCATCATCGCAGGGGATATCGAGATCATCAATGGCGGCGTCATTACCATGGGGGGGCGACATCCGTGTAGTGGCAGTCGGCAACGCGGCGCAAGAGATCGGCTTTGTCGGTGTATTGCCAGTGACCTCGGGCAATCTGGCGATCTTCAATCGCGGATTGATTCAATCATCAGCCGGTTTTGGTGACATCTGGAATGGCGAAGTAATTGGTGACATCGATGGCGGAGCAATTGCCGTCAGCGCCGGCAGTATCACTATCAATGGCCAAGGAGGAGGCCCTGCTGATGCAACAGGTATCATGACTCTCGCACACATTGGCAATGCTGGCAGCGTGGAAGTCAGGGTGAAGGGCAATCTTTCTATCGTGAATGATGGCATAATCTCTTCCAATACCATCACAACTGGAAACGCCAGCAGCATCGAAGTCGCGGTGACCGGAAATCTGTCCATCGTCAATGGTGGCAAAATAAGTTCCACGAGTTTCTCCGGTGCTAACGCCGGCCCGGTCAAAGTTAGGGCCGGCAATATCTCTATCGACGGGCAGAATCACGACACAGGCATCTTCAGCAAGACAAGGGCACCCGCCAGCAGTGGCAACCCCGGTAGCGTCGAAGTCGCAGCGTCAAGGAATCTTTCCATCGTCAATGGCGGCAGAATTGCTTCCGATACGGCCTCCATTGCTGACGCCAACACGGTTAAGGTTAGCGCTGGCAGTATCACCATCGACGGACAGGGAAGCGACTACACGACAGGCATCTTCAGCATCGCAAATTACGGCAGCTTTGGCAACTCCGGTAGCGTCGAAGTCACGGCGTCAGAAAATCTTTCCATCGTCAATGGCGGCAAAATTTCTTCCGCTACGATCACCAAGGGTAACGCCGGTACGGTCAAGGTTAACGCTGGCAGTATCACCATCGACCGACAGGGAAGCGACTACACGACAGGCATCTTCAGCGACGCAAATCCAGGCAGCACGGGCAACGCCGGCAGCGTCGACGTCACGGCAATCGGGAATGGAAGTATTACCATCAGCGATGGCGGTAGAATATCTTCCGGTACATTCTCTGCCGGTGACGCCGGTACGGTCAAGGTCAGCGCCGGCAATATCGCGATCGATGGAAAGGGAAGCAGCTTCCTGACAGGCATCAGCAGCCAAGCGGCACCTGGCAGCAGTGGCAACGCCGGCAGCGTCGACGTCAATGCGGTCGGGAACCTCTCCCTCGTCAATGGGGGCGTAATAGATTCCAGCACCTTTTCCTCCGGTAGCGCCGGCTCCATCAAGGTCAGCGCCGGCAATATCGCGATCGATGGAAAGGGAAGCAGCTTCCTGACAGGCATCAGCAGCCAAGCGGCACCTGGCAGCAGTGGCAACGCCGGCAGTGTCGACGTCACCGCGGCCGGGAATCTTTCCCTCATCAATGGGGGTGCAATAGATTCCAGCACCTCATCCTTCGGCACCGCCGGTTCGGTCACGGTCCATTCCAACTCGCTGCGCTTGGATGGCCGTGATGAGAATGGCAATTCGAGCCAGATCAGCGCCACGGCGACAGCAGAATCTTCCGGGCAAACCGGCAGTGTCACCGTCACCGCGAACGACCTCACGCTCTCGAACGGTGGCCAGATCTCCATCGAGAACAACGCTAACGTTGAGGGCAGCGTTGCGTCCGCTCTGACGCCCACCTTGATTACCGTGACCGCACCCCGCATCACCCTCCTGAACAGCCCGCATGCGATCACCACCGAGTCGACCGGCAACGTCGCCGCCGGGAGCATCAAGATCACCGCCAGCGACACGCTCCAGCTCGACCCGAGCGGCATCACCACCACGGCCTTTGAAGGAAACGGTGGCGCGATCGACATCACGGCCGGACTGCTCCGGCTCGACCATTCGCAGATCACGACATCCGTGACCAGCCGCGAAAACGGCAACGGCGGCAACATCCGCATCACCGCCGACTCGCTGATCCTGAACACCGGCTTCATCCAGGCCAACACGGCGGCGGCCAACGCCAGCGGCGGCGACGTGTCGATCACGACGCAGAATCTGGTGGCCAGCGGCAACACCCTGTTCCTCGGCGGCAGCACGCCGCACACCTTCCAGCCGGGCGTCTTCGGTATCAACGTCATTCAGGCGGCGGCGCCGACGGGGATCAGCGGCACGGTGCAGATTTCCACCCCGAAACTCGACGTCACCACCAGCCTGGTCGGTCTCGACACGCGCCTGATCAACGCCCAGGTCGCACGCCGTCTGTGCGAGAACACCCGCGGCAGTTCGCTGGTCCCGGTCGGGCGCGGTGGCCTGCCGCTCGGCGGAGCGGACTTTCTGAGCCCAGGCCAGATTTCCGGCATCGGTTTCGTCACCTCGCCGAGCGTGAGCTTGCCCACCGTGCGCGCGAGCTTGCGAACGAACGCCTTTACCCCTTGCCTGGCAGCGCTCTAAAATCGAAAATTCCACCATTCAGTCAGCCATGCTCCACCGCCACCTCAACCATCAGCGTCTCACCCTTGCCGCCATCGACGACATGATTTCTCGTGGCCGCTGGCAGGATTGGGCTGACCTGCGCCGTGCGGCTCTCCGTGACCACTCGTTGTTGGACAAGGTGGAACGGATCTGTCGCCCCTATCTTTCCAATCCTTACGCCCAGCGCTATCACTTCTGGATGCACTATGTTGAAGAGCACCGCAGCGCTTCCTGATTGGGAACTTGTCCTTTCGTCTGCTGCCCGCCTGCAACAAATCCTGCCTGATGCCGTGCTGGTGGGTGGAACTGCATCGGCCATCCACGCCGGACATCGCTTCTCCCGTGACGCCGACCATGTGCTGACCGATCTGCGGTATCGTTTCGACGAGGTGCTTGCCGAACTGGAGTCCGTGGCGGGCTGGAAGACGGCTCGCGTTCAACGTCCGGTGCAGATTCTTGGCAGCCTGGACGGCATCGAAACCGGTGTGCGGCCGTTGATCCGGGACGAGCCGCTGGAAACCGTGCAGGTCGAGTGCTTCGGCGAGAAACTGACGGTCCCGACACAGGCCGAGATTCTGCGCATCAAAGGCGTGCTGATCCTCAAGCGAAACGCGACTCGCGACTATCTCGATTTCGTGGCGCTTGCCGACCACATCGGTGATGAACACGTCGCTGGCGCACTTCAATCGTTCGATGTGCTCTACCGGCAAGACAACGGAGAATCCCCCCTGCAACAACTGCAGGTGCAACTCGCCAATGCCATGCCCTACGATCTGGAGGACACGGATCTGGCCGAATACCAGAACCTTGCCCCACGGTGGCACGACTGGAATACCGTGAAAGCGGCTTGTGCGCACCTCTCGACGGTCATCTTTGACCGGGTTTGCGACCTTGAAGCGCGTCGTTCCAGTGACGGCGACAGTTGACATAGATCAATAGAAATGACTATTGACCTCTACCTGGAGCCATGTCTATTGACGTGGCTAATCGCTCGGCTCTAGTGAGCCGCTACAGTCAAGTCAATTGTCGGGGGGCGGGGGGCGCAATGACTGGGAAATCCTGGCGGCGGTCGTCGGCAACAACCTCTTCCATAGTTTCTCGCAGTTCAATATCGACACGGGCCAGACCGCCGATTTCACCACGAGCACGTCTGCGCTGGCCAATGTGATCAGTCGCGTCACCGGCGGGTCGCTCTCGCAGATCAACGGGACGCTGCAACTGACCGCCGCGGCAGGCTCCGCGCCGGCCGGCCTTTTTCTTCATCGGCCTGGCGGGTGTCATCTTCGGCGCTGGGGCCGCCATCAATGTACCCGGCGCGTTTCATGTCAGCACGGCCGACTACGTCAAGTTCGCCAACGGCGACAAGTTCCATGTCGATCCTGGGCGAGCCAGCACGCGGTCGAGTGCCGCGCCGGCGGCGTTCGGCTTTCTCGGTGGCACGAGTGCCCCTGTCATCGTCAAAGACGGGGCAATCCTGGTGGCGCAGCCCTCCCAGCCGATCAGCATGGTCGCGGGCGATATCGAGATCAACAATGGCGGTGTTTTGACGCCAGAGGGTGACATCCGTGTAGTGGCGCTCGGCAAGGCGGCGCAGGAGATCGGCTTTGCCGGCACCTTGACAGCGGCATCTGGCAAGCTGAATATCTTGAGTGGTGGAAGCATTAGTTCGCCCGCTACCGGTGCCATCGATGGCGGGGTCATTGCCATCAGCGCCGGCAATATCGCCATTGTCAATGGCGGCGCAATCCATGCCGATACCTTCTCCTCTGGAGCCAGATCTCCGGCATCGGTTTCGTCACCTCGCCGACGGTGAGCTTGCCCACCGTGCACGCGAGGCCCACGAACCCCGGGTCACCTTGCCTGGCGGCCCTGTAAATGCTCAAGACCTCTTGGCTCGCTGCAGCCGCGGCGCGGGGCATCGAACCGGATCATGGAGCGCTTCTACAGCGGCATCGTGCGCGATGGTCTCTCGAAAACCGAAGCGCTACGCCGCGCGAAGTCTTGCTCATTGCCAGCCCGATCTGAGTCACCCTTTCTATTGGGCGCCTTTCACCCTGCCCGGCAACTGGCGATAGCCACGTGTCGGGGGGCAGCGATATTTGGCAAGCTTCGTAGATCGTCACCCGGCAGCCAAGCTCGATCGCTAGCCGGCGGGCCTGGGCGAAGTAGGCGTAGCGGACGCCGTTCTGCGCGCCGGTGCTGGTCGGCCAGCGCACTGCCCCACCAATCACCGGAATCCCCGGCCGCGGGCGGCACGAACAGGCTCCCCCGCGCGGGGGAGGGGAGATACGAGATCGGCCAGACTGCCCGTACTCTGCGCTTGGCTCCCCCGCGCGGGGGAGCAACTGTGTTCCCAGTCAAGCTTTTTTAGGCGCATTTTGCATGCTCTGGATTCCACGGAATACCCGATTTGACTATGGCGTTCATGATCGTCAGCATCTTGTGCATGCAAGCGACCAGCGCGACTTTTTTTGAGTTTTCCGTTAGCAAGCAAACGTTCATAAAAGGTTCTTGATGACGGGGTTGTAACG
>NZ_SPMX01000098.1 GCF_012940005.1 Candidatus Accumulibacter contiguus | reverse complement strand
GAACGTGTACAGCACAGCAAATACCAGCAATCTCAGCCATGCCTCCCCCTCTTCGGTTTCCCAAAACCCCGATTCAGGATGTCGGTTCCTACGGGCTTGCGCTTGCAGGTGGCGATGAACACTGCTTTTCGGGCGATGAATTAATTCCCCCACTGCACGCAGGCTTCGTTTTCCCTGGTCTGTAAGTGCGGCAAAAATGACGCGGCTGGTTGTCCGTATGGCTTGAGTCGTAGAGTTTTTTTTGTCATAAAACTGATGATACAGGAGATGCGGCAACCAGTTCCCATCTCCTCAGCTCCCTTCATCCTCAGACTCTATCGGTAGCATGACTGTCCCGCTTTAAGTGGGAAGCCGATCAACGAGATGATTGCCCAACGCGACCTCGACCGTGCCAATAGCGAAGCCGCGCGTGACGAAGCGATCACGGCTCTGCGCGCGGCCAGCACCGCCAAGGTACAGCAACTCAATACGATCCGTGAAAGCCTGCTGCATCATGCCGAACAGATTGTCGAGATCCATCAGCGGCTGCGCTCGGCCCCCGGCGACGTCAACACAGACGATGTACAGGCCCTCGAACACGCGGCTCAGGGCATGGTGACGCTACTCGAAGTCCTGGCGGTTGACCACACTTGAAACTGCCATGGCCATGGCAAAGGACGACCTGCTTAACACCCATCAGTTTTTTTGTACTAAAGCTCTATCGGCTTGGCGAGACCGGCTTGCCATTGCCCGCATTTTCGGCGTCTCCATAAACTGATCGGTGTTAAGGTCACTTGACTTGAGTTTCCAGCCCCGTATAATGCGCGCTTCCTTGAGGTCATATGCAATGTTGGCTTTGATGAAGGCGCGTAGCTCAGCTGGTTAGAGCACCACCTTGACATGGTGGGGGTCGTTGGTTCGAGTCCAATCGCGCCTACCAGTTAAACCACGGTAAACTGGTTTGGCTGGATGGAACAGCAAGAATGAAGGAAGCCGGTCTTGCTGTCGCAAGAAAAACTGTCCAAAGCCATCGGCAAATTCCGGTTGGCCTGCGTTCATAGCCAGGCAGTTCTTCTGATCCATTACACAAATACCTCCACCGTCTCACCAAAGGTTCTATCCGGCTTTCCGGTTCCAGGCTATGCCATCGACGCGCGATGCGCTAACATGAATGGCTGAAGCCAGCAGCAAGGTGGACCGACCGCCACCTGCCGCACAATCCGAATGGGTGATTCGAGGTCGAACGAGCGTTCTCAAACCCTTCCCCGCGATCGGTGGTCAAACAGAAACTGAAGGAGTGATGAACATGGACAAGCCTGCCGGACGAGTTGATGGAGAAACCGAGGCGACGCTGTTGTCCGCGTCACCCGAACAATACATGTCTGCCGGGCAACTGGCTTTTTTCCGCCGGCGACTGCTCGACGAAGAGCAAACCTTGCTCTCGGCCGTGAAAAAGACGGCTGGCCACCTGCAGGAGAGTGCAACGAGCTCCGACTGGAACGATCGTGCCAGCGCCGAGGAGGAACACACCCTTGAGCTGCGCGTTCGCGACCGCGAAAGAAAACTGCTCCAGAAAATCCGCGAAGCCCTGAAACGCATTGATGAAGGCAACTATGGCTGGTGCGAGGAAACCGGCGAGCCGATCGGCATCCCCCGGCTTCTGGCACGGCCTACGGCCGCCCTCTGCCTGGAAGCCCAGGAGCGGCGCGAACTGGCGAAACGCCGATTCGGTTGATTTGCCATGCCACAGATCACTGCCAACAATCTTCAGATCGAGTATGAATCCTTCGGCGCCGAGTCGGCACCGGTCATCCTGCTGATCATGGGGCTGGGCGCGCAATTGGGGCGCTGGAACATCGAACTCTGTGAGGCGCTCGTCGCCCGTGCCTATCGCGTGATCCGTTTCGACAACCGCGATTGCGGACTGTCAAGCAAACTCGACGCGGCCGGCGTTCCGGACGTCGGCCGGGCACTGCGCACCGGTACGCCAGTGACCGCGCCTTATACGCTTGAGGACATGGCGGCGGACAGTGTCGGTCTGCTCGATGCGCTGGGCATCGAAAAAGCGCATCTCGTGGGTGCGTCGATGGGCGGCGCGATCGCGCAGATCGTTGCGGCACTCTATCCGCAGCGGACGCTGTCGCTGACCAGCATCATGTCCACCAGCAGCCACCCCGACCTGCCGCCGCCGACGCGCGAGGCTGCACAGGCGTTGATGGCGCCCCTGCCGCCGACGCGCGACAAGGAAACGCTCATCGAAGACGCCATCCGACGCCAGTTGGCCGTCGCCAGTCCGGAATACCCGAGTTGTCCAGTGCGTTTGCGGGAAGTCTTCACCGAGGAGCATGTGCGCGGCTTCCACCCGCGTGGGGTAACCCGGCAACTGGCCGCCTTTCTCGCCAGTGGTGATCGGCGCGCCCTGCTGGCGACGATTCAGGCACCAACGCTGGTCTTGCACGGTGCCGAAGATCCGCTGATTCCGGTGGCCTGTGGCTATGATGTGGCGGCGCACATCCCGGGGGCCAAGATGCGGGTGATCGAAGGAATGGCACATGATTTCCCGCTGGCGCTCACCGAGGTGTTCGCCGATGCGATCGCCAGCGTGGCACAAGCTGCAGAACGCTGATCCGCCCGCGGGCGCTCCTGCATAGCGACCGATGAATGCCGTTCTCGCGCCCGAACCGATGATTTTTGTCGACCTGGAGACCAGCGGCGCCAATTTCGCGAACGACCGGATCATTGAAGTCGGCCTGATCGAAGTCGATGAGAACGGCGCACAGGAATGGAGCGTCCTGGTCAATCCCGAAACGCCGCTTTCCCCTTTCATCTCCGGGCTCACCGGCATCGATGACGCGATGCTCTGCTCTGCCCCCACGTTCCGGCAACTCGCGCCGGCACTGCTCGACCGGCTGCGCGGTCGCCTGCTCATCGCCCATAATGCGCGCTTCGACTACGGCTTCCTGAAAAGCGAGTTCGCACGGCTCGGGGTGGATTTTCGGGCACCCAGCCTGTGTACAGTCAAGCTCTCACGCAAGCTGTTTCCCGAGCACCACCGCCACAACCTCGATACCCTGATGACGCGCCATGGCCTCAGCCTGAGCGGCGATCGTCACCGTGCGCTGGCCGACGCGCGCGTCCTCTGGGAATTGTGGCAGTGCTGGCATCGGCAACTGCCCGCTGCAACCATCCAAGGCGCGGTCGCATCGATTGTCGGTCGCCCCGAGTTGCCACCGCAGATCGACGCTGCGCTGATCGACGATCTGCCCGAGGCGGCAGGTGCGTATGCGTTTTACGGCAAGGATGGTCGCCTGCTGCTGAGCAGGCGCAGCAGCAATCTCCGCCAACAGGTTCTGGCACACTTCACGCCGGACAAGCGCGACACCGCACTGATCCGCGACACCAGGAAAATCGGGTGGCGTGATGCAGCCGGCGAGTTCGGCGCGCGCCTGCGCGAGATCGAACTCGCCCGCTCGGCGCCAGAAATCGGGCCGGCGGTCGCGAGCCACGGTTTGCAAAGACACGCAGCGGCCAATGGACTCTGTTCTTGGCAACTACGGCAATACGGCCAAGGCGATTTTCGGCCGCAACTCGTTTTTGCAGAAGACATCGATTTTGCGCTTGCCGACGATCTGTTCGGCTTGTACCCGACTCGTCGCGAGGCGCAGCGCAGCCTGCGCACGCTCGCCGATGCACACCGCCTGTGCCACCGCCAGCTCGGGCTGGAAGAAACGGCAGCAGGAGAGGCCTGCGCCGCCTTCCGGCAGAAGAACTGCCGCGGCGTCTGCATCGGCAAGGAAACTGCGATGCTGCACAGCGCCCGCCTGATGAGCGCGCTGGCCAAGTTCAAGGTCAAGGTCTGGCCGTACCAGGGACCGGTGGTGTTGATCGAGCGTGACGAGTTCGGTATGCGTGAGGATCTGCATCTGGTCGATCGCTGGCGCCTGCTGGGCACGCTGAATAGCGAAGAAGCCCTGCAGGCGCGCTTGGCTGACGGCCCGAGTTGCAACCGCTTCGACCCTGATATCTACCGGCTCATCCACAAGGTCCTGCAGACGGGCAAGCTGCGCGTTCGTCCCTGCCCAGCGTTCTCACTTTGAGCGTTCGATGGCCGCCGGATTGCCGGGACGCCCGCCGGCCTTGCGCAAGAGGTCGGCGATGTCGGTGTTCTCGGTCTTCAGTGCCCAGTCGATGGCCGTCGCGCCACGCTCGTTGGCAAGATTCGGATCGGCGTTGCTCTGCAACAGCAGTTCGACGACCTCGAGATGCCCAAAGCGTGCGGCAAACAGCAGCGCCGTCGAACCATTCGCGGTCCTTGCATTGACCTCGGCGCCCTTCTTGAGCAGGTAGTCGACCACCGCAGCGTGGCCGTTGAAAGACGCGTAGATCAGCGGTGGCCAGCCGTACAGGTTGACGTCTGCGCCCGCTTCCACCAGACGTTTCACGAACGGCAGCTTGCCCTTGTAGGCCGCCAGGCTCAGCGCGGTTTCGCCGTTGCGGTTGCGGGTATTGATACGGGCGCGATGCTTGAGCAGGTAGTCGAAAAAATCCATGTTCCCACGCTGAACCGCCTGCATCAGCAGCGTGTTGCCGGAGGCATCGACTGAATTGACATCCATGCCGCGGTTGATCAACTGGATCGCCCAGGGCGTGTCACCGGCGATCATCGCCTCCTCCATGTCTTCATAAGTTCCGGCAATAGCACAGGCAGGGACGAGCAAGGCAAACAGCAAAGCAATCATTTTCATTGAGGAACTTTCGTACGGGCATCAGGAAACAGACGGAAAAAATTGCTGGTGGTGGCGTCGACCAGCTCCTGGTAGCTCAGGCCGCGCAATCTCGCCATCTCTTCGGCAACGTGTTTCACATAGCCAGGCTGGTTGGTCTTTCCCCGATAGGGTACCGGCGCGAGATAGGGAGAATCGGTTTCCACCAACAGGCGGTCGAGCGGCACTCGCGCTGCCACCTCCCGCACCGTGAGCGCATTCTTGAAGGTGACGATGCCGGACATGGAAATGTAAAACCCCTGATCGAGCGCCGCTTCGGCGACCTGCCAGGTCTCGGTGAAGCAGTGCATCACCCCGCCAGCCTCGCCGGCACCCTCTTCCTGCATCACTCGCAGGGTATCGGCTGCCGCCTCCCGCGTATGGACCACCAGAGGCTTGCCGGCGGTGCGGGCAGCGCGAATGTGCGTACGGAAACGCTCTCGCTGCCACTCTGGCGCATCCTTGTGCCAGTAGTAATCCAGCCCGGTCTCACCGATGGCGATGATCCGCGGATGGCGAGCCAGTTCGACGAGTTCGGCAAGCGTCGGTTCGCGCACCCCGGTGGTCTCGGGATGCACGCCAACCGACGCCAGGATCGTTGGCCAGGCCTCGGCGAGCGCCAGCACCCGTGGCAGGTCTTCGAGGGTGACGCCGATGCATACGGCGCAACCCACGCCATTGTCGTGCATCAGTTCGAGCACCTGCTCGATATGGGCAGACAACTTCGGGAAGTCGAGGTGACAGTGCGAATCGACCAGCATCCCCATCAGACGGTATGCGTCGGGCGACCGGACTGCATCACTCCACCGAGCAGTCCCTCGATGCGTTTGCGTGCCTCCATGCCACTCTCGTCGTTCTTAAAGTGCACACCAATCCCCTGGACCTTGTTGTTATGCGCACCAACCGGGGTAATCCAGACGACCGTACCGGCGATCGGCAGTTTGGCCGGATCCTCCATCAGCGACAACAGCATGAACACCTCATCGCCCATGCCATAGTTGCGGGTGGTCGGAATGAAGATTCCACCGTTGCGCAAGAGCGGCATGTACGCTGCGTATAACGCCGACTTCGAGTTGATGTTCAGCGACAATACGCTCGGGCGCGGTGCTGCGGGGGCAACTGGCTTGCTGGTGTTTGCTTCTGCCATATCCCTCTCAGGAAGTTCGGAACAGCCGCACGTAACTCAAAAAAAAACTCTTCGAGAAAGAGGCGGCTGTTCAAGGGTTGCTCGCAATGGGCCTTGTATTGTATCGCCTTTCTGTGGAATGCCAAGAGCTTGCGGGTGTCGGTGGTTTGCGCCAGGTCTTGCAGCAGCGGTCTCTGCGCCAGGAAATAGCGTGCTGGCAGACCTTCGCTCGCCAAAACGAGGTCGAACAGCCACTTCTGCCCCCAGTCGATAACGCGCTTCAAGGGCGCCGGGCGCTTTTCGGCCTTGACCAGCTTGTCGAGGCTGGTGGCGGCGGCCAAAGGGTCTAGCCCCTGCCCACGCGAGACCTGCGCGAGCAGCGAATCGAGCAGCACGCGCTCGCCGCTGCCGCTGAGTTCAAGCGCCAGCAGCGGCGAACCACCAGCCAGTGCCAGCCAGTTTCCGGCATCGCTGACCCCCGCATCGCGCAACCATCGTCCGGCAAGGTCACGCACCGGGCTGTGCACGGGTATCGCCTGACAGCGGCTACGGATGGTCGGCAGCAATCGATGCGGTTCACTGCAAACCAGAATGAACAGGGTAGAGGCGATCGGTTCTTCCAGCGATTTCAGAAGAGCATTGGCGGTCGAGCGATTCATGGCCTCGGCCGGGTTGAGCAACACCACGCGCACACCATGGCGGTGGGTACCGACATGCAGAAAGTCATCGAGCGCCCGTACCTGATCGATCGTGATCTGCTGGCTGGGCTTCTTCTTGCCCGCATCTTCGCCCTCACCGGCCTCGGCCCCGGCCTCGGCAGCGAGCGCGTTCGGCCGCAACAGACGCAGATCCGGGTGATTGCCTTGCGCAAGCCAACCGCAGGCCAGGCATTTGCCGCAGGCCAAACCGGAGGCATCGAGGTCTTCACAGAGCAGTGATTCGGCGAAGGCGCTGGCCAGCTCGAATTTTCCGATACCCCGCGGGCCGGCCATCAGCAACGCATGCGGCAACTGTGCTCGCCGTGCACACAATTGTTGCCAGACTGTGGAATGCAATTCAATCATGTTCATGAGGCGTGTCTTGCAATCGTATCCTGAATCAGTTTCCGGATCACTTCCGGGGCCTGATCCGCATCGATGACGCGGATGCGCTGTGGCGCCGCGGCTGCACGTTCCAGATACGCCTGGCGCACGCGCTCATGGAAATCTGTACGCTCCCTTTCGAAACGGTCGAGGTCGCGCGCCTGGGCAACGATGCGCCGAGCAGCGATGGCCGACGGCAAATCGAAAAGCAGTGTCAGATCCGGTTGCAGATGAGGATGCACCCACTGTTCGAGCTGCGCGAATTTCACCCGGTCGAGGCCACGCCCGCCGCTCTGGTAGGCGTAGCTAGCGTCGCTGAAACGGTCGCAGATCACCCAGTCACCGCGTTCGAGGGCCGGTTCGATGACCCGTTCGAGGTGCTCACGGCGAGCCGCAAACAACAGCAACGCTTCCGTCTCGAGGTGCATCGCCTGATGCAGCAGCAGTTCCCGGAGTTTTTCGCCAAGCGGCGTCCCTCCTGGTTCACGGGTGGACAGCACCGTCCGGCCCTGGTCAGCAAGAAAGGCTACTGCGTCGGCCATATGACTGCTCTTGCCGGCACCGTCGATGCCCTCAAAGGTGATGAATTTTCCGCGCGACTTGTACTCCCCTGGACTCAAGGCTTGCCACCTTTCTGATAGCGAGTCACCGCCTGCCTGTGTTCAGGCAGCGTATGTGAAAAATGGCTCGTTCCATCGCCACGGGCAACAAAATACAGCGCCTCGCTGAGCTCCGGATGCAGTGTGGCCCGCAAGGAAGCCAGGCCGGGCATGGCGATCGGTGTCGGCGGCAGACCGGCACGTGTGTAGGTATTGTAGGGCGTATCGGCAAGCAGGTCGCTTTTGCGCAGATTGCCGTCGAAATTCTCGCCCAGACCGTAGATCACGGTCGGGTCGGTCTGCAGGAGCATTCCCTGGCGCAAACGGTTTACGAACACCGCGGCCACCAGCGAGCGATCCTGTTCGCGCCCGGTCTCCTTTTCGACGATCGAAGCCATGATCAAGGCCTGGTAGGGATCACGATACGGCAGAGCAGCCGCCCGCGCGGACCATTCGCGCTCCAGATGCCGCTGCATCGCGCGGTAGGCACGCGCCAGCAGTTCGACATCGCTACTGCGTTTGGCAAAAAGATAGGTGTCGGGAAAGAAGAGTCCCTCGGCGGCCACCTGTGGTGCGCCCAGCAGGCGCATGATCTCGGCTTCGGGAATACCCGTGGTTTCATGGCGAAGGTCCGGATGCGCATCGAGGCGCTCGCGCATTTGCCGGAAGGTCCACCCTTCGATGAATGCCAGTTCCGCCTGCGTGAAGTCGCCATGGGTCAGTTTCCTCAACAATTGCAGTTGTGTCACGCCGCGGGCGATTTCGTAGCTGCCGGCCTTGAT
>NZ_SPMX01000097.1 GCF_012940005.1 Candidatus Accumulibacter contiguus | reverse complement strand
ACCAATCTTTCCAGCGCCGAGAGCAATGTTCGGCTCGTGCTCGATCAGCTTCTTGCGTCCACCCCTGCTTTTCGGACGTGTCTACGAGAACCCGCCGGGTCGTCCTTGGGCATGACCGCATTTTTCCGAATACAGCGTCATTTCGCGATAGCCCCGTGGCTTTAGCGACGATGCTTTGTCCGCCGTAACCGAGCGCCTCGCTTCCGCCAACGCCCACACACGACGCCCCCGCTCATCCAAAACCGTGGACACGCGCTCGAACTTCTTACGGATCGTTTCAACTAGCTCGTCATTACTCATGACGAGATCGTCGCCTACTCGTATAAGTTGTACAAGTTATTTCTGGACAGATACCAAGTCGACGGTGGGTAAAATGGCTGGATGGCAACTTTCGGCCAGAAGCGGACGGCGGAGATTCTTCTCCAAAGCCGACGCTGACCCTGAACAATCAACCATAACCGGTCAGTCGGCTGGAGGGATGTCAATTTCCGCTCCTGACCGAGCGGTATGCTCCGGAAAGCAGTCAGCAGGTGTAGGATGGTGTCGGTCGGGAACCGGCCAGGAAACGACCTTCATGCCAACCGTGTCGACGGTCGGCTTCTCGGCCAATGCCGCCGTTGGCCTGGGGCGTGGTGTCGGGCAGGAAAGAGTTGGTTAACTGCCGTTCAACCGCAAACGACAACGAACGGCAGCTTTCCTATCGGGCGAACGCGAACTCCCGACCCAGGTTGTGTAAACTTCAGTTGAGCGCTTCGTCCTTCCAAAACTTCGCTCCCGCCACAGCGCCACCAATCTGGAGGCCATTCTTTGTCAGCGTGTAGTACTTCGCGTGAGGAATGGCATTTCCACCGCTTTGCCCACCAATGGTCTTGCCTGCGGCGTCGGCTTCCCAGGAAAGCCCGGATGCAAAAACGTTGCTTTGGCCGAGCGGCGCAAATCCTGACTTCAAACCGGCCAAACTTGGCCGGTTCGCCGCTCCACCACCATGGGGGGGCGTGCACACCTATTTGGGAAACATGAACTGTACCTGCGCCCGAATTTGCCAGTTCGCCCCATCGTCCGGGGTAACCACGTTGTAGTAGGCCGACAGCTGCGCATTCACCGGCAATTTTCCAAGGTGGAATATCTTCCCTACGCCACCGCCCACAGGCACTGTCCACCGTTGGCTGTCCTCCGCCCTCCAGTTAGCCGTGATGATCGGAGCACTGACCACATATAAGCCCCCCGGGAAGTTGTAATTGACGAAGGGCTGGATCATCCCGTTGTTGTACGAGCCGCCCTGCTTGTCGCCGGATAGCGACCAGATGTTGTTGACTAGCGCGCCATAGACCCACGGGCTCCCCTTTTCGAGGTGCAAGACGACGACAGACGGACCGAGGCCCCAGTTCTTGTTGCCGAGTTCGTTGTCGGTGTTGGTAGGAATCTGCGCAACCGGCCCGACCCCCCAGATCCAGCTCCCGGGCTTGGCCGGCGAAACAAAGGCTGTCAGCACGGTGTCGCCGATGCCGTTGGTGCGGTCGTCACCCGGGTAAAGCCCGGGCATCGAGATCACCGGAACGATGGTGCGCGTGATGATGTTCCAGTCGTCATTGACCGAGATCGGGATGACCGGCTGGATGTTGAGGATGTTCTGCGTTTTCTTCTCAGGCCCGAAGTTGAGGTTGGTATTGTTCTGGAACGGAACGCTGATCAGGTTTCCCACCGGGTTCTGGGCTAGTTTGGCCAGTTCCTCGGCGCTCATTTCGGCATGGGCCGGCGCCAGCATGCTGAGGCTAAGCAGGGCGCAGACAACTACTCTGGCGGGGGAGAAGCCGGAAAGCGCAGCGGCCGGTCCATCCGAACAAATATTCATGGTGATTTCCTTGTCAATTGCTGTGACAGATACTTTGAAAGCGCCATTGGCATTCATCGCGGGTTCCTGTTTTGGAAGGCGAATACCGTCTTCCAGTCGTTCTTCATGCCAATAACATTCCAGCCGCGCTGGTTGGCTTCCGCCATGAGCGCGTCGCTGAAGGTGCAACTCTTTGACTGCGGCCCGTAAGCCAACTTGCGCTTGGCGTTTCTTGATTTACGAAATACTCAAAATGGCTGAGGCATTTTATTGCTCACCCCTTTGTCGCGGTCAACCCGGAAAGACAGGCAAAAACAGGATCGTCGGCGGCCCGGCTAGCGCACGCCGCGCCGAAAGCTCAGTATGGCGGATTAATTACGATATACTGACCGCCCTGAGGCTGGTACCAGGTGGTGCCACATTGCTGGTAAATGATTCCACCGTAGTTCACTGGCACGCAGTTGGGTGGTATGGTCCGGACGATAGAACCGACCACGGCGGCGGTTACCGCAACCGTCGCGGTCACTGCTGCTGCCGTCGCCACCGGGTGATAATAACCGTTGTCCCAACCGCCGCAGCATCCGCCATGGCGGTCCACATCGACGTTGACGTTCCGGTTAACGTTGACGTTCCGATTGACGTTGGTAACGCTGGTGCTGCGAACATTGGATGCACGTACATCGCGCCGGCTGTTGTCGATTTGGCGCTCGCCACCATGGGCCATGCCACCAGCGCGGGCACCGGCATGACCGCCACCGCCAAAGCCGCCGCCTCGTGCTTCGGCGATAGGTGTCATGACGAAACTGGAAAGAACAAGCGCCGCCAGCGGTGCAGCAAACAGCTTTTTGTATGATTTGCTCATGTTGGCGCTCCTTTATTTTTGATCAAGCACGCGGAGTTCAACTGCCGTGCTGCCCTTGGGCGGGGTGAATTTGAAAGTCGATGCAGAGAACGTCGGCTTGAGTTGCCACTCGATCAAGGAAATCGACTGCGGGCGTGCCTCATCGGCCCGGTTGGTAATGACCAGTTTTCGCGGCAGCTTCCTGGTACCGACAGAAATCCACACCTGCCAATCGATGTTGCCCTGACGGAAAGCGTAGTGATCGCACAGATCGTCACCGATAAAGTCCTGCCCGGCATTCATCGCCGATTCGATCTTGTCGAGTGGCGCGAGCGGCGTGCCCCAGGAAAATAGGTCGGACAGCGGCACGTCAATCCCATAGCGTTGCTCCAGGCGGTTGACAAGTTCGTCCAGCGTTCCGGAAAAAGTAGTTGTCGAATACGATTTCTGGGCCGGAGCATAGAGCGTCACAGTCGTGCCGTCATACACCAGTTCGCGCTCGTTCCGTGCACTGATCATCCGCGCACGCATTTTGTTTGGCCGGTCGGCGTACAGTACGGCAGAGGCCGAATGCTGCAATTTTTGTCCATCGGCCAGAACCCGCTCCCCGGTGAGTTCAGTGGCAACCTTGAAGCGCTTCAGGGCCTGCAGATCGCTACCCATGTCCTTGAGCGCCTGCATCGCAGCCGGATCGATGGCAACGACTGCGGCCTGGCCAACGCTTACCGGTTGAGCCGTCTGCGCATACAAGACAGACGCGGCCAAAGTAAACGCCATCAGCGCTAAAGCGGGTTTGGTCAGTGTCACTTCATTCTCCTTGTAGGTGGATGGATGGGAAGCATGGCAATCCCATCCGGTGGCCCACATGCCTTGTGATCAACGGCATGTAGCGCATCATGATTTCCTCACGTTGCCCGCTTAGGGAGTAACGATGTTGAACCAGAACTCAAAGTTGTCGAGGTAGGAAAGCAATTCGTCCAGTTTGGCTTCGCTGCCCGAGAGCTTCACGCTACCTGCTGACATTGCGCTCTTGAGTGTGGTTTGCTTGAGTACGATCTGATTGAGCGCTTCCCGAGAAAGCGTAAGGGTTGCATCTGCATCTTTCGCCTGCAAACCCGGCGTATGGTTCAAAACACCATTGACCATTTCAAGAACGTAGCGCTCTTTAACATCGGTGAAATCGAAGTTCAGAACGATCCGCTTGCCATCAGCTTTTGGTCCGTTCAGGCGCATAGCTAGGTAATCGAAGAACAGGTCAAGACTCATTGCCCGCAAGGTGTCGGGGCTAGAGGTATTCGGTGCGGGGAGTTTAGCCACACCTTCGCGTAGCTCTTTGGCACCGGTGAGATAGAAGTTGCGCCACGGCCCACTCTCAGCCTGGTACCCAAGCTGCTCAAGTGCATCTGCCTGAAGCTCCTTCGCTGCCTTGTTGGTGGGGTCGGCAAAAACCGCGTGGTTCACCACCTCCGCAACCCAGCGGTAATCGCCCTTGTCATAGTACGTCTTTGCCATCTTAAGCAACGCGTCTGTACCGCCCATCATTTCCACATAGCGTTTTGAGGATTCGACTGGCGGCAGCACGTGCAAGGTGGCTGGATTGCCGATAAACCAACCCAGGTAAAGAACATACGTAGCCTTTACGTCGTGATTCAACGATCCGTAGTAGCCGCGATTCGAGAAGCGTGTTCCAACAGCCTTAGGCAACTGGATTTGCTCGGCAATCTCGACCATCGTCTCCCCGTGGTTGGCCAGCCGCAGCGTCTGGTCATTGATGTAACGATACATATCACGCTGGAGGCTAATATGCTCGACGAGTGCCTTTTGACCCCATACCGGCCAGTGGTGCATGGAGAAGACGACCTCTGCCTTGTCGCCCCACATTCCCAGAGCTTCGTTCAGATACTTGGACCAAGCTAGCGGGTCGCGGATCTTGGCTCCTCGCAACGAGTATGTGTTGTGCAGTGTGTGGGTCGCATCTTCGGCGGCATTGATGGCCTTCTTCTCCTTGATGTAGAACAGCATCTCGGAGGGGGCTTCGGTGTTTGGTGCGAACAGGAACTCATAGGTCAGCCCGTCGATGACGCGAGTTTCGCCCGTCTTGGAAATGATTTCCGTCGGCGGAATCAGCGTGACGGTACCTGCGGAAGTCGTGGTGCCGAGGCCGGCACCTACCTGACCCGTGGTGCTTGGCGGCAGAAGATTGCCATACATGTAGCTGGCCCGACGACTCATCGCGTTTCCGGCCATCACGTTCTCGGCGACTGCAGCCTCGAGGAAGCCGACCGGCGCATAAACCTTGACCTTGCCCGCTTTGACCGAAGCCTCGTCGATTACACCGCGCACCCCGCCATAGTGGTCAACGTGGCTATGCGTATAGACAACGGCGACGACCGGCTTCTTCGGCCGATGTTGGTAGTAAAGCTCAAGCGCCCGCTTTGCGGTTTCGGTCGAGATCAGCGGATCGAAAATGGTGATGCCCGACTTGCCCTCGACGATCGTCATGTTGGAAAGATCCTGATTGCGGACCTGGTAGATGCCGGGGACCACTTCGAAGAGGCCTGAAATATTGATCAGTTGCGATTGACGCCACAGGCTTGGGTTGACGGTATCGGGAGTGGCCGAGCCTTCCTTGATGAAGTCGTATTGTTTCGGGTTCCAGACAGGATTTCCCTCTGCGCCCTTGAGCATTTCCTGAGGTAACGGCGCAATGAAACCTTTGTGCGCCAACTCGAACGACGTCTTGTCGGAGAAAGGCAATTCGTTGAGAAGTCGAGCATTCGCCACTTTGGTTGAATCAGTAGCACTCTTGGGTTGTTCTTGCGCATTTACCAATGAAATGCTTTGGGCAAGTGTGAGAGACGCGAAGAGCACCGGAAAGAGTCGATGGAATTGATGCATTTTTTTCCCTCAAATATTGATTATGGAATTGGTATTGTTGGTGCTCCGAATATGCGGACTTGCCTGTCGCCTCAGTTCAAGGCGCTGTCCCTCCAAAACTTCGTTCCGGCCACCGCGCCACCAATCTGGAGTCCATTCTTCGTCAGCGTGTAGTACTTTGCGTGAGGAATGGCATTTCCACCGCTTTGCCCACCAATGGTCTTCCCTGCGGCGCCGGCACCAATCCCGCCGCCGCCGCCAAATTCCCAACCTTTGGCGATGAATTCGTGCATCCCTTTGGTTGTCTGGAAGATGATCAGCGTTTCACTCTCCGACGCGCCAACCTGTGCCCCGATATTTGCCTGGGCCATTTCCATAAAGACGTCTTTTTTTCGTCGTGCGGTCATGCACTAAACCCTTGCCGCCTGCACCACCGACCAAGAAGCTCAGACCGTAGGTGGTAAAGACAGCGTAGCCAGGGGCTTTGCTGACTTCGCCTTTGATTTTGGGCTCTGCCTTATAGAATTTCTCCAGGCTCGCCTGTGTTACGTTACGGATCTCCGCTTGCTTGCTCGCCTTGTTGTCCTGAGCGATGGCACTGCCAGTCACAAAAGACAATGAAACCGCTGCGACGGTAAATAGATGATGGAGTTTCATGGTTAATCCTTAATTATCAAGTTGGCATGCTCTGGTTTTTCTGCGGCTTCCCGCAGTTGCTGTAAGTCAATCAAAGTGCTCAGGATCAGTTGTCGAAGGCAAACACTTTTTTCCAGTCGTTCTTCATGCTGATGACGGTCCAGCCACGCTGGTTGGCTTCCGCCATGAGCGCATCGCTGAACGTGCCGATCTTCGATTCCGGTCCGTAAGCCCATTCGCGTTTGGCATCGTCGTGGTGCACCAGCATCATCAAGCGTGCGCCACTGCCGGCCTGCGTCCATTCGAGCATCTGCTGGTCGCCGTCGGAGTTGCCGAAGGCGGCAATCGGCCGGCGACCGATATGCGCGTTGATGCCGACGGGCTTGCCCGTCTTGTCGTCGATGAAGTTGATCTCCGGCAGGCGAACGAGCGTCGGCTTGCCGGAACGGACTTCCCATTGGGTCTTGATGCTGCTGCCGACGACCTGTTCGGGCGGAACGCCATAGACTTTTTCGGTCCACGGCCGCATGAATTCGATACCGCCGCCGGAAACGATGAAGGTCTTGAATCCGTTGGCGCGCAGGTAGGTCAGCACTTCTAGCATGGGCTGATAGACCATTTCCGTATAGAGCTTGCCGGTCTTGGGATGCCGGGCCGTCGCAAGCCAGTCCTTAACGGTTTTCTCGAACTCCTCGGTCGTCATGCCGGCGTGCGTGGCCATGACGATTTCCAGGAGCGCTTTTTTCGCCGCCAGCCATGACGCCCTTCAGGTCGCCCTTGAGCAACGAGGCAAACGGCTCTTGCGTCTGCCATTCCGGATGCTGCGGCGCTAGCGCCTTGACGCGATCAATCGCGAAAAGCAACTGAAAATAGACCGGCTGTTCGGCCCACAGCGTGCCATCGTTATCGAAGGTGGCGATGCGTTGCGGCGCCGGCACAAAATCCGGCGAACCTGCCTTTGTAACCTTGGTGACGAAGTTGACTATGGATTGCTTGGCCTTGCCATCGTTCCAGGAGGGCAGGGGATCGGCGGCAAAGGCCGAATTCGCGAACAGCACCACTGCGAACAGTGCATTGACGAGCAGATTCCGCATGTCGATTTCCTTCGTGAATCGTAACTACTCAGGTCAAAATGTTATGCAAAAACAATTGGTTAGAAACAGGCGAACAATGGCATAAACTTGCAACCACTTGATTCTAAAGCAATCCCATTCGTCATTATGTTATTTCAATGCTCGCAACGTGTTGATTTTTTAACAAGATGCAGTAGCTGAGTAGTTACCGTGAATCATGAAAATGGCGGGGCGCATCTTCAAAGATAGCCTCGCCATCGGGTGATAACTCAATTGGCGGAAACCTCAGTTTCCGCTCGGCAAGCCGATGTGGATGCCGTCCTTCATGAGTTGCTCGCGGATGTATTTGAACTTTTCGTACTTGGACAACTCGACCGGTCCGTCATAACCCTCACTTTGCAGCTTGCGTGGCGGATATTTGACATAAGTCTTCATCAGGTCTTCGATCGCCTTGCTGATGGTGACCAGGGTCCAGGTACGCTCGGTGTAGTTGTTCATGAAGATGTCGTAGCGTTCCTGCGGGTCCTGCCAGAGATCGAACACTTGGGGAACGGTGGCCACATATTTTTGCGCTCCCTTCCATCCCAGGTTGCTGTCGACTGCCAAGCCACCCGTAGGTTGCCCGTTGTCGCCACGCAGGTTGAAGACGGCCTTGTAGTTACCGACCCGTGCTGCGCCCGGTGTGAGTTCGTTCTCGGTGAAGTAGAACCATTCGTTGCGCGGCGACTTGCCGGTGCCGAAGAGTACCGGGCTGAGGTCGTAGCTGTCGAAAATGATCGGGTTGCCTTCACGGTCGTTCTGCGGGAGCTTGACCCCGGCGAGGGCGGCGAACGTGGCCATGTAGTCCAGCCCGCCGACGATCTCGTGATTCACACTCCCCGGCTTGATGTTCGGCCCGACGGCAATCGCGGGCACACGGTTGCCGCCTTCGCGCACCGTTCCCTTGGTGCCACGGAACGGGGTATATCCGGCATCGGGATAAACGTCCTGCCAGGCGCCGTTGTCCGTGGTCCAGAAGATGTAGGTGTTCTTGTCGAGGCCGAGTTGGCGGACCTTTTCGATGACACGGCCGATCCGGGTGTCGTTCTCGACGATGGAATCGGCATACTTGCTCTTTGACATCGACTTGAGCTGGAAGTCCGGGTGCGGCATGTTTGGCTGGTGCACCTTCATGAAATTGACGCTCATGAAGAACGGTTTGCTCGATTTGGCCGCCTTGTCCAGATACTCCACAGCCGCCTTCTCGACATATTCGTCGAAGTACGGAATGCCGACCACGCCCTTGTCCGGGGTGTTGACGTACTGACCGTTGATCTTGAAGTCTTCGGTCACCTTGCCGCCCGCCGTGCCGGACAATGCGCCCTTGGTGACTTGCTGGAACATGGCACGCAACTTCGGATCCATGTCGGGGAACCAGGTCGGGTCAGCGTAGGTGTAAGCATTCAGATGGTAGAGCCCGACATATTTCATTTCGTCGTAGCCCTGCGCCGTGGGCAAGGCGTAATCGGCTTCACCCAAGTGCCACTTGCCGGTGAAGAAGGTTTGGTAGCCCCCTTGCTTGAGCACGGAAGCCAGCGTCCATTCCGCCTTGGGCAGCCCGCCGCCCTGACCCTGGAAGGCCACGGTGGTCATGCCGCTGCGGTTGGGGATGCGTCCGGTCTGCACCGCAGCGCGGCCCGGCGTACAACTCGGCTGCGCATAGAACGAGTAGAAGGTCATCCCTTCCTTGGAGAGCCGATCCAGACTCGGGGTCGGCATGCCGCGCCCTGCACCACCGCCATAGGCCCCGGCGTCTCCATAGCCGAAATCGTCGGACAGAATCAGGATGATGTTGGGTTGCTTGGGCGTCTGGCTGGCTTGCGCCTGTGCCGACGAGATTCCTGCAGCCGCCAGAGCCGAAGATGCCAGCGCGATGCCGAGCATACGGACGATAGGGTGTGAACGATTCATATGTCCCCTCGCAAAATGAAGTAGTCCTACAATATTGAAACCTGCAATGGCCGCCCGGCCAGGCAGGTAACCGTTCCTGATACCGCGAGCGGCTTGCCGGATGCGGGGCGCCTTCAGGAACAGAACAGTAGCATTCTAGGAGGGATGAAAATAAAATGATAATGATGAATTTTCATTTCATGGAAACCTTTTGGTTATGATCACGCCCCGCCGTCTTCTCCATTTACGCACACTGGTCGAGCATGGCAATTTCGGCCGTGCCGCTAGTGCTCTGAGCATCTCGCAACCGGCGCTGAGCAAGAGCATCCAGGCGCTGGAGGGGGAACTGGGCGTGGCGCTCCTCGAACGGAACCGCGGGGCGATCATCCTGACGCCCTTCGGCGAGATTGTGCTGGAACGAAGCAACCAGCTGCTCACCGTGGAAGAGGATATGCGGCGCGAGATCGACCTGCTGGCCGGATGCGGCGGCGGTTCGCTCAAGGTCGCGCTCGGCCCCTATCCGAGCATCATCTCGGGCGGCCTTGCCATTGCCCGCCTGTCCGCCAGGTATCCGAAGCTCCGTGTCACGCTCCATGTCGCCGGGTGGCGCGAGGTCGCTCAGCAGGTGCTCTCCCGCACCGTAGACCTGGGCATTGCAGAAATCGGCGATCTCGCGGATGAAGGGGCGTTGACGACCGAACCGGTCGGCCGGCATCGCGGCTATCTGTTCTGCCGTACCGATCATCCGCTGATGGGGCGCGGGCCGGCATCGTGGGCCCAGGCATTGGCGTTCCCCTGGGTCGGGACACGGATACCGGCGCGCATTGCGAACCATTTCCCGGGACCGGTCGACGCCGCCGGTTCGATCGATCCGGCCAATGGCGACTTCGTGCCGGCGGTCAACCTCGATGTGTCGATGCATGTTCCCGAACTTTTGGCCAGCAGCGACGCGCTGGCCGTGGGGACGTTGAAGATGTTCGATGTCGACCTTCTGGCCGACCGGATCTCGATTCTGCCAATGACTGGCCCGCATTTTCAGGCCAACTACGGCTTCCTGTACCTGAAAAATCGCTCGCTCGCCCCCGCTACGCTGGCCTTCATGAGCGAGATCCGGGCAGTCGAAGCCGAGGTCGTCGTGCCGATGGAAGCGACAATCGCGGAACACTGCGCCCGTTCAGGTCAGCCAGGGTCACCCGGCGGCTGATCGGAAATTGGCCGTCGATGGTCCGGTGACGGCTCAAACGCTGCCGGATGAAGATCTGGCACGCTTGCGGAGCCACAGCGCAAGCGACAACAGCAACGTCAGTTGCGTGGCGAACAGGACGGCGATGAAGGTCACGACGGCCGCCTTTCCCAGAACCGAAGTTGCCGCGAGGGTGGCGACGGCGACGTTGCGTGCCGGGAATCCCCAGAGCAGCCCGTGCCGGTCCTCGGTGGAACAGGCCGGCAGTCTGAGGACAGCCCATCCCGCGGCCAGCGTCGCCAGCGTGAACAGCAGCGAGACGCCGAACAGAAGCACGAATTGCTCACGAATCGCTTCGCGCTGGTCAATGATGACCGCCCCCAGCAGTGCGATCACCGCGCCAATGGCTATCCCCTGCAGCGAACCGCGCCAGCGCGCGACCCAGCGCGGTGCGCAGTGGCGGAGCAGCATCCCGGCCAGCAACGGCAACAGCAAGCCGACGATGGCTTGCAACGCGACCTTGAGCATGGGGAGTTCCATTGCCTTGTCGCTGTCGAGGAAGAGCCAGAAGCCAAGCGAAGCGGCGACGGGCGTGACGATCGGCGCCAGCAGGTTCGACATTGCCGCTACCGTGACCGCCAGCGCCAGGTGCCCGCCGGCCAGCTGGGTGTAGAAGCCGGACATGGCTGCCACCGGCGCTGCGGCAAGCAGGATGGCACCGCCGGTCATGCCGGGTGGCAGGTCGAGCAGGCGCCCGACGAGGCCGGCGATGCCGATCAGCAACACCCATTGCGCGCAGACGATACCGGGGACGAGCACCGGGTAACGGCGAACGCGCTGAAAGTCCGCGAGACGCAGATCGGTGCCGACGATCAGCATGACGAAGACGGTCACGAACGGTATGGACGACTCGATCCAGGGGCTCATGGCGGCGGCACTCCGTGTCTGGACGATGTTGGCCTCACGATGACGCGCCCTGCGGCATCGGAGTTCGGGAAGGAAGGACAATCGGGGTCCGGAATTTGGCCATTTTTCACGGTCGACCGCGGCGAATGGCCAGCAGCAACTGTTGTGCCGCACGGTCGTCGGGGTTGAGGGCAAGCGCGCGTTCGGCGTGCGGAAGGGCGGCCTCGGGCCGTTGCTGCTGGAACTGCAGCAGCGCCAGGGCATAGGCGTAGGCGCCTTCCTGCGTGTCGAGGCGCGCTGCCTTGGCGAGCGGGGCTTCGGCGTCACGCAGACGGCCGGCCTGCATCAGGGCGAGGCCGAGGTTGTAGGCGATGCGCGGATTGTCCGGCGCGCGTCGGGCGGCCTCATGCAGTTCGCGAATGGCGGCGGGCAACTGACCGGATTCGGCGAGCAGCAGCGCCAGGCTGTAGCGCAGCTCGGCGTCGCCGGGATTGCGCTCCAGGCCGGCGCGCAGGGTGGCTTCGGCGGCGGCAGTGTCGCCCCGCGTAGCCAGGTAGCCGGCGTAAGCGTTGCGTCCGGCGCCGAAGTCGGGGTCCATGCGCAGGGCGCGCGAATAGGCTTCGCGGGCGGCGGGGTCGTCGCCCCGTTGGGCGTGGACGCCGGCCAGGTTGAGCTGGGTGGCGGGCATGTCGGCCATCGCGGCCTGGGCATCGAGATATTCCTGGTAGGCCTGGTCGAAGGCGGCCTGGTCGGCGCCGGCGAGCGTGCCGGGGGGTAGCGCGGCGAGCGCCTGGGCGGCGTTGATGCGCACGAGGCGGATCGGGTCGCGCAGACACGGGACGAGGAGCGGCGCTCGTTCGGCCGGCGGCAGCTCGGCAAGGGCGAGGACGGCATAGGCGCGGACCAGGGCATCGCTGTCGTTGAGTGCTTCGCTCAGTGCGATGCGGGCTTCAGGTTGTGCGGGGGGCAGGTGCTCGGTGGCGGTGGCGCGGACGATGGCTGGCTGTGCCGGATCGCGCAGCAGGGCGAGCAGGCCGGGCAGGGCTTCGCGGCGCCCGGCGCGGGCGGCCGCGAAGGTGGTGGCGAAGCCCGGCTCCAGGCGCCGTTCAGGGCCGTACCAGCGAGCAACGGCTTCAGCCGCCCAGGCCGGGCTCTTGTTGGCGTGGCACTGGTTGCACGCGTTGGGGGTGCCTAGCTTTTGCGAGAGGTCGGGGGCGCGGGATGCGGAAGCTGTGGTCGGGGCGGGCGTGCACGACCATGTAGTTCTTTTCCGGCATGTGACAGTTCCGGCATTCGGTGCCCGGCCGACCGGCGGTGTGGTGGTGATGCGCCGGGGTGTCGTAGGCCGCTTTCCTGAGTGTCGGAAAGCGCGGGTTGCCGGCCGGGTTGTGGCATTGCACACAAACGGCGTTGCCTTCGGCCTTGAGCTTGAGGCTGTGGGCGTCGTGGCAGTCGGTGCAGCGCACGCCCTGCTGGTACATCCGGCTCTGCAGCATGGAGCCGTAAACATAGACCTCGTCGAGTTGTTGACCGTCGGGATGGTAGAGCCCGGCGCGCAGGAGTTCGGGGCGGAAGTTGTCGAGGAAATGGGCGCCGGGCTGGTCGCTGTCGGCGAGGCGTTGGCGGCGGGAATGGCAGGCGCCGCATTGGTCCACCTGGAAGCGGGAGTCGCCAGCGCGGAAATCGACGACGAGGCCATAGGCCTTTTCAGCACCTGAAGGCGCTGGCTTGCCGTCGCGTTTTGCATCCGCCCAGGCCTGGTGGGCAGCGCCTGGGCCGTGGCAGGACTGGCAGCCGACGTTGATTTCATCCCAGCGCGTGGCGTAGGTGTCGGCGGCGGCATCGTAGCCCTTGCGCAGGTTGGTGCTGTGGCATTCCGCGCACATCAGGTTCCAGTTCTGGTAGCGGCCCGTCCAGTGCATTGGGTCGCCGGTGCCGGCGCGGCTATCGGGATAGAGGTGGAACCAGCGCTGGCGGCGGGTATCCCAGGCCACCGGCAGGGCCTGCAGGCGGCCGCCGGGAAATTCGACGAGGTATTGCTGGAGCGGGTCGACGCCGAAGGTGTATTTGATTTCGTACTGACGGGAACGGCCGTTTTCGCCGGGGGCGTCGACGTAATAGCGCCCGTCGGCCCGGTGGAAGCGCCAGCGCTGCTTGCCCTGGCGCAACACGGCGTCGGCGAAGTCGCCGCGCACGCTGTCCGGGCCGACATGCGCCATGGCCTGGTCGTGGTGGGAGCCGCGCCAGCGCTCGCCGGCTTGCGCATGGCAGCCGACGCAGGTGGCGTCGGCCACGTATGCAACGGCAGGGGCTGCTCTGTGTGTTACGGCGCCACCGCTGCCGACCGCCGGTGGCGCGGGGCGCAAGATGGCGAACAGGGCAATGGCGGTGAGGGTGGCGAGCGCGAGGCCGACCAGTAGAAGCTTAGGCCGGCGTCGGCCAAGTTCGCCTTCGGGCGGCGAGCTGGCTTGGGACCGGACTCGGTCTATTTTCTTGGTACTCACTGCATGGTCTCAACCGGTACGCCGGGACCGCCAGATGGAAATAGGTGCGGGCTCCGGGAAATTATCGCGATTTGTCCGTAAATGCTTTTCACCTCACGGCGCTGCGATGAACCGGACGTCCGGGAACCTACCCGCTATTCGACACGAGTGCAACCGTGGATTCGCGAATTGCATACGCCCGCCTCGTTGATCAGTTGCTCCTTAGGAACGCCCACGAAATAACTTCCCGGTTTTATGCTGTTGAATTTGGCAGGATGGTGTAATTCCATGGGGGCAGTAGTGCATCGGCGACGATGCGCAGGGATGCCTTGAGATCAAGCGCCGCTTTCCGTCCGGTTTCGTAGACGCGATCGATAATATCGACGGTGACCTGAAGTCCAGTTCGAGTCTGGGTACGCTCGATCAGTTGTTTGACCAGAGGCACGCTTTCAAATACGACGCCTTCGCAAGCGCGCGTGACATGGGGGGAAGACGCGGGTGCTCAATCGGGATTGTGCTTGGAGCAATACGGCGGGAAGTGGGCGATCCGAATTTCCAGCTTGAGCCGATTGGCAAGCGCTTGCAAGTCCTGCTGA
>NZ_SPMX01000096.1 GCF_012940005.1 Candidatus Accumulibacter contiguus | reverse complement strand
ACGGGCTTGATGTCCCAGAGGGCGTCGGGCTGTGCGTCGCCTTCCGAACTCGTTTCCACCACACCTCCGTGGCACTCTACGACCTAAACCTTGGGGCTCTGCCCCAAACCCCGCACTCGCCGTGAGGCAGCGGCCGGGGATGATCAACCCCTCCCCAGCCCCTGCCTCAAGTGTACTTGGCTTACAGGATGTCAAGAGGCTTTCGCGGCATAAACGCAAGAGAAAAATACCTCTCTCGCATTTATTCCACGGTCCTCTTGACACCCTTCCAGCCATGACTTCATCTCCTCTCTTGAACGAACGAAAAACCACAAAACGAAGCATACAAGGGGCCGGGGGAGAGGGAAACGGTCATGACTTTTTCAGGCACCCGATCATGGAAGTCATGACCGTTCGCCTCCCGCTTCCCCGCCTTGCCCCTGGAAAGCCTGCAAATTGCCGCCCTGCGGCGGCGAGCGCTCACTTGTTGAGTTTGCTGATCTTGTTGCCCTGCAGGCCGATCCCCGCCATCAACCCCTTCTGGCTGAAAATGAAGGCGTAGATATCGTCCTGCATGGTGGTGGTGGTATGGGATTTGCCCATTCCCTCGTCGATGACCACGATGCTCGGACCGATGCCGACTTCGAAGCCTTCGTTGGCATCGAGCGCTTGCAATGCCTTTTCATTCATGAAAAACATCGCATAACCGTATTTTTGCGCCCCCGCCTGCAAGCCATACGACGCGCCGGCGGTGCTGTAATGGCCCACGGCCTTGCCGTCCCGCCACAGAACGCCTTCACCGTACTGGCCGCCGACCACCAGGCCAGCCTTGGTGATACTGGGGAAAACCAGTACCGCAATGGCCTTGGCGTTGAGTGCCCTGGCCGCAGACACTTTGGCAAGCAGTCTGTTGAGCGCTGCCTGTGATGCACGGTCGAGTTCGGCTGTACTTTCCGCAGCGGCAGGAAGCGCGATGAGTGCGGACAGGAGGATGGCAAGCGCCATGAGGAATGAGCGCGCAGGATTGGCGTACATGATGGTTCCTTTGTGAAAATACGATGGAAATCCCATTCTGCCACCAGAACCGAATTCAATCCACCAATCGAAGGCTGCAAGGCTGGCGCCCCGCTGCGTCCAGGCCCGTGCATCTGGAACGGGAAGGTATCGGCTTCCTTCGTCTTGCGGATTTTTCTGCGTAGGCTAGACTCGCATGGCCAGAACCACCACGGGAACAGTCATGAAACCAGAAAGAAAATCCATCGATGAGATCGAACTGCTCGAGCAGATGCTGCTGGTGCGCGCCTATGAGGAGATGATCGTCGAGAGCAGCGCTGCCGGCAAGGTACCGGGCACCTGCACCTCGGTTGGCCAGGAAGCGGCCGGGGTTGGCGTGGTGAGCGCGCTCACCGCCGACGACCTGATCCTCACCAACCACCGCAGCGCCGCGCATCTCCTGGCACGCGGCGCCGACCCCGGCCGCCTGCTGGCCGAAGTGATGGGCCGCCGCGACGGTTACTGTCAGGGCAGGAGCGGCTCGCTGCACATCTCGGTACGCGAACTCGGGGTGGTGCTGACCTCGACCATCGTCGGCGGCGAACTCTCGCTGGTCACCGGCGTCGCGCTGGCGCAGAAAATGCTTGGCCGGCCGGGAATCGTCGCCTGCTTCTTTGGCGATGGCGCGGCTTGCGAAGGCATCTTCCATGAGTCGCTGAATCTCGCATCGGTGTGGGATCTGCCGATTCTCTATGTCTGCGAGAACAACCAGTGGCAGGCTTTCGTGCATCGTCGCGAGACCATGAAGAGCGACCATATCGCCGAATGGGCAGCGCCTTATGGCGTCGATGGCGCGACCGTCGATGGCAACGACGTCGCGGCCGTGCGTGCCGCCACCCTTGCCGCGGCGGCGCACGTGCGCGACAGCAGCCGGCCTTTCCTGCTGGAAACCTATACCTATCGCAGCCGCGGCCATTTCGAGCCGGACGACCAGGCGTACGTCGATCCTGCCGAACATACCGCCTGGCTGGCCCGTGACCCGATCGAAGCCTGCCGCCGACGTCTGCTCGGCAACGGCCGGCTGACCCCCGAAACCGCCGCGGCGCTGCAGCAGCGAGTACAGCAGCGGATCGCTGCTGCACTGGCCTTTGCCGAAGCCTCCCCCTTCCCCGACATCAGCGAGATGACCCGCGACGTTTACGCCTGAGGATTTCCCATGCCAATCCAGACTCCCTACGAAACCATCGCTGCCGCGATCGCCGAGGAGATGCGCCGCGACCCGACGGTGTTGATGTTCGGCGAAGGCGTCGCCACCAAACGCCACGATCTCTTGAGCGAATTCGGCAGCGCGCGTATTCGCAACACGCCACTTGCCGAGGCCATCATCGCCGGTACTGCCGTTGGTGCCGCAGCCAGCGGGCTGCGACCGGTGATCGACCTGCTCTTCGCACCCTTCCTCTGCTACGCGATGGACCCGCTGGTCAACAGCGCCGGCAAGCTGCGCTTCCTGTCCGGCGGCCAGTTTTCCTTTCCGCTGGTGACCCTGGCGATGACCGGCTCCGGCTGGGGCGTCGGCGCGCAGCATAACCACAATAACGAGGCCTGGTTCGTGCACAGCCCCGGCATCAAGGTGGTGATGCCGTCGAACGCCGCCGACTGCAAGGGTCTGCTCAAGGCAGCCATCCGCGACGACAACCCGGTGCTCTTCTTCATCGATCTGGCGCTGCTTCACCAGCCCGGCGAGGTGCCCGAGGGCGAGCATCTGCTTGCCCTCGGCACGGCGGCGACGCTTCGTAGCGGTACCGATGTCACTCTGGTGTCCTACGGCAAGACGGTAGGCAACTGCCTGGCGGCGGCGACGACCCTCGCCACCATCGGGATTGCGGCCGAAGTGATCGATCTTCGCAGCCTCAAGCCGCTCGACGAGGACGCCATCCTGGCTTCGGTGAGGAAGACCGGACGCCTGGTGGTAGTACATGAAGCGGCGCGGATGGCCGGCCTTGGCGCCGAAATCGCCGCGCTGGCCGCAGAAAAGGCCTTTGCCGCACTCAGGCGCCGGTGCTGCGCCTCGGTGGCCCGGACGCGCCGGCCGCCGCCAGTTTTCCGCTGGAACAGGCTTACGCACCTTCTGCCGCCGCCATCGGCGCCGCGGTGCAATCACTCTTTCGCTGATGGAGCGGACTCGCGCCAGCGATTCACCGGACAGACCGCCCGAACGGGCTATCCTTCCCTGGACTCCACTACAGGAGAGAACTCATCGCGCCGCAGACCCTGCTCGCCGTTCGTCATGAATAGCCGGAACAACTCGGCAAGCGAGCCGACCTGCAACTTTTCCCGAATACGGCTGCGATGGAATTCGACCGTTTTGACGCTGACGCAGAGAGCCTCGGCGATGGCGCGCGTCTGCCGGCCCTCGAGGATGTGCTCGAGCACCTCGCGCTCGCGGACGGACAGCAGCGCCAGGCGCTCCGCCAGGTCCGGCGGCGAATGCGGGGGGGGCGGCCATGCCGCAGCGCTGCTCGGCATCGGCGCGCAGCGCATGGCAGGTTGCCAGCACCAGGCGCTGCTCGTCATGCGGCTTTTCGATGAAGTCGAATGCGCCCTTTTTCAACGCACGCACTGCCATCGGGATGTCGCCGTGCCCGGTGAGAAAGACGATCGGGATGCGGCAGCGCCGCTTGTAAAGCTCGTCCTGCAGGTCGAGACCGCTCATCACCGGCATGCGGATGTCGAGGATCAGACAGCCCGAGCACTCCGGGCTGAAGTGCTTGAGGAAAGCCCGCGCCGACTTGAAAAGCTGCACTTGCAGGCCGGCCGTGCGCAACAGCATTCCCAGCGAGTCGCGCACCGCCTCGTCATCGTCGATCACGAAAACCGTCTGTTCGATTGCCGGCTTGTCGCTCATCCATCCTCCGCGGCGATCGTGAAGTGGAAAATCGTCCCACCGCCTGGATTCGGGTCATGCCACAGGCGCCCGCCATGCGCTTCGACCACCGAGCGGCAGATCGACAGGCCGAGCCCGAGCCCTTGCGGCTTGGTGGAGCGAAATGGCGTGTACAGATGCTTGTACATCGCCGCGGGTATTCCTTCGCCATTATCGCTGATCGATACGGTGATCGCGCCAGCGGACTGCCGACCGGTCGAGACGGTGAGCCGGCGACGCGCCTGGGCAAGTGGCCGCATCGCATCGACCGCGTTCTCGAGCAGATTCACCACCACCTGTTCGAGCAGGAAACGATCGGCGAGTATCGGCGGCAGGTGCTCGCCCAGGACGACGTTGACGACGACGCAGTGGTCCTCGATGCGCGCTTCCATCAGCTCGATCGCCTCGCGAACGATGGCGTTCAGTTCGCACAATACCGGCTGGGGGTGTTTGCTGCGAACGAAGTCGCGCATCCGCGTGACGATGTTGCCGGCGCGTATGGCCTGGCCGCGTGACTTCTCGATGGCGTGCACCAGTTCCGCGCGGTCCATTGTTTCGTTCGCCAACAGGCGCAGACAGGCGTCATTGTAGCTGGCGATCGCCATCAGCGGCTGGTTGATCTCGTGCGCCAGTGCAGAAGTCGCTTCGGTGAGCGCAGAAAGGCGCGACGTACGGTACAGCATGTCCCGGTTCTCGCGCCGCAAAAACTGCGCGTGGCGCCGATCCGAGATGTCGGTGACGACGATCAGGGTCACCGCGCTGGTGTCCTGCCAGGGTATCGGGCCGAATTGCACGAGATACCAGCGACCGCTCGCCGGGTCGCGCCGTTCTTCGGAACTGAAGCCGAGGGAGGGATACAGCGCGCCGCGGCGGTCATGGCCATCGCCACCGGTCAAGTATTGCGGCAGGTCGGCAGCACCCAGACCATTCGGCTCTGCGCCGATCATCTCCGCCAGGCGTCGATTAGCGTACAGGATCCGTCCGCTGTGTGCGTCCACCACATAGACAGCCGCGTGCATTTCGTCGAGCACGCGCACGAAACGCTCGTCGGCGCGCTGCATCGCCAGGCGCAGCCGGGTCAGCAGGATGACGAAAACGACGAAGACCACCACCATCACGAGGCCATCCCAATAGAACAGTTCCGGCCGCGCGTAGCCGTGCGATGAACTGAAGCTGAACAGCCAGCACAGCCAGCACAGGCAGGCAGCGGCAGCGATCGACAGCCCTGCATAGCGTCCTGCGCTCCAGGTGGCGAGCGCGACCGGCAGCAGGTAAAGGCTGCCGAGTCGCAGCTCGTAGCCACTGAGGTAGTCGAGAGCGCCGATCCATGTGGTGAGTAGCAGCGCCAAAGCGAGCCACCTGCCGGCGCCTGCATGCCTGATCCGGGCACCGCCCGGCAATCCCTGCGGCGGCAAGGTCATCGGGCGATTCATGGCGACCACCGCGAGATGGGGGGGTGTCTCTGCTTGAGGCCGGTCGGTGCATGGGCAAATCATTGGCAAGTCTGGCGGCAAGATCTAGTGCCAACCCTAGTTAGGACGCTGATCGGCGACACTTATACTCCAACTCTTCACCGTTGGCGATTCCCGGCGCAGCGGTGATTGGCAGGACATCCTGCCATTCTTCCCGGATACAGGAGGTGGCAGTGGATCAAATCCCGGTTTTTCTCCAGGCCTTGCTCGATCAGACCGGGGCTGTGCATTTCACGTTCGGTAACCTGGTGATGGTGATCATCGGTTGTACGATGATCTATCTGGCAATTGCCAAGCATTACGAACCGCTGCTGCTGATCGGCATCGGCTTCTCGTGCATCGTCGCCAACGTTCCCGGCCCACCAGATGATGTACCGGGTGGACAGGCGATCTCGGCGCTGCTCTATGTCGTCAAGGAGGGTGGGCTGTTCCACTACGCCTACCAGGGCGTGGCCTTGTTGATCATTCCGCCGCTGATCTTCCTCGGTGTCGGCGCCATGACCGACTTCGGACCGATGATCGCCAATCCCAAGCTGGTCATTCTCGGCGCCGGCGCGCACCTGGGAATCTTCGTTGCACTGATTCTCGCCAAACTGCTCGGCTTCAGCCTGGCCGAGGCCGGCGCCATCGGCATCATCGGTGGCGCCGACGGCCCGATGGCGATCTTCGTCACCGTCAAGCTGGCGCCGCATCTACTCGGCCCGGTCTCGGTGGCCGCCTATTCGTACATGGCGCTGATGCCGATGATCCAGCCGCCAGTGATGCGGCTGCTGACTACCAAGGCCGAACGCCAGATCAGCATGGAACAATCGCGCAAGGTGAGCAAGCTGGAGAAAATCGCCTTCCCGATCGTGATCGCGATCATCGTCAATCTGTTTTTCCCGCCAGTCGCGCCGCTGATCACCATGCTGATGCTCGGCAATCTGTTCAAGGAAACCGGCGTCGTCGATCGCCTGGCCAAGACCGCTGCGGGTGGCCTGATGAATGTGATCATCATGATCCTGACCGTGGCCATCGGCTCCACCATGGCGGCGGACAAGTTCCTGACGCTGCAGACACTGGAAATTGTGGGACTTGGCCTGGTCGCCTTTCTGTTCGGCACCGGTTCTGGCGTGGTGACGGCAAAGATCATGAACCTGTTCCTGAAGACCAAGATCAACCCGCTGATCGGCTCGGCCGGAATCGCTTCGGTGCCGATCGCGGCGCGCGTGTCGCACATCGTGGCGTACCAGGAGAACCCGAAAAACCTCCTCATCTACCACGCGATGGGTCCGAACCTCGCCGGCGTCTTCGGCACCGCCATTTCCGGCGGCATCATGCTCGCGCTGATCGGTGTCGGCTGAACACGCCATGCCGACCCTACCCTTTCCACATCGAGGACCGCGAACATGAATTCCCTCATTCCCGACACCCTGCAAGGCGCGCTGCTCCTCAGCCTGATCGACTTCTTCCTGAGCTTCGTGGTGATCTCGTTCATCGGCCTGGTACTCTCATGGTTCCCGCTGCTCAACCGCGTCGGCACCTGGGTGTCGCACAAGCGCCCGTCCGCCCCCGCATCCAAGAAGAAAGCGCCGGTTCAGGCGTTCGTTGCAGAGCAGGAGATTCCGGTCGAGGATGTCGTCGCCATCGCTGCCGCGATAACTGCCATGGTCGGAGATCATCATATTCTGCATATCGAGCCGCACAACGCTGAGTGGAGCACGGCCGGCCGGGTTGCGCATCATCACTCGCATCTGCCGAAGCACTGATCCCCTGGCCTGGGTGTCTCGGTTGAGGATGCCCTGTCCAAACGGTCATGACTTTGCAAGACATCCCCGATGATCATGACCGTTTCCTTCTCCCCCAAACCCTCCCCCGCGAGTGGGGAGGGGAGATTCGTGAGTCGCTCGCGACTTTCATAGTAAGGCCTTGCATCCCCATCCGCGTTTGCATGCTTGACCGCGTCATCATCGGCAGGAGCTGGCGGGGGGGAGCGGTGGAGCGCTCGTCTGTACGGATGGCGGCACGATCTGAGCAGGTGCTGGTCGAGGCATCTTCGCAAGGTTCTCCTGAAGATGGCCGACAATCCCCCATGCTGCGGCCAGCATGACGATCAAAAACCAGAACATCATCATGACCTCAGGTATCCCGACCATTTCCAGCGAGATCGTTCCCCCTGCCCACTCACAACATCGATTTTCCCTGGTCGAGAACCTTGTCGCAGATCTTCTTCGTGAGCTGTTTCTTCATCCCTCCGAGGTCGAGCTGACTGCCATCGCTGCTGCTCAGAATGCCCTTGGCACCGCTACTGTAGCCACTGTCGGAGGAGGTGGAGGATCCACCCTGGAGCTTGCTCATCAACGAGTCCTTGACCGAAGCCGCCTTGTTGCCGCCGAGATAATTGTTCTTGATGCAGAACTCCAGCAAGCCCGCGACGTTGCTGGCGCTGCCCGAGGTGATGGATGGCCCGGACAGTGCCCCACCCAGGCCACCGAGATTCCCGAGTCCACCGGACGATGCGCTGCTTTCCTCCTTCTTGAGCAGATCTCCAAGCTGCGCGTGCGCGGCAGAGATGGACAACAAAGCGGCGATCGACATCCCTGCGATCGTGATCCGACAGCTGCGTACGTTCATGTTCGAACCCCATTGATTGGTTGTGGAAGAGTTCACCGCTTTATGGTAGTGCATTGCTGGCGTACTGCCAATCGTTCGTGGGCCCTTACCATCCTCAAAGCCGGCACCAAAATGGCGGAAAGCGGATGCTCGTAACCAACCAGTAACCGCAGGCGCCTAAGGCGGCCGTCAGCTACCCGCCGCGTTGCCCCGTGTTGGCTGGACATCACCCCGACTCGTCAGCGCATACACCATATCGCCAACGGAGCGCCGGAAGGATTCGTTTTCGACGAACTGCTTGTAGACCTGCGTGTCGTCCCTGAGCAGGATCTGCATCACCCTTCCCAGGGCCTGATCGTGAGCCATACGTGCCGTATGCGGTGTATTTTCCTTGGCGTTCCGGTAGGCCGCGTCTGCGGCGACCTGTGGCGCGATGTCGTCGCGGATGCGCTTTGTCACGCGATCGCTATCTGTAAACAGGGTGCCGAACTGGTCGTTGAAGGTTTTGAGGATGTTGCTCAGGCGGTCCAACTCTGGCTCGGGCTTATGACCACAGGCATCAGTCGGCAGGGGTTCGATCTCCGCATCCGTATCCTCCAGTACGATCTTCTGCACCGACTTCTTCTCCACGCGGTAGCTATCCATGTCGATGGCTTCGAGGATGCCTTTAGCGAGGTCTTCCTCCTGCGGCGCGGGCAACTTAGGTATCAGCAGATTTAGCAGGATAGAGAGCTTCTCCCACTCCGCATTGCTGTAGGCAATCACCGATGACAGAAAACTGTAGGTGCGGCAGAACATTTTGGCCTTGCTCTTGAAGTCCACTTGTCCTTCTTCGTCAAGCGTGCCGGTGTATACCGCCACGCACGCATCGAGGATCGGATCGAGCTTGTCGCGATCCTCGCCGCCGAGGAACAGTTCCACCACTCGTTGCATTTGTTCCGGGGAATACACCTGTGTCGCATCCAGCACCGCCTTGAGGTCGTGCAGCTTGTTGGGATCCGTTTCCTCCGCGAGCAGTGTGGTGCGGAAGTAGTCCTGAAACGCAACAGTGATCGCCTCGCTGTTGTTCTGGAAATCGAGCACGAAGCAGTCGTACTTCTGCGGGTGCCCGCGGTTCAGCCGCGACAGGGTCTGCACCGCCTTGATCCCGGCCAGCAGCTTGTCCACGTACATCGTGTGCAGCAGCGGCTCGTCATAGCCGGTCTGGAACTTGTCGGCGCAGATCAGGAAGCGGTAGGGGTCGGACTGGATCTTCCGTGCGATGTCGCCGCTCGCGAAGCCGTTGAGCGACGCCTCGCTCACCTTCGCTCCGCCGTACTCGTGCTCGCCCGAGAAGGCGACGATCGCCTGGTACGGGCTCTTGCGCTCCCGCAGATACGCCTGGAAGGCGTGGAAGTACTGGATCGCCCGCTCGATGCCGCTGGTGATCACCATCGCCCGCGCCTGCCCGCCAATCTTCTCGGCCGCCAGCACCTGCGCGTGGAAGTGGTCCACCATGATCTCGGTCTTGAGGCGGATCGCGTGCTCGTGGCTCTCGACGTAGCGGCGCAGCTTCCGGTTCGCCTTGCGGGTATCGAACTCCGGGTCGTCTTCGCTCATCTTGATCAGCCTGTAGTAGCTGTCTACCGGCGTGTAGGCCTTGAGCACATCAAGGATGAAACCTTCCTCGACCGCCTGCTTCATCGTGTAGCTGTGAAACGGCCGATGTCTGACGCGCCCTTCCGCGTCGGGCGGCAGCGGCTCGCCGAACATCTCCAGCGTCTTGTTCTTGGGGGTCGCGGTGAAGGCGAAGTAACTGGCATTGGCCAGCATCTTGTGCGCCGCCATGCGCTTTTCGAGCGCCGCGTTCACCGTGTCCTCGGGGTCGGGTCCCGCGTCGTCGTCTTCCCCCAGCGCACCGAGCGCCTGGCTCATCGCCGCCGAGGTTTTGCCGCCCTGGCTCGAATGCGCTTCGTCGATGATGATGGCGAAGGTCCTGCCGCTCTCGGTGGCGATCTCGTCGAGGATGAAGGGAAATTTCTGCACCGTCGAGACGATGATCTTCTTGCCGTCCTGAATGAACTTGCGCAGGTCGCCCGAACGCTGGGCATGCCCCACCGTCGCGCCCACCTGCATGAACTGCTTGATCGTGGTCTGGATCTGGTCGTCGAGCAGGCGCCGGTCGGTGACCACGATCACCGAGTCGAAGACCTCCCTGTTCGCCTGATCCGTCTGATCACCGTCGCGCTGCAGGCCGATGAGCTGGTGCGCCAGCCAGGCGATCGAATTCGACTTGCCGCTGCCGGCCGAGTGCTGGATCAGGTAACGCCTGCCCGCCCCGTGGGCGCGCACATCGGCCAACGCCTGGCGCACGACGCCGAGCTGGTGATAGCGCGGCCAGACCTGCCGACGCTTCTTTCTGCCCGTGCGCGGATCCTTCTCCTCGACGATCTGCGCGTAGTTCTCGAGGATGTTGGTCAGACCCGCCGGGGTGAGCACCTCCTTCCAGAGGTAGTCGGTCTTCAGGCCGTGCGGGTTGGGCGGGTTGCCGGCGCCGTCGTGGGTGCCCTTGTTGAACGGCAGGAACCAAGAACCCCTGCCGCGCAACTCGGTGCACATCTGCACCTCGCTCTCGTCGACCGCGAAGTGCACCACGCAGCGGCCGAACTCGAACAGCCGTTCGCGCGGGTTGCGATCGCGCCGATACTGCTCGACGGCATCCTCGACCGTCTGTTTGGTGAGGCTGTTCTTCAGCTCGAAAGTGGCGATCGGCAGGCCGTTGATGAACAGGCACAGGTCGAGCGCGCGGCGCGTCTCGTCGCTGCTGTAGGCGAGCTGGCGCGTGATCGAGAAGCGGTTCTGCGCGTGCCGCGCCGCGGCGCGGGCGTTGCCTTTCGATGCCGTGCCGTAGAACAGGTCGAAGTGCAGCGGCCCGTGCGCCACGCCCTTGCGCAGCACGTCGATGACGCCGCGTTTGCCGATCTCGGCAGAAAGGCGGGCGAGGAACTTGAGGCGGTTGATGTCGCTGGCGTCGTTCGCGTCGGCCAGCGCCAGCTTCCTGAAGGCGTCGGGCTGGGTGGCGTGCAGGAAGGCGAAGAGCTGCGGCACGTCGAGCGCGTGCGCGCGGTCGTAGTCCTGCGCGCTGCCGGCGATGTAGCCGGTGCCGCCGTAGGGCGCGCGCACTTCCGCGGCGGTGTTCGGTGCGATGGCAAGGCCATCCACGCCGGTCATGTGGCGCATGATCAGGCTCTCCAGGCCCTTCTCGCTGGTGTCGGTTGGCATGGCGTTACAGTTTGGCCTTCAGGATGCGATCAACACGAACGAAGCTGGGCAAGTGCTTCTTCAGTACAGCAGGGTCAAGCTTCGCCAGCAACTCGAAGGAGCGCTTGCCCTTGCGGTAAGCGTTTGCGCAATTGCGGGACGCGTGGACCAGCTTGTCGTGTACCTCGTGCCGATTCCGGTTCTCCAGGTTGGTCAATGGAGGCAGTGCATTCTCTTGCAGACTGTGGCCGTAATGCTCCTGTAGCGCCCGCCGGTCCGTGACGATCCAGGTCTCCATGCAGGTCGTCATGAAGAGGACTTGCTCGTCGCTCGCGCCGACAGGCTTGTCCCATTGGTCGCGGCGATTCAGATGCTCCCAGGTTCGTTCGAGATCCTCCACGGGCTCCTCGCTATCCACGAGCATGGCGATGTAGTCGCCCACCTTTCGAAGGGCGTAGGCGGTCTTGAAATCATCGAAGACCGATCCGCGCCCACCGCAAGCGCTGAGTCGAGGCATTCGTCCCGAGAATCCCGCTTTCTCGAACAACTTCCGGAACCCCTCGCGGCAGCGAATCTGGTCCTCCTTCGATTCGCCGCCTTCCACGTACAGATGCGCACTCACCAGCGATTTCCCCCGATCTCGCCTTTGGTCCAGAGCTGGCCGAGCCGATACCTTTTCAGCCACTCGGCAAGGTCGACCGTGTTCAATCGTTCCATGATCGTCTGTCCCTGCGTCCTGGTACAGACGACCACCGCATCGGGCGTTTCTGTCATCGTATCGACCAGGATATCCGAGTGGGTCGTGACGATGATCTGGGTTCGCTGCGAGGCCGCTCGCAACAGATCCCCCAACTTCGGCAGGATGTCGGGATGCAGTCCCAGTTCCGGCTCCTCGATGCAGATCAAGGGGGGCGGTTCGGGATCGCAAAGAATTGCCAGAAGGCAAAGATACCGCAACGTGCCATCGGAAAGGCGCGTGGCGGGAATAACGAAATCTCCCTCCGTGAAGAACACTTGCACCGTGCCCCCCTCCACCAGGACATCGAAGTCGTGGATACCATCATAGAGGTCATTCAAGCCGCTGAGGATCGCCTTCTTGGCCGCCGGAAAGCGCGTTTTCAGCCGGTTCAGGAAGAGGCCGAGGTTTGAGAAATCGGCTTCCCACTTAAAGCGGGACAGTCATGCTACCGATAGAGTCTGAGGATGAAGGGAGCTGAGGAGATGGGAACTGGTTGCCGCATCTCCTGTATCATCAGTTTTATGACAAAAAAACTCTACGACTCAAGCCATACGGACAACCAGCCGCGTCATTTTTGCCGCACTTACAGACCAGGGAAAACGAAGCCTGCGTGCAGTGGGGGAATTAATTCATCGCCCGAAAAGCAGTGTTCATCGCCACCTGCAAGCGCAAGCCCGTAGGAACCGACATCCTGAATCGGGGTTTTGGGAAACCGAAGAGGGGGAGGCATGGCTGAGATTGCTGGTATTTGCTGTGCTGTACACGTTCGGGCTGCAACATCATGT
>NZ_SPMX01000095.1 GCF_012940005.1 Candidatus Accumulibacter contiguus | reverse complement strand
ACTCACCCATGCGCAGATTGGCAAGTTGGTCGGAGTCGCTCCATTAAACGCGGACAGTGGTCGCCACAAGGGTAAGCGCATCACCTGGGGTGGTCGAGCGACGGTCCGTACCGCTTTATACATGGCGGCCTTAAGTGCCATACGTTACAACCCCGTCATCAAGACCTTTTATGAACGTTTGCTTGCTAACGGAAAACTCAAAAAAAGTCGCGCTGGTCGCTTGCATGCACAAGATGCTGACGATCATGAACGCCATAGTCAAATCGGGTATTCCGTGGAATCCAGAGCATGCAAAATGCGCCTAAAAAAAGCTTGACTGGGAACACAGTTGCTCCCCCCTCGCGGGGGAGGGGTCGGGGGAGAGGGGATGCCTGTACTCGACCGCGGTCAGCGCTGCCTCCAGAACGACGGCGGTGTCATTGCATATCTCGTGATTCCAGAATCGCAGGACCCGGAATCCTTGTGACTTCAACCATGCCTCTCGTCTTTCATCGCCTGGCGATACCTTGTGTTGCCCACCGTCCGCTTCTGCGACGACACGAGCAGCGAAATGCACGAAATCCACTACATACGGGCCAATCGCTTGCTGCCGCCTGAACTTTTCCCCGTTCAGCCGATGCCCTCGCAGATGTTGCCAGAGCAGATTTAGCTTCGGTTATGTGCTGGTGCGGGGATTTGACGAACTCTTGTGCAACCATTCCCCCTCTCCCCGACCTCTCCCCTCGCGGGGGAGGGGTCGGGGGGAGAGGGTGGCCTGCACTCGACTGCGGCCAGCACTGCCTCCAGAACGGCTTCGGTGTCATTGCATATCTCGTGATTCCAGAATCGCAGGATCCGGAATCCCTGTGACTTCAACCATGCATCTCGTCTTGCATCGCCTGGCGATTCATTATGTTGCCCACCGTCGGCTTCTACGACAACACGAGCACCGAAATGCACGAAATCCACCACATACGGGCCAATCACTTGCTGCCGCCTGAACTTTTCCTCGTTCAGCCGATGCCCTCGCAGATGCTGCCAGAGCAGATTTTCGGCTTCGGTCATTTGCTGGCGCAGGGATTTGACGAATTCGTGTGCGACCATTCCCCCTCTCCCCCCAACCCCTCCCCCACAAGGGGGGAGGGGAGATCAGCAATCGGCGATGTTTCTCAAGTGGATACACAAAACCATAAGATATTGATTATAAAATACTATATGAGGCTCATATCCACGTCTGGAGCACTACCTTTCGACCCTCCTGCTCCCCTCCCCCTCGCGGGGGAGGGGTTGGGGGAGAGGGGGTCTGTACTCGACAGCGGAGGCCATGCCACAGTCAGCCGCTGGTCTGCTGCTCGGCTTCCGCATCGAAAACGAGGCGTAGATGACCCGCGGGATATTTTACAGGGATCGCATATACCGTGCGTGGCTCGGTCAGTCCGGCCAGCAGGAAGTCGCCGAGCCGGTGCGTACGTCCAGAGGCGGCGCGGGCCACCGTGGCACCGATCAGGATGGGATGGGCCAATTCGCCGGTCAGCGCTTGCAGGCGCGTGGCGACGGTCACTGCCTCGCCCAATACGGCGTGCGTTCGTCTGGCGGCCGGTCCAAATGAGCCGATCAGGACCGTGCCGGTTTCCAGGCCGATGCCGAGATCGAGCGGCGGTACATGCCGTGAAGCGATGCGCGGTAACTGCGGCGTACAGACCCGCCAAAGTTCTTCCGCGGCATCGAGGGCGCGGGCGCCGTGGTCGGTACAGGGCGCCGAGCCGTTCCAGACCGCCAGCAGGCTGTCGCCGACCATCTGTTCCACTACCCCGCCGTGCGCTTCGACGATGCGGCTGGCGGTGGTGAAGAACAGGTGCAGGACCATGGCGGTTTCCTCCGGCGGACGGCCTGCGCAATAGGCGGAGAAGTTGCGCAGATCGGCGTGCAGCACAGTGGCTTCGCAGCGCGTGGCGCGGACCTGCGCACACGGCTCCTGGGTGGCCACCTGGCGTGCCACCGGTTCGGGCAGGTAGCTGGCCAGATGGGAGTAGAGGCGCTCGCGCTCGCAGCGCAGGCGGGCAAATTCACCGGCGCTGAGCAGCGTCGCAGCGAATCCGGTGAACAAGCCGGGAGCAACCCAGCCCAGCCACAGGTGTTGTTTGAGCAGCAGCAGGGTGCTCAAACCAAAAATCGCCAGGATGTTGGCCAGGGCCACCATGGGGAGGACGATCGCTGCGCTGCGCGGCGCCAGGCGCAAGGCAGCGAGCAGCAGCAGCGCGCTCAGGCCGCCCAGCAGCCAGGACCACAGCGCAGCGCCGAGTGGCCGATAGGGCGTGCGATCGTCGAGCATGGCAGAGAGCAACTGCGCATGCACTTCGACGCCGCTGACCGCGCGTCCCTGCGGAGTGGGGATGGCGTCGCGGGCACCGAAAGCGGTGGCGCCCACCAGTACCCAGGCTCCCTGCAGCAGGTCGGCAGGTGCCTTGCCCTGCAGCAGGTCCGCGGCCGAGACGGCCAGCAGGCCGGAACGCGGCATCTGGTAGGAGACGCGCAGGTGGCCGGCATCGTCCAGAGGCAGACGCAGGCCGCCGAGGTCCAGCCACCAGGGCGGATCGAGCAGTGATACGCCGGAGTGCAGTTCGGGGACGGCCTGACTCGCGGCGATGGCACCGGCAATCGCCAGCGAGGCGTAGGTTTTGCCGCCGTGACAGATCAGCGCCGGCACCTGGCGGACGGCGCCGTCGGGATCCACCAGCGGCGTGATGTGGCCGGCGAAAGGCGGAGTGCGAAGCTGGTCGTCGCTGGCCATGTAGCCGTACGCCCGCTCGGTCGGCCGGGGACAGTCGGGGAAAGGCAGTGCACCCGCCAATTGGCCGCTGTGCACTACCGGCTCGGGCGACAAGGAGAAGAGCTGCGCCATGACCGTAGGCACCGGGCTCGCCAGGGCGCTGGACAGGCGGGCATCGTCCGGACTGGAACCTTCGAAGAGGATGTCGAGGATTTTCAGGCTGACGCCCGCCTGGTCCAGTTTCTCGAGCAACTCGGCCTGGCGGGCGCGCGGCCATGGCCAGGCGCCGATCGCCTGAATGCTTTTTTCATCGATATCGACGACCACGATGCGCCGCTCCACTGCCTGCTGGTCGGCCATTCGCCAGGACAGGCTGGCCGAGAGTTCGTCCCATTGGGACAAGTCCGACAGGCCAATGGCCAGCAGCGTCAGGGCCATCGCGGCGAAAAGCGCGGCGAGTCGCAGTCGCACCGGTTTCTGCAGCAGGCCAGCGGTGAATGCCGAAGGGATGCGACGGAAAACCCCTCTGGAATGATCGGTCATGGACACGGGCTTTCAGCGACGCCAGAGCGTGGCACCCATCAGGGCGCCATTCCCTATGGATTTACTGAAGAAATAGCCGGCCTGGCTGGTATCCAGTGAAACGGCGCCGGATACCCGGTCGGCGGCGCCGTTGCTGAGAAAGACCCCGGTCGTCCGATCGATCGTTCCGGTCGCGGTCACCGCCTGGGTGCCGACGCTCTGGGCGGTGACGGCAAGCTGTGTGGCGAAGGTGTTGCGACCGAAATCGATGCTCAGCGAGCCGCCGTTCACAGTCGCCGCCGACAGCACACTGTATGGATCACGATAAGAGGCGGTGCTGCTCTCCAGTCGGAAGTTCGCCAGACCGCTGGCATTGGTGAGGGTATTGGTGATGGTCTCGTTGCGGAACAGCATGTAGTAGTCTTCGCCGACCGTGATCTTCTTGTCGTTGCGCGCTTCCCGGAAAGGAATGGTCAGGTTGTCGCCCGGCCGCGGGTCGGTGGCCCAGCGTCCCCAGGTCAGGCTTTCGGTCCGGGGTGGCGTCTGTTGCTCGGCCCGCGCCCGTTCCGCCCGCGCCCGGCTCTCTGCCACTGCGGCCGCTTCCTGCGCCAGAGCCTGTCCAGGACTCCTGCTGTCCGCCACTGCGGTCGCCGTACTGGCGTTGCTGACCCGCTCCTGCAACAAGGCCGGAGTGATCTTGTCGGCCCCTTGCAGGGAATTGACCGGCTGCAGCAGCGGCTCGCGGGCTGCCTGGCGATACACCAGCGCCATGCCGTCCATGGTCGCCGCCAGTTCCCGCGAACGGGGGGTGGCACAGGGCCCGAAACCATCGGCACGGCAGATGTTATCGAGCGGGGCAAGTACGATCGCCCCCTGGTTGACCAGGACGACCGCGCGCTTCGCATCGGCCTGGGTGACGAAGTCCGTCCCCTTGACGCCAATGGCTACCAGCGGTGTGTTCAGGCGAAACTTGTCACGGGCCGCTTGTGCCGCCAGTCCCGAGATGCCGCGTACGGTCCCCGTTTCGAGGTAGAACTTGATCAATGACGCCGAGGGATTGGCCGCGTCGTAGCGGTATTCGACCACTTGCAGCACCGAATCCGGCCGGACACTGACCAGCGCACCGTCGACGAAACGGATATGCACATGTCCGCTGGTGGTGGTGCGAATGACATCGCCGGGGACGATACGGTATCCCCTGGAGACGGGCTCGCTCCTGCCTTCGCGTTGAATCTGGCTGCTGCCGATGCACAGGGTCACTTCGCCAACGGCAGCGGACGCGTGCACTGCCGACGCCGGCGCCAGAAGCACCCACATCACCAGCAGCAAACGCAGCAACCGAGCATGGCGAAGCAGCTCTTTCATCATCACGACCCTTTCCTGTTCGACTCCGGAAAGTATAAGTTCTTGATCGGTCTGTGTGATGTGCGTGGAATCACAAGCGATCGGCTGGCGGCCGTCGCGATGTTCGCTCTAACGGTCATGGCTTTGTGAGACACCCCGGATGATGAAAGCCCTGACCGTTATCGTTTGGAAGAAATGCCCTCCGGTGGCAGCGTGTGCGGCGGCGGATAGCTCGCCGGTGGAGCGGACTGCGGCGATGGGTACGGGGCAGGCGTGTTCGCTGGTGGATAGCCGGATGGGGGCACTGTGGGTGGCGGGTAACTCGGCGGTGCCCTGCGATACACGACTTGTCCCGGTAGTTGATTCCCGCGCGAGTACATGCATTGCAAATAGGTGGTGTCGTAGCGGCGCTGCAGCTCGTAGGAGGAAACATAGGCGGTGTTGCCGCCCGCAGCGCTGCCGAAAAGCAATCCGGTCCCCGCGCCGATCGCGGCACCCTGGCCCGCCTGTCCCGTCGCGGAACCGATGATCGCACCCGCTGCGGCGCCGATGGCGGTCGCCACGGCCGCCGTGCCAACCGCCGCGTCGGCAGCGGCCTGGCCAGCGGGCGCGGTGACCGCCAGCGCATATTGTTGGCACGCGATGTCGTCGATCCGGAACTGGTCGAAGGATTTTTGTTGTCCCGGCAGAACCAGCACCGTGGGACCTGTCGGAAGGGTCACGCATCCTGTCAGGAACAAACTGGCCGCAAGCGGCAGTAAAAAAAATTCGCTTTTCCATGATGGATCTCCGTTACGGCCTACTCGGCCAGCTTGGGCCGGGTCATCGTATCCGTATTTGCCTGCGGCACCACCCGCAACCAAGTCTTGCTGCAATCTCGCACGTAAGGGTAGTAACCCGCCGGTTTGGTGCAATAAAACCAGAATGTCGGTGGTGAATCAGGATTACCCGCTACGGACGGCGGATTTGGATCGTATTGGGGCGGGGTGGGCACTTCGATCTGCTGCTCTACATAGACTGTCGGCCCCACCACCGCGTAGCTTGCATACGGGGCGTAGCCGTAGCCGTAGCCGTAGCCGTAGGGATAAGCATAGGGCCAGGCCCCCCAATAAGTAGGTCCACCAAAATACAATCCGACGCCAGGACCCCAGTACCTGCCTCCCCATGTGCCGCGATGGCCGTGCCAGCCACCGTAGTAGCCGCCTGCGTGCCAGTTTCCACCACCCACATGGACGACCCTGCGGCCATCGTAGTAGCCTCCACTTCCACGACCTTGGGCGATGGCGCTACCCCCAATGATCGCAAATAGCGCCAGTGCGGCAAATCCAAGCAGGGGTTTCTTCATTGCGTTCACTCCTCGGCCTCGCTCACCTTCGACCGGCAACCAGGGGTTGGCATCAGCCCGTATTGCGTTCACCCTAAGGAAGCAAGGGAAAAACGAGTAAAATCCAGGACAATCAAAATAATAGAGTTTTTGGCTCGCTTTCGCGACATTATCGCTTAGTTTGCTGAAGTTCGACAGTCTGCCAGACGTGAACACGACGCACTGCAGCTGCGCATGCCTGACTTTCTGTAAATCAATGATGAATGGCTGGAGCATTGCATTCTCCTCACGATATGAGACTTAGTTCAGTGCAGCATGTGCTGCAACGTCTGCACGACATCATCGCCAGCGATACGGGCAAGATGCTCAGCGGCTCGGCCGAAGCAGAGGTCAAAACCTTGCTCGATGAACTCGACACGCAGTCCCTTCCTTCGCAACTCGGGCAGGAATTCCTGAACCGCGAGGTCACCATACTGTTCGCCGATCTGCGCGGGTTTACGGCAATGCTCGCAAATCAACCGGCGGATACCGTCATCAGGATTCTCAATCCCTGCCTCGTCCAGATGAGCGAGATCATTTTCAAGTATCAGGGAAGCATCGACAAGTTCATGGGTGATTCGATCATGGCGCTGTTCGGCGCGCCAGTGCGGCGCCCCGACGATGTTCAGCGAGCACTTGCCTGTGCTGTCGAAATGCAGATGACGATGGATACCCTCAACCTTGCGCACAGGCAGCAGGGAATGCCGGAACTGTACATGGGCATTGGCATCAACACAGGAGAAGTTCTGGCTGGTACGCTGGGATCGAACCTCTATAACGAGTACACCGTGATTGGTGACGAAGTCAATCTGGCTGCGCGCATCGAGGCTTTGAGCTTGCGCGGTCAGGTTCTGATCAGTCAGAGCACCTATGAGCGCTGCAAGGACTTCGTCGACACCAGAGGTCCGATCGACATCTATCTCAAGGGGAAACCAGTACCCGTTAGCCTGCGCGAGCTGATTGGCATTCCTTCGCTGGGTCTCCATGTTCCCCGCCAGGAAAAACGTCGTTCTCACCGCATTCAGGTCAAGTTGCCGTTCGGCTACCAGATCATCGAAAACGGCATTGTCTTTCCCGAGATGCGCCCTGGCACGATTCTCGATCTTGGCTACCACGGCGCTCTTCTTGAACTGGAATGTCAGCTTCCCATTTATTGTGAAATAAAGCTCAGTCTTGACTTGCCGATAGTCGCCTATCAGGCGCGTGACGTTTACGCCAAGATCCTGAATCGCAAGCCTGCGAACGGGATTGTTCGCATGGGTTCCGAGTTCACCTCACTCCCGCCGGAGGCGAACATGAAGATTCAACTGTTCGTTCAACTTCTGGTTTTTGCCGGCCAGTCTTGAGGACCCAGATGCGGCCAATCAGTCCGGAATCTCCCATCCCCACTCGCGGGAGGCGAAGGCGGGGTTTCGCGGAGCGCTGCTCCGCGCCGCCGCAGCCGGCCCGCGATGCAGCTCGGGCCGTGGGAGGAGTCGTGGCAGAGAGAATCGGTCATGACTTTCCTGGTCGGGGGTGCCTGGAAAAGTCATGACCGTTAGCGCTGGTATGCTGCCCAAATCGCGGTGGCGCGGCATGGTCGGGGTCATCCTGGGGTTGCTGGCGATCGTGCCCCTGCTCGGCGTGGGTATCGTGTATCTGGAGCACCCACGTCTGAAGCAGCAGGCCTTTGCGGATGTCAACGCCATCGCCAGCCTGAAGGCCGGCCAGATCGAAGCATGGCTGGACGAGCGCAGAGGAGACGCGATGATCCTTGGCGCCAGCCCCGGCCTCATAGAAGATACCGTACGGATGGCGCGTGACGAGGATGTCCATGCACGGCAGCGCCTGGTGGAACGTTTCGAGACGATCAAACGGGCATACGCCTACGACGGCTTCGTGCTGGTAGACGGAAGCGCCCGGAGAATCCTCAGCCTGGGGTTACACGACATCTTGGCCGAGGCACCTGTCCGGAGGGCGCTCCAGACTGCATTCCAGACCACTCAGCTGACGATGACCGATCTCTATCTGAGCGCGTCGGGCCACGTCCACCTGGACCTGGTTGCGCCGCTGGTGAAGACCATCGATGGCGCGCGGCAGGTGGTGGGTGCCGTGATCCTCGACACTCCGGTCGAAAGTATCGTTTTCCCGTTGATCCAGAGCTGGCCGACACCGAGCCCGAGCGCCGAGACCCTGCTGGTGCGCCGGGAGGGAGATTCCGTGTTGTTTCTGAACGAATTGCGCCATCGCAAGGCAACCGCGCTGGTATTCAGCCAGGCCCTCGACGATCCCGAATTGCCATCTGCCCGCGCGGTCTTGGGCAGTGCGGCGCAGGTCATGGAGGGAAAGGACTACCGCGGAGTCAGGGTGTTGGCTGCGACGCGCCCGATAAGAGCTACGCCGTGGCATCTGGTGGCGAAAGTCGACCGCGATGAAGTGCTCTCTCCGCTGCGCCACCTGGTGTTCTGGGTCGGCCTGGTCGCGACCTCCGCCGTCCTGGTCGTCGCGCTCCTGATCCTCCTGCTGTGGCGCCAGCAACTGCGCACTCACCAACTCGAGCTGGCCACCCAGGGCATGGAGAAGGACCGCCTGCTCAGGTTCTTCTTCGATCTTCCCTTCGTGGGCATGACATTTCTCTCGACGGACCACATGCGCTGGCTGCGTTTCAACGACCGCCTGTGCGAAATCCTGGCTTACCCCCGCGAGGAATTGATCGACAAGACCTGGGCACAGCTCACGCACCGCGACGACGTCGACGCCGACCGGATCCAGTTCGAGCAGGTGTTGAGCGGCGCGAGGAACGGCTTTCAGATGGACAAGCGCTTCGTTCGCAAGGATGGCAAAGTCATCAATGCGATGACCGATGTGAGGGCAGTTCGGCACGAAGACGGACGCGTGGACTTCTTCGTCGCGACCGTTCAGGATATCACCGCGCGCCTGCAGGCCGAGGGTTTCGCTCAGGAGGTGCTGGACAATGTCCATCAAGGATTTGTCGTCTATGACCGAGCGCTCAGGGTGGTCGTCTGGAACCGATTCCTCGAGCACGCCACCGGGGTGCCACGCGAACTGGCCATCGGCAAGCATCTCCATGCGCTTTTCCCGGACGCGCGAGATCTCGGACTGGAAGCGTACCTGATGCGTGCCTTGGCGGGCGAGATGGTCGTTGCCGACGAGTTCGTACCGCGCCTGCTTGGCACGACGGAACTCCTTGCGCCGGAGGCCGCGACGCTGCGTCGCGACGATCCGCATCTTCTCTGGACCTTATCCTCTTATGCGCCCCATCGGAACGCCAACGGCGACATCGACGGCGTCCTCGTGAACGTGGTCGATATGACCGCGCTGAAACACAGTCAGGATTTACTGATCGAATCCAACGAAAAGCTGCGTCAGCTTACCCAATACCTGGAGCGGATACGCGAGGAGGAGCGGGTACGCATCGCGCGGGAGCTGCACGATGACCTCGGCAGCACGCTGACGGGTGTCAAATGGGCGGTCACGATGGCGATCGATCGCGCTCAAGAGGCAGCGCTGCCTGGCGACGAACAGCTTGTCCGCGCGTCGCAATTGCTGGATTCGGCAGTCGATACGATGCGCCGTATCATCAGCGATCTACGGCCAAGTGTCCTCGACCAGCTCGGGGTATGGACGGCGATCGAGTGGTACGCCGGGCAGGTTCAAGAACAGACCGGTCTGCAATGCAAGGTTGCGATTTCTGCCGAGGCCTTGGCAATCGAGCTTGATTCCGAGCGTGCCACCGCGATGTTTCGCATCGTCCAGGAAGCGTTGACCAACTGTGTCCGCCATGCCCAGGCTGCGCACGTCGAGATCCGTATCCACCATGAAGCCGGCGCCGTGATGATCGCAGTAGAGGACGACGGGGTGGGCATTGGCGACGAGGCCGGGATCAAGACCGAATCCTGGGGCCTGCTGGGGATCCAGGAACGTGCCGCCCGCTTCGGCGGCAACATCAGACTGTCGCGCGGCGTCAAGAAGGGAACGGTCATTGTTCTGCACATGCCGGTTTGAGGAGCGATGAGCACAAGCAAGCTCCAGGTCCTGCTGGTGGATGATCACGCCGTGGTCCGCGGCGGCTTGCGGCTGATCCTGGATCAGACCGACGATATGGAGGTGGCGAGCGAGGCGGAGGACGCCGAACAGGCGATCCTCATGATCCGCCAAAGCGAATTCGACGTCGCGCTGGTCGATATCGGCCTGCCCGGCAAGGGTGGTCTGGACCTGTTGAAACAGATCAAGACGGAGCGGCCGAAGCTTGCCGTGTTGATGCTCAGCATGTACGCCGAGGAGGTCTATGCCGTACGCGCGCTGAAAGCCGGCGCATCCGGCTACCTGACCAAGAACAGCCCCCCAAGCACGCTCCTCGCGGCAATACGCAAAGTCGCCAGTGGCGGCAAGCATGTGAGCCCCGCGCTGCTGGAGCGTCTGGCGGTCGAGGTGGGGCGAGGCAGGAAATCCGATTCTGAAGCACTTTCGGATCGGGAGATCGAAGTGCTGCGGCGGATTGCCTCCGGAGAGAGCTTGAACCAGATCGCCGAAGCGCTGTATCTCAGTCCCAAGACGGTGACCACCTATCGTGCCCGAATCGTCGAAAAGACCGGGCTGCACAGCAACGCAGAACTCACTCGTTATGCCCTGGAAAAGGGCATGCTCTCTTGAGCCGGGGCGACCGGAATCCAACGCCAAACGAGTCCGGTACCGCTTGTTCGGCGACGAGGCAGCGCGTGTCCATCGGCTGTTCGAGCGTGCATGGCATCGGCACGCTGGCCGTGTAGGGAATTCCCGACGGGTGCAGTGTCGGCGATCGCCTACAGGAAAATTACACGCGTTGCCGATAGTCGATGATTGGTGTGTGCGGGATGATGCGTCCTGGAAATATCGATTCGCGCGAGAAAGAGCTTCTTCCTGGCGCGCCTCAATCACAGAGGAGATCATCATGGATGCCTGCGCATCGACCGCCCTGCAGCACAGCCCCACCCGTTTCCTTCTGGTGGACACGGATAATCTGTTTCTCGACGGCGTGGGTGGCGCGCTACAAGCGAACGAAAACATCGATGTCGTGGCGATTGCCCGTTCCATTGAAGATGCCTACGATTGCACGGCGAGGCACAAGCCTGATGTGATCGTCATCAGCTGGGGAAAGGCGTCGCGGGCTTTTGTGCATGCCGTACTGGCGAACCACTCCTCCGCCCAGACCAAGCCGCTGATCGTGATCGTGCTGCCCCGAGGAATCACCAGCATCCCGGGATTGACCTCGCTGAGTCTCCTGCCCAATGTCGCGCTGCTGGTGCATGAGCAGATCGAGAAGTTGATGCTCCGGCACAACTCGTCGAAGCCCCCTAGGCTACTTCACTGACATCTATTCTGCCAGCATTCCGCCAGCGGCGCACTCGCTGGAGGTGCGGAACATCCCTCGCTGCATGCGTGCTAAGCGCACACCCCCGGCACCGGGCATTTCGATTCACCCTCTTTTGTGACCGAACGTGATGTCAATCCTGATCGTCGATGACTCAGCTGTTGTCCGCGGCATGTTGCGCGAGATGCTCGCGAAGATCGAAGGTGCAGAAGTCGTGGGTGAATTCGAAAGTCCCGCCCCGGCCATCGAAAGCATTCGGAACCACCCGCCGGACGTCGTATTGCTCGATATTCAACTGGTCAACGGCAGCGGGCTGGAGGTCCTGCGTGCGGTGAGCACGGAGCATCCGGGCGTGAAGGTCATGGTCTTCACGAACTTCGCCGAGCCGGTTTATCGCCGGCGGTGCCTGGAAGCCGGAGCTTATGCTTTCTACGACAAGAAGAGCGATCTGCACGCTCTCCGGCAAGCCCTGCAGGGCCTTGCGTCGTTCTGAGAGGCAACCATTACGTTTCACCGTGCTCCTCGTGCGGGTGTCGGTTCGCTGACATTCTCTATCGCCACCGAGCGCCGGAGCGTAAGCCGGAAGCCGTCGTGCGGGTGGATCTGCTCCGCCGTGTCGTCAATGAAGAGGTCGCCCCGCAGGAACTCGACCTTGGCGAGCAGGAAGGGGGAGAGCGCGTCACTATGTTCGAGAATCAACTCCTCCCCCCCGTTTCATGGCTTGCGCAAGCGGTCCGTAACGAAAAAGCAGATCTTGCCCTTCCCAGTCTTGCTTGCCGATCAGTTCGTCGAGATCGGTCCGGTCGGTACAGATATGCATCATGACATTTCTCCTTAGAACGAGGCCTCTGCATTGGTTAACGGCTGCGCAGCGATTATGGTTGAGTCGTTTTTTTTCGATCTTTTGTGTGCGAACGGCAAAACTTTGCCGGAAATCGCCATTTCACCAAGACAATGTGCAAGCGACACGAATGTGCGCACCAGGGCACAAGCTTGCGGACTTGACGAGAGAGGGCCTGGAATGAGACAAAGCAGGGGTCTCCCGATCGGAGTATGAGCATGCACATCCTTTACCTCGTCCTGTTCCTGCTGCTCGCGGGCTGCGCTCATTCCCCATCGAGGATCGCGCCCGCGACTGTCGACAACCGTCAGCCGGAAGGCGCCGCAGGCGTCAGCGTTCAGCCCGGATGGCACGGCCAGAAGTTTGCCATCGCCACGGCCAATCCGCTGGCCAGCGCCGCCGGACTCACCGTGCTCAAAGACGGAGGAGCGGCGATCGACGCGGCAGTTGCCGCGCAGATGGTGCTGACCCTCGTCGAACCGCAATCCAGCGGCATCGGCGGCGGCGCCTTTCTGCTCCACCACGACGGTCGCCATACGGTCGCCTTCGATGGTCGCGAGACGGCGCCGGCAGCAGTCGGCGAGACACTGTTCGTCCAGGCCGACGGCAAAGCGATGACTTTTCGGGAAGCGATCGTCGGTGGCCGCGCGGTCGGCGTGCCGGGGGCACTGCGGATGCTCGAAATGGCACACGCCGAATACGGCCGCTTACCCTGGGCGAGCCTGTTCGATCCGGCGATCCGGCTTGCCGAGAACGGATTTCCGGTCAGCCAGCGCCTGCACACGCTGCTCAAGGTCGACCCCCACCTCAGGAAGGATCCGCAAGCCGCGGCCTATTTTTACGATGCCGATGGTCAGCCAGTCGCCGTCGGCAGCCTGTTGCACAACCCGGAACTGGCAGAGGTCCTGCGCAGGATCGCCAGACAAGGATCGCGAGCCTTGCACGAAGGTGAGATCGCCCAGGCGATCGTCGACAAGGTGCAGCAACACCCGGAAAACCCTGGCAAACTCACCATGACTGATCTGGCTGCATACCAGCCGCAGCGACGTTCGCCGCTGTGCAGCAGCTATACGCCGAAGCGTGTCGAGCCCCCGCGAAGGTACCTGATCTGCGGTTTTCCTCCACCCGCTTCGGGAGCGATTGCCATCGCCCAGATCCTCGGCATCGTCGATTCCACCGAGGCCGCATTCCTGCCGTTTGCCGACCCGCTCTGGATGCACTATTACAGCGAAGCATCGCGCCTGGCTTTCGCCGATCGCGCCCAGTATGTCGCCGATCCCGACTTCGTCGCCGCACCGGCGGGCAATTGGTACTCATTGATCCAGCCGGACTACCTCGCTGAGAGAGCACGGCTGATCGGCCCAAAGAGCATGCAGGTCGCCCGACCGGGCTCGCCATCGCCGGGACCCGCGAGCCATGCAGCGATGCCCGAACAGCCGGAATACGGCACCTCGCACCTCAGCGTCGTCGACCAGCACGGCAACGCGTTGGCAATGACCACCACCATCGAGGATGCCTTCGGCGCGCGCCAGATGGTGAGGGGATTTCTCCTCAACAACCAGCTCAGCGATTTCGCCTTTACCCCGACCGACGGCAACGGCTTGCCCGTCGCCAACCGCGTCGAGCCAGGCAAGCGCCCGCGCTCGTCGATGAGCCCGACGCTGGTCTTTACCCAGGACAGCGGCGATCTGGTGATCAGCGGCGGCTCACCGGGCGGCGCATTGATCATCCACTATACTGCCAAGCTGCTCTACGCGATGCTGAACTGGGGGCTGGCGCCACAGCAGGCCATCGACCTGCCCAATTTTGGTTCCTTGAACGGCCCGACGCTGCTCGAGGAAAAGCGCTTTTCTCCGTCCTTTGTCGAAGCGCTCAAGGCCAGAGGCCACGTGGTGAACGAAGTCGGCATGAACAGCGGCTTGCAAGCCATCGAGAAGACCTCGGGCGGCTATGCCGGTGGTGCCGATCCGCGGCGTGAAGGCAGGGTGCTTGGCGAGTGATGGCCGCGTCTCGACACCCTCACCGATGCCAGCAGCAGCGAGCAACGGCGCCGATCTGCCGCCCGAATCGGCGTGCTGACCGCAGAGTCACCCGCAGGACCGGCGCGCTACACGACGAAACAGTTTTCCTTGAGGAAGGCCAGGGCCTCGCCGAGTGTGCTATCGGAGGTGTCGAGCAGATAGGTCTCCGCCTCCTGGAAAAATTCATTCCATAGCCTTTCCAGGCCGTCCTGCATCTCATGGGGCGCACAGGCACGGATGAAAGCGAGCACCGGCTCTCGCTGGAATCCGTCGGTACGGACCTTGCGGATCAAGGCTCTCGCTACGGCTCGCGTCAGAGCGGGTTTGGGGAGCATGTCGGCAGCGATGCAGACAAAAATCGTCAGCAGCGAATCATCGTCGGTCTTGCCACCAGTAATCTTTTGCCATTTCTTCGAGACCGCTGCATCGAAAAGACTGGCATCTTCGAGATCAAAATCCCGCAGAAAATACCCTTTCTGAACAAGCTCTTCCAGCAGTTTGTCGAGCGGGTACGAGGTATCGAGAATCCTTGGCAGGTCCTCGGTTTCGACTTCCTGCAGATACCGTCTGGCAATCGCCTGGTACGATTCAGGCAGTATCTGGAATACCTCCCTGATTCGCTTTCTGCCCTTCGCCGGTACCCCCTTCTTCCTGATTGCCTCAAGGATGCTGACGAAACCGGCGGCATTGGGGATTGCAGGCGGGCTGTTCCCAGCAAGATGGACGAGCATGGCCGTACGCAAGAAGGATCCAACGGGCACCATCGAAAGGCTGGCAGGGGCCACGCCAAGGTGTTCGGCAAACCAGAGTGCTGCTGAAATCGCCAGGTGATACTCCCGCCTGTGTTCGCGGGTGAGTCGATATTCGGCCAGATCCCTCAGCGACCAGTCAGCCAGGAACTCCCTTTGGGACCTCTCGTCCACGCTGCCAATGACGTCGCACTCGGGCATTGCCCAGAGCGCTTTGAGCATTTCCGATCCGCCCCGCGAATGCGACAGAAAAGTGTTGTCCCGCAGCGAGCGTGCTGCTTTGTCGAGATCACCGCCGCTGCGGTCCAGGAGGAACAGGCTGACGAGATTAACGATCCGCGTACGCGCCTCTTCGATATTCGGCCGCAGGTACTGTGTGCCGAAATACTCGGCAATCTGCAGCATCCCTTTCGGTGCATCGTTCAGGATATGGGCGACCCTGTCCTGGTTGATGATCCCGTTCTGCACCCCGTAAACGAGCGCCTTTTCGAAAAACGGCCGAGTGTCGAAAACGGCGACTTCGTGGCGGCTAGGCGGCATGGGCGGTGACATCCTTCTTGTGGCCTACAGCGCGGACTCTTCCTCCGGCTCGGCAGGAGGCCTGTTCGCAGGGCTCGACGGCGCAGAGCCAGCCGGCGCGAGTCCTTCGGCCCTGGCACGCGCACGCAGGATCAGCAGGACATCGCGAAAGATCTCCGGGTGTTGGTAACGGAGCGTCCACGCCAGTTCCATCCAGTCGTGATCGTTGACTTCGCTGTGGGTCAGGAAAGGACGATTGACGCCGGGATCGGCGAGCGCGTCCAGACGCTCCTCGTCGGTCATGTCGTCAGCAGATTCGTCGGCGTCGGCGAAAAAATCAAAGGTTGCCGTCTTGAAGAAATGCTCGATGTTTTCGCCACGCTCGCAGAGATAATCGGCCAGCACCTCGCAGCCACCTTCGATCTCACCGATGGCCTCGATGAACTCACCGGGATCGCTGCCGGCCCGGAAGACCACCGAATTGATCATGCCGTGCAGTCGCTCATGACTTTGGTCGCCGTAACGCCGTTCAAGGACGATCGCGCGGGCGAACTGCTCTGGGGAGACCAACAGGTTCACTACCGATTCCCGAGATGAATCGAAGTCGCGCAGGACGGCCAGCAGGTCCTTCGCTGGAAAATCGTCGAGAGCCACTACCAGGGCATCGTCACCATCGCTTTCCACCAGCGAAGACAGAGCAGCCTCGGCACCGACAATATCGCCGACCTGGATCAGTCTCCCGGCTTTCACCAGCACCGGATGGCTCATCAGTGATCCCCCGAAAATCGATCTTTCCGATCAAAACCCTGTTCGGCAAGCCAGTCGGCGCCCGCCTCTTCGAGGTCGAGGTCGTCATCGAAGTCCCGGTCGTTCTGGTCGCCATCGCCGTCAGCATCGCCGCATCCGCTCGTCGGCCGCTGCTGAGCTGGTTCCGATGAACTCGCAGATCGCCCTTGCAGATATTCCAGGCCGGCGGTCACCACCATGAACTGGTCGCCGTTCGGGTCCTTGAGGACGAGTTCGGCGAGCGCTTCAGCCCAGGGTTCCAGGGTCACCGAGGTCAGCAGTGTTGACCAGGAGGGCAGGTCTTCGGGCTCCTGCGCGACCACATCCCGCATCACCTCCGGACTGGCGAAACGCATGCCGCCGTGGAAGGCGACGGCAACCATTTCCGGGTTGCACTCGATCATCGGCAGGAGTTGCGCGAGTTGTCCGCGCTTTGCCTTGAGCCGCTTGGCCAGAACATCGTGCCCCGCCGAATCGGTCATCAGGTCGTCGATCTCGGCGCCATAGGCGGACTTCAGATCTTCAAAGAATAGCGACAGCCTCACTGCAATACTCCTTCCAGATAATTTTTCCAGATCTCCCGCGCCGTTTCCAAAGGCTTCTCAAGAAGATTGCGACGTCGGTTCTCATCATAGACATGCCGGCACCTGGTGTCGGAAAGTGTTTCGTAGGCTTCCTGAACGTCGCGAAAGCGATCGGTCGCCTCGGGAGCCTTGTTGCGGTCAGGGTGAAGCAGCAAGGCTTTCTTGCGGTAGGCGATCCTGACTTCTTCGCTTGAGGCATCGCTGGCGATTCCGAGTATCGCGTAATAGTCCTTCATGCTTCCTGATCGGCTTTCTGATCGAGACGGTCGTTTCCAGACACCTCAGCTACCGGACATCGCCCGGGAAAGGCCGAGACGCTGCCACAGGGTAGTGGTCAGCTCCACCTGGTTGAGCGTGTAGAAATGCAGGCCGGGCGCACCACCAGCCAGCAACTTTTCGCAGAGCGCAGTGACCACATCCAGGCCGAAAGCGCGGATCGACAGCGTATCGTCCCCGTAGCTTTCGAGCCTTTTCCTGACCCAGCGCGGTATCTCCGCGCCACAATTGTCGGAGAAGCGGGCGAGGCTGCTGTAGCTGGAAATCGGCATGATGCCGGGAACGATCGGGACATGGATACCGACTGCCTGGCATTCGTCGATGAAGTGCGCGTAGGCGTCGAAGTTGTAGAAGTACTGCGTGATCGCCGAATCGGCACCGGCTTCAAGCTTGCGTTTGAAAGCCAGGAGGTCGTCCATCGGACTTTTCGCCTGCGGGTGATACTCCGGATAGGCCGCGACTTCGATATGGAACCAGGCGCCCGTTTCGGCACGGATGAACTCGACGAGCTCGTTGGCATAGCGAAAGGTGCCCGGCCTGGCCATACCCGACGGCAGGTCGCCACGTAGAGCGACGAGGTGGCGAATACCATGTGCCCGATACTGTTCGAGAATACTGCGAATACTGTCTCGGGTCGATCCGATGCACGACAGATGCGGAGCCGCCTGGTGGCCTTCACGCTGGATTTCGAGCACGGTGTCGAGCGTACGGTCCCGCGTCGAACCGCCAGCGCCAAAAGTGACCGAAAAAAACCGGGGTTTCAGGAGCGCCAGGCGGGCACGCGCGGCCCGCAACTTCTCCGCCCCCTCCGGGGTTTGCGGCGGAAAAAGTTCAAGGCTGAAGACAGGTGTCTGCGGTGTCATGACGAGTTCCTGCTCTTGCCGGTGGGCAACAGTGAGGAAAGAATGGACGAGAAAATGCTGTAGAGAACTGCGCCAAACACTCCCGGCCAAAAGCCACCGACGACGAAGCCCTCCAGCATCGAACCGGCCAGCCAGAACATCAGGCCGTTCACGACGAAAAGGAAGAGCCCCAGCGTCAGCAGCGTGACCGGCAACGTCAGCAAAACCAACAGAGGACGCAACACGGCGTTCACCAACCCGAGCACCAGCGCGGCGATCATCGCCGATCCGAAAGAAGCCACCTCTATCGATGGCATCAGGTAGGCGACGGCAAGCAGCGCAATGGCGTTGAGCAGCCAGAGCAGGATCAGTCGCATGGCGGCTCCCTGTCGAGGTGAATGTCAGTAGCGATATTGGTCGGACTTGTAGGGGCCTTCCTTCGCCACACCGATGTAGGCGGCCTGCTGATCCGTCAGCTCGGAGAGCTCGGCATTGAGCTTCTTGAGCTGCAGGCGGGCCACCTTCTCGTCGAGGTGTTTGGGCAGCGTATACACCCCGACCGGATAGTCGGCATTGCGTGTAAACAGTTCGATCTGGGCAATCGTCTGGTTGGCGAACGAGGAACTCATCACGTACGAGGGATGGCCGGTACCGCAACCGAGGTTGACCAGACGTCCCTTGGCCAGCAGGATGATGCGCTTGCCATCGGGGAAGATCACATGATCGACCTGCGGCTTGATCTCTTCCCAGACGTAAGCCTCGATCGAGGCGACGTCGATTTCGTTGTCGAAGTGGCCGATGTTGCAGACGATCGCCTGATCCTTCATCCGGGCCATGTGCGCATGGGTGATCACGTGGTAGTTGCCGGTGCAGGTGACGAAGATATCGGCCTTGTCGGCCGCGTAATCCATGGTCACCACGCGGTAGCCTTCCATGGCTGCCTGCAAGGCACAGATCGGGTCGATTTCGGTGACCCACACCTGCGCGGACAGGGCGCGCATGGCCTGCGCCGAGCCCTTGCCGACATCGCCATAGCCGGCGATCAGGGCAACCTTGCCGGCGATCATCACGTCGGTGGCGCGTTTGATGCCATCGACCAGTGACTCGCGGCAACCGTAGAGGTTGTCAAACTTCGACTTGGTGACCGAGTCGTTGACATTGATCGCCGGGAATTTGAGTTCACCCCTGGCGTGCATCTGGTACAGGCGATGCACGCCGGTGGTGGTTTCCTCGGTCACCCCCTTGACCGCTGCCAGGCGCAGCGAGTACCAGGTTGGGTCGCTAGCCAGTCTGGCCTGGATCGCAGCGAAGAGAATCGTCTCTTCCTCGGAGGTCGGACTGGCGAGAACCGACGCGTCGCTTTCGGCCCGTGCACCGAGGTGCAGGAGCAGCGTCGCATCCCCCCCATCGTCGAGGATCATGTTGCTGTAACCCGCATCCGGCCATTCAAAAATGCGGTGGGTGTAGTCCCAGTAATCTTCCAGCGACTCGCCCTTGACGGCAAAAACCGACACTCCGGAAGCCGCGACGGCCGCAGCGGCGTGATCCTGGGTCGAAAAGATGTTGCACGAAGCCCAGCGCACTTCGGCACCGAGGGTGACCAGGGTCTCGATCAGTACGGCGGTCTGAATCGTCATGTGCAGCGAACCGGTAATGCGCGCGCCCTGGAGTGGCCTGGCGGCAGCGAATTCTTCGCGAATCGCCATCAGGCCCGGCATTTCGGTTTCGGCGATACGGATTTCCTTGCGGCCCCAGTCGGCGAGGCCGAGGTCAGCAATCACATAGTCTTGGGTAACAGCATCCGACACGGTAAGGCTCCTTGAGAACGGTGACCGGGAGACGGAAGCTGTCGGGCATACCTGCTGAGGGACTTCAGCCTGTGCCCACCCATCTCCTCGTGCCCGGCACGGGTTGGTTGGATGAGCGCCGTTTGAAGAATCCGAGCCTGAAACTGTCGGACGACAGCCCTGCAGCGCTCCTCGGATTATTTGGCAATTATAACCCGGCTTGGGGAGCTTAGCCCAAGTTTAACGTGCGCCGTGTCAAGGCGCTGTCTTTCAGCGGGTGCGAATCCCGCCCGGCAACTTTCGCTCCGGCCGGTAGCAACTGGAGCAGTCGTGGAGGTAACGAAGCGGCTGAAGCCTCTGGTGTAGAGGGTTCTGTAAGGAACTTGGCGAACATGCAGGCCGTAATGTGAATGAACACTGAGCAGGCCTCGAAAAAGGTAATGCGGAAGCCGACCCGCCGTGAATACGGGGAAGGCCGATGTCACATGAGTACGGTCACTGATCGCGATGGCGTTTGGTGGTTTTTTGGTCAAGTAGCGTGATGGACGGCAGGTGACCCCCCTCGGGGAACTTGAACAAACGTGCCCTTTGGGGGAGTCTCCGGTTACTAAGGCATTAAGCAAAAATAACTTGAACAATGCAACGCTCTAACAATATGTTTTTGCTATATTTTTTTATCAATATGTTCAAGTTAATATTGCTCGCCTCCTAAGCCAAGAGACCATTCAAGTGTGCCACGCCCTAGTGCAATCGCCCCCGTTTTTTCTCCTTTTACTGCGCATTGACGAAGAGTTGGCCGAAGAGGCACGCTCAGGAGGGTGCGCGTGTGGAGGTGTTCTTCACCGCGCCAACTACCCGCGCAAACCACGCGCTTGTCCGAAAGAGGTTCGATCGGCTTACGAGTCGCGCTTCAGCTTCTGCTGCAATCGCTGTCGGCGGCGTACGACGTCAAGATCCGTGCGTTTCCTGGGCCGGCGTGTGTATCTCGGGCTGGCGGTGGTGCTGGGGTCTGCCCGGCATGCCGGGCAGACCCCAGCGGCGGCGCGGCTTTCCGGGATGCTGGACATTCCGGTACGCACCCTGCAACGTTGGCGGGAGT
>NZ_SPMX01000094.1 GCF_012940005.1 Candidatus Accumulibacter contiguus | reverse complement strand
CGCAACCTGGCCCTCCCCCGAACGATCCGGGTCGAACCCGCCCGAGCCGCCGTTCCGCTCCGGCCAGCAGCCCGAGCACACTCGCAAGTTTGCCCGGCAACTTCGTGAGTGGTGCAGCACTCACCCACGACATCCCTCATCATCTTCAGACACCACTTCATGATCCGTCCTGGGCCAGCGATCTGGGTCAGAAGCTGTTGTGGTTTGCGAGCAACGAAAAGCAGCTCGCCCAACTGACCCTCCATCCACCACAGCTCGGGTCGATAGAGATCACCCTGAACCTGGACAAGGACGGCGCCAGCGCTCACTTTGTCTCGCTCAATGCCGATGTTCGTGGCGCCATCGAAACGGCAGTGCCGCGCCTGCGCGAGATGTTCGCCGGAACGGGAATTGCCCTCGGACAAGTCAGTGTCGGCAGCGAGTCGTTCCGTCAGCAGTCAGACGGGCAACCAGAGCCGCAGCACCGGCCCCGCCCGCTGGCCGATAACGCTATACTTGGCAGCGATTCGGTCAACGTCCTGTCGGGCAAGACCTTCGTCACGCAGCGTGGCCGCGGACTGATCGACATTTTTGCATAGCAACAGTCGTCCAGCCGGGCCGCAGCCAGCGTGTATCGGAATGGACCAGGCTGCAAAACCCAGGGAGAGAACTGCTGAATGGCCAAGGATGCAAAGCCCGCAAGCGAGGGCGTGGACGCCCCGCCAGCGAAGAACAGCAAGAAACTGTTGATCATCATCGTGGTCCTGGTGCTGGTACTCGGCATCGGCGGGGTAAGCGCCTTCCTCCTGTTGAGGCATTCCCCCGAGCAGGTCGACGATGACGGCGAAGTCGCCGTGGAAAAAGTCAAGCCGGTCAAGAAGAAGAAAGTCGACCGGAATGCAGCGCCAGTGTATATCGCACTCGATGCCTTTACCGTCAATCTCGTCCCGGAACGTGGTGACCAGTTCCTGCAACTGGTTCTGTCGGTCGAAGTCGACGATCCGCAGACAGGTGACCAGCTCAAAGCCTACATGCCGAAGCTGCGCAACGACCTGACCTTGCTGCTGTCGAGCAAGAAGGCCTCGGATTTGATCAGTACCGAAGGCAAGGAGAAGCTCGCGCGGGAGATCATGGAGAAAATGAACGGCGTTCTCGACCCTGCCGGCAAAGGGAAGAACCGTGAGGGGCCAATCAGGGAAGTGCTATTCACCTCGTTCATCATTCAATAAGCCGCAATGAGCGCCGATTTCCTCTCCCAGGATGAAGTCGACGCCCTGCTCAAGGGCGTCAGCGGCGAAGCCGACGAACCCGAGGCGGTTGATGAGGCTGGCGAGGGTCCCCGTCCCTACAATCTCGGGACGCAAGAGCGAATCGTCCGGGGGCGCATGCCGACGCTCGAACTGGTCAATGAGCGTTTTGCCCGTTACCTTCGCATCGGTCTTTTCAACTACATGCATCGCAGCGCCGAGATCTCGGTCGGCTCGATACGTGTACAAAAATACAGTGAATTCACCCGCAACCTGGTGGTACCGACCAACCTGAACCTGGTCGCCGCCAAGCCGCTGCGGGGTACGGCCTTGTTTGTCTTCGACCCCAGCCTGGTCTTTCTGGTGGTCGACAACATGTTCGGCGGCGATGGCCGCTTTCACACGCGCGTCGAAGGCCGGGATTTCACCGCGACCGAACAACGCATCATTCAGGGACTGCTGGGGGTCGTATTCAGCGAGTACACCCGCTCCTGGAAGCCGGTCTACCATCTCACCTTCGAGTACATCCGCTCCGAAATGAACTCGCAGTTCGCAAACATCGCCACACCGTCCGAGATCGTCATCGCAACGACCTTCTCGCTGGAATTCGGCGGCTCGAACGCGGACATGCACATCTGTTTCCCGTATTCGATGATCGAACCGATTCGCGACCTGCTGTACAGCGCCATGCAGAGCGATCAGCTATCCACCGACCGGCGCTGGATCATCATGTTGCGCAAGCAGTTGATCAATGCCGAAGTCGAAATTACGGCGCGACTGGCAACGCAAACGGTGAGCCTACGCGAGATTCTCACGATGAAAGTCGGCGATGTCATCCCTCTCGAAGTCCCCGATAAAATCGTCGCACTGGTCGACGACGTGCCCCTGATGGAATGCCGCTACGGTCAGCAGAGGGGGCAATACGCGCTCAAGATCGACCGCTTCATGGCTTCCGAGAACGCGGAGGCCCCTCTGGGAGAAAGCAATGGCTAAGGAAACAGACGATTTCGCGACTTCGGCAACCGACGACGCGGAAGATGACTGGGCGGCGGCGATGGCTGAGCAGGCCATGGCTGAAGCGGCACCAGCCGCCAGGGCGCAGCCCGCGAACATCTTCCCGAGTTTCGATGATTCGGACCACAAGACCTCGATGATGAACGAACTCGACATGATCCTGGACATTCCCGTCCAGATCGCTGTCGAACTCGGGCGCACCAAGATTACCATCAAGAACCTTCTGCAACTCGCACACGGTTCGGTCGTCGAACTGGATGCCATGGCAGGCGAACCGCTGAATGTCTTCGTCAATGGCACGCTGATTGCACAGGGCGAGGTGGTGGTGGTCAACGACAAGTTCGGCATTCGCCTGACCGATATCGTGACGCCCTCCGAACGGGCTCGCAAGATCGGACATTGAGCGTCTCTGCCGAGCAATTGCTGTCCGATCACGATGTTTTGACCTTCTCCCCACTTGCTTTAAGATAGTGAGCAGCACCACAGTCTGGCCGACCCACTTGATTCGACACTGCCAACCCATCTGTCTCGACGGCACCCACAGGGTGGGCCGTTTGCTGCTCGCACTGTTTTCGAGCAATGCCTGCGCGCAGGCTGCCGAGCCAGGCGTTTCAACAGGCATGCTGCTGCAGACCATTCTGGCTCTGGTCCTGGTCATCGGCGTTCTGTTTCTTGCTGCGTACTTGCTGCGCAAGCTCAATGGGGGTCGCGGATTCGGCAGCAGCGGTCCCCTGCGCGTCGTTGGCGGTCTGATGATTGGCACCCGCGAGCGTATCGTGCTCGTCGAGATCGGCGACACCTGGATCGTCGTCGGCCTCGTGCCAGGCCAGATCCGGACCCTGCACACGCTGCCGAAAGGCGACCTCAAACCTGCCGGCGATGGCGAGCGGCATTTTGCGCAGTGGCTGAAACAGATCACCGAGCGCAAGAATGAAGGCGGTTAAGCACCTCCCCTGGGTGCTTCTGCTCGCAATCGTCGCGCCAGGGGCTGCCTGGGCACAGGCCGGCGGGCTGCCGATGCTGACCAGCACGCCGGGTAGCGGTGGCAGCCAGACCTACACCTTGTCGATCCAGACCCTGCTGATGCTGACGGCACTCACTTTCCTGCCGGCTGCGCTGCTGATGATGACCAGCTTCACACGCATCATCATCGTCCTCTCGCTGCTACGGCAAGCACTCGGTACCCAGAACTCGCCGCCCAATCAGGTGCTGATCGGTCTCTCGCTGTTCCTCACCTTTTTCATCATGTCCCCGGTACTCGACACCGTCTACAGCGATGCCTATCTCCCATTGTCGGAGAACCGGATCAGCTACCTCGAAGCCATTGAGCGCGGGGCGGTGCCATTGCGCAAGTTCATGCTCAAACAGACCCGTGAGGCCGACATCGCCCTTTTCGCGCGCATGACCAAGACCGCGAACTTTGCGTCGGCCGACGACATTCCGATGCGCCTGCTGATCCCGGCTTTCATCACCAGCGAGCTGAAGACGGCCTTCCAGATCGGCTTCATCATCTTCATCCCGTTCCTGGTCGTCGACATGGTGGTTGCCAGCGTGCTCATGTCGATGGGCATGATGATGATGTCGCCGGTGCTGGTAGCGCTGCCCTTGAAGCTGATGCTGTTCGTTCTCGTCGATGGCTGGCATCTGCTGCTCGGCTCGCTGGTCGCGAGCTTTGCCACGTGACGCCCGAACTGGTCATGGATATCGGGCGCCAGGCGGTCGAGATGACCTTGCTGATGTCCGCGCCGCTGCTGCTGGCCGCGCTGGTGATCGGCCTGATCATCAGCATCTTTCAGGCGGCGACCCAGATCAACGAGCAGACCCTCTCCTTCATTCCCAAGCTGGTGGGCATGTTCCTGATCCTTCTGCTGGCCGGCCCGTGGATGCTGGAGATCATGGTCGATTATGTGCGGCGGCTGTTCGAGAGCATCCCGCTCCTGATCGGCTGAACGCCGCATGATCAGCCTGAGCGCTGCCGAGATCAACGCCTGGGTGGTGGCCTTCTTCTTCCCGCTGGCGCGCATCCTGGCCGTCTTCGCCGCGGCTCCGCCATTCGACCATCCTGCCCTGAGCACGCGGGTCCGACTGCTGCTCGGCCTGGCGATCAGCATCGCCATCGTTCCCGTACTGCCCGGCATGCCGCCGCTGGATCCGGCGTCGGGAAGCGGCCTGCTGATCCTGGCACAACAACTGCTCGTCGGATTTGCCATGGGTTTTGCCATCCGCCTCGTCTTCTCCGCGGTGGACATGGCGGGCAACCTGATCAGCCTGCAGATGGGTCTCGGCTTTGCCACCTTTTATAACCCGCAGACCGCCGGCCAGACCGCGGTCATTTCGGAATTCATGGGACTGCTGGCCTTGCTGGTGTTCCTGGCCATCAACGGCCACCTGATGCTGATTGCCACCCTGGCGCACAGCTTCACGGTGCTCCCCGTCAGCACCCAGGGGCTTGCAGCGGACTCCTGGGGGAGACTGGCGAATGCAGGCGCGATCATTTTTTCCTCGGGGCTGCTCCTGGCGCTGCCCATCGTCGTCGCCTTGATGATCAGCAACCTCGCCCTGACGATTCTGAGCCGCGCCGCGCCGCAACTCAACCTGATGGCCATCGGCTTTCCGCTGACCATCGCACTCGGATTCGCCGCCCTGGTGGTCGGCCTGTCGTATCTGGGCGCACCTCTGCAACAGTTGTTCGAAGACGGTCTGGAGTCGATGCTCGGAAATTTGCATTCCGCCCGCTAAAGTTTTCCAGCAATGGGTCGTAAGAAAAATTGTCAGCGAAACAATCGCCACACAGGACGGGCCGGCAGACACCTCAAGAGGCAGATCACCGACAACCCGAATTCAATTCGACTCAGTCAGGAGAAGGAAAATGCCCCAACTCATCAACACCAACGTCGCGTCGTTGAACTCGCAACGCAGCCTCAACATGTCTCAAGCCTCGCTCTCCACCTCGCTGCAGCGCTTGTCCTCGGGACTGCGCATCAACAGCGCCAAGGACGACGCCGCCGGCCTCGCCATCTCGACGCGCATGAGTTCACAGATCACCGGCCTCAACCAGGCTTCGCGCAACGCCAACGACGGCATTTCGCTGGCGCAGACCGCTGAAGGCGGCCTGCAGAGCATCACCGACTCGCTACAGCGGATGCGCGAACTGTCGGTACAGGCCTCCAACGCCACCAATACCGCCACCGACCGCGCCGCCTTGCAACAGGAAGTCGACACGCTGGTGCAGCAGATCAATACCGTCGCTGGTCAGACCGCATTCAACGGCGTCAAGCTGCTCGACGGCACCTTCAACGCGCAGTCCTTCCAGGTCGGGGCGAACAGCGGCGAAGCACTGACGATCAGTTCGCTCGCCAGCGCCAAAGCCGATGCGCTGGGCGTCGGCACCACCTCCTCGTACAATGCAACCACCGCTGGCGCCACCAAAACGGGCTCCATCGCCAGTGGCGGCATTACCGTCAATGGTTATGGCATCGGACCAAGTGTGCGGGACGGTCTTTCCGCTGCGGGAAGCAACGATAGCGCCATCTCCAAAGCGGCAGCCTTCAACGCCGTGTCGGGCCAGACCGGAGTCACGGCCAAAGCGAGCGCCACCACGCTGACCGGCGCCGCGGACCCGGCACAGGTTGCCATTGCTGGCGATGGCACCGACTTCATTTACGTCAATAATGTCAAACTGGGGGCCATCGCAGCAGGATCAGACACCATCACCCAGGGCGCCAACATCGCTGCCGCATTCAATGCCGTTGCCAACCAGAGCGGCGTCACCGCCACTTTCAGCACCTCGACGGGCGCGGTCTCGCTGACCGCTGCCGATGGCCGCAACATCAGCCTGATCGGCCGTGGTACAGGTGCTGATGTCACGAACACCGGTTTGACCATCGGCGACGATGGCGGCACTAACAGCCACATCGCCGCCGCCGGCGCCGCCGCCGTGGGTACCCTGGCTGCCGGAGATCTGACGATCAATGGCTACGATATTGGCGCAGTTGCCGCCGGAATCGACGCCACAACTCAAGGGGACAACGTCGCCGCCGCGATCAATGCACTGACCAGCAAGACCGGCGTGACGGCAACCACTGATGGCGCTGGCACCCTGACCTTGTCGGCCGGCGAGGGACAAGCCATCAGCATCAGTGGCAACTTTGCGCACGCAACCGCTACGGCAACCACCACCGGCTTCAGCGCAGATCAACTCGGCGCAGGCGCCGACGAAGCCGCCAATGCCGCATCTTCCAATGCCGTCATTACGCGAGGCAACATCACGCTAAGCTCGACGGCGAGTGCCGGCATCACCCTGAGTGGTTCCGACATCGCACGCTCCGGACTGAGTTCATCCTATACGGCTGCCACGGCCACATTTGGCGCCGGCATCGCCAGCGTTGATCTGAGCACCGCCACCGGCGCGCAGAACGCCATTGCGACGATCGACTCGGCGCTGGCCAACATCAACTCGAGTCGAGCCAACCTCGGTGCGCTGCAGAACCGCTTCGCCAGCGTCGTCAGCAATCTGGCGACCACCTCGGAAAACCTGACGGCCTCACGCAGCCGCATTCTCGACGCCGACTTTGCTGCCGAGACCGCCAACCTGAGCCGTGGGCAGATCATGCAGCAGGCCGGTACGGCGATGCTGGCGCAGGCCAACTCGCTGCCGCAGGGTGTGCTCTCGCTGCTGCGCGGCTAAGCAAACGCCGTCAAATAGCGCTAAGATCAGGGGCGCGGTCGTGATCCGGCGGTCGCGCCCTGGCGTCTGTTCCCTAAGGAGTCCGAGATGAACATCCAATCCACTGCCGCTTCACTACCCCCCCAGGCCAATCTGGTCGTCGTCAGCCCTGCGGCACGCGACGTCAAGACAGCGGGCGAAACCAGAACCACCGACCCCACACTGACCCTGCTGCCAGTGCAGCCCCCCGACCGGACGCAGCTTGAAGCGGCCACCCAGAGCGTTCGCGATTTTGTCAAGCCGATCAATGACAATCTGGAATTCAGCGTGGACGGAGATTCCGGGCAACTGGTGGTCAAAATCATCGACAGCGCCACCAAGGAAGTGATCCGCCAGGTGCCTTCGCAGGAGATGCTGGCCATTGCCAAGGCTCTCGACAGCATCAAGGGTTTGTTTGTCAAACAGTCGGCCTGACCGCTTCCTCGCTCGCAGTTCGCAGCGCACGGCTGCAGGAGAATACCATGGCGGTTTCGTCACCGGGCCTTGGCTCGAACCTCGATGTAAACAGCATCGTCAGCCAGTTGATGGCGGTGGAAAAACGACCGCTGACCGTTCTGGCACAGAAGCAGGCCGGCTTTCAGGCCAAGATCTCGGCGCTCGGATCGCTGCAGGGAACGATTTCGGCGATGCAAACGGCGGCAGGGAATCTGGTACCCGTCAGTGGCACGACGGCGGCGCAGAAATTCACGGTTTTGAGAACGTCTGTGGCCGACACGACGATCGCTTCGGCCACCACGACATCGAGCGCGGTAGCCGGCACCTACAGCCTGGCAGTGACCCAACTTGCCACGCAGCACAGCATCGCTACTCCCGGCGGAGCCAGTTCGCCATTTTCAGGGACCAACGGAACCCTCTCGGACGGCGGTACGCTAACCCTTGCGCTCGGCACAGCGGACGGCGTCACCGTGAGCAAGACGACCGACATCACCATCGCGGATGACGCCACGCCGGAGGCCATCCGCGACGCGATCAACGCCGCCAACGCCGGTGTTGCGGCGCTGGTGATCAACGGTACCGATGGCAAGCAACTGCTGTTGACCAGCGACACCGCCGGCAGCAACCAGGTCATCCAGATTTCTGGAAGTACGGGCTTGTCCTACGTAGCTCCAGAGGCCAGACACCACAGCGTCAGCACGGACAGCGGCGTATTTTCCGGGGTCGGTGGCACCCTGCCGGTCAGCGGCACGCTGACCATCAATCTCGGCGACAGCGACGGTTCCAATACCAACAAGACCACGGATGTCCCCATCGCCGCCGACTCCACCCCGGAAATGATGCGCGACGCAATCAACAGCGCCAGCACAGGCGTGACGGCGAAGGTCATCGACGGCACCTCCGGTAAGCAGCTCGTGTTGACCAGTAACACCGGCGGCAGCAACCAGTTCATCGAATTGTCGGGGAGCGCCGCCCCTGCCAACACCCGCTCGGATCCGGTCGAGCCGGTGGATACCTTTACCCAGACGCACGCCGCGCTCGGCGCCACCTTCACACTGAATGGCGTTGCGGTGTCGTCCGCCACCAACACCGTGACGACGGCGATCGACGGCATCACCCTGAATCTGCTGAAAGGCCCGGAAGCGCCCGCGACCTCGCTCAGCACCACGCTGACGATCAGCAAGGACAATACCAGCCTGACCACCGGCGTCAACGCGCTGGTCAAGGCGATCAACGATTTCCAGAACACCGCCAGGAATCTCGGCAGTTACGATGCAGCCAGCAAGAAAGCTGGTACGCTCAACGGCGACAGCACGCTGCGGACGGTACAGAATTCCTTCCGCAGCGCACTTGGCGAGGTCCCCTCCGCACTCGCCGGCGCCAGCCTGCAACGTCTGTCGGACATCGGTGTCAGCCTGCAGAAGGACGGCACGCTGACCGTCGATGCCGCCAAACTGAGCACGGCAATCGGCAAGGATCTCAACGGCGTCGCCAACCTGGTCGCCGCCTACGGCAGCGCGGTCAAGAGCGTTGCCGACGGACTGGTCGGTAGCGGTGGCCTGATTGCCGCCCGCAGCGACGGACTCAATTCGTCGATCAGCAACCTCGGCAAGCAATCGACGGTGATATCGGATCGGCTGGTCCAGATCGAAGCGCGCTATCGCAAGCAATTCACCTCACTCGACACGCTCATCGCAGGAATGACCACGACCAGCAATTTCCTGACGCAACAACTCGCCAACCTGCCCAAGTACAGTAGTAGTTAGTTCCATCCACCAGGAGTCCGCAATGTTCGGCAATGCACGCAACGCGATTTCAGCCTATCAGAAGGTAGGTATCGATGCAGCCATCGAAGTGGCCGACCCGTACCGGCTGATTCTGCTGCTCTTCGCCGGCGCCCAGGCCGCCATCGGCAAGGCCCGCGCCGCCATGCAGCAACAACAGATCGCCGCCAAGGGGGAAGCCATTTCCAAAGCCATCGACATCATCGGCAACGGCCTCAAGGTCAGCCTCGACCTGGAACAGGGCGGCGAACTCGCCGAGCGCCTCCATGCCCTTTACGACTACATGGTGCTGCGCCTGCTGCGCGCCAACCTCGACAACGATCTGCGCGCGCTCGAGGAAGTCGCTGCCCTGCTCGAAGAGATTCATGGTGCCTGGCGAGAAATTTCACCCCAGGCGCAGCAAAGAGCCGTCGCATGAGTTCTTCGCTGAGCGCACTCGAGCACCTGCTGGCGCTTGCCGAGGCGATGCTCAGCGCTGCCGAAGACGGTGACTGGGAATTGCTGGCCAGGCACGAGGCCGCACGCCGGGCCCTGACCGACAGCCTGCCAAGCAACTTGACAAGCCAGCTCGCACCCGCGGAGGCCGTGCGCGCGCGCACGCTGATCGGGAATTGCCAGCGCTGCGATGCGCGCATCCGCCCGCTGGTCGAGGCCCGCTTGAACGAACTGCGCGTCGTCCTGCGAGAAGTTTGAGCGACTTTCACATTAACGGCCATGACTTTTCGAGATACATCCGATCAAGAAAGTCATGACCGTTTCCCTCTCCCCCCAGCCCCTCCCCCGCGAGGGGGAAGGGGAGATTCGTGAGTCGCTGACGCGACTTTCATATTAACGGCCATGATCCGCCCCGACGTCGCCAACCGCCTGCAGCCGACTGCCGATCTCGCCCTGCGGCCGACGCCGCCGGGACAGGAGATTACCGACAAACTTTCCGGCCTCGTCGTCGGACAGCGCTTGTTGGCTGAAATCCAGTCGCTGCTGCCCAACGGCTCCTACCGCGCGCTGATCAACCAGCGCAGCGTCACCCTCGCCCTGCCCTTTGCCGCCAGGAGCGGTGACGCGATCGAGCTGGAGGTCGCCGAGAGCAACGGCAAGCTGACTCTGGCGGTGCTGGCAAAAACGGTATCCGACAGCGGCCAGCGGGGCGTCGAAGCGGCCGCCACCAGTCTGAGCCGCACCGGGCAACTGATCAGCGATCTGCTTGGCGGCGCTCGCAACGCCGGCCCCGTGGCGCTGCCGCTCAACGGCAATCAGCCGATCGCCGCCCGCCCACCGGCCAACGCCCAGGAGCTGCTGCCGCTGCTCAAGCAGGCGATCAGCGAGAGCGGCATGTTTTACGAATCGCATCAGGCGGAATGGGTCGAGGGCCGCTACAGCAAGGCGCAATTGCTGCAGGAGCCACAGGGCAAGCTGCTTCCCCTGGTGGCAATGCAGCAAGCAGCCGTTCCCCGGCTGGCGGCCACCCTGATCGCGACCGCGCAGGAATCGTCCCCGGCCAGCGAAGCTCGCGGCATCACAGGCGCCGCCGGAGAGGCCACGCAGGCCAGGCCGGCAGACCCGAACGTCGCCATCAGCCAGTCAACGCCCCTGCTGCAGGAAGCGCAGGGGAAACTGGCTCCCCTGGTGGCCGCACCACCAGATACGGCTCCCCAGGTCACGGCTGCACAGGAATCGTCCCTGGCAGAAGAATCCCGTGGCATGACAGACACCGTCGCCGAGGCGACGCAAGCGCAGACCAGACCGGTAGCCCCGAACCTCGCCACCAGCCAGTCGGCGACTCTGCTGCAGGAACCAAAGGGAATACCGGCTCCCGGGCTGGCCGAGCAGCAAGTAACGGCGCCCCGGCTTGCGACCACCCCGATCGTGAACGTGCAGGAATCACCCCAGGCTGCCGAGCCACTCGCCGTGTCAGACACCGCCGTGGAGGCCACCCAGGCCAAGCCGGCAGATTTGAACCCTGCTACCAGACAGTCGGCCCAGTCTTCCCAAACTCCCCAGCCCCCTCCATCCGCACCGCCTTCCCAGCCCGTCGCCCCGCAGGCACAGACAATCGTCCAGCAGCAACTCGAAGCCTTCGCCACCCAGAATTTTTCATGGCAGGGACAAGTCTGGCCCGGTCAGCAAATTCAGTGGGAGATCGCCAACGAGATCGGTCGCCGTGAAAACAGGGGCGGCGGCGGCGCTGACTCCGGCGACAGCGCCGAACAGTGGCAGACACGGCTGCGTCTGACGCTTCCCCAACTCGGCGAGGTCGATGCCCGACTGCACATCCAGGGTAAGCAGATCACGCTGGCCGTGATCGCCCCCGACGCCGAGACCCGCGCACGCTTGCGCAGCGACGCCGCCACCCTGCGCAGCCAGTTCGAGCAGGCCGGCCTGGACCTCGCGTCACTGGGAATCACCGCGCCACCAGCGAATATCCAGCCCGGTCCATGAGCAGCGGCAAACGCCGTCGCAGCACACGATGCGAAGCCGGAAGCAGGCCAATCATGACCAGACAGGCTCGGCCTCCTGCTTCTGGCCGGCGTGGGAAACCCTGCGCGGCCAATGTTCGGGCGCGGGCAAAAAAAGACTGAATCCGTGAAATAGTTGGCTAAAGTTTTCCTGACGCAAGCCGATGATGTAATCGTCTGACGCGTTTCGATGTGCTCGACCGGCATCCGAAAAAAACGCCCTTGCGCATTAATTTAATTTACTTTCGAGGCTTTTTTCAGGGCAAGAAAAGTCTCCGAGGAAGAATAGATGTCAATCATTTCGTCCCTTACGACCACGCAGATCAGTACTCTGGATGCCGGGCAAATCGCCGCACTCACGACCAGCGAAATTCGGGAGCTCTCCACCAGCCAGATCGCCGCCGGCCTCAGCACTGCCCAGATCGTGGCGATGACCACCGCGCAAGTCGCTGCACTCACCACCGATCAGCTGGTCAATGGCCTCACCACCGCCCAACTGGCGGCGATGGAAACCGCCGATGTCGCGGCACTCAAGAGCAGCCAGGTCGCCGCCCTCACCACCACTCAGATCGCCAACCTCGGCACCAGCCAGATCGTCGCGCTGACCTCGTCGCAGGTCGCCGCGCTCACCACCAATCAGCTCATCAACGGCCTCACCACCAACCAGCTGACGGTCCTGGAAACCCGTGATGTGGCAGCACTCAAGACTGTCCAGGTGGCCGCGCTCACCAGCAGCCAGATCGCCATCGTCTTTGGCAGCAGCCAGATCGCTGCGATCAGAACGGCCCAGGTCGCCGCCCTCACCACCGCCCAGATCGCCGGTCTCGGCACCGCCCAGATCGCCGCGCTGACCTCGGCGCAGATCCCCGCATTCACCACCAATCAGCTGGTCAATGGCCTCACCACCGCCCAACTGGCGGCGATGGAAACCGCCGATGTCGCGGCACTCAAGAGCAGCCAGGTCGCCGCCCTCACCACCACTCAGATCGCCAACCTCGGCACCAGCCAGATCGTCGCGCTGACCTCGTCGCAGGTCGCCGCCCTCACCACCAATCAGCTCATCAACGGCCTCACCACCAACCAGCTGACGGTCCTGGAAACCCGTGATGTGGCAGCACTCAAGACTGTCCAGGTGGCCGCGCTCAGCAGCAGCCAGATCGCCATCGTCTTTGGCAGCAGCCAGATCGCTGGCGATCAG
>NZ_SPMX01000093.1 GCF_012940005.1 Candidatus Accumulibacter contiguus | reverse complement strand
AGCATCGCTCAACAGGTGGTGGAGGCTGTAATACTCGGTCTCCGCCACCGTCTCGCTCATCTGTTCCAGGTTCGCACGAGGGCTTTGAAAAAGGCCCCGCAAGTACTGTTCAGCTTGCTCGGCCGTGCTTCGCGTTTTACTGCGGAAACACTCCCGGAACGACTGAAAATGGCTGGTCAGATTCTCGCAGCAGCTGGCCACCGCACGCCCGATCCCAAATAAATAAATTTGGCGATTTCATCGTCATACTCCTTATGTGGTAGAGCATTAGATATGTAGCTCAATAGCCTGTATTTCAACCATTTTAGAAATGTGGCAAAGTAGAATTACGAAATATACGTTTTAACAACAGCTTGAAAACTGTTGCCGTTTGCATATATGGGGTGGGTAAGCGGAAATGCAACAGCGTTTGCTATCGCGTTGGAGTCAAGCCACGCCGCGCGCTCCTATGTCAAGTGAGTTGTGGGTAATCGGGTGGATTATAGCGATCTGGTCCTTGACGGAAATGGTAATGTGGGGATTGGTACGCATGCGCCCAGTCAGAAATTAGAGGTTATTGGCAATCTAAATGTCACCGGCAGAATAACTGGTGGCCTGGATCAATTGTTGTCAAACAATGACCTATATAGATTGGTTATGCAACCCGATAGGAATCTGGTTATTTACGATCAAGCCATGCACGTAATTTGGAACCTGGGATCGCAAATATCGGATCTGAGACTGAAGAAAGATCTCGCGCCTATCGATAGCCCCTTGGCAAAATTGTTGTCCCTGCGCGGCGTTTCTTTCTCCTGGAATGAGGAAAGCCTTGGAACAGGAAGAGAAATGGGTGTCATCGCCCAGGAAGTCGAACAGGTTTTTCCAGAGCTGGTAACTACGCTCACGGAACGTAAGTTTGTCAACACCATGGGCCTGATTCCGGTAATCATCGAAGCCATCAAGGAGCAACAGGCGCAAATCACCGAACTCCGCAACGATGGCAGGATGAAATGACCATGATCTGCGAGGTACTCTTCTAATGGCCGACAGACCCGACCCGTACGTCCGCAAGGACCCGAACGACATCATCCGCAGCGGCGACTGGAACGAACTTCAAATCCAGACGCGCGAGGAGATCCTAAAGCACACGCACACCGGCAGGGACGACGGCCGCCTCATCCCTGGGAAGGCTATCGATCCGACCGCCGACATCAGCGTCAGCACCCTGAACACCAGCGGCAACCTCAACGTCGGCGGCGACCTGAAAGTGAATGGCAAGGCGCTGCTCGGCGACATTGCCGACCTGCTGGCCACCGTCAAGGGCCTGCAAGACGACAAGCTGAGTCGGGCCGGGGGGGAGCGTCAGTGGCAACCTGCAACTGGACAAGAACTTGCTCGTCGAAGGCACCGTCGGGATAGGAAGCAGGTTGACCGTGCGAGGAGGAGCTGGCGGGGCCGGTGCCCCCAAGGATCCGGATAGCGGGCTCGGCTATGGCGGTCAGTTGGCCATCAAAGGAAATGCCGCGCAGCTCGACTTCATCAGTACGGAATACGATGACTGGGCGATCTATGTTCATAACAACAAGATGCGTTTTGTTCGGCAACCATGGAGTTATGAGCTGGTTCTTGACGGGAGGGGTAATGTCGGCATTGGCACAGAAACGCCTCGTGCAAAACTGGAGGTCATCGGAGATCTGAACGTTACTGACGGGTTTGTCCGAAGAATAAGTATGGCAACCGGCCTTGGCCCCTCAGATCCAACCGACAACGGCCAGATCGTTTCCAGGGTTCTAAGCTTCCACAAGATTCACGAGAACACCGCCATCCGCATCATCTATTGCGACAACATCCGAGTGCGAGGAAACAATACCGCCGCACGCTGGGAAATCAGGGTTGACGGCAGCGCTCCCCCGGGCGGCGCGATCTATCAGGACAAGTACTCGCTGTGCGACGGTGGCGTCACGATCATCGATCGTCATGACCCAGCGACAATCGTCGGATACGCGGTGGGAATTCCGCCCGGAGTCCACACGATTGGCATCTGGGTAGGTCCGATTTCCACATACGCCTGTGAGGCCTACACTGGATGGGCAAACTCACGCTGGACGCTGGAGGCCCAGGAAGTCTGGATATAGCGAACTAAAGGCTGCCTGCGATAATGGCCGGCAGCACCCGTACGGTTCCCCTACCTTATTTGCCAGGACTCAAAATGCAAGAAAAACTCGAAAACCGCCTCAAGGAACTTCGCGAGGAATACGCCTCCGGCCAGAAGGTGATGGCCGAATTGCAGAACCGACAGGCGGATCTGCACCAGACGCTGTTGCGCATCAGTGGCGCCATCCAGGTGCTGGAAGAGATGCTGCCGGGCGCTGATCCAGCGGCCGCCGAGTCGCCCGAATCGCCGTCAGCGACCTGAGGCCTCGTTCGCTGATGTTTGCCAGTGCTTCGCCACCACGCAGCCTACAGACCGCCCACCCCTGGCGCGCTGCTCGGCAAGTGATGGCGCAGCGCAACCACTGCTGCTGCGATTCATCTCACACCGCGCGACCTGCGCATTGCCTGCCTCTCTGACGAAATGCTGAACACCTTCGAAACCTGGCTCGCAGGCAATCTGCGCGCGTCGCTGCCGGAAAGCACGAAACTGGTCGCCGGCCCGATGCTTCCCCCCGCCGCAGCCGACACACCGCTGCTCAACCTTTCGGTGATCAAGCTGCGGCCTCTGCGCAAGGCACCGGACAACGCGGAAGACCTGCGTGACGCTGTCCAGCTCACACAGACCGTGACCTTGAACGGCGATGGCCTGCGCTTCGACTTTCCGTTGGCGACCGGCACGATAGAAAGGCTCCTCGAAATCGAGACTGCGCCAGGGCGGCTGGCGCAGCGCGGCGATGACTACGAGCCAACTGTCCACAAGCGCACCGAAGGAGAAGAAGTCACCGAGATCGAAGTGCTCACCTTCTATCGCCCGCCGGCTGGCGACTTCAAGCTGCTGCTGAAGGTCGACACGCCCGCCCGCGGCTACCAGCAACGCTCGCCCTGCCGTGCGACGATCGAGATCAACGCCTGGGCGGCGCAGATCAGCCAGGCGGACGAGCTGCTGACGCCTGCCGTCGCCACCGCACTGGCCGCGCTTGCCGATATCGACCGCTTTCATCTCGCCGGCTGCGAAGACCCCGGCTTCACTCTGCGTCTGCTCAATCCACGAGCCGATCTGAGCTTCCTGGAACGTACGCAGATCGCCGGCGATCAACGCCTCTTCCGCAGCACCGCGAGGCTGTCCTTGCGTGGCGAATGGGAGCTGACCCTGGCGCTTGGCACGGCATTCGCCGAAGGCAAAATCGGCAAGGTCATCCCCAGCGTGACGATTCTCTGCGGCACCGACTGAAGGCCACCGCCCAACTGCTCACACCCCGGCCTGCCAACGCACCGGCTATTCCCGGCTGCCGAGGCACGCAAGGTCAAAGCTTGCCTGGCGGCGCCAACGCCGCCTCGATGGCCGCCAGCACCTCGCTCGCGAGGTCATCGTCTGCCAGAGCCGGGAATTCCTTGAGCAGCTTGTTCGACAATTTGCCGGCGTTTTCTCGCACCGATCGGATGATCCGGTCGATGTCGCCATCCGGTCCTTCGATCACCTGCTTGACACGCTCGCGGGCGTTGCGCAGGCCACGCAGATAGCCCGCTTCCTTGCGCATTTCCTGCTCGATCGTCCTTTGCACGACCTCGGCCAGGTACTCGACATGGTCGGTCATGTCGGGATAGCGCCACGCGGGCAGTGCGTCCTGGTAGGCATCAAACTGCAGATTGTAGTGCACACCATCCTCGGCGACCTGTTCTGCGCCGAAGCGCCAGGCCTCGGCGTACTTGTGCATCAGCGGTCGCGAGAACGATTCGAGCACCTGGTCGTAACGGCGCCGATGGACCGCCGAGCTGGTGATGGCGGCCGACACCGGCAGGATGAACGGCGCCGGAATGGCCTGGTCCCGCCGCAGCACATCGTTGATCAGGAAGCGCGAGAGGCGGCCATTGCCGTCGGACATCGGGTGAATGTACACGAAACCGAAAGACAGCACCGCGGCGCGCACCAGTGCACTAGCGCCGGCCGTTCGGTCTGCGAAGTCGCGCAGGCCGGACAGCAGCGAGCGCGCATCGTGCCAGTGCGGAGCGATGTAGTGCACCAGCTCGGTAAAACCGTCCCGTTCACCGACGAACACCGGCGAGCGGCGCACGCCGTAGCGCGTCGCCCGCGGCCCGAGGATCTGCGCCTGCAGTTCACCCAGCGCGCCTTCGGACAGCGGCTCGGGGTACTGCCCGCAGTACCGCTCCATCATTGCGGCAAAGCGCCGCACACGATCGACCTGCTGCCCTTCCTGCTCGATCGCAAAGCTCGCCCGGCTTTCCTTGATCGTCAGCCAGACCACGCTGCGCTGCAACACGTCGACGCCGAACTCACCCTCCAGATCGGCCAGGCGCCGGGCGCAGTCGTACCGTTCGGCCTGCTGCACCCTCGGGGTTCTTAACACCAGCGGGCAATAGTCACGCGAGCCCGGCAGGTTGTCGCGAACGCGCCAGCGCGGATTGTTGACCGGCCGAACAGCCGTCACCCAGGATTCATGGTCCAGAGCGGAGACGTAGTTGCCGGCGACGACGCCGGGGAACGCCAGGCGCCGGCCAGTCAGGTATTCGTAGAAGAAGCCCGCACGGCGCGCGTACTGGCCAGTCGGCTCGGCCGCAACCCAGGCCTCGAGCTCGGCTACCGGAATAACGTCGAACAGCCGCGCGAGGAACTCCAGGTGGATGCCTTCGTGCTTGAGCGCGAAGCCCAGATGCGCCGCCAGGGTATCGGCAGGCCGGGCTGAGGACGGGTAATACTGATGGGTGCAGCCGTCCTTGCGCACCGTGGCGCGGGATCTGGCAATGGCGCTGTCGGTGCGAAACGCTTGCACCGGCAAGACGCCATACTGTTGTGCCAGCCATCGATACCCGATCCAGTCGGACACTTCGTTGTTCACAGTTCTTCCCGGATTCGTTTAATCCTGCAATATTTTGATTACAAGCAGACATCCGGTCAATGAATCGATTAGAAGTGAGCGAGCACCGTTTGCAGTCGCCGCGTTTTCCACCGGTACGGAGAGCGCACATCTCCCATTTGACTCGTGCGCCGGCGCCGCGGATACTTGCCACGTGGAACGGGTTTTTCTGGCTGGTTCGTGGCAGGCGCGAACACCACCACACCGCAGGCCCGATCATCCCGATGATGTACTCTCCACCAGACCCGAAGGGAGGGGGTTCGATGGTCAGCATCTACGTCTCGTACGCCTGGAAAGAGGAAGAACAGAACTGGCTGGTCGACAAGCTCGAAAACGCATGTGCTGCGCGCGGGATCGAACTGCTGCGTGACAAGACCAGCATCCGCTACGGCGATTCGATCCGGCAGTTCATGGACGAGATCGGCGCCGGTAGGCATGTCGTGCTGGTGCTCAGCGAGGCTACTTCAAATCCGACTACTGCATGTACGAGTTGCGTCAGATCCACGAAAACAAGGCCTTCCGCCAGCGGGTGGTGGTCCAGACGTGGATATGAGACTAATATAGTGTATTATAATCAATATATTAGAGGTTATTATATCCACTTGAGGGACACCACCCGCCAGCGGGTAAATCCGATCGTTCTCTCGGGAACATGCTTCCACAAGCCGATCGACCGCATTCCCTACATCAAGTACTGGGAAAAGGAGATCGCAGACCTGCAGACGGCCATCAACGGACTCGGCGACCCGAAATACACGCTGGAGTTACGCAAGGATCTCGATGGCTACGCGGAATGCCGGCGGCTGATCGATGAACTGCAGAGCATCCTCGCGGACATGAATACCCTGACCGAAGAAGTTCATGTCGGCACCGATTTCGCCGCTCTGCTCGACAAAATACTGCCCCAGTCAACGGTCGCACCCCCGGACCCCTTCCGCATGCAGATCACCGACGAGATCCGCAAGATCCTGGCCTGCAGCAGCCGGCTCACCAACTCGCTGCAGACCACGATGCGCGATGCCGGGGTCGAACCCTCCGCCGACATGGCGGCCAGTTTGTGTGCGGTTGACCCGGAGCAAGCCCTCGAAGACCTGCTCTTTCCGGCGACGAAAAGTGCGCTGGCAGTGCTCGATCCACGACAGCCAGAGTTCGTCGACACCTGGAGCGTCGCCAAGTCGGTTCTCGCCTGGCTGAGCCTGCTTGCCGTCGACGGCGAGTGGCTTGGTCAGGCCAGCCGAAGCGCGCTGTCGGCCGGCAAGCTCGGTTTCGAGATCGTCGTCGAGACTCCATTCGGCGTCGAACTCGTCAGTTCCCGCTATCGACAGATTGCTCCGAGGCTGCGTGCTCAGAAAGGCACGTCGGAAGTGGTCGGGGACGAGTTGATCCCGCAGCCGCAGTATGAAACCGGCTGGAGTGACGAGGCTGCGCTCGACAAACTGATGCTTGAAGTTTGGGCACGGGTGTTTCCGGAGGAGTCGCGCTCGACGCTGTCGCCGAAAGATTTGCGGACGCTGAACAACGAGTTGCGCTTTCGCGACAAGCACAAGACTTTCCACCACTACATTCCGGTGCCTCTCGAACAGGCGAGCCGCCTCTGCCGGCCAGACTTCTACCAGAAACTGCTCGCCAAAGACAGACTCCCCGCGATCACCGTAATTTTCTTCAAGCCGTCCGGCGGCACCCCTGCCCTGCTGGTCAGCGATGAAGACTACTTCAGAACCGTGATCCGGAACTTCCTGACCATTCCCGAACAGCTCGCCAGAAAGCCATGAACGCCACGATCATTCCCAGCATCCTCCTCGACGAGATCCCGCTGCCACAACGCGGTTCGTGGCCGGCGACGGTACACCGTTTCGACAAAAATTCGGCCTGGGCGGTACGTGCCGCGCTGGCGGCACAGCGGCCGCTGCTGGTACGTGGCGAGCCCGGCTCGGGCAATAGCCAGTTGGCGCGCGCGGCCGCCGAGGTCCTGAAACGGCTGTTCGTCGCCGAAGTGGTGCATGCGCGCAGCGAAAGCCAGGACCTGCAGTGGCGCTTCGACGCACTCGGCCGGCTTGGCGATGCTCAGGCGATGGGCACCGGTCACCACAGCCCGGAAGAGGTCCGCCGCCGCCTCGACCAGCGCAACTATCTGAGCCCCGGCGCGCTGTGGTGGGTGTTCAACTGGCATTCGGCCGTAGCTCAGCACGAGCGCGGCGGTGGCCAGACCGCACGACCGCAGCCGCCAGCAGGCTGGTCGCCGGGCAAGGGCTGCGTCCTGCTGATCGACGAGATCGACAAGGCCGAAGCCGACCTGCCCAACGGCCTGCTGGAAACACTCGGCAACGGCGCGTTCACCGTTCCCTGGCTCGATGAGCCGGTGAGCGCTGCCGAGGGAACACCAACGCCTCTGGTGGTGATCACGACCAACGAGGAACGCGAACTACCGGCCGCCTTCGTCCGCCGCTGCCTGGTGCTGAATCTGCAAATGCCGAAATCCGAGCACGAATTCACCGCCGCGCTGATCGCCCGCGGCAAGCTGCATTTCAAGCAGCGCTGTGCCGATGATGTGTATCGCAATGCCGCCGGCCAGCTGTGGCAAGACCGGCAGGTCGCCGAAGACCAGGGACTGCAAGGGCCGGGGCATGCCGAGTACATCGACCTGCTGCGCGTCGTCGTCACGCTCGAAGACGATCCGACGAAACAGCCGGCGCTGCTCGGCAAGGTGCAGGACTTCGCCCTCAGAAAACACCCGCCGGCCGGCTGATGATACCGCTACGCACTCGGACCGCCGTCGGCCGCGCCGATCTGCTGCGCGTTTATGCCGAACAGGGCGAGCAGGCGCTCGAACAGGCGGCGGGGGCGCTGGGTTACGATCGACAGGAGGCACCGCCGCTGGTGACTGCCTTCGCGAATGTCAGCATCTCGCCCTTTGTCATGGCCTTTGCCGAAACTTTCTCACCGCTACCCGAACGCCCGGCGACGCTTCCTGCCGCCCGCTTCTTCCACGTCACCGAACACCGGCAGACCGACCCTCAGCCCGGCGACGGACCGAACGGCGCGCCGCCGTGGCTCGCCGACGCGCAGGTGCTGAGCGAGGACAGCCGCCCTCCTCCCGGCTCGGTGCGGCTGCCTGTACCGCAACCCTTGACGCGCTGGTCGCGGCTGTGGCCCTTCCTGCGGCGCACGCTCGGCCAAACGGTCGATTCGCGCCAGCCCGACCTGCCGCGCCTCGTCGACCGGCTGACGCGCGGCGAGGTGCTGCATCGCATCCCGATGCTCCGCCGCCACGGCTGGAGTCCGCGAATTGCCATCCTCGCCGACTACAACCGCCAGACACAGCCGTTTCACAGGGATTTCAACCGCCTCTGCCGCGCGCCCTCGAAAAGCGCCACGGCCAACTCGGACTCGATCGGCGCGTGCTCGCCAGCGAGCCCGGCCGGCAACCGCTCGTCCGGCGGCCGCTGCAGAGCGCGACGCAGCACTGGCAGGTGCCGCCTGCGGCGACACCCTTGCTGATTCTCAGCGACCTCGGCCTGCTCGACGGCACCCCCGAAACGCTGCTCGGCTGGCAAAGGTTCGGCGGCCGCTTGCGCAGCGCCGCGTGCCCGGCGCTGGTCCTCTGTCCGGTTCCCGCCGAGCTGCTCCCGTCTAGTCTGCAGAGCTGCTTCGAGATCGTCGAATGGGACCGGCATAGCCTGCTGCGCCGCTCGACGGCAGGCGCACCGCCGGCTAGAACTGCCGCCGAGCACAGCGCGGCGGCGGTCGAACAACTGCTCAGTCTGCTCGCACCGGCGATAGTTTTCGAACCGCCTCTGCTGCGCGCGATGCGCCATTTGCTGCCGGCCGCTGAAGCCGACGTGCTGGCCGAAGCGATGCTCTGGCAGCATCCGGACGTGCTCGCCGGTGTGCAGGGCTGCCAGTTTGCCGGGCTGGGGGCGATCGAGAAATACCAGAGCCGCTTCGCCCAGCTCCCGCCCGAGCAGCAAAACGTGGCCGTCGGTTTGATCATTGCCCACCATGCCGGCCTGCCTGAATCGGTACGGCTGGCCGAACTGGCTACCTGCTGGCGGCTGGCACCGACGAGCCTGTCAGCCGCCGCAGCGCAGGCCATCGAGCAATGGCAGCACGCCATCGCCCGGACGGCTCTCGAGCGTGGCGATTCGCCAGGACTGCAGCAGTGGTTGCGCCGCCACGTCGGCCGCCAGAGCGACGAAGTGTTCGCTGAAGACGAAGCCCAGGCCGCGCTCTGGGCACTCGCGCAGCGTGAACGCCTGGCGCGCGGCGAAGTGGTCGAGTTGCCGGCCGGCGTCCGCCAGGAGGCAGTGCGTTTCTTCCTCGACCCCGAGCCTGCCCGTCACCGAATCGCCTGCGCTTTGCGGCAACGCGGCGCGGAACTGCGGCTCGAACCGCTCGACAGGAAGGTTCCTGAACTGCCGGAAGGGGGTAGCCATTACGCCGACCTGATGCTCGTCGACGGCGGCGTTTTCGTGCGCGTCATCCGTTCAGCGGCGACGGCAGCGTCTGCTGCAGTCTACGTCGCCGCTGCTGCGCTGCCGCAAATCATCGCCCGGCTGACACGCGACGTCGAGCGCATCGAACTGCATTCGCGACACATCGACCTCACGGTCAGCGCGCTCGAAAGGCCGCCGTGGGCACGCACGCTCGGGCGCGACGCATGCGGCCTGTATGCCGAGGTGATCTGGTTCGGCGAGCGCTGCCGTCTCGACTGGCAAGCGCCACAGGCCGGAGAGGCCGGCCGCTGGAGCAGCGAGCAGGCACTCGGTGTCGATGGCTACGGGCTGTTCGGCGAAATCAGCGTCGGCGGCGTCAGCCAGCGCTTCCGCTGGATCCCCAAAGGAACCTTCCTAATGGGGTCGCCGGTAAGCGAGCTGGAACGTGGCGATGACGAAGTGCAACACTCGGTAACGCTGAACCGCGGCTTCTGGCTCGCCGACACCGCTTGCACGCAGGCTTTGTGGCAAGAGGTAATGGGAAAGAATCCGAGTGAATTCCTCGATGATCCGCGCAATCCGGTCGAGAACGTCAGTTGGGATGATGTTCAGAGGTTCGTCGCCAAACTCAACCACCTCCAGCCTAGCTTGAACACGAGATGCACGGTAATGTGCGGGAATGGTGTGCCGACTGGTACGGTGCATATCCAACGGCTGCACCGCTTGACCCAGAGGGGTCGTCGACACGCTCCCGCGTGTTGCGCGGCGGCTCGTGGTGCGACGTTGGCGGGGCAACGCGTTGTGCCGTAAGGTATTGGAGCATGCCTGGCAAGCGCGACCACAGTGTTGGGTTCCGGCTGGCCCTAGATCGAGACGAGTAGCTGGGCCGAGGAACGAAGCCCAACACCACCGCGAACGGAGCAACCCATGGACTATCACTGCGCGAACACTCCCGGCGGAACCTGCGTCTTCACCGTCAACCTCGCCGACCGAGACTCCGATACCCTGGTACGCCACATCGAAACGCTGCGCACGGCGATGACCACAGTCCGCAAGGCACACCCGTTCAAACTCCTGGCCATGGTCGTTCTTCCGGAACATCTGCACGCGATCTGGCGGCTTCCCGCGGGCGACGCCAACTTCGCTCTCCGCTGGTCGCTGATCAAGTCTGGTTTTTCGCGAAGCCTGCCAAGGAGCGAAGCCATCAGCCCCAGCCGGCAGAACAAGGGCGAGCGCGGCATCTGGCAATGGCGCTACTGGGAACACCAGATCCGTCACCCAACCGATCTCGAACGGCATATCGACTACATCCATTACAATCCGGTAAAGCACGGCTGGGTCAAGCAACCGACCGACTGGCCGCACTCGACGCTGCATGCGTACATCGAACGAGGGATCGTCGGCACTGACTGGGGGCGGAGTTGAGAAGAGCGGCGTCGTGAGGGGCCAGGCAACGGTGAATGGTGTTGGGCTTCGCAAGCTCAGCCCAACCTACGCCTGCGTCGCGATGGGCTAGCCATCGGGCGCAACCGGGAGAACGCATTGCCGGGCACGGGCAAAGCCATGGGCAAGGATGCCACCTTCGAGGGTGCAACGAAATTCGCACTCGACGTAGGCCCGAACCGAGTCGCCTGGCTGAGAGCCACAGGAAAGTTCAAGCCAAGTCGCCAGGTGGGTCTGCACGGTGCGCTAGAGCAGGGTGCGCTCGGGTTGGCGGCGGCGATAGCGCGCGATTTGTTGTTGATTGGTTTTCCTGGCTGAAATTGCAGACATAGAGATCCAGCGTCACCGCCTGGGCCTCCGGCCAGGTATGGACGGCCAGATGCAACTCGGCAAGCACCACCGCACCGGTCGCACCGGCCGGCTCCAGGGCGCTGCCGAACTGGTGGCAGAGCAGCCCGACGGGCGTCAGCCCCGGCGTCGAACAGACCGCCAGGCAAAGCTCCCGCAGCGCCTCCGCGTCATCGAGCAGGCGCGCTTCGCAGCGGCAGTCGTAGAGTGGTGTCTTTTCCTCTTCCAGCAGCGCGTAGGGTGCAATAAGCGAAGCGCATTGCACTCTACGCCCAGAGATCCGCCAGGGGAAACGCAACCGCATCGAAGGGCGCGACGCGTACCGCGGCGTCATCCTGCAGCGAGGCGATCAGCAGCCAGTGACCCTGGCGCAAGGCAAAGGCTTCGAGCGTGTGCGCCTCGGGATCGACCAGCCAGGCGTAAGCGACGCCATGGCGGGCGTAGAACGGTAGCTTGACGATGCGGTCCCGGCGCGCGCTGGTCGGCGAGAGAATTTCACAGACCCAGTCCGGAACGACTTCGAAGCGCTGGTCGTCGGGTACCCGCGGCATGCGTTCGCGCCGCCAGCCGGCGAGGTCGGGCACCGCCACTTCGCTATCGCGAACGAAGTGCACTTCCGGTTCCGGAATGATCCACCAGCCGCCGGGGCCGTTGCGACCGAAGTCGTAAGGCCCGCCGAGGTCGACATTGAGTGCCCGCTCGGCCAGACCATGGCGGCCGCTCGGACGGGGCTGGGCGTGCAACTGGCCGTCGATGAGCTCGCCGGTCAGGTTTTCGGGCAAAGCGCAGAGTTGCTCGTAGAGGGAGGCACGGTTCGGCGCGGGCAGGGCGGTCATCGGGGTCTCCTTCGGAAGGTTCATCTTAAAGCTGCGGCGCCTCGCTCAGGAAGCCGCCAGCCTCTCGCGCAGCGCTTCGATGCGCTGGCGATTGACACCGAAATCGCGGCTCCCGACGCGCGACGAGGAACGTAGCTGTATCATGCCGCTCGCCGGGTCGAACCAGAACTCCGCGTCGTCGACGAACTTCATCACTCGCGTGGTGAACTGCACGTAGAGGTAGTCGGCGCGGCTGTCGACAAGAGTGACGTCTGGCAGAGACTGAAGCACGTTCTTCAGCTTGGCCAGCGTTGCCGGCCCATCGCCGCGCAGGGCCAGCGGCGCGATGTCGGCATACTCGCGCTGCGGATGGCCGGGCCAGAGCAGGGCCTGGCTGCTCACACTGTTGGCGGTTTCCGATGGTTTCTTGAGCTTGCCCTCGCGCACGCCCAGGTCAGCGGGAGGTGTTCCCTTGAGCAGGCCGAGCTGCCCGGCCAGCAACGCCAGCGCAGCGATCGCCGCTACACCGATCCCGATCCACTTGATGATCTGCACGTCAACTCTCCGCTGGCTGAATGAGGTGTCCATTCTATCCTGTGCGCCTGTTTGAGTCTGATCGCCGGCCTGCAGGTGCTGGCCAAGGGCGACGTCGAAAGCGCGCGGCTGGCAGCCTTTGCCGACGCGCATCTCGTCTGTCTTCTGGAGTACAGACGGTGAGCCCTTTTTTTGCTATTTTCGGACCGGTCGGTCCATAATTTCAGGAGTTCACGATGTCCGTAGCACACCACAGCAGCGCTGATGTATCCATATTGACCGATCTCTTTCAGCCTTACCGCATGGGGTCGCTGACCCTCGCCAATCGTCTTGTCATGGCGCCGCTGACGCGTAGCCGTGCGCTGCTTGGCGACGTACCGGGCCCGCTCTCCGTCACCTGCTACGCCCAGTGCGCCAGCGCCGGCCTGATCATCAGCGAGGCGTCGCAAATCTCGCCGCAGGGCAAGGGCTACATCCAGACGCCGGGGATCTACAGCGCCGAGCAGGTTGCCGGCTGGAAACGGGTGACCGACGCGGTGCATGCCAGGTGCGGCAAGATCGTCATTCAGCTCTGGCACGTCGGGCGCATCTCGCACCCGGACCTGCAGGAAGGTGGCGACCAGCATGGCTACACCGACTACCCCTTCCTCGACACCGCCGCCTGAATCACAGAATCCAAGGAACCTTCCATGCAGAATTTCACCTTTCACAATCCGACCCGCATCCTTTTCGGCCAGGGCCGCATTGCCGACATCGCTGCCGAAATTCCGGCCGGCGCGCGCGTCCTGATCACCTACGGCGGCGGTAGCGTCGTCAGGAGCGGGACGCTCGACGAAGTCAAGGCCGCGCTGAAGCACTTCGCGGTCTTCGAGTTCGCCGGCATCGAACCCAACCCGACTTACGAAACGCTGATGCAGGCCGTTGCCCTCGCGCGTCGCGAGAAGGTAGACTTCCTGCTCGCGGTGGGCGGCGGCTCGGTGATCGACGGCACCAAATTCATCGCCGCCGCGATTCCTTTCGCCGGCGACCCGTGGGATATGCTGGCCAAGCGCGCTGCGGTGACTAGCGCGATTGCTTTCGGCAGCGTCCTCACCCTGCCGGCGACCGGATCGGAGATGAACAACGGCGCCGTGATCACCCGCCGCGCGAGCAACGACAAGCTGGCCTTCCTCAACGACCGGCTCTTCCCCCGCTTCTCGGTCCTCGACCCGAGCAAGACCTTCACGCTGCCGCCGCGCCAGGTGGCCAACGGCGTCGTCGACGCTTTCGTACACATCGCCGAGCAATACCTCACCTACCCGGCCGACGCCAAGGTGCAGGACCGCTTCGCCGAAGGCCTGCTGCTGACCCTGATCGAAGAAGGCCCGCGCGCATTGCGCGAGCCGGAGAATTACGCGGTGCGCGCCAACCTGATGTGGACCGCCACGCTGGCCCTGAACGGCCTGATCGGTGCCGGCGTTCCGCAGGATTGGGCGACGCACATGCTCGGACACGAACTCACCGTTCTGCACGGTCTCGACCATGCGCAGACGCTCGCGGTGGTTCTGCCGGCGATGCTGCAGGTGCGGCGTGAGGAAAAGCGCGACAAGCTGTTGCAGTACGCCGACCGCGTCTGGGGCTTGCGCGAAGGCGACGCCGAAGCGCGCATCGATCAAGCCATCGTGCGCACGCGGCTGTTCTTCGAATCGCTGCAGGTGCCGACCAGGCTTTCCGGCTACGGGATCGGTGTCGAGGCCATCGCACCGCTGGTAGCGCAACTGAAGCGGCATGGCATGGTCGCTCTGGGCGAGCATCGCAGCGTCGACCTCGCGTGTGCGCAGCAGGTCTACGAACTCGCTGCCTGAGCGGATGACGGCCGAGCGCACTTCTGATGACCGAGGAAAGCTGGGCCTTCGCCGAGCGCAGTGTGCTCGGTGAACCGCTACGGCCAGCCTTGCCTTCTCAGGGCGTATGCATTCCGAGTGGGAATGCCCTGACTGCGTTACCATTCCTGCTCGCTGCATTTTCTCCCTGTTTTGGCCGCAACGGAGATATCTTTGATCCAGTTTTGTGCGCTGCTTTGTGTGGAACAAACGGCATCAACATTCAGCTTGTTCGGGACGATACCTAATTCCCTAATCCGCTGGCCTACCTCGGCTTCGCAGATTTTACGCTGTTCGGAGAAATCCAGGGCGTCAAGAAGTGAAAGCATACGCTTGCCTTTTGACAGGACATAGCACGTATAGCTCTCCCCCAGCGCGCCATCTAACACATAGCGGCGAAGCTTCGCCAGCTCTGCGTCGGCCCTTCTTGAAGACCTTTCGCCAATAAAAGCAAGCCCCAACTCGCTGCCACGGCAAGAGACTAACGACTGATACGTTCCGGGGGCAACACTTGAAAGCATAATATCGTTGAGGAGACAGTAGCGAGCGTGTGAGATCAGGCGATCCTCTCGATCCTCAGCAGCTATAGCGACCGATGATAGATTCGGCTGGTTCAATAGGGCCGCTAGCACGAGGGCAAATGTGTTCCGCATGTTAATCTGTCACCAGGAGAATGCTACCGGTTTCGCTGTCAATCAACTGGTTCAGTGTAAGCGTTTAGCCCCCTACGACACTTACCCAGCAGGTTGGCGCGGAGTTGAGCCGTTGAGCACAGCGCTTGCCAGCGCAGGACGGTCTGGGTATCTTATCGCGGCAGTGAGGGTGTGATCGTATCCCGTGGAGCCAATGAGTGTACCTGAGCGACTTTGATCTTCAGCAACTGGATGAGCAGAAGCGGATGGCGTTACCGGCAGAGCGGAAAGATGGCTTGCTGGTGAAGTTGCTGTGGGATTTGAAAGAGGCGCGGGAACGGCTCAAAGCGAACTCCCAGACGAGTTCTCGGCCACCGCGCAGTGACCCACCGTGGCACGGGGCAGTCTCCCGGGAGGCAGACTCGGAAGCCTCTGGGAAGGCAGACAATCCAGAGGATCCCGATGCAGACGAGGATCGTGCGGCAAGCGCGGTGAGGAATGCCGAGCCGCAGGGCCTTGCCACACCGGCGGAGGCAGACACGCCGGGCGGCGCGGCGGCCGGCCCTACCAAGAAAGCGGGGCGACCGCCCGGGGCCGCAGGCCATAGCCGGCAGGTGACCTTGCCGATCAACGACACGGTGATCCATGCTCCGGAATCCTGCGTGCGCTGCGGTGAGGCGCTGGATCCGGCCGGGTTTGTCGCGCATGGCGGGCGGTATGTCCTGGATCTCGATACCGACCGGAATGCGGAGCTCCCCGGCTTGCGGATACGCCATGACAAACATCTCTACGGGGAAATTGCCTGTGGCCAATGTGGGCATGTCAATCGCAGCGAGCCCGGCCGCTGCCGAGCCGAGCCCGGGTGGAGCGTCGGCCTGAGCGAATGGCATCTCGTCGGGCCGATGCTGGTCAGCCTGCTGGTGTGTTTCTCCCACCGCATGCACCTGTCGCGTCGGCGGACGCAGGAATTTCTGCGAGACTGGCTGGGCGTCGCGCTCTCCACCAGCACAATCAACCAGTGTATCCACGAAGCCGGTCGGGCGGTCGAGTCGATTGAAGAACAGTTGGTCGAAGAACTGCAGCAGGAAGTCTTGACCCATGCCGATGAAACACCGTGGAAGGAATGGGGCCAGTTGCTGTGGCTGTGGGTGCTCGTCACGCCGACGATCTGCCTGTACTTCATTGGCCACCGCAGCAAGGAAATCCTGGAGAACGTCTTTAGCGACCGGTTTGTCGGCTGGCTGATGAGCGATGGCTACAAGGTGTATCGCCGGTTCCAGAAGCGGCTGCGCTGTTGGGCGCACGGGTTGCGCAAGGCCGAGGGACTCAAAGCAAGCCTGAGCACCGAGGCGCGGGCCTTTGGACAGGCCACCCACGACCTCCTCAACGAGCTGATGATCGCGATTGATGAAGCGCGAGAAGGTCCGCCGGTGGATCTCACTCCCCGCTTCCACGAGCGCTTGGAGTCCTTCCGTGAGCTCTGCGAAAAGCACCAGGATTCGGTCCATGAGAAGACCCGCGCACTGGCGCGCGAATTTCTCAATGACTGGGAAGCGTTCTGGATCGTCGTCGTCCATCCCTATCTGCCGTTGACCAATCACGAAGCGGAACGAGCCTTGCGGCACTGGGTCATCGCCCGGCTCCTCAGCCAGGGGACCCGAACCGAGCAGGGCACCCGTGCCTTTGCCCTGCTGGCCAGTGTCATCGACACCTGCCGGCGACGTCACATTCTGCCCTGGCCCTACCTGGCCAAGGTCATTGCCGAGCGGCGCAAAGGCAACTCAGCGCCCCCGCTACCGGCCGCCGCCTGATTGCGGGGCCCGCAATCGGTGGGGGCTAAACGGTTACCATAGATTCTTGCACAGCAATTCCCGGCATAAATCATTCAACCCATTGATTACAAATGACTCTCAAAATGCATGCACAGCTTTGGTGCGATAATTTATTATGTAAATTAATAGGTTAAGTCAGGCCGGGAATTACTGATTCTTGCACACAGATCTCGTCAGCCTTTTAGAGCCTCTCAGTCGGGATAACGCGCCGGCGGTGCAAAGCCTCTATTAGGATAGCCACATACTTCGCGACTTCTCCTTGGCTCATACATGCGGGAGCCGTCGCACCAGAACACAGTCGATGATACTCCGTCTGCACTGTCTTCTTCAGACGCCCCACGATTAATGGCCCTTTCGAGAGAATCGCTTCGGTGCGGCTTTCCCCGCCCCCCGCATCGATCCTAAGTAACGTCAGTTCGGGATAAGGAAGCTCGAAATGTAGCGCTAAGAGGTTGATGTGAAACGGATGAGCAGGAATGCTGTCTTGGCAAATTGGGTGCACAACCTGATCAACCACGTCACACGGAGGCTCTCATCATGGACGATCTTACCGAGACTTACTGCCTGATAGACGACTTTTACAAAGCGATCGAACCCCAACTGAACGCCCGGCTGCTGACCGATGGCAAGCGTCATCGGTCGAGAAAATGTAGCCTCTCCCTACCGGAATTGATGACGCTGGTGGTGCTGTTCCATCAGATTCGCTACCGGCAGTTCAAATCCTTCTATCTGAATCATGTGTGCCAACACCTGCGCGCCGAATTTCCCCAGCTTCCGACGTATCAGCGGTGTGTCGAGTTGCTACCACGCTGCGCAATAGCGCTGGCCGCCCTGTTCGAGGCGCTCACGGGCAAGTGCTCCGGAGTGTCGATTGCCGATTCGACCCCCATCGCCGTCTGCGAAAACCTGCGGATTTCTTCTCACCGGGTATTCCGGGGGATGGCGGCGCGGGGCAAGAGTTCTACCGGCTGGTTTTTCGGGTTCAAACTCCATCTGGTAATCAATCACTTGGGCGAGTTACTGGGTGTCAAACTCACGCCTGGCAATGTCGATGACCGCAAGCCCTTGTGCGACTTTGCCAATCGGCTCTTTGGCAAACTGTATGCCGACAAGGGCTATATCGCCAAGTGGCTGACTGCCTTCTTGAAGGACCTTGGCATTGATTTGGTGACCAAGGTCAAGAAAAACATGAAGCCCGTCGCCCTGACTCCCTTCGACGAGGCGATGCTACGGCAGCGATCCCTCGTGGAAACCGTCATCGACGAACTGAAAAATCTCTGTCAGGTAGAGCACACCCGCCATCGCTCGCCCATCAATTTCACCGTCAATTTGCTGGCCGGCCTCATCGCCTATTGCCTCATGCCAAACAAACCCAGACTGTCGCTGCAGGACATCCGCCGGCTCTCCAAACCCCCAAAACTTATCCCGAACTGACGTTAAGTACCACTGTGCGTGCTAATGCGTCTGTTGCTACTTTGGTCTTGGAGCGCTTCAGCTGCAAGAAAAGAAACTCCATTGACGACCCCAGCGCACTATGCGCTTCCATATCAAGGCTTGATTTCGATGTAAGCACTACAGCGATTTCGAAGATGAGCTGGCCAGCACTCCTGTCCTCATACTCATCGTTCTGGGAAGCTAGCGTAAAAGTGCACGCGACCAGCCCGAAAAGGAGTGTGATCAATCGAACACGCACAGCACGCTCCCAGGTTCCGAGTCAAGAAGCTCGTTCAGCTCCGAAATCGTGTTCGAAGTTGCTGTTACGCAGCCTTCTGAGCAGAACGGCGCCGTTGTTGAAGGGCCAAATGGATTCAGGCAGGTATGCGTCCGGAAGAGATCTCGACCGAACGGCTGTGAAGACAAAGGTGGCAAGGGAACGAGAGTACGACCACCAGGGCCTTGCCACTCGGTTGTCATAGCGGCGTGAGCCCCAGGATCTTTGCCCGGATGTTGTCATCCCAAGCGGCTTTCTTGCGCTTCATGCGCAAGCTGCATTTGGTCTTGTCGGTGCTATCCAGGCGTAGCAGGTTGAGCACGATCTTCTTCAGGAGGGAGAAATTTTGTGGGGCGTTGTCCTTTCGCACGGTGCTGGCATCCTCGTCGAAGGTGACGTCGAGAACCCAGTGAAGCCGGTTCTCGATGCCCCAGTGGGACCGGGTCGCTGCCGCAAGTTCTTCGGCAGTCAATTCACGAGAGATGATGTAGTAGCGCCGTTCAAGTTTCGACTCGTTGTCGCCGATCTTGCGCAGGGAGTCGATCAAACCGATCCTCTTGCATTTGGGCCAATCGGCGAGATCGACGACCCCTTTCGCGGGCAGCACCGAGGCGATTTGAGCGACGATTCGACCATGGGACTTGTGGACCTGGCGGTGGCGGTCGACCTCCTCCGATTGGTCATGGTCCATGAATTCAGCCTCGATGGCCGCCAACAGACTCGGTTGATTGCCTTTGACCGCCAGCAGGGAGTCACCCTCCTGGTCCGTGATTTGACGGGCGAAACTCTTCTGGCACCCCATGGCGTCGATGCTGACCAGCAACCCATTGATATAAAGCGCCTTGATGAGTTCCGGAATGGCGGTGATCTCATTGCTCTTGCTGGCCACCTTTTCCTGACCGAGAACAAGACCCCATTCCGTAGCGAAGGCGCTGACCATGTGAATGGCGCTCTCGCCGCCACTGCCCGACCCACGCACCGTCTTGCCATCGACCGCCATGACGCCTTTCAGGGCACCGACCACCCCAGCCACCCAGCGGCGGAACGCCGCCTCGAATTGCTTCGGGTCGAGGGCCTGGAAGATGCGCAGAAAAGTCTTCCCCGATGGAACTCCATTCCGGAGCACCAGGAATTCACGCAACCACGCCTCCTTCGTACGCCCCCACTCGGCGATGTCTTCGATCGTGTCACAGTCGGAGAGGATGGCGGAAATGGCAATCACGAGAATCTCCAGGAAGTCGTGCAGTGTTCCGTTGCTGGCTTTGCGTGGGTCGTCGATGTCACCCAAACAGCATACCAAGCTTGCCACCTTCGTCTTGATCATTTCTCGTGCCCAAAAGACGAGAGTAGACCCGATTTCTCGTTGGTTTACAAGAGGCCATCATACCACCATGAATGTTAAAGGTTTTTCTTGCACGAATATGATGAAAAAGAATATGCTATTCGAGTGTAAATTCCCTGGCCTGGCCCCTTATTTCCCTTATTTCAATTTCACCTTATTTCCCTTATTGTTCTCTGTTTGATCGCTTATCCATGCTCGTCCTTGCGTCCATTCGTCTATATATGACGCGAGAGAATTTGAGCCGATCGGAATTACGACGCAGGGACTGTCGGCCGCTTTCGAAACCGCTTCGATGATCTCCTTCTCGTGGGAAGTAAATTGACGCTCAACCCGTAACTTGTACCCGAAGGAAAAAGGGTCATGTGCGTTGTGCCACCCCCACTCGTTCGCACTGTCCTGCCGGTAGACGAACATCACTGTGCCCGGAATACCGAATAGATCAGCTGCGTCTAGCACGTGAAAGGATACAACGGAAAATGCGCCTCTATTTGGAAGGCGATTGAAGGGCTTGGATTCAATTCGTGTTTCACGAAACCCGTCGGTAACAAACCCGGCTTGATTCAATCGTGCGGAATCAGCTTTCCAACTATGAAGCCACAGCGCTTTAACATTATCCGAACGAATCGCCCTTGCCATGGGTTCAAACATATTTATGATGCTAGATTTTGCAAACTCTTCCTTTGCTGCGATCCCGCTGCCACTTTCGATTTTTTGCAACAACGTGGCGAGTACCCTCGGATAGGCTTCCCTGAAAACAACCAATGCGCCACCAGCACGGTCACCTGACTTGTACAGCAACACGCTCTCACCTGTATGCTCGATTAAGTATGGAGGGTTCCTGAGGTCGCGCGCGAAAACCCACTGTTCAGCGAGTGCGCTGTGCACATCGCTCGAGCCGACCAGAGTAAAGAGCCAGAAAACTTTGGTTATTTTCCGCATTGGCAACGTTCCCGCCATTGTTGAATCGTTCTGCGTGTTGCCGCCTTCGCTCGCTGGAGGGGCCCAATCATCCAAGGGCCGTCTTCGAAGAAATGAGGAATCAGCTGGACCCAGGAATATCTGTCGCGTCCCCACCATGGCTGAAAGCCCTCATGACCAGGGGAGTAGCTGTCCTGAATTGTGTGAAGAGCCTTAGCGAGGCCTTCGAGAGAGCAATCGGCCAAGTTTCTTTTTACATAGTCGCTGAAATTCTGCTGGGCTCCCCAGCGCTCCCAACTGGGATCCCGCATCGCGTGCCAATCTGAATTTTCGCGATTTTGTGATCCCGGTAAGTCATCAACGTCACCCGTCAGATTGCCTAGCCGTACTGCATCGGCTTGGCTCCATCCGAGATCCTTCGCCTGTGAATTCGCCAAGCTGTTGTGAATTCCTGGCCACCACAATCCAAAAGAATCAATCCGGCTCATCGGATTCCCCCCCGACATAGCCGTAAGTATTGATGCCACCCGCCAACCCAATCGGATCGCTCTGAAGATACCTCCCCCACCTCGGGGTTGTAATCCCTGAAGTAGTTGTAATTTAGATGACTCTCTCTGTCCGCGTACTGCCCCGGAAACCGCAGGTTCAAGGTAAACGCCTGCCCATCGCCATCCGGGTCCTCTTCGGGCAGACTCATCCCGAACGGCTCGCCGAGCGGCGTATTTCTCCAGACCACCCGGTTCGCCTCATCGGTGACCAGGCGTGGCGTATTCAGATGATCGTGATGCAGATAGTAGATCTTCACCCCGCCGGCAGCCACGGTGATCGGCACTTCCGCGGACCAGGTCATCGCTCCGCCGCTGTCGGTGGCTTTGGCTTTCAGCACGTAGCTGCCGGCAGGGACGTTGCTCCAGGAGATGCGGTACGGTGCGCTGGTGGCGCTGCCGATCGGCGTGCTGCCTTGATAGAAGGCGACTTCGGTAATGCTGCCGGTGCTGTCCGCGGCGTCGGCGCTGACGGTGATCGTCGCCGGGGCGGTGAAGCTCTGGTAGGCCGCTGGAGCACTCAGACTGACCGTCGGCGGAGTATTGGTGACGAGGATGCTGACCGTGGCGGGGGCACTGGCGAGTTGGCCGTCATGGACGATCAACTGCACGACGTACTGGCCGGGGAGGTCGGCGCGGAAGGTGGGATTTGTGCTGTGGGCGGCGGTCAGCACGGCCTGGCTGTCGGGGGGTCCGGCGATCAGCGACCAGGCGTAGCTGAGGGTCGCGCCTTCGGGATCCCTGGAGGCGCTGCCATCGAGTGGGATCCGGCTGCCGAGCGATACGCTCTGGTCGGGGCCGGCATTGGCGAAGGGCGCCTGGTTGATCGTGCTGCACTTGGCGCGCGTGCAGGACAGTACGCAGGCGCGCACGTCCAGAATGTCGATGCGGCCATCGTGATTGGCATCGCGGGGGTCATCCGGGCCGGTAACCGTGGGACGGCTCGGCAACATGCGCTGCAGCAGGGTGATGTCGTCGAGGTCGACATCCCCGTCGCCGTCGAGGTCGCAGGTTTTGGCCCAGACCTGACCCGCCAGCACGAACCAGCACAGGAGCAGCCCTACCCCATGTTTCGCAGTTCGAAACATCGACCCCATGTCCCCCCCGGGCGAGCGTTGGAGGCGCTCAAAAACAGCCTCGAATCAAGGCCAGGCCCCTTGCCTGGCGTTCAGCTCATTGGTCGGCAGTCTGTGCTGCCTGCTGCGCCCGCTCTCGGGCGAACGGTTTTTACGGCTGTTGGGCCAGCCACTCCGCGAGGCTTTGCCGGCCGATGGGGTCGGGCAGTGTTTGCCACAGGTCTGACCCTTTCGTTCGGCGGGTTATAGTCCATCCGGTCGAGATTGTAAAGCGGTTTTTGGTCCGACGATCCTGGCCGGGAACTCTTTCGATGCGAGCCGCCGCGCCTCTCCCATCCGGTCGTGGCCGGGAGCTCCGAGAGCAGTCCCTGCCGCGCCGCGTCGACAGCAGGCCGAGCAAGCCGAGGCCGGCGAGTCCCAGTGAATGCGTGCTCTCCTGCCAGAGTTTCCCTCGGTGTTGCGCGCTGATCCCCAGATCAGGCATCATGGTAGCCATTATTTGCTCCTGTAGCGACCTGAAAGCGGTGCCCGACCAGGCCGTGGCGGCGGATGACACGGTACGTGCGGGTTCAGGTCACCAAAGTCATTCCGCACCCCTTGACTGCGCCACGATCGAAGGTCACGGTCGTGCCGCAGCCTGCTACGGCTGCCGATCGCTCGATCAGGCAATCGGCAAGGTCTGCGTTGGTGCGCGGAAAGATGCGCAAGGCCTTCCAGACGGTTTCCGCGCGCTCCACCACGATCTCCTTCGTGCGCAACAGCGCTTCGAAAGCGTCGGCGATCTGGTGTCGATCAAGGTCGTAAGCTGCGTCCAGCACCCAGCCGAGTTCAACGACAGAGACCAGCGCCACGAACCCCGGCGACTCGACCGCAAGCGACTCGACGAGCCGAGTGGACAGCAGGGACTGCTCGGGATCGTCCTGCATGATGTAGCGCACGAGGACATTGGTGTCCAGGCCAGTCATCGGGCGGCGGCACCACGTTTGGCGATCACCGCGTTCATCTCCTCAATCGACACCGTCTTCCGAGGCTGGCCGAACATGCCTTTCAAAGCCGTTACGGACCGCGTCGCAGCGATGAGTTCGTAACGTCCGGCGGCAATCTCGACGAACTCCACGCGGTCTCCAACGCCAACGCCCAGCGCCGCTCGCACAACGGCGGGGACAGTGATCTGGCCTTTGCTCGTGAGGGTTGCGGTGCTCATTCTCGTACCTTGGTTGAAGTTTCCTTACGTTAGCGCAAGGGACCTGCCCACGCAAGCGCGGGACCAGCAAGGCCATCCGCAGTTCCTGGAGGGACCTTCCGGCGCCTGCCGGCTCAGTGCTGACGATCTTGCCTGGAGCGTCGCCTCGGCGCACCCGATCAATCTACTGACATACGAAATGGACAAACCCATCTCCCGAGCAATCGCCGTCATGCTGATGCCGCTTTGCGTATGCGCGCACCGGAACGCCTGGGCGCGGCTTTCGCTGCTGCCGAGCCACTGGCTCAGAGTCAGGGGCTTGCTTCGCTGCGGCCTGGGCACATCGCGCGAGGCCTCTTGCTGCGGCACCGCCAGCGCCTGCATCCGTTCGACAAAGGCTTTGTCACCGAGATAGATTTGCTGGCGCAGTGCCTCGTCCCATAGGCGTACATCGCGGCCGGCGGCGACCAGGGCGACGTAACGTTGCGTGGCACGCCGTTCGTCGGCCACGCTGCACACCGGGTGTCCGAGCAGGTAGGCGTGCAGACCAGCACTGTCCAGCCACTCCGGCGTCGGCACCTGCCCCACATGCGCACGGTAGCTGGACCAGTGCCATTGCGCTGGCTCGTCGACCATGCCGGCGCGCACGGGGTTCAGCTCCACATACCGACAGACCTCCAGCAGGTAGGCATCGCGGTCTACCAGAATGGCCTTGAAGCGCCCCTGCAGCAGATGCCCGACCTTCGCGTGGCGCCGGTTGAAGGCCTGCGTGTAGACGCCATTGACGTGTCGCATCAGCGCCGACAGGTTCGCCTGCCGGGTATGCAGCACAAAGTGGTAGTGGTTGCCCATCAGGCAATAGGCCAGCACCTGCGCATCGAAGCGTGCCATTCCGGCTGCAAGCACGGCGAGCAGCGACTCGCGATCCACATCGTCCACAAAGATCGGCTCGCGCCGATCACCGCGCGATGTCACGTGATAGATCGCGCCAGGGAATTCGATTCGAAGCGGACGTGCCATGCGGGAACTCTACCGGGAATTGGTTCAGAAGCACGAGCTGACGCCTGGCTTCATCGCGAACTGCGCTATGGAATCGGCAGCTTGAACGATATTCAATAGATACAATTCGTTAGTCCGCATAGAGTGGCTCGGCCTCCTTGAGAACCGATTCCGCTATCACCGGTTTGAGGCCAGCACGCGGCACCAGATCAACGCTCCGCCCGAACAACGCGGACAGCTCGCGCTGCATGCGACTCAAGGCGAGAAAGCCGATTCTGGCCTCCGGCCTGAATTCCACCAGCAGATCCACATCGCTCTGCGGCCCGAAGTCTACGCGGGTTGCCGAACCGAAGAGTTCCAGGCGGCGAATGCCATTGCGCCGGCAATAGCCTGGAAGCTCAGTCTCCGGCAGTTCGAGATCCTTGTGTACCATCCGAGCCTCCGTGCCGCACATCGGGCGACGCCCGCCATCAGAAAAGGCCACTAGAAGGAAGCGCGTGGTGTGCGAGATCTGATGCGCAAGCGCAACCAGTTGGTGGGGCAGAGATCACGGCAGATCTTGAGCATCGAGAACCTGCTGAGCCGCGACACGGGAGGGCGCGCGAGCGCCAACGAGATCAAGCGCTGGCAGGAGAAGGACATCGATCAACTGGCCTTGGCAGAAAGCAGCCGTTTGGCCGTGAAAAGCAACGTGGCGGTGATGCACTGCCTGAATGAACAGATCGAAAGGCTGGAAGCGGAGATCCTGAAAAAGGCGAAGTTACGCCCGGACTACCAGGGGCTGCTGACGGTGAGCGGGGTGGGTAAAGTGCTGGCACTGACCATTGCGCTCGAGACCGGTGAGGTGAGCCGCTTTGCCACGGTGGGGGATTTTTCCTCGTATTGCCGCTGTGTCGGCAGTGAGCATCGGTCGAACGGCAAGAAGAAAGGGAGCGGCAACGTCAAGAACGGCAACAAGTACCTGGCATGGGCCTTTGTCGAAGCGGCGAACTTCGCCGTGCGTTACGAGCCGGCGGTCAAGCGCTTCTACCAACGCAAGTGTGCCAGGACGATGCCCGTGGTGGCGATCAAGGCGGTGGCGCACAAGCTGGCGCGGGCCTGTTACCACGTGATGCGCGATCGGGTGCCGTTTGACGTCCAGCGTGCGTTTGCCTGAAAGAATGGAGCGGGGGCGGTGAGCCAGACACGGGGTTGGCTGATAACCATCCGACCTGATTGGGCCACCGTCCTCCTCTCCGCCAGACCGGAGGCCGGCAGGGTCTGTCAGGGGGCAAAGCCGAAGTGCGCAGCTTTGCCCCCTGACATCAGCCTAAATTACCATCGGGCGTCAAGGGTGCGCTACGCCGGGCTGCAAAAAACGCAGCCCGCCCTTGACGCAGGAGAAGTGATCGCAAGAACACAGGTTTTGTAAAGGCAACAGGCTTGACCCGTTCGCCTCTGCCGCGAGCCAACCGGGGTTGGTGCCCGCCGCCATCGTGACAGGCAACCAGAGATTTGTCATCGGCGAACACGCCGAGCGACTTGGACACGTGCAGGGCACTGACGGTTTTCTGGGGCCGCAACCGCGGCCAGGGGCGCAGTCCGGGTAACCACACCCGGACTACCGCCTTGATCCTGATGGGTGACTGGTGCGGACTGGTTCCGACACCGCAAGAACGAAAACCAGGGCGCGAGCGCCAGGCTAACGCCAGGAGTGGATTAGCTCACGAGTGTATCGCCGTCGCATCGCGAGAGATTTTTTTTAACCTATTGACAGGGGCCGGCTAATGGGTGACCCTCGGACCCGACCCTGTCTGCAGTCTTGGGCTACAATGTAGCTCGTTAACTTGGGGAACCAAACCATGCCAACGAATGCTGTTGTCCGTGCCCGTATCGACGAGCACATCAAGGAAGAGGCGACCGCCGTGCTGGCGGCGATGGGATTGACCGTGTCAGACGCCTTCCGCATCCTCTTGACCCGCGAGAAAGCGCTGCCGTTCGAACCACTGGTGCCGAACGCCATCACCATAGAAGCGATGCAAGAGGCGCGCCGTGGTGGATTGAAATCGTTCGCCACCGTCGAGGATCTGATGGCGGACCTGAATGCGGACGATTGAGCAAACCGGCCAGTTTAGGCGTGATTACAAGCGCAAGACCAGGAGCCCTCATCGTGAGACGCTGGCAAGCGACTTCGTTGCCATCGTTACGGCCTTGGCGAATGACCAGCCGCTGGCCGACAAGCACCGCGATCACGCACTGACTGGCGACTGGAAAGACTACCGGGATTGCCACGTCAAGCCCGACCTGGTGTTGATTTACCGCAAGCCGAATGACGAGGTCTTGCAGCTCGTCCGTCTCGGGTCGCATAGCGAGCTTGGCCTGTGAGCACCAAGTTCCACTCATCGATGTAGGAATCTTGGAGTGCTGACTCTGGCTGTTTGTGGCTGTTTGGAGGAATTGGTTCAGAAACAAGACCTGATAATCATCTAGCCGGCTCCCCAACCGCGGCGTTACAGTCAGTGTGGGAAATCACGGACTGACAACCGCAGAAGAGGAGCCGAAATGAAACTGTACGCTGCAATTGACCTTCATTCCAACAATAGTGTGTTGGTGATCCTGGATGAGATGGATCGAACCGTGCTGCAACGACGTCTTCCGAATAATCTGCAACAGATCTGCCAGGCGCTTTGCGCGCATCGCGAGGCGATCGAGGGCATTGCCGTCGAGTCCACCTACAACTGATATTGGCTGGTCGACGGCCTGATGGAAGCGGGCTATCGGGTGCACCTGGTGAACACGGCGGCGGTCAAGCAGTACAAGGACCTGAAGCATAAGGAAGACGTGGACGATGCGCGTTGGCTGGCACACTTGTTGCGTTTGGGGATCCTGCCGGTAGGATACATTTGCCCGAAGGAAGCGCGTGGTGTGCGAGATCTGATGCGCAAGCGCAACCAGTTGGTGGGCCAGAGATCACGGCAGATCTTGAGCATCGAGAACCTGCTGAGCCGCGACACGGGAGGGCGCGCGAGCGCCAACGAGATCAAGCGCTGGCAGGAAACGGACATCGATCAACTGGCCCTGGCAGAAAGCAGCCGTTTGGCCGTGAAAAGCAACGTGGCGGTGATGCACTGCCTGAATGAACAGATCGAAAGGCTGGAAGCGGAGATCCTGAAAAAGGCGAAGTTACGCCCGGACTACCAGGGGCTGCTGACGGTGAGCGGGGTGGGCAAAGTGCTGGCACTGACCATTGCGCTCGAGACCGGTGAGGTGAGCCGCTTTGCCACGGTGGGGGATTTTTCCTCGTATTGCCGCTGTGTCGGCAGTGAGCATCGGTCGAACGGCAAGAAGAAAGGGAGCGATGGCGAAGGTCATGCAGGAGGGTGCGAGGGAAGCGGCGGCTTCGGTGCGTGGCGAAATCGACGCTGCGCTGGGACGGGTCGTCGGCGCTATGGGTGATGCTCGACGGATCGGGGCCTTGAACGTGGTGGCGTCGTGTATTACGTGCCTGGCGGCGGCGGTTGCGCTGTGGGCGGTGAGGAATTGAAGAGAGCTCGGCCCGCAGCAAACCGGCAAAAGCGTAGCGACCTCTGAGATAGAGATAATCGTCTATACTGACGCATGAACTTCACTTGGAACGATGCGAAGCGGCAGGCCAACCTGAAGAAACATGGGCTTGACTTTGCTGACGCGTCACTGGTGTTCGCAGGGCATACCCTGACGCGCCCGGATACGCGCTTCTCCTACGGCGAGGCGCGGTTTTCCACGGTGGGGTTGCTGGGAGTCGAGGTCGTGGTGATTGCGCACACCGAGACCGAAGACACGATCCAGGTCATTTCGATGCGAAAGGCGGAGCGCCATGAACGGGAATACTACTTTGCAAGCCTCTGACGATCTCGATGAAGCGCCCGTCTGGTCGCCCGAAGATTTCGCGCAGGCGGTGCACCGCGTGGGCTTGCAGTCCACGCCAATGAAGAAGCAGAAGATCAACATCACGCTCGATCCGGACGTCGTGGCGTGGTTCAAGCAGCAGGCCGGCGGGCGTGGTTACCAGACCCTGATCAACGCCGCCCTGCGCGAAACGATGCAGCAGAAGACGATCGAAGAGACGCTCCGGCGAGTGATCCGGGAGGAATTGCACTCGGCCTGAAAGCTGGGCTTCGTCGGACGATCGCGCCGCATCGGCTGGCGTTGACGTGGACGACCAAGAGGACTGCAGGCCAAGCATACTGCTTGCGCATTTTTCCTGCTGATCGTAACCCCATCTTTGCCCGCGACGTTGCTATTCTCTGATTCTTGCCCAGAAAAAATCGGCGCGTCGCCGTTTTTTTCGTCGCTCTACAAGGAGTCAATATCGATGATCTTGACCGTAGAACAAATTACTGAAGAAGCACTCGCCTTGCCGAGCGAAGCACGTGCCCTGCTGGCCGACCGCCTCGTCGAAAGTCTCGACCCAGCGGAAGACGGCTACGTTCAACAGCTTTGGGCCACAGAAGCGTGCCGTCGCCGAGACGACGTCCGGAGCGGACGGGTGAAGACGATCCCAGGTGATGCGGCCTTGGAGCGAGTCAGGCAGATGTTTGCTCGATGAGGTACGAGTTCCACCCCGAGGCCCTGGCGGAGTACGGGCATGCTGCCCGATACTACGCAGATTGTCAGGAGGGCTTGGAACTCCGTTTCATGGCGGCCGTAGAACACGCTATCGACCAGATTCTCGCAGCCCCTGAGCGATGGCGCATCCTGGAAGAAGATATTCGGCGCTGTCTCACGCGCGTTTTTTTCTTACGCTGTTCTCTACACCGTAGAAGCGGATTTGGTGCTGATTCTTGCAGTCATGCACTGTCATCGCGAACCCGGCTACTGGCAGCACCACCGTGTGGGCCGCTCTTGACGTACCTGTCGCGAGCAGCGCAATCAGAGCGACTCCCGATCCACATCGACCACAGAGATCGGGTTGTGCCGATCAGCGTGCGACGTCACGCGATAACTCGCGCCGGGTAATTCGATTCGAGGGGGCGTGCCATGCAGGAACTCAAGATGGAGGTAGTTCAGAAACAAGACCTGCCCGCCCCAGTGTGATGCCCCCCCAGTGATGCCCCCCCCAGTGAT
>NZ_SPMX01000092.1 GCF_012940005.1 Candidatus Accumulibacter contiguus | reverse complement strand
TGTGGATCAGTCATCCGAACAGCGCACAGGCCCGCCAATGGCATCTCCTGGCACGCCGCGATGGCAAGGAGGTGAAGTTCATGCTCTCCAACGCGGCGCCCGACACGCCACTTCGCGAGCTGGCACGCATGCAGGCACAGCGCCACTTCATCGAGCGCGCCTTCGAGAATGCGAAAGGTTGCTGTGGGATGGCCGACTACCAGGTACGCAAGTGGCGGGCTTGGTACAACCACATGGCGCTCGTCTGCGTTGCACTACTCTTTCTCGTCAAGGAGCGGCGGCAACACTCACCCTACGCCGAGTTACTGTCCTGTGCCGATGTTGTCGACATGCTCGTGGCGCAGCTCCCGGTGAAGATTCACGGTCGCGAAGACCTCGTGCGAATCATCGCCGAGCGTCATGCACGGCGACAAAGCGCCCGCGACAGCGCCTACCGAAGGCAGCCGCCAGCACCCAAAAATGCCATTAGAATCTGTTAATGTAGAACTAACGGTCGTTACGGGCCTACCAAGGTACCAGGCCAGCGCTGGAATTTCACGCAGCATTGCCGAAAGGACACAGACTACCGACCGGAAGCGGTCAAGCGGGTCTGGATTCCCAAGCCGAACGGCAAGCTGCGCCCCTTGGGCATACCGACGATCACCGACCGGGTAGTCCAAACGGCGGCCATGCTCGTGCTGGAACCCATCTTTGAAGCCGATCTGCAACCGGAGCAATACGCGTACCGGGCAGAGCGGGGAGCGCAGGATGCGGTACAAGCGGTTCATCGTCTATTGAACACTGGACACCAGCAAGTGATCGATGCGGATCTATCCGGCTATTTCGATAGCATTCCGCACCCTGAGCTTATGAAGAGCGTCGCCCGTCGGATCGTGGATCGGCACGTTCTGCACCTCATCAAGCAATGGCTGGACGCGCCAGTGGAAGAGGACGATGGACACGGTCACCGGAAACGGACGACGTCCAACCGGGACACCGGACGTGGCACCCCGCAAGGGGCTCCGATTTCACCGCTGCTGTCGAATCTGTACATGCGGCGCTTCATCCTCGGATGGAAGACGTTGGGGTATGCCCGTCGCTGGTCGGCGCAAATCGTCAATTATGCGGACGACTTCGTCATCTGCTGCAAGGGCCGGGCAGAGGATGCCATGGCGGCGATGCGAGGAATGATGGAGCAACTGAAGCTGACGGTGAACGACGACAAGACCCACCTATGTCAGATACCGCAAGAGCGGTTTGACTTCCTGGGATACACCTTCGGGCGGTGCTACAGCCAGAAAACCGGGCGCGCCTACATCGGCACCCGGCCCTCGCCGAAAAGCGTCAAACGGATGGTGGAAAGCATCACTCAGGAAACCGACCGCCGCCGAACCATACTAGGTGATTTCCGCAAAACGCCGTACCAAGAGTCATGGCGTCAGGCCGGGCTCAGGGCCAGAAAAACAGGCCGCTGCGGTAGTTGTTCGGGATCCTGATTCCCGGAAATCACCCTAGATGCCGAGTTTGTCGTGGGACGGCTGAACCGGAAACTGATCGGCTGGGCGAATTACTTCTGCCTGGGTTCCGTCAGTCCGGCCTATCGGGCGATCAACACCCATGTCACGCAACGGCTCCGCCGGTGGTTATGCAAGAAACACAAGGTCTCCGGCACCGGGTGGGCGCGCTACCCGAATCAGTACCTTTACGAAAAGTTGGGACTGGTCAATTTGCCGGCGAGGACCCATGACCTTCCGTGGGCGAAAAGCATGATGTCTTGTCCGAGAGCCGGATGCGGGAAATCTGCACGTCCGGTTCGATAAGCGGGATGTGGAAACGGGGCTATGGCAAGGCTACCTGGGCACCGTCAGACGAAAGGGACGGAAACAGACAAGCCGAACCTACGGCTACCGCGCCACATCTCGACTCTACACCCTTCGCTGGCGAGGAGCGTGCAAGGCCGGGCAAGTTCGCCGATAATGCGTGAAGTATAAATGCCTCGCTGACTCGCTGCCAGGCGGATCGATGCCGTGCGCGTTTGCGGCAGCTTTTGGCGAACCGCGTCGTTGACCAGAGTCCGAACCATGCCCCACGACATCTTCATCTGCTACTCGCGGACCGATCTTGCCATTGCCAACCCGCTCGCCGAGCGCCTGCGCGCCGAGGGATGGACGGTGTTTCTCGACGTGCAGACGCGCGTCGGCGAGCGCTGGCACAAGGCGATCCAGAAGGAACTGCACGCGGCGAAGGCGCTCGTCGCCTTGTGGTCGGCGCAGTCGTGCGACAGCGACTATGTGCTTGAAGAAGCCGAGTATGGCAAGCGCAAAGGCATTCTCTTCCCTGCCTTCATCGAGCGCATCGAGTTTCCCTATGGTTTCGGGAGGATTCAGACGGCTGACCTCGTCGGCTGGGCAGGCGAGCGCGATCATGCCGGGTTGGTGCGAATTGTCGATGCGCTGCGGCTGCAACTCGGAGGCCGCGAACCGCAGCCGGCACCGGCCGTGACGGTCGCCCCCGCCGCTGCGCCACCCCCGTCCTCCGGACAGACCTTTCGCGACCCGCTGCGCAGCGGTGGTGAGGGTCCGCTGATGGTCGTGATCCCCGCCGGCCGTTTTCTGATGGGCTCGCCGGTTACGGAACCGGAGCGCAGCGACGACGAGACTCCGCAACACGAAGTCCGGATCGCGCTGCCGTTCGCCATGGGCGTCTACGCCGTGACTTTCGATGACTACGATCGCCATGCGCAGGCCGCCGGGAAGTGGAAACCCGATGATTCGGGCTGGGGGCGGGGCGAGCGGCCGGTGATCCATGTTTCCTGGGACGATGCGTGCGAATACTGCCAGTGGTTGTGCGAACAGACCGGGAACGCCTACCGCCTGCCGAGCGAGGCCGAGTGGGAATACGCCTGCCGTGCGGGAACGACGACGCCTTTCCACACCGGCGAGCGGATCAGTCTCGAGCAGGCCAACTTCGATGGCAACTACACCTACAACGGCTCGGCGTCTGGCGAATGCCGGCAGAAGACGTTGCCGGTAGGCTCTTTCGCGGCCAACGACTTCGGGCTATACGACACGCACGGCAATGTCTGGGAGTGGTGCCAGGATACCTGGCATAAGAACTACGAGGGAGCACCGACGGATGGTTCCGCGTGGGAAGGAGGGGGCTCATCGTCCCGCGTGCTGCGCGGCGGGTCCTGGCTCGCTCGCCCGAGGCTCTGTCGCGCGGCGTACCGCTACGTCCTCGCTCCGGACGACCGTGGCGGCTTCATCGGCTTCCGGGTGTGTCGTGTTGCCCCCATCGAACCGCTGCGCGCTGCGCCGCTGAACCCTGTGACGCTGAAGCGCTGATCACTGGGCGCCGCGCAGCGGCGCCCGCGATTTTTTTTCGGGCCTGTTCGTAGCTTCCCGTCGCGGCATGTCGCCGGGCTTCAGGACGAATGGCGCGAGCACGTGCCGGCGCAGGCCCCACGAGTCGGCGTGCCGCACGTGATTGATCCAGCCACGTACGCTGGCGTCGAACTCGGCGAAGGCGATCGTGCTGGAACGGTAAGCCTCATAGCGCTCACCGAGTCGGCGCGTTGCGTAGCGCACCTTGCGCGCCTTGACCAGGCGATACTCGGGGAAAACGACGAAACCCAGCCAGGGAATGCCACCGGCGGTCGGCGTCACCTGCGTGCAGCGCTCGTGGATCGTCAGCCGCAGTCCCGCCAGCCGCGACTGGATCGCCTCCTTCCACGCCCACAGTGTCGCCTTGCTGTCGGCGAAGAGCGCAAAGTCGTCGACGTAACGCAGATAGGCTCGGCAGCCGAGTTCGCGCTTGACGAACAGGTCGAAAGGATGCAGATAGCAGTTCGACCAGAACTGCGAGGTGAGATTGCCGATTGGCAGCCCGCGTGGTCGGCACACCGCCAGCAGATCGTCGCCCGGAAACCACACCATGTCGTACTGGTCGCGCAAAACGTCGCGACCGCCGGCCAGGATGACCTCGATCAGGCGCATGATGTCGGGCTCCGGGATCTGCGTGCGCAGGCTGTCGAGCAGGATCGCATGGTCGATCGACGCGAAATGCTGGCGCAGGTCGGCGCGCAGCACGTAGCGATAGCGGCGCGTGAACTCCTGCAGGCGGTCGATCGCCCGATGCGTCCCCTTGCCGATGCGGTTGGCGTAGCTGTCGGGAATGAAAACGCGCTCGAAGCGCGGTTCGATGATCGCGCACAGGGCGTGGTGCACCACCCGGTCACGAAATGTCGCGGCGCTGATTTTCCGGTGCTTGGGTTCGTGAATGAAGAAATGGGTGTACGGCCCGGGCGCGTAGCTACCGTCGAGCAGGTCCGCACGCAGGCGCAGCAGGCGATCGGCCACCTGGAACTCGAAGCTGGCGACGGCGGGTCGGCGTCGCTTGCCACTGGCCGCGCGCTGGAAGGCTTGCAGCAGGTGCGGCCAGTGGCACAGTTCGGCGAACGCGGGACTATGATGAGCAGTGTCGATGGCGTTCGTTCCGTAGGTCAGGTCAGCGTAGCGTCACTCGGTACTCTGCCGAGAAAGGATGTCGGGTTATGCCCTGCGGGCTAACCCTACCTACGAACGACGACGACTGGAGGTGGGTATGGCAGAAGAACTGGTGTTGTTCTCTCGGTTTTTTGACCTCTTGAGCTGGTTGCTGCCGCACGCCGAGCGCTTTCCGCGAGTGTACCGCCAGAGCGTCACTCGGCGGCTCATGGATGCAGCGCTCGATTGCCAGGAAGCCGCTTTCGCCGCGCAGAGCGCGCGCGGCGCCCGTCGCCAGGCGGCACTGCAGGACGCCGACGCGGCGCTCAATTGCCTGCGGCTGTACTTGCGTCTGGCGCACCGCTGGCGCTGGCTCAACGATGGTCAGTACGCGCACGTCAGCGCCATGGTGGCGGAAATCGGCAGGCTGCTCGGCGGCTGGATCAGGCAGAGTGCTCCCTGAAAAAGGGTGGGCGCCACGGGAGCGAATCCAGGTGGCGCCCGGTCTTGCTATGCGCCCGACGCGCCAGGCGCGTGCGGACGGGACAGGCCTGCGCCATCGATCGTTCCCCGGCCTCGTCCGGCAAACCGTGGTCGGCCGAAAGTTCCGACAAGCGCCAGAATGTTTCCCGACGCCCTGCGGGGATGATCACGATGTGGGCACCACGACACACCCGGAAGCCGATGTTGTTGTTACGGTTGTCCGGAGCGTTGTCGTTGCGGTTCGCCGCGCGACAGTTCCTCGGGTTATTGTTCCAGGACCCGCCGCGCAGCACGCGGGACACGTTTCAGGCTGCCCCACAGGCCGAAGCCTGCCGGCAGAGTATGGCAGGCAGAAGACAAGAAAGGCAAAAAAAATCGCGGGCGCCGCTGCGCGGCGCCCAGTGATCAGCGCTTCAGCGTCACAGTGTTCAGCGGCGCAGCGCGCAGCGGTTCGATGGGGGCACCACGACACACCCGGAAGCCGATGTAGCCGCCACGGTAGTCCGGAGCGTCGTCGTTGCGGTACGCCGCGCGACAGCCCCCCGGGTTATTGCCCCAGGACCCGCCGCGCAGCACGCGGGACACGTCTGCGCCCGGCGCAGTATTGCCAGGAGTGTCGTGTTCGTTGACACACCATTCCCAGACGTTCCCGGCCAGATCCATCACCGGCCAGCAATCGGGAGCCCCGAGTGGATACATCCCCACCGCCGTCGTCCTGCCGATACCGCTTTCGTAACTATTAGCGCGCATCACGTTCCACTCGCCGTGCCACGGGTATTCCCGCGCTTGGGCGCCTGCCTGCGCCACCCATTGCCATTCCCATTCGGTCGGCAGCCGGACGACTTCGTTCTCGGCCAGATCCAGGCGGTTGCTCAACCAGCGGCAGAAAGCGACGGCGTCGTACCAGGAGACGTTGATCGCCGGGTAGTTGGCAAAGGCCCAGAGATCCGCGCCCGGCTGATCTTCCTGCCTGAGCCCGTCCCACCAGCGCGGATCGCGATAGCCATCGGCGGCAGCGACAAAAGCGCGATACTGCTGCCAGGTGACCGGATACTTTGCGATACGGAAAGCGTGCACGGCGAAGGTCTCGGGCGGCTCCGTTGCCAGCGTCACCTGACCCGCCGGGATGTCGACCCAGACGATGTCGGGCAGGCCATTCGCTCCTAGCCCGACGCCGCGGCGCGGGTCGCCCATCTGGTTGAGGCGCAGACCGATCTCCTCGCGGCGATGGTGCGGCGTCTCGTCGGAGCGCAATTCGTCGAGCAGACGCAGCGGTTCGGGAGCGAGGAAGCCCTGCAGCGGCTCGCTCAGCACGCCTTGCAGCGCGCGCCAGGCATCGAGACCGGTATCGGCGAAGTCGGCGTCATGCGGCGCACTCCGGTGCGGATTGAGCGCCAGCAGCGCTTCGAGCGCCGGTTTCTGGCGTTCCCAGCTCCAGCGCAGCAGTTCGCTGTGGCGCGCGGTCAAGGCCTGGCCGGACGCTTCCTCCCTGGCTCTCGCCTTCTGCCAGTCGCCGGCCGCCTGCTCGGCCTGGCGGCGCAGCGCCAGCTTGTCGCTGTATTGCCCGCACCACGCGCGCAGGCGCGGCCAGTGGTTCAGCAGTGTCTCGTGCGCGAGTTCGACATGCCGGTCGTCGGGGTCGGCGAGCAGGCCCTGCGCGCGCAGGGCCTCGACCAGATCGCTCAGCCTGGCGTCGGCGCGCAAGGGTTCGACTTCCGCTGTTCGGCGCGTCGGCAGCTCGTCGATGACCGTCGCCAGTTCGGCAAACAGACGCTCGCAGGCCTCCGCCAGTGCCGGATCGTCGTCAATCTCCTGGTCGATGTCGGCCACGGCGGTCTCGACGATCTTCTTGAGGCCGCCCATCTCGTGATAAGCAGCGAGCGTCAGGCCCTGGGCGGGGTCGCGGTGCGCGAACAACTGCGTCAGCGTCAGCGCCAGCAGCGGCAGCGCGCCGGCCATGTCGCGGGCCGCCGCCAACAGTTCCGGGAGCAGCTCGGGCTGCACCGCCACGCCGCTTTTCGCCGCCGGGCAAACGATGATCTCGCGCAGCCGGTCTTCGTCCCTGATCGGATCGAGGGGAACCAGCGAACGGGCGAACACCTCGCCACCGACCCAGTCCATCAGGCGGTGCATGAATTCGCTGCGCAGCGTCAGCACCAGAGACAGCGACGGGTCGCCGCGCAGCGCTTCGAACAACGCACGAAAGCGCTCGGCGGTCTCGGGCGGCGTCTGCGTGAACAGTTCCTCGAACTGGTCGGCGAAGAGCAGGATCGGTGCGTGCAGCTTGCCCAGCAGGTTGGCGACGGCGCTTGCCGGGTCGCTGTCGAGTGCTTGCCGGAGGCGCTCGACGCGTGGCTTGCGCAGGTGCTGGCGCTCTTCGGGCAGGGCGCGGTCGAGCGCCTCGGCCAGTTGCCGGCAGGGATCGGCTTGCGGCTTGAAGCGCAGATAGCTCAGCGTACCCTGCCGTTGGCGCAGTGCCGGAACGACGCCGGCCGCGACCAGCGACGACTTGCCGGTTCCCGACCCGCCGACGACGCTGACGAAGCGCGACGTTTCGAGACGCTCGAGCACGCGCGCCGTGTCTGCTTCGCGGCCGAAGAAGAAGCTGCATTCCTCGGGCTTGAACGCGGCGAGGCCGGGGTAGGGGTTGGCGATCAACGGTGGGGCTGTCGCGGCGTCTGGCGGTGTTGCGGGTGGCGCCGGTGCGGGGACCGACAGCGGCGGCAGGTAGCGAATCTTGCCGAGCGCCGGCACCGGCGTCTCCGGCTGCTCGGTGAGCAGGCGATAGAGGTCGTCGTAGTGGGCGTCGAGCTGGAACTTGCGAAAGTCCTTCAGTGGCAGCGGGATGCAGTGTTCGTCACCGGCAGGCGGCAGCACGGGGATGAACTGCTTGTTGCTGAGCTTGTCGTCGTAAAGCGCCTGCGTGATATGCTGCGACTCCCAGCGCACGCCGCGCCCGCAGCCGGGCGGTGCGTTGCCGTCGAAGCGCTGGCGGTACTCCTCGGTGCACACGACGAGGACCCAGTCGGCCTGTTCGATCTGCTCGCTCATCCACAGCCGCCAGCCTTTCTCGACCCAGGGGAAGTAGCGGTCGATGACGGCATCGACGCCGTTGTGACGCAGCCTGTGGGCGAGTGCCAGCACCCAGGCGGAATGGCTTTCGGATTCCTGGGCGTAGCTGATGAAAACGCGTGGCGGATGGTCGATCATGACTGGAGTCTGAATCGATGCCCCATCTTTTTGTTTTGGTGATGAATTTTCAGATTCCACCATCTTCTTTCATGATCGGGAGTGCCTGGAAAAGTCATGACCCTTAGTATAAGCTTTCGCATCCTCAATGCCGGGGATACGGCGCTGACCATCGAGTTTGGCGAGCGCGTCGAGCGGCGCCTGCTGGCTGCGGTGACGGCACTCGACGCGGCACTGGCGCGGGCGATCGGCAGCGGCGAACTGCACGGGATCGTCGAAATGGTTCCGACCTTCCGTTCGCTGACGGTGATCTACGATCCCTTGCTGAGTACGCGCGCCGAAATCGAACCGATCGTTATCAGACACGCGCATGCCGCGCTGTGCTCGTCTGTAGCCATGGACAGGAATGCGCGGCGCGGGCGTGTCTGGCAACTGCCGGTGTGTTACGGGGACGAGATCGCTGCCTGCGGGCCGGATCTCGATGAACTCGCACAGGCCTGCGGCTTGCCGCCGGCCGAAGTGATCCGCCTGCATGCTTCCGTCACCTACGAGGTCTACATGCTCGGTTTCCTGCCGGGTTTTGCCTTCATGGGCGATCTGCCGGAGCTGCTCTCGCGTCCGCGTCGCAGCGAGCCGCGCCTGCGCGTGCCGGCGGGCAGTGTGGCAACGGCCGGCACCCTGACCGCGATCTACCCCTGGGAAAGCCCCGGCGGCTGGCACCTGCTTGGCGCCTGTCCGGTGCCGCTGTTTTCGGCGAACTGGCCGCAGGCGGCGCTGCTCCTGCCCGGCGACCGGGTGCGCTTCCGTGCGGTAGACGCCGCCGAGTATCGCTTGCTGCTCGCGGAAATGCCGGAGTGGTACGCGGCAGCGCGGCCGCCGCTGGCTTTCCTGGCCGATGGTGAAGCCGATCAATGAACGCTGTTCTCGAAATCGTCAGCCCCGGCGCGCTGGCTTCGCTCCAGGATCTCGGCCGACCGGGGTTCCGTCGGCTTGGCGTGCCGCGCTCCGGCGCGCTGCAACCGGACTGGTTGCGCCTGGCCAATGCCTTGATCGGCAATGCCGAAGATGCACCGGCGATTGAATTCCTTGTCGGCGGTCTGGTGGTGCGTGCGCTCGACTCGCCGGTGCAGCTCGCACTGGCCGGCAATTTTTCGGCTGCGGTGCGCAGCGCCGGCGGGCGTCGTTGCCTCGATTCCTGGCGCAGCGTGACGCTCGCGCCTGGCGAGGCCCTGCATTGCGGCATGCTGTCGCCGTGCCGGGTCGGCTATCTCGCGCTGCTCGGGATCTGTGTCCCGAAGCAGCTCGGCAGCGCCTCGACCTATGCGCCTGCCGGGCTCGGTGGCCTCGATGGCCGCTGGCTGTCGCCCGGCGTCCGCCTGCAGGTCGGCGAGGGCAGTGCCGGCGAACAGATGCTGCGGACGGCGCCACTGCTTGATACGGCGCCGATTCGCGTGCTGCTCGGACCGCAGGAAGACTACTTCACTGCGGCGTCGCAGGCCTGCTTCCTGAGCGAGGTTTACCAGGTTTCCAGCGCTGCCGATCGCATGGGCATGCGTCTGGATGGACCCATGCTCAGGCATCGCTCCGACAAAGGCGTCGAAATTACCTCGGACGCGACCGTTCCGGGGTCGATTCAGGTACCGGCTCAGGGACAGCCGATCGTGCTGCTCGCCGACGGCCAGACCGCCGGCGGATATCCGAAGATTGCGACGGTGATCTCGGCCGATTTGCCGCGCCTGGCGGCACTGGCACCGGGACAGCGCATTCGCTTTGCCACCGTTTCGGTGGCGGCTGCCGAACTGGCTGCGCGCGCCAGCGCGGCAAGACTGCGCGCGCTGATCGCCGACATCGTGCCGCTGGCGGCAGTGGGCGTGCTCGATCTGCAGGCGATGTACGCCGCCAACCTGGTCAGCGGTGTCGTCGATGCCTGCGCGCTCGACTCCGCGATCTGGCCGGCGACTCCTGCGCAGGAGGATTGGCAAAATCCACGGAGTTCACGGAATTCACCGCGGGAGAAAGGATGAGGCGCAGGATCAATCTCAACGCCGATCTGGGTGAAAGCTTCGGGGCCTGGAAAATGGGCAGCGATGACGAACTGTTGCACATCGTTGGCGCGGCCAACATCGCCTGCGGTTTTCATGCCGGCGATCCGCTGGTGATGCGCCGCACGGTCCAGCAGGCGCTGTTGCCGGCGTCAGCCTCGGCGCACATCCTTCGTTTCCCGACCTGCAGGGTTTTGGCCGGCGGGCAATGCAGCTTCCGGCCGCCGAACTCGAAGCGATGCTGATCTACCAGATCGGCGCCCTCGCCGGCATCGCCCGCGCCGAAGGCGGGAGGCTCACGCATGTCAAGCCGCACGGCGCGCTGAACAATATGGCCTGCGAGGATGCGGCGCTGGCGGACAGCGTCGTGGCGGCGATCCGCAGCTTCGATCCTGGGCTGATTCTGCTCGCGCCGGCGCTTTCGAAGCTGCTGCTGGCCGGCGCAGCAGCGGGATTGCAAGTCGCCGCCGAAGTCTTTGCCGATCGCAGCTACACCGACACCGGCAAGCTCGTGCCACGCAGCCAGCCCGGCGCAGTTCTCCACAGCGCCGACGCCTGCGTCGAACAGGTTCTGCGCATGCTCGAAGCGGGCGGCATCGTCAGCCTGGGCGGCGAGCTGATCCACACCGAGTTTCACAGCATCTGCGTGCATGGCGACGGCCCGCAGGCAGTGGCCACGGCGACGGCCATTCGTACTGCACTACTGGGCGCCGGTATCCGCCTGGTGAGGCTACCGGAAGTGCTCTAGCCCGTCTGACGTTTTGCCGGCGATGGTTTAGAATGTCGGCATCGCTGGCAAGAGTGGATTGGGCGGAGCGCAGCCGCGGCTGCGATCCCGAGCTGCTCCGCTGGCTGCCTCAATACCTATGAGGAAACCCCCCTCGGATAGCGGAAAGACGCCGATGCCTCACAGAGTTCTCAAAGTCCCCGAGCGGGGAATGATCGATGCCTACGAGGGCCTGCTCGCAGCGCGCAATTTTCGGGCCGACAGCGCGCAACGGGCGGCCGCCGAACGTCTGCAGCGACTGTATTATGACCTGCTGTCGTTCAAGGTCGGACGGCGCAGCACCTTGCGGCGTCTCTTTGCTTCGCCGGCCGTTCCGCGTGGTGTCTATTTCTGGGGCGGCGTCGGGCGCGGCAAGAGCTTCCTGATGGACTGCTTTTTCGACGCAGTACCGTATCGTCGCAAGCGCCGGATTCACTTCCACGCCTTCATGCACGGGGTGCATCAGCAGTTGAACGAACTCAAGGGTGAGAACGATCCGCTGCTACGGCTTGCCGAGCGCATCGCTACGGAAGTGCGGTTGCTCTGCTTCGACGAATTTCACGTCTCCGACATCGCCGACGCGATGATCCTCGGCCGCCTGCTCGAAGCGCTCTTCGCGCGCGGGGTGGTTTTCGTGATGACTTCCAATTACCCGCCCGACAGGCTCTATCCGAACGGCCTGCAGCGCGACAACTTTCTGCCGACGATTGCCCTGATCAAGTCGCGGCTGGACGTGCTGGAGATCGACGCCGGCGTCGATTATCGGCTGCGAACGCTTGAGCAGGTCGAGATCTTTCATTACCCGGCCGACACGGCGGCCGAGCTGAAGATGGCCGAGTATTTCGCCGCCATGGCCGATGGCGAAGGCATGCAGGGGGGCAGCATCGAGATCCTCGGGCGCGAGATTCCGACGCAGCGCCGCGGCAACGGCGTCATCTGGTTCGATTTCAAGACCCTGTGCGGGGGGCCGCGTTCGCAGAACGACTACCTGGAACTGGCGCGCGGCTATCACACGGTGCTGCTCTCGGCGATTCCCAGGATGTCGCCGAGCATGTCGTCGGAAGCTCGGCGCTTTACCTGGCTGGTCGACATTTTCTACGACCACAAGGTCAAGCTGATCGCCACCGCCGATTGTGGCCCGGACGGGCTGTACACGCAGGGTACGCAGGCCAGCGAGTTTTTCCGCACCGCCAGTCGTCTGACCGAGATGCGCTCGCGCGAGTATCTCGGCTTGCCGCATCTGTCGTGATCAACACGCAGCGTAACCCGAGCGCATCCGGGTGAAGCCTAGAAAATCTCCAGATCCACGCAGAGCCGGTTACCGCCGGCTTCCTGTGCCGCGTTGAGCAGTGGCCGCAGGTGCTCGATCAATGCCGCTGAATCTTCGCCGCTGTATTCGGTGACGCCGCCGCTGATCGTCAGCGGCGGCCTGTCGTCACGCGAATACGTCGCCTCGACCACTTCGCGCAGACGCTCCAGACCGATCATCGCATCGTTGACGCGCACATTGGGCAGAACCAACAGGAACTGATCGGATCCGAAGCGGCCGATCATGTCGAATTCGCGCAAGCTCCTGCCCAACAGGGAACCCACCTCGGCGAGTACGCGTTCACCGGCTTCCCGTCCATTCGCTGCGCAGAAATCGGTAAAGTCATCAATGGCCATCAGCGCGAGGGCAAAAGGGGTGCCGTAACGTCGCGCGCGACGATCTTCATCGTCGAGAAGCAGCTCGATATAAGTCTGGCTGAAGACCCCGGTGAGCGGGTCGTGCGTCGGCATTGACTGGTTTTCTCTCGCCAACTGCTTGTAACGGCTCAGTTTGACCAGGGCCAGGAGGACACGTCGCAAACTGCCGTCGCCGGCGAACACCGGAAAGGCACTGGCCTTGCACCAGGTGGTGGCGCCGGACGCCGCCTTCCGGATGCCGATCGCCCGATGCAGAACAGCCTGTCGCGTCTGCGCCACCTGCATTTCGAGGCGGTGGTCGTCGGCTAGCGGTTGACCATTCTCGTCTTCCCATATGACCGGCGTATCGCCAAGAAGCGTGGCCGCCTGGGTATTGTGCAGATGCAGGGAACCGTCGGGAGAGAAGACCAGCAGCGCAATGTCGAGGCTATCGAGCAGCGTCCCGTAATTCCCGATTTCGACATCATCGGCTCGCAGATCGACTGGCGGCAGGAGAGGTGGGCTACTGAACATCTGTGAACATCACCGGCATATCACGATATCCGCATGTTAGCCCAAAATCTCGCCCTGTGCTCGTCGTGAAGCCGTTGATATTAAGAGGGCTTCGCACCGGTCAGGAAGCCTCCGGCGGCAAGCAGCGCCTGCTCCAGGTCGTCGATCAGGCGTGATCCACCGCGCAGCGCCAGTCGACCAGCGCGTCTTGCCGGGTGAAGCCTAGAAGATTTCCGGATCCATACAGAGCCGGTTGCCGCCGGCTTCCTGTGCCGCGCTGAGCAGTGGCCGCAGGTGCTCGATCAATGCCGCTGAATCTTCGCCGCTGTATTCGGTGACGCCGCCGCTGATCGTCAGCGGTGGCTTGACGTCACGCGAATACGTTGCCATGACCTCCTCGCGCACACGTTCCAGACCGATCATCGCATCGTGGATACACACATTGGGCAGAATCAACAAGAACTGATCGGATCCGAAACGGCCGACCATGTCGAAGCCACGCAAACTCCTGGCCAACAGGGAACCCACCTCGGCGAGTATGCGTTCACCGGCCTTCCGTCCATTCGCTGCGCAGAAATCGGTAAGGTTGTCGATGCTCATCAGCGCCAAGGCAAAAGGGGTGCCGTAACGTCGTGCACGGCGATCCTCATCGTCGAGAAGCAGCCTGATATAGCGTTGATTGAAGATCCCGGTGAGCGGGTCGTGTGTCGGCATTGGCCGATTCTCGATTGCCAAATGGCTGTAAGGAGTCAGTTTGGCCAGTGCCAGGAGGACAAGTCGCAGACTGCCGTCGTCGGCGAACACCGGAAAAGCGCTGGCCTTGCACCAGGTGGTGGCGCCGGACGCCGCCTTCCGGATACCGATGGCCCGATGCAGAACCGCCTGTCGCGTCTGCGCCACCTGCATTTCGAGGCGGTGGTCGTTGGCCAGCGGTTGACCATTTTCGTCTTCCCATACGACCGGCGTATCGCCAAGAAGCGTGGCCGCCTGGGTATTGTGCAGATGCAGGGAACCGTCGGGAGAGAAGATCAGCAGCGCAATGTCGAGGCTATCGAGCAGTATCGCGTAATTTCCGATTTCTACATCATCGGCACGCAGGTCGAAGGGCGGCAGGAGGTGTGGGCTACTGAACATCTGTGAACATCACCGGTACATCACTATCCGCATGTTGGACTGGACGAAGCCACTACGCGGAGAAACGGCGTCGTGGGGCAGAAGCCATAACGTGACCCCATACCCTCTTGCAAGGGCTAGTTCCATGACGAAGGCAGTCATTCTAAGATGAAAGCATTGTCCACAGCAAATTTTGCTCGCAACTAGCATGAATAGCGGGTGCAAGCGGCAAACGCTGCCGATTCGGCCCGGTCATGCGTCAGGGCTGTTCGTTCGCACCTTTCATTGCACGATATAAAATTACATCTTACAATACAGGATGAAGTCAATTGCTGCACCGCGGTACCGTGAGGCACTGCAAGGGTTTAATCTGTCCGTTGCCGTTCACCCAAGCGCGCAGAAAAGAACCGTTCCATTCACAATTCTGTAGATCAGGAGACAAATCATGGCAGATCTGCCCGAAAACGCGCTGTCGGCCTGCATGAACGATGCGGACCCACAAGAGACCCAGGAATGGCAGGACGCCCTGAGCGGCGTCATCGACAAGGAGGGCGCCGAGCGTGCCCACTTCCTGATCGAATGCCTGATTGCCCAGGCGCGCCAGGAGGGAATCGACATTCCCTACAGTGCCGCCACCGAATACGTCAACACCATTCCGGTCGACCAGCAGCCGAAGTATCCCGGCAATGCCGACCTGGAAATCCGGATTCATAACTACATCCGCTGGAACGCCATGGCGATGGTCGTTCGCGCCAACCGGGACAGCAACGTCGGCGGCCATATCGCTTCCTTCGCTTCGGCGGCAGCGCTCTACGATGTCGGTTTCTCGTGGTTCTGGCGCGCGCCTTCCGAGCAGCACGGCGGCGACCTGATCTTTTTCCAGGGCCACTCGGTTCCCGGTGTCTATGCGCGCGCGCACCTGCTCGGCCGGCTGACCGACGAACAGATGGACTGTTTCCGCCAGGAAGTCGACGGCCAGGGCGTCTCGTCCTACCCGCATCCGTGGCTGATGCCGGATTTCTGGCAATTCCCGACGGTCTCGATGGGTCTCGGCCCGATCCAGGCGATCTATCAGGCGCGCTTCATGAAATACCTGGACAGCCGCGGTTTCATCCAGGCCGGCGACCGCAAGGTCTGGGCCTTCCTCGGCGACGGCGAAACCGATGAAGTCGAATCGCTGGGCGCCATCGGCATGGCCGCGCGCGAGCGACTCGACAACCTGATTTTCGTGATCAACTGCAACCTGCAGCGTCTCGACGGTCCGGTGCGTGGCAACGGCAAGATCATCCAGGAACTCGAAGGGACTTTCCGCGGCGCCGGCTGGAACGTCATCAAGCTGATCTGGGGAACCCAGTGGGACGCGCTGTTCCTGCGCGACAAGAAGGGCATTCTCAAGCAGCGGATGATGGAGGCGGTGGACGGCGAGTACCAGACCTTCAAGGCCAAGGACGGTGCCTATGTCCGCGAGCACTTCTTCAACACTCCGGAACTCAAGGAACTCGTCGCCGACTGGACCGACGATCAGGTCTGGGGGTTGAACCGGGGTGGCCACGACATCTTCAAGATCTTCAGCGCCTACAAGAGCGCCGTCGAGCACAAGGGGCAGCCGACGCTGATCCTGGCCAAGACGATCAAGGGCTATGGCATGGGCCAGGCCGGCGAGGGGATGAACATCTCGCATCAGCAGAAGAAACTCGATTACGACGCGATCAGGCGCTTCCGCGACCGTTTCAGCCTGCCGGTGCCGGACGACCAGATCAAGGCACTGCCGTACCTGAAGTTTGCCGAGGGTTCGCCCGAACTGACCTACATGCGGCAGCGGCGAATGGACCTCGGCGGTTACCTGCCAAAGCGCCGGCGCCTGGCGGAACCGCTGGAAATCCCCGAATTATCGGCTTTCGAGACGCTGCTCAAGGCCTCGGGCGAGGGTCGCGAAGTGTCCACGACGATGGCCATCGTCCGTTTTCTCAACATCCTGCTCAAGGACAAGAAAGTGGGCCGGCACGTCGTCCCGATCGTCCCCGACGAGTCCCGGACTTTCGGCATGGAAGGCCTCTTCCGCCAGATCGGCATCTGGAACCAGGAAGGGCAGAAATACGTTCCCGAAGACCATGACCAGTTGATGTTCTACAAGGAGTCGAAAGACGGGCAGGTGTTGCAGGAAGGGATCAACGAGGCTGGCGCGATGAGCGACTGGATCGCTGCCGCGACAGCGTACTCGGTACATGGCGTGCAGATGATTCCCTTCTACATCTGCTACTCGATGTTCGGTTTTCAGCGCACCATGGATCTGTGCTGGGCGGCTGGCGACCAGCGTGCCCGCGGTTTCCTGATCGGCGGCACCGCCGGTCGCACGACGCTCAACGGCGAGGGCCTGCAGCACGAAGACGGCCATTCGCTGATCCTCTCGGGCCTGATTCCGAACTGCCTCAGCTACGACCCGACTTTCTCGTTCGAAGTCGCGGTGATCATGCGCGAAGGCATGCGCCGCATGTACCAGGAGCAGGAGGACATCTTCTACTACCTGACGGTGATGAACGAGAACTACGAACATCCGGAAATGCCCGCGGGTGCCGAGGCCGACATTCTCAAAGGCATGTACCTGCTGCGCCGCGGTCAGTCGTCGGACAGCAATCCGGCGGCGCCACGCGTACAACTGCTGGGATCGGGAACGATCTTCCGCGAAGTCATTGCCGCTGCCGACCTGCTCAAGAACGACTGGGGAGTCGATGCCGACCTCTGGGCTTGCCCGAGCTTCACCGAACTGGCGCGCAACGGCAACGCCGTGCAACGCGCGAACCTGCTCAACCCGCTGGCCAGGCCACAGGTGTCGCATGTCGAGGCCTGCCTGGGCGATACCCGCGGCCCGATCATTGCCGCGACCGATTACGTGCGCCTGTTCGCCGAGCAGATTCGGCCCTTCCTCAACCGTCGCTACGTGGCGCTCGGCACCGACGGTTTCGGCCGCTCGGACACGCGCGCGAAGTTGCGGCACTTCTTCGAGGTCGACCGCCGCTGGGTCACCATTGCCGCGCTCAAAGCCCTTGCCGACGATGGCACGATCGAGCGCAGCAAGGTCGCCGAAGCGATTGCCCGGTACGGCATCGACGTGAACAAACCCAACCCGATGACGGTTTAAGGGAGGCCCCTGATGAGCCAATTGATCGAAGTAAAAGTCCCGGACATCGGTGATTACACCGACGTGCCGGTCATCGACATCTGTGTTCTGCCCGGCGACGTCGTCAAGCTGGACGATGCGCTGGTGACCCTCGAATCCGACAAGGCGACCATGGATGTGCCATCGACGGTGGCCGGCGTGGTCAGGGAAGTGCGCGTTCAGCTCGGCGAGAAGCTGTCCGAAGGCGCCGTGGTCGCCGTCATCGAAGCGTCTGCCGCGGGCGACGCCGTGCCGGCTGCCGCCCACACGGCTCCCCCGGTGGTGGCAGCCGCCGTGGTCAGCGCAGCGCCAGCGGCGAGTGGCGGCATCCCTGTCGAGGTCGCGGTGCCGGGTATCGGCACTTACCATGACGTGCCGACTCCGGCAGCATCGCCACCGGTCGCCGGCCTCGCGCTCGGCGCCCGCACCCACGCCAGCCCGTCGGTACGCCTGCTGGCGCGCGAACTCGGCGTCGATCTCTCCAGGGTCCCGGCCAGCGGACCGAAAGGCCGCATCGTCAAGGAAGACGTCACCGCCTACGTCAAGGGGGTCATGACGGCTGCCCCGGCGCTTGCCGCCGCGCCATCGCTCGGCGGTGGTCTCGACCTGCTGCCCTGGCCGAAGGTCGACTTCGCCAAGTTCGGCCCAGTCGAAGTCAGACCGCTGGCACGAATCAAGAAAATCTCCGCGCAGAACCTGGCGCGCAACTGGGTGATGGTTCCGGGGGTCACCTACCACGAAGACGCCGACATCACCGATCTTGAAGCCTTTCGCGTGGCGATGAACAAGGAGAACGAGAAGTCCGGCCTGAAGATCACCATGCTTGCCTTCCTGATCAAGGCCTGCACCGTCGCGCTGAAGAAATTCCCGGAATTCAACAGCTCGCTCGACGGCGACAACCTGGTGCTCAAACAGTATTGCCATATTGCCTTCGCTGCCGACACGCCGAATGGCCTGGTCGTTCCCGTGATCAAGAACGCCGATCAGAAATCGGTGGTGCAGCTCGCCGTCGAGAGCGGCGAACTCGCCAAAAAGGCGCGCGACGGCAAGCTCGGACCGGCGGAGATGTCCGGTGCCTGCTTCACCATCTCCAGCCTGGGCGGCATCGGTGGCACCTATTTCTCGCCGATCATCAACGCCCCGGAAGTCGCCATCCTCGGCGTCAACCGGTCGGTGATGAAACCGATCTGGAACGGCCGCGAGTTTGCGCCGCGGCTGATCCTGCCGATGTCCCTGACCGCCGACCACCGCGTCATCGACGGCGCTCTGGCCACCCGCTTCAACGTCTTTGTCGCGCAACTCCTTGCCGACATGCGGCGCGTGCTGCTCTGATCGGGAGAAAAATCATGAGCCAGATCATTGAAGTGAAAGTGCCCGACATCGGCGACTACCACGATGTGCCGGTGATCGATATCTGCGTCAACACCGGGGATACAGTCCAGGTCGACGATGCGCTGATCACCCTCGAATCCGACAAGGCGACGATGGACGTGCCGAGCAGCGTTGCCGGCGTCGTCAAGGAGGTGAAAGTCAGCCTGGGTGAGCGGATCTCGGAAGGAACGGTGGTTGCCCTGATCGAGACCGCCGACGCGGCGCAGGAGACTACACCGGCAACAAGCGCTGCCGCGCCACCAGCGGCCAGCGTCGCCCCCGCGCCGCAAGCCGCCCCGCCGATCACCGGCAGCGCCGACCTCGAGTGCGAGATGCTCGTCCTCGGCGCCGGCCCGGGCGGTTACTCGGCAGCTTTCCGCAGTGCCGACCTGGGCATGCAGACCGTCCTCGTCGAGCGCTACCCGACACTCGGCGGCGTCTGCCTCAACGTCGGCTGCATCCCGTCCAAGGCGCTGCTGCACATCACCGGCGTCATGGACGAAGCGCAGCACATGGCCGACTGCGGCGTCAGTTTCGGCGCGCCGAGCATCGACCTCGACCGGCTGCGCGCGCACAAGGACCAGGTCGTCGGCAAGCTCACCGGCGGCCTCGCCGGCATGGCCAAGGGACGCAAGGTCGAGGTCGTGCAGGGCGTCGGCCAGTTCGTCGACGCGCATCACGTCGAAGTGGCATTGGCCGGCGGCGGCAGCAAGCGGATCAAGTTCCGGAAAGCGATCATCGCCGCCGGCTCGCAACCGATCGCGCTGCCGTTCATGCCCAAGGACGATCCGCGCGTCGTCGACTCGACCGGCGCCCTCGAACTGCGGCAGATTCCGAAGAGCATGCTGGTCGTCGGCGGCGGCATCATCGGCCTCGAGATGGCCAGCGTGTACTCGGCGCTCGGTTCGCGAATCACCGTCGTCGAACTCGGAGGCGTCCTGATGCCCGGCGCCGACCGCGACCTGGTCAAGGTCTGGGAGAAGAGGAACGCCCACCGCTTCGACCGGATCCTGCTCAACACCGGCGTCGTCGCCGCCGCAGCCACTCCCGAAGGAATCGAGGTGACCTACAGCAACGACGAGATAGAGCGCTTCGACCTCGTGCTGGTCGCCGTCGGCCGCTCGCCGAACGGTAAGAAACTGGCGGCCGAGAAGGCTGGCGTTGCCGTCAATGAGCGCGGCTTCATCCCCGTCGATACGCAGTTGCGAACCAATGTAGCGCACATCTACGCCGTCGGCGACATCGTCGGGCAGCCGATGCTGGCGCACAAGGGCGTGCATGAGGCACACGTCGCTGCCGAAGCCGCGAACGGCGGCAAGCGCTGCTTCGACGCCCTGCAGATCCCGTCGGTGGCCTACACCGACCCGGAAATCGCCTGGGCCGGCAAGACCGAAGAGCAGTGTCGGGCCGAAGGCATTACCTATGGCAAGAGCGTCTTCCCCTGGGCGGCGTCGGGGCGCGCGCTGGCCAATGGCCGGGAAGAAGGATTCACCAAGCTGATTTTCGACGAGAAGACGCATCGCATCATCGGCGGCAGCATTGTCGGTACCGACGCCGGCGACCTGATCGGCGAAGTCTGTCTGGCAATCGAAATGGGCTGCGACGCTACCGACATCGGCCACACCATCCACCCGCACCCGACGCTGGGCGAGTCGGTCGGGATGGCGGCGGAGGTCTATGAGGGTGTCTGCACCGACCTGCCGGCGGTGAAGAAGAGGTAGGCAAAGCGATTTCCGGTTGTACGCCGCCGCACGCGAAGTTCGGCGGCGTCGTTCTTTCGATGAACCGGAAGTGATGGTTTCGTTTGCGCTTGACCACTGGCGCGACAGGGAGTGGGTGTTTTTGTCATGGGTGCCGATCATCTCCCCCGGCTGAATGCCTTGATGCGCCAATAGGATGATTTACCGATGGACTTGGCGGATGCCTCGCGGGCGTTGCTGGCAGAGAAGGGCGGCGAGGGACGTATCGTCAGTACCGATGAGCGTGATTTTCACACTGATCGCTGGAAAAACCAGCATCCCTTTCGTAATCTGCTGCCTGGGCAGGTTTGAGCCGGAGCTCTTGATATTGAGATGGATACAGCGCTGCTTTACGGCTGGGAGGATGCTGGCTGCTGGATTGCAAAACTTGACCGCAGAGCTCGCTGTGTTTCCTGGTTTCTTGTGATGTGGAGGTCGCCGTGGGAACTGACTACGAAACTGACGTGGTGGCCTGGGCTAGCGAGCAGGCCCGGCTGATTCGTGCTGGGCGTTTCGATCTGCTTGACCGGGAACATATCGCCGAGGAGATTGAAGACGTGGGGAAGAGCGAACAGCGCGAGTTGGCCACCCGAATGGCGGTCCTCCTGGCCCATCTCCTCAAGTGGCAGCACCAACCCGAGCGCAGAGGTGCAAGCTGGGAAGTGACGATCAGCAGTCAGCGACAGAGAATTGTCCGTCGCCTGGACAAGACACCGAGTCTGCGCGGCTGCCTCAACGACCCGGACTGGTGGGCCGATGCCTGGGGCGATGCCTGCGATCTGGCCAGTGCCGAGACGGGAATCGGAATGGACAAGCTCCCACGCCATTGCCCTTGGGCGATGGCAACGGAAGTCCTCGATGAAAGCTGGCTACCGAATGGGTAGCGGTAGGGCTATGGGTGATCGGGGGAGCGGCGATCATGCTGGATTGCAAGACTTGACCCCGAGCTTTGCTGTGACCCCGAGCTTTGCTGTGACCCCGAGCTTTGCTGCTGGACTTGCAAGACTTGACCCCGAGCTTTGACTCCGAGCTTTGACTCCGAGCTTTGACTNNNCC
>NZ_SPMX01000091.1 GCF_012940005.1 Candidatus Accumulibacter contiguus | reverse complement strand
GGCGTCGGCTGTGCGTCGCCTTCCGAACTCGTTTCCACCACACCTCCGTGGCACTCTACGACCTAAACCTTGGGGCTCTGCCCCAAACCCCGCACTCGCCGTGAGGCAGCGGCCGGGGATGATCAACCCCTCCCCAGCCCCTGCCTCAAGTGTACTTGGCTTACAGGATGTCAAGAGGCTTTCGCGGCATAAACGCAAGAGAAAAATACCTCTCTCGCATTTATTCCACGGTCCTCTTGACACCCTTCCAGCCATGACTTCATCTCCTCTCTTGAACGAACGAAAAACCACAAAACGAAGCATACAAGGGGAGCATATAGGTATCCACCCAACACTTTCATTCGCACCCGCGTGCGCCCGGAATTGGGCAAGTTCAGCCAAATTCTGTTATAAGGCTCCAGTCCACCTGACCCTCCGCAAGGCCCCATGACCCAACGCAAACTGACCCACCTGAAAGAGCTCGAAGCCGAGAGCATCCACATCATCCGCGAAGTGGCCGCGGAGTTTGAACGTCCGGTGATGTTGTATTCGATCGGCAAGGACTCGGCCGTCATGCTGCACCTGGCGATGAAGGCTTTCTATCCGGGCAAGCCGCCATTCCCGTTGATGCACGTGGACACCACCTGGAAATTCCGCGAAATGATCGCCTTTCGCGACCGGCACGTGCACAATCTCGGGCTGGAGCTGATCGTCTACATCAACGAAGACGGCGTTCGCCAGGGCATAGGTCCACTGACTCACGGCAGCAAGAAGCACACCGACATCATGAAGACCGAGGCACTCAAACAGGCCCTCGACAAGTACCGCTTCGACGCTGCTTTCGGTGGTGCGCGGCGTGACGAGGAGAAATCACGTGCCAAGGAGCGGGTGTATTCCTTTCGTGACCAACACCACCGTTGGGATCCGAAGAACCAGCGGCCCGAGTTGTGGAACCTCTACAACGGCCGGATCAACAAGGGCGAGAGCATCCGCGTCTTCCCCCTGTCGAACTGGACCGAGCTGGACATCTGGCAGTATATCTACCTCGAGAACATCCCGATCGTGCCGCTCTATTTCGCCAAGCCACGCCCCGTGGTCGAGCGCGACGGCACGCTGATCATGGTCGACGACGAGCGCTTCGAACTGCGTCCGGGCGAGGTCATCGAGACGAAAATGGTGCGCTTTCGGACACTTGGCTGCTACCCGTTGACCGGTGCAGTCGAATCCGCGGCGGCGACCCTGCCCGAGATCATCCAGGAAATGCTGCTGACCCGGACCTCCGAACGTCAGGGCCGGGTGATCGACCACGATCAGGCCGGATCGATGGAAGAGAAGAAGAAGGAAGGCTATTTCTGACCTCCGCTTGCACCGCTCCCCGCTCGCGCTGCGCAGGGGGTGGGCGACCAGCACCCGCAATCTCAAGGTAAACCATGTCCCACCAGTCCGAATTGATCAGTACCGACATCCAGGCCTATCTGGCCCAGCACGAGCGCAAGGAACTGCTGCGTTTTCTCACCTGCGGCAGCGTCGATGACGGCAAGAGCACGCTGATCGGTCGTCTGCTGCACGATTCCAAGCTGATCTACGAAGATCAACTGGCGGCCATGCAGAGAGACAGCCTCAGGTGCGGGACCACCGGCGACGAGGTCGACCTGGCGCTGCTGGTCGATGGCCTGCAGGCCGAGCGCGAGCAGGGGATCACCATCGATGTTGCCTATCGCTATTTTTCCACCGCCAGGCGCAAGTTCATCATTGCAGACACGCCTGGCCACGAGCAGTACACGCGCAACATGGCCACCGGCGCCTCGAACTGCGATCTGGCGATCATCCTCGTCGACGCCCGCTACGGCGTGCAGACGCAGACGCGGCGTCACAGCTTCATCGTCTCGCTGCTTGGGATCAGGCACGTCATCGTGGCCATCAACAAGATGGACCTGGTGGACTTCAGCAAGACGGTGTATGAGAGCATTCGCGATGAGTATCTCGAATTTGCCCGCGGTCTCGACGTCACCGAGATCCGCTTCATTCCGCTGTCGGCGCTGAAGGGCGACAACGTCGTCCGGCGCAGCGAACGGACCCCCTGGTTCGACGGTGTGCCGCTGATGGAACTGCTGGACACCATCGAGATCGCCGACGACGAGAACTTCGACGACCTCAGGTTCCCGGTGCAGTGGGTCAATCGGCCAAACCTGGATTTTCGTGGTTTCAGCGGTACGCTGGCCGCCGGCGTCCTGAGAAAGGGCGACCCCGTGCTCGCGCTGCCGTCGCGGAAGAGTAGCCGGGTCAAGGCCATCGTCACTTACGACGGCGAACTGGAAGAAGCGTTCCCGCCGCAGGCGATCACCGTCACGCTGGAAGACGAGATCGACGTCAGTCGTGGCGACATGCTGGTCCGGCCCGGGCAGGAGCCGACGCTCGATTCGCGTTTCGACGCGCACCTGGTCTGGATGGCCGAGGCACCGCTGCTGCCCGGCCGGCAGTACCTGATCAAGCAGGCGGCGCGCACGGTCACCGGCGCGGTGGCGAGAATCCACCACCGGATCGACATCAATACGCTCGCCTTGCGTGCGGCGGGACAGTTGGGTCTCAACGAAATCGGGCTGTGCGAAATGGCCTTGAGCGCGCCGATCGCCTTCGACCCTTACAGCCGAGTCAAAGGCTCGGGTTCGTTCATCCTCATTGACCGGCTGACCCACGGTACGGTCGCCGCGGGCATGATCCTCCGCCCGCTCGAGAGGCGCTCGGTCTGGCGACCGGTCACGCAGGAGGAGCGGGCACTGCGTTTCGGGCAGCAGGCAGTCACCCTGTGGCTCACGGGCGAGAACCGCCGGCAGGCGGCCCGGAACCTCGAACGCCGCCTGTTTGATCGCGGCTATGCGTGCGTGGCGCTGGACGAAGACTCGCTGGGTGGGCAAGCCGAACTGGTTGCCCGCCAACTGAACCACGCCGGGTTGGTGTGCATCTGCTCGGCAAGCGAGGATCTGCCACCCCGCGCCGACCCCGTGCATAGGATTCTCGATGCGCAGGCGCTGGATATCGAAGCGCTCCTGGCGCTCATGAGGGCATCTTCCGAAAGCGCAGGGATAGAACCAGGCTACGAAATCTGATCTGACTTCTCAGGCGGGGGGCCATCTCCGATGGACCGCGTTGAAGCACGAGCGGCACCCTTTCAGGGCGGAAATGGCGTGGCTGCCGCAGCGTACCTGAGCGTCAGGCCGGGCCTTGGTCGATGCGCTGCAGCGCGCCAGCAAGATCCCGTTTCAGGTCAAGTACATCCTCGATGCCGACCGACAGGCGCAGCAGCGAGTCGCCGATGCCCAGGTGGGCCCGCTGCTCCGGCGGGATGGTGGCGTGGGTCATGATCGCCGGATGCTCGATCAGACTCTCGACGCCACCCAGGCTCTCCGCCAGGGTGAACAGCTCGCAGCCCTGCAGGAAGCGCTTGGTGCCGGCCAGATCAGTCGCCAGCTCGACGGCAATCATGCCGCCGAAGCCACGCATCTGCCGCCGCGCCAGCGCATGCTGGGGGTGCGAGGCGAGACCGGGATAGCTGACCCGCCGGATTTCTGGCTGCCGCTCCAGCCAGGCGGCGAGTTCCTGCGCGTTCTCGCAGTGTCTTTGCATGCGCACGTTGAGGGTCTTCACGCCGCGTAGCGTCAGGTAGCTGTCGAACGGGCCGGCAATGGCACCGACGGCGTTGTGCAGGAACTGGAGTCGTTCGAGATGCCCGGCGTTGCGTTCGTCGCCGCTGACCACGGCAATGCCGCCGATCACGTCCGAGTGACCATTGAGATACTTGGTGCTCGAATGGACGACGATGTCGAAGCCGAGTTCCAGCGGCCGCTGTATCCACGGGCTGGCAAGCGTGTTGTCGGCCACCGCGAGCAGGCCGTGCTGGTGGGCGAGGGTGGCCAGTGCCTGCAGGTCCACCAGGCGCAGCAGCGGATTGGTCGGCGTTTCCACCAGCAGCATGCGACTTTCGGGACGGATCGCGGCGGACAGCGCTGCCGGATCGGAGAGATCGACGAAACTGCAGGAGAGCCCGGCGCTGCGCTTCCTTATCCCTTCCAGCAGGCGATAGGTACCGCCATAGAGATCGTCGCCGGCAATCACGTGCGCGCCGCTATCGAGCAGTTCGAGGACGGTGGCGATCGCCGCCAGCCCGGAAGCGAAGGCAAAAGCGGCGCCACCACTCTCGAGATCGGCCACGCAGCGTTCCAGGGCCCAGCGCGTCGGGTTGTGCGAGCGACCATAGTCCAGCCCCTTGTGCACCCCCGGACTTTCCTGCACGTAGGTCGAGTTGGCGTAGATCGGTGGCATGATCGCGCCGGTGGAGGGATCCGGGCTTTGCCCGGCGTGGATGACGCGGGTGCCGAAGCCGGGGCGGGATGCGTTCTTGTCGTGCTGCTCGTTCATTCAAACTTCTTTCGCAAGTGGTTGATCGGATTCGTCCACCAGACCGACGATGTGGCCGCCGTCGATCGCCGATCATTGTACACCTTCGACAGGTAGCGGGTTCCCGTGTCGCAAACCACCCCCTGGCCGGGAAAGAGAGGGCATGCTTGAACCCCTACAGGTTATGAAAAGCGGCGGGATCACCAGGCATACTTGAGCTGGCTGGCCGAGACGACACCGCGTGGGTTATAGGTGCGCCGTGCTAGCCGAGTGCTGTCCGGCAATCCTTTGACGAAACGGCAAATCTCGGGTTCGAAGGCTTCAGCATCGATAAGGAAACCGTCATGACCATGCGCTGACTCGATTTCGAGGAAATGCGAATTGGGCAGCAGAAAATGGAGACTGCGCTGGTCTTGGGGTACGTAAAGGGCGTCCGAGTTCACGGAGACCACCAGTACCGGCTGCTGGATTTGCCGAACCACGTTTTCATAGACGCCGCGGTTGCGGGCCAGATCGTGAGTGTCCATGGCATCGAGCAGTACCCGGTAGCTGTTGGCGTCGAAACGCTCGACCAGGGCCTGAGCATGGTGCCGTAGCCAGCCGCGGATGGCGAAGTCGTCGGGCGCACGCGCGCGTTCCCCGAAGATCTCCTTCCCGGCCGATCGCCCGAAACGTTCGTCCAGTGAACGCGGACTGCGGTAGCTGATCATCGCCACCGCCCGTGCTGCGGCCAGGCCTGCCAGCGGCGGATCGGCGGGATGATAGTGGCCGTCCTTGAACCTGGGATCGCTGGCCAAGGCCAGGCGCTGCGCCTCGCTCCAGACGACGCACCAGGCCGAATGACGACCAGCAGAGGCAATGGTGACCACCGCGCCGACGCGCTGCGGATCGAGCAGAGCCCACTCGAGCGCCTGTAAGCCGCCCATCGAACCGCCGATGACGAAACGGATGCGGCGAATTCCGAGTGCGTCGGCCAGCGCCATCTGGGCGCATACCTGGTCGCGGATGGTGATGCGGGGAAACCTGCCTCCCCAGGGCTGGCCATCGGCTGCCAGGGTCAGCGGCCCGGTGCTGCCATAGCACCCGCCCAACACGTTGCTGCAGACCACGAAATGACGATCCGGGTCGAGGCTGCGCCCGGGCCCGAACAGCGGCCCCCACCACTCGTCGGCATCGGCAGAACCAGTCAGTGCGTGACAGACGATCACCGCATTGTCTGCCTGGGGCGAGAGCTCGCCCCAGCTCCGATAAGCGATGCTGACACGCTGCAGGGTGTCGCCGGACTCGAGAACCAGCGGCCGATCGAGGGTCAGCCGCCTGGTTCGGGGCGACAGGCCGAACGCCGTCATGCGGCCGCTTCGAGGCCAGACCGGCGCAAGGCGTGCTCGAAGTCGGCCTTGATGTCCTCGATGTGTTCGATGCCAACTGACACCCGCACCAGGTCCGGGCGCACGCCCGCGCTCTGTTGCTCGGCTTCCGACAGTTGCTGGTGCGTGGTGGACGCCGGGTGGATGACCAGCGTCTTGGCATCGCCGACGTTGGCCAGGTGACTCGCCAGCTTGACGTTGTCGATGAACTTCCGGGCCGCATTGGCGCCGCCCCTGATGCCGAAATTGAGCACGGCACCAAAGCCGTTCTTCAGGTATTTCTTCGCCAGCTTGTGATATGGGTTGTATTCCAGGCCGTTGTACTCCACCCAGGCGACCTGTGGTTGCAACTCCAGCCAAAGGGCCAGCTCCAGCGCGTTGTCCACATGCCGCTGTACGCGCAGCGACAGGGTCTCCACGCCCTGGATCAACTGGAAGGCGTTGAATGGCGAAAGACTGGGGCCGAAGTCGCGCAGCCCCTCGACACGGGCGCGGATGGCGAAAGCGATGTTGCCAAAGGGACTGGCGCTGCCGAACACCTCCCAGAAATTGAGGCCGTGGTAGCCGGGAGCGGGATCGGTGAACAGCGGGAACTTGCCGTTGCCCCAATCGAACTTGCCGGAATCGACGACGATGCCGCCGATCGAGGTGCCATGCCCGCCGATCCACTTGGTGGCCGACGCGACGACGATGTCGGCACCGTGGTCGATGGGTCTCGCGATATAGCCGGCCGCACCGAAGGTGTTGTCGACAATCAACGGAATGCCTGCATCGTGAGCCACCTTGGCGAGGGCGTCGAAGTCGGGGATATTGAAGCGCGGGTTGCCAATGGTTTCGACGTAGATGGCCTTGGTCTTGTCGTCGATGGCGCTCCTGAAATCCTCCGCATCGTCGCCATCGACAAACTTGACGTGGATCCCCAGCCGCGGCAGAGCGACCTTGAACTGATTGTAAGTGCCGCCGTAGAGGTAGCTGGTGGAAACAATATTGTCACCGGCCTGCGCAATCGTCGTCAGCGCCAGGAACTGCGCCGCCTGCCCGGAACTGGTGGCAACTGCCGCCACCCCGCCTTCGAGTGCCGCGATGCGCTGTTCGAAGACGTCGGTGGTCGGGTTCATGATGCGCGTGTAGATATTGCCGAATTCCTTCAGCGCGAACAGGCGGGCGCCATGCTCTGCATCGTTGAAGGTGTAGGAGGTGGTCTGGTAGATCGGCACCGCCCGTGCATTGGTGCCCGGCGCAGGGGTCTGGCCGGCGTGCACCTGCAGCGTTTCGTAGTGGTAGTTCGGATTGGTTTCGCTCACTGTGAAGTTCCTTCCTATGGTTTCGAATGGCTAAGGCTGCCGGAAGCAGTGCTGCTGCCCGCGTTAGCCGATCGGCCATGCTGCAGAAAGTCCCGGGAAACCGCCCAAGCCCGGCAGACTACCGCCTCGCTCCCGGATCACGAACGAAGAAAGATGCACTTCCTTATTACCAGGCGCGCGTGGCCGTCATTTCCGGAACCGCCATAAGCATCGAAGAAAAACTGACTTCCACGCCCGGCAACGTCTTGCTAGCCTTTTCCCTCTTCATTTCAACCCCATCAAGGATTTCCGATGAAACGACAGTTCCTGAAAGCCATCCTCGGCCTCGCCGCCGGACTCGCCATTGCTGCCGTCTGGCAACCGGTCTTCGCCGAATACAACCCGAAACTGTTGCGCATCGGCTTCCAGAAGTCGGCCAGCCTGCTGACCCTGCTCAAGGCCCAGGGGGCGGTGGAAAAGCGCCTGGCGGCGCAAGGCCTGGAGGTGAAATGGGTCGAGTTTCCCGCCGGGCCACAATTGCTGGAGGGCCTCAACGTCGGTGCCATCGATTTCGGCTACGTCGGCGAGGCGCCGCCCGTCTTTGCGCAGGCGGCTGGCGCCAACTTCGTTTATGTCGGTTACGAGGAACCCGCCCCGACTGCCGAAGCGGTGCTCGTCCCCAAGGGCTCGGCGATCAAGACGGTGGCTGACCTCAAGGGCAGGAAGGTGGCACTCAACAAAGGATCCAATGTCCATTACCTGCTGGTCAAGCTACTGGAGAAAAACGGCCTGAAGTATGCCGACGTGCAACCGGTGTTCCTGCCGCCGGCCGATGCCCGGGCCGCTTTCGAGCGCGGTAGCGTCGATGCCTGGGTGATCTGGGACCCCTACACGGCCGCCGCCGAGAAGCAGATCGAGGCGCGCATTCTCGCCGACGGCAAGGGTGTGGTAAACAACTACGCCTTCTTCCTCGCCGAGCGCGAGTTCGCCAGCAAGCGGCCCGAGGTCATCAGCCTGCTCTTCGAAGAATTGCAGAAGCAGGGCCAGTGGATCATCAGGAACTACCCGGCGGCGGCCGCCCAGCTTGCCCCCTTGCAGGGCCTCGACCCCGCCGTGGTCGAGTTGAGCATCCGTCGTTACAGCAATGTCGTAAAGCCAATCACCGATCAGGTACTGGCCGAGCAACAGAAGCTTGCCGACACCTTCTTCGAACTCAAACTGATCCCCAAGGAGATCAAGGTCAGGGAGGCGGCTCTGCCAGGCAAGCGCTGACAACAGCAGCGACCCGATCAACCTGCCGTGACCGCCACTGACCCATGGCTGCACGAAGGGGCGGCCGCAGGGCTGCCCCTTCGTGTGCAGGTCAAACCGGAACGCCGAGGACCACGTGGCTGGCCTTGATCAGTGCCGTGGCGGGGACGCCTTCCTTCAGGCCGAGTTCCAGCGCCGCCTCGTTGGTAACCACGGCATGGACCGTCGACCCGCCCGGCAGGGCAATCGCCACTTCGCTGTTCACTGCACCTTTGCGCACGCGACTGACCTGGCCGGCCAACTGGTTGCGCGCCGAAAAGCGCACTTCCGGCTCGCCGGCCAGGAGGATGACCCACGGTGCCTTGACGTAGGCGATCGCTTCCTGGCCAACCGCGAGAGCGAGCGACCTGACGCTGTTTTCTGTGACAATCGCGACAATCCGGTCGCCGCCGGGAAGCGACAACTCGACTTCGGCGTTCACGGCGCCATTGACCAGAGCAGAGATTTTTCCTTTGAAAACATTGCGTGCGCTGACATTCATGGGTTTCTCCTGGGGGTTTTGGGGAGCTGGCCCGATTTTCGCTATATGCTCATCTAAGTAGCGCCTTGTGTCGGGTTGCGGCCACTCTAGACGAGACAAATGAATACACATCGCCTGCGCGGCAAACTCGAGGTCGATACCGAGTTTGGCGCCTTTCTCGGCGACACCCGCATCCGCCTGCTGGAAGCGATCGACAAGCACGGTTCGATCTCGCAGGCTGCCAAGGTCGTACCGCTTTCGTACAAGGCGGCGTGGGGCGCCATCGACGCCATGAACAACCTCGCTGATCAGGCGCTGGTCGTGCGCTCGACCGGCGGCAGGCACGGTGGCGGTACGCAGATCACCGACTACGGTCGCAAGGTCGTGGCGCTGTATCGTGCGCTCGAAGCGCAGTATCAGGCCGCGCTCGAGACCCTGACCACGAGCATGAACGACGGCCAGGCCAGCGATTTCGATCAGTTCCGCCAGTTGCTCCGGCGCATGTCGATGAAGACCAGCGCCCGCAACCAGTTCGCCGGCCCCATCGTCGGGCTGCGCGAGGGTCACGTCGACTTCGAGGTCCGCCTCAGCCTCGACGCCGAGAACGAAATCGTCGCCGTCATCACCCGCGACTCGGCGGCAGCTCTGGGGCTGGCCATCGGCATGGAGATCAGCGCGCTGGTCAAGTCGTCTTCGGTGCTGTTGTTGAACGACCCCCAGGTCAGGACTTCGGCGCGCAACCACCTGTGGGGTGAAATCACGCGCATCCACGACGGCCCGGTGAATTCCGAAATCACCTTGAACATCAAGAGCGGCAAGACGGTCTGCGCAGTCATCACGCACGACAGCGTCGAGCGCCTCGGTCTGGCCGTCGGTCAACAGGCCTGCGCCGTCTTCAAGGCTTCCGCAGTCATTCTTTGCAGGTACGTTTGAACCCTTATACACCCGACTTCCGGAGAACCCCGATGAAACGCCTTGTGCCCTTGCTTATCGCCCTGTTCACCACCGTCTGCGCCAGCGCCGACGAAGTCCAGATCGCTGTCGCCGCCAACTTCACCGCGCCGATGCAGCAAATTGCTGTCGAGTTTGCGAAGGACACCGGCCACAAGGCTTCGCCGGCTTTTGGCGCTACCGGCAAGTTCTATGCCCAGATCGCGAACGGCGCGCCCTTCGAAGTCCTGCTCTCGGCTGACGACGAGATGCCGGCTCGACTGGAGAAGGAGGGCCACGCCGTCGCCGGTACGCGCTTCACCTACGCCATCGGCAAGCTGGTCCTGTGGTCGGCGAATCCGGATCTGGTCGACGCCCGCGGCGAGGTGCTGAGAACCGACAAGTTCAAACATCTGGCACTGGCCAATCCGAAGACCGCACCCTACGGCGCGGCTGCCGTCGAAGCCATGACCAGGCTGGGTGTGCTGTCGGCACTGCAATCCCGCTTTGTTCAGGGGGAAAACATCAGTCAGGTCCACCAATTCATCATTACCGGTAATGCCGAACTCGGTTTCGTCGCCCTCTCGCAAGTCATCAAGGACGGCAAGATCGCCTCCGGTTCTGCCTGGAGCGTACCGGCCAATCTCTACGAGCCGATCCGCCAGGACGCCGTCCTGCTCGGCAAGGGTAAGGACAAACCAGCGGCCACGGCGCTGCTCGCCTATCTGAAGAGCGACAAGGCCAGGGCGATCATCAAGTCCTTCGGCTACGAACTGCGCTGACCATGGCCACCCTCATCCACACGGGTCAGCCATGAGCCCCTACCCACTCCCCGACACCTTCCTCGAAAGCCTCTTGCTGCAAAACGGTCATTGAGCATGGATAGCGCTGTCGCGGATCTTACCGCCGTCTGGCTGACGCTCAAGCTGGCGACGGTAGTGACGATTCTCCTGCTCTTCATCGGCACGCCGATCGCGTGGTGGCTGGCGCGGACATGCTCGGCGCTCAAGGGCATCGTCGGCGCCGTGGTCGCGCTGCCACTGGTGCTGCCGCCGACGGTTCTCGGCTTTTACCTGCTGGTCGCCATGGGGCCGCAAGGGCCGCTGGGACAGCTCACGCAGTCGCTGGGCCTCGGCCTGTTGCCCTTCAGCTTTCCCGGACTGGTTGTCGGCTCGGTGTTCTACTCGCTGCCTTTCGTGGTGCAGCCGATCCAGAACGCTTTCGAGGCCATCGGCGAGCGACCACTGGAGGTTGCAGCAACTTTGCGCGCCGGCCCCTGGGATGCGTTCTGGTCGGTCGCCGTACCGCTCGCACGCCCCGGCTTCATCACCGGGGCCATCCTCGGCTTTGCCCATACCGTTGGTGAGTTCGGCATCGTGCTGATGATCGGCGGCAACATCCCGGACAAGACCCGTGTCGTCTCGGTGCAAATTTACGACCATGTCGAGGCGATGGAGTATGCGCAGGCGCACTGGCTGGCCGGCGGCATGGTGCTCTTCAGCTTCCTGGTGCTGATGGCGCTGTACACCTTCAACCCGGCGCGAAGGCAGGGCGCATGAGCCGCGAGATCCGCGCTCGCTTTCGTATCGAACGTCGCGACTTCACGCTCGAGGTCGACCTGACGCTGCCGGGTCGCGGCATTACCGGCCTCTTCGGCCATTCCGGCTCTGGCAAGACCACCTGCCTGCGCGCCATGGCCGGACTCGAACGGGCCTCCGACGGTTGCTTTGCGATCGGCGACGAGGTTTGGCAGAACGAGACAAGAGGCCTTTTCGTGCCGCCGCACCAGCGTGCGCTGGGGGTGGTCTTTCAGGAAGCCAGCCTCTTCCCCCATCTTTCGGTGCGCGGCAACATCCAATTCGGCGAGCGGCGCACGCCGGCCGGCAAGCGCCACTTCGCCCCGCACGAGGTCGCCGAACTGCTCGGCATCGAACACTTGCTCGACCGCTCGCCCGGCCAGCTTTCCGGTGGCGAGCGCCAGCGCGTGGCGATCGCCCGCGCTCTGCTCGCCGCGCCGCAGATCCTGCTGCTCGACGAGCCGCTAGCGGCGCTCGATCTCAAGCGCAAGCTCGAAATCCTGCCCTATCTGGAACGGCTGCACCGCGAGCTGTCGCTGCCGATCATCTATGTCAGCCACTCGCCCGACGAAGTCGCGCGACTCGCCGACCATCTGGTGCTGCTCGAGCAGGGGCGGGTTGTTGCCAGCGGCCCGCTGCAGCAGGTGTTGAGCCGCATCGACCTGCCCGCCGCTTTCGCTGACGATGCCGGCGTAGTCATCGAGACCCGCCTTGCGGCGCAGGAAGCCGACGACTTGAGCCGGCTCGAGTTTTCCGGTGGACGGATTCTCGTCACGCGCCGTAACGAGCCCATCGGCACGCGGCTCCGCTGCCGGATCCATGCGCGTGATGTCAGCCTGGCCCTGGTGCCACAGGTGCAGAGCAGTATTCTCAACAGTGTCGAGGCGACGGTCGTCGATCTGGCGCCGACCGACACGCCGGGCCACGTTCTCGTCCGCCTCGAGGTCGCCGGCGAGCCGCTGCTCGCCCGGATTACGCGGCGTTCAGCTGACAAGCTGCAAATTCGTCCCGGGCTTGCGCTGCGGGCGCAGATCAAGGCCGTCGCACTCCTCGCCTGAAGCCGGGTGCGACACGGTGCCGGATGGCCTCGGGTCTGGGCCAAACGGTCATGACTTTGCAAGACACCCCCGATGATGAAAGTCATGACCGTTTCCCTCTCCCCCGACCCCCGCGAGAGGGGAGGGAAGATTCGAGAGTCGCTCGCGACTTTCATAGTAACTTACAGATTCACGGCAGCAGCGACAACCCCAATTCCTCAAGAAACCCGTTGTGCTTGTCTCTTGCCTGCGTGATTTCCTGCTCGATGCCCACCAATTGCTGGTGAACCACCTTCAAGTCTATTTTTTCCTCGGCTTGTGCCGTGCTGATGTAGCGCGAGATGTTGAGGTTGAAACCTTCTTTCTCGATTCGCTCCATTGGCACCCGCAGGGAATAGCGATTTTCCTCGGTGCGGTGCCTGTAGGTATCGACGATCTTCTTGATGTGCTCTGGTAGCAAACGGTTCTGGCGCTTGCCTTTTTCGGCTTCCCACTTAAAGCGGGACAGTCATGCTACCGATAGAGTCTGAGGATGAAGGGAGCTGAGGAGATGGGAACTGGTTGCCGCATCTCCTGTATCATCAGTTTTATGACAAAAAAAACTCTACGACTCAAGCCATACGGACAACCAGCCGCGTCATTTTTGCCGCACTTACAGACCAGGGAAAACGAAGCCTGCGTGCAGTGGGGGAATTAATTCATCGCCCGAAAAGCAGTGTTCATCGCCACCTGCAAGCGCAAGCCCGTAGGAACCGACATCCTGAATCGGGGTTTTGGGAAACCGAAGAGGGGGAGGCATGGCTGAGATTGCTGGTATTTGCTGTGCTGTACACGTTCGGGCTGCAACATC
>NZ_SPMX01000090.1 GCF_012940005.1 Candidatus Accumulibacter contiguus | reverse complement strand
TCTGCGAGGGCATGGACGCCCCCTCTCCCCCAACCCCTCCCCCACAAGGGGGGAGGGGAGCACATCGGACCCTCCCAATACTTTCATTCACACCCGAGTTCTCGCGCTAGCCCAGTCCGAGTCAGACGAAATGCTACCATTGCCGCGCGCCGACCGCGTTGCCGGCAACGACTTTCGCCGCGCGTGCTGGGTCGTCGCCTCGTTGTCGTCCGCCGGTGACTCACCCTGCGAGGATTTCAGCATGAGCTTTTCCAGCCGCCGCCGCCATGGTTCCGACCAGCCAGTTCCCGCCGGCGTAGGTACGAGCCGCACGTGCCAGCGCTGAACCCCGCCATGCCTGCCCTGCGCATCTTCGTCAGCCACAGCTCGCGCCTGCGCGATGACGAGACCAGCGCCGCGCAGGCGCAGGCGAACTGGCGGCTGCTGCAGGAGACCTGCTGCGCCCTTCGCGACGCGTACCCGGACGACATGGAAGTTCTCGTCGATTACGACGGACTTCAGCCGGGCGATGACTGGGAGAAGAGTCTCGACGGATGGCTCTACGATTGCCACGCCGGCGTTCTGCTGCTCTCGAAGCGCGCCGTGCAGTCGCAATGGGTGAGGAAAGAAGCGTCGATTCTCTGCTGGCGCGCCGCGAACGAGCCGGATTTCCGTCTCTATCCGGTGCTGCTCGACGGCCAGACGCCGGAGGACATCGACCGTGACCCGTTTTTCCGGACGCTGCGGCTTTCGCGGTTCGGGGTCGTGCAGGATGTGGCCTGCTCGAAGAGCATCCTTGCGGCTCTGCGGCCGCGGCTCGACGAGCGTGTTTCCTTGCGCAGAGCACCGCGCACGCCATTTGAAAAGATCGTTACGGCAGTCGAAAGCATCTTCGCTGCCGAGATCGACGAGCGCACGCTCGAGGAGCATTGCCGGCGGCTGGGCGAACAGTCGCCGCCGCGCTGCCACCTCGACCGTAGACGTGCGCTGGCCAGGAGCCTGGCGTGCGCTCTTCTCCGCGATGGCGAGTCAGCGCAGGGCAGGTTCCGGCAACTGATCGCTGACATTTTTCCGCGCCCGCCGCGCGAGCGGGCGGATGAACTGTTCAAGTACGTCCGTTCGCTTTGGGTGGACGCCGGCGCGGCACGGATCATCGCCGACGCCAGGGAACCGGGTAGTGCGCTGGCGCTCAACGGTGAGTTCGTCGCTACCGAAATTCCCGAATGTGACAGCCGGTTTTTCACGCTTGACCGTTACCTCGAACGCGCCTGGCCGGACAGCAGCGAGATTCGCATCGTTTCCGTGACGCGCATGCACAGTGCCGAAGAGATCTGGCAAGGGGTCCGCGAAGGCTGTTCCCCGCTGCGCTCATCCCCTGGCCGATGCCTCCCCGCGGCGCGCCTCGACCAGCACGTCCGGCAGTACAGCGGACACCTGATCGTTCTCCTGACGCCCGCGCCGGAGACCGCCCCGGACCCGGAGCTGCTCGGCGAACTCCAAGGGAAAGCGCTGACGCAGGGCTGTCCGTCGCTGATCTTCGTCTACAACGTCGGCCCACAGATGCCACCGCCATCGCTCCTGCCCGGGCTGCAGCCGATTCTTCCCGCGCTGCGCGGAGAGGACGATCTGCATGCGACCGAGGAAATCCAGACCCGCGAGACTCTCAAACGGTACTACTCATGAGCCACTACACGCCGAGAAACTTCACGCTGCCCGCAGACTATTGCTTCCGTGGCGATCCCCGCGACCCCGCCGAGTCGGCGGCCGACCCCTACATCTTCTCGCGCGAGGCAGTGATTGCGGTCGATGTCGCGCTGGCAACCGGTCGGCCGCTGCTCGTCGCCGGTCCTCCGGGCTGCGGCAAGAGCCGCCTGGCGGAGACGATGGCGGCGGTGCTGCGCTGGAACTTCGTCTACCAGACGATCACCTCGCGTACTCGCCTCGAGCAGCTCACGGTCGAGGTCGACCACCTGCGCCGCCTCAACGACGCTCATCTTGCTGCACGTTCGACGTCCCCGCACGCGCTCGCCGACCGCGACGAGGAGTACTACCACCCGGGCATCTTCTGGTGGGCGTTCGACGCACACAGCGCGCGGCGGCGCGGTTTGCCGGAGAGCGTCGCCAGGCCGCGCAGCGAGCCGCGTTTCCCTGGCGTCGAGCGCAAGCCGCCAGACGAGGCGCGGGAAGGCACGGTGCTGCTGCTCGACGAGATCGACAAGGCCGAGCCAGACCTGCCCAACGACCTGCTCGAACCGCTCGATCGCGGCAGTTTCGGCCTGCCGGACGGCCGCACGCTGCGCGCCCAGGACGGCGCGCAGCGGCTGACGGTGATTACCACCAACCGCGAACGCGAATTGCCGCCGGCCTTCGTCCGCCGCTGCGTGACGCTGCTGCTCGCCGAACCGGCGCGTGAGGCACTGGTCGCCATCGCCGCGGTGCGCGCGCCGCAGGCGGAGAAGACACTGGTCGAGAAGGTCGCCGACCGCATCGAGGCCCTGCGTCAGGAGCTCGACGAGAGCGGCCGGCGGCCGCCAGGAACGAGCGAGTTCCTCGACGCGGTGAACACCTGCCAGCAGTTGCGCATCGCCGTCGATTCGCCCGACTGGGAAGAAACCTGGCAACAGATCGAACTGGTGACGCTGCGCAAACCGATGGTCACCGAAGATGAGCGTTCTCGACCGGCGTAGGGGCGAGATCGGTCTCGGCGACGTCGCTAGCGCGCTGCGGTCGCTGCGCCCCGCCGATGCCGACGACGTGGCGTCGATCGCCGGCGTACTCGGTTTCGGCCTGCGCGCGGCCGACCTCAACGCGCAGCCAGCTCCGACGCCAGCAATCTACGACCACCAGCGGCCGCTGACGCCGCAGCGCCCGCAACAGACGCCATCGCACGAGCGCCTGCCCGGCTGGGCGATGCCGCCGCTGCTTCCCGCTCCCGAGCCACTGCCGGACGACGTGCTGCCGTCACAGATCTTCCGCGAGTCGCCGCTTGCCGGTGGCGGCGAAGAGCGTCCGGCATGGCTCGGTGAGGCGTACCGCTTGCTTCCCCAGGAACGTGCGACGCCGCTGCGGCACGCGCTGCTGCCGGCACGCACCGCGCGCGGCGTGCTCGTCGCGGCGCTCGCCACCTGGCGCACGGGCAGCGAGATCGACGTCACCGAACTGACCCGCCTCCTTGCCGAGCAGCGCATGCCGCAGCGGCTGCCCAGCCTGCCGGTGGCGACGCTCGAGCGCGGCTGCCAGCTCCTGCTCGACTTCAGCGACAGCATGGTGCCGTGGTGGGAAGACCTGCGCGAACTCGCCCAGCAGGCCATCGCCGTACTTGGCGACGATCTCGTCAGCGCCTACGAATTCGCCGGCACGCCAGCGGAAGCGCAGCGCTGGGATGTCGAACGCGAGAGGCTCGTCGCCTGGCGTCCGGAAGCCGAACGTCCGATCCTCGTCGCGACCGATTTCGGAATTCGCGGCACGCCGTCGCTGCGCCACGGCGGCGCCGAGTGGCGCGCCTTCGTCGCACGCTGCGTGTCGGTGGGTGCGCCGCTGCTCTTTTTCGTCCCGTGGTCGCGCGGCTACTGGCCCAGTCATCTGGGGCTGCACCCGCAGATCGTCCATTGGCACCCGGCGACGAGCGCCGCGATGCTGCGCCGCCAGCGCGGCCTTTCCCGCCGCGTCGCGCGATGAGCTGGCGAGAGCCGGGCGGCTTCGAAGAGCGGCTCGTTGCCAACTTTCGCGCCGAATGGGGTGAGCGGGCGCCGGTTGTGCGGCTGGCGCGTCTGCTCGCGCCGGCGACGCGCATCGAGCCGCTGCTGCTGCGTAACGCCCGGCTGCACTTCCTCCCCGGCAGCGGCTGCGAGATCGAGTCGCTGCTCTGGTTCAGCCGGCTCGTCGCCGCGCGCGGCAACCGCGACATCGTCTTCCACGCCGGCGTTTCGCGCCTGCTCGCCAACACGCTGCAACACGACGCGGCGCTGTTCGAGGCCGCGATCGATTTCATCGAGCGGCACACCAGCCACTGGCCGCCGGAGGATCGCCTCGAACAGACGATGCGTCTGGCGACCTTACGCCCGCCGGCCGACGCGCCGGAGCGCCGCCAGGACGACAGCCTGCGCAATGGCCTGCGCGACATGCTGCAGCTCGTCGCCGACGAGGGTGACGAGAAGCGGCGCGTGCGCCTCGCACGTTCGATCCGGCAGACGCTGGCGACGATCGGCAGCGACCGCCTGCTGCCCTGCGACGAGTTGCACTGGTTGCGCCAATACACGAGTGTGCGGCTGGGCACCACCGCCGAGACTCCTGCCGACGCAAGCCGGCCCGCGTTGCCGTTGCCGGCGTGGATCGGCGAATCGAAGAAGGAACCGGTGCGCCACTTTCGCTGCGCCCGCCTTGCCGTCACTGTCCATTACGACCGTTCCGCCGACCACCTCGTGCTGCACATCCGCGAAACCAGCGAGGCGGGCGGGGCGGGCGAGACGATACCACTGCCGACGCCCCTGCCCGCCGAACTGCACGTCGACTGCGCAGGAACCCCGGCCCGCTGGCACGTCATCCACGGCGATGATCGTCTGCGCTTGCCGATCGGATCTGCCGCCACCTCGCTGCCGATCGTGCTGACGACGATCGACGGCAGTCGCTACCGCCTCGAAGCCCGGCTGCCCGACGATCGCCCGCCACCGCTGCCTGTGCGTCTGCTCTTCAGCCATCTGCCCGAAGACCGCGAGCAGGCGCGCGCCATCGCCGGCTGGCTGCGGCGAAATGGCATCGGCAGCGAGCTGGTCGAGGAAGTGGTGGCACCGAGCGCGCGTGGCAGCGGCAACGAGCCGACGCCAGCGCTGCCGATCCTGCGCCTGTGGACGCCAGCGGCGCAGCGTCGCCAGCAGGCGGCAGCCGGTGACCTCGACTTGCCGGCGGCGCGCAGCGCCCTGCTGCGGCTCGACCCGGCAGTCGATCTGCCGCAGCCGGGCTACGCAGCGGAGAAGGTCATCGACCTGCGCGGCTGGCAGAACGACCAGGCCGCGGCGATTGCCGATGACTTCCTGCGCCAGCTGGACCACTGGCTGGCGGGTGCCGATGCGGAAGAGCCGCCGTTACCGGCTGACAAGATCGATGACGAAGTGGGCCGTCTGCTCGCCGAACTCGACGATCCGGCGACGACTCCGCCGCGGCGGCTGGCAATTGGCGACCGCCTGGCGAAAATCGGTGACCCGCGGCGCGGCGTCGGGCTCGACTCGCGCGGTGTTCCCGAGATCGACTGGGTCGAGATTCCCGGCGGCGAATTTCTCTATCAGAATGGGGAGAAGCGGTCTTTGCCGACGTTCTACATGGCGCGCTACCCGGTGACCAACGCGCAGTTCCAGGCGTTCATCGATGCCGGGGCGTATAGCGACGTGAGCCAGGGGACTGTGAATAAAGTAGGCGGTCGCCGGCAAGGTAACGCCGCACAACGTGGCGACTGGTGGCGCGATCTTCGGCGACCGGAACCGCAGCCTTCCCGCTGGCAGCAGTCCAACCGGCCGCGCACGAATGTTGACTTGTACGAAGCGCTCGCCTTCACACGCTGGCTGACCCAACAGCTTGGCTACGAAGTCCGTCTGCCTACCGAAAAAGAATGGGAGCGCGCGGCACGCGGCCGCGACGGGCGCGAGTACCCTTGGGGCAACAGCTACGAGAGTGGCCGTGCGAATATCGACGAGACGGCGCACTACTCTGGCGACAAGGTCGGCGAGTGGTTTCTCGATCAGACGACCGCCGTTGGTGTCTATCCGCACGGCGCGTCGCCGGAAGGCGTGCTCGACCTGGCGGGCAATGTTTGGGAATGGTGCCTCAACAAGTACAAAGATCCCGGACAGATCCAGGCCGGTGCGAGCGGCGAGCCGGGCGTGGTGCGCGGTGGCTCGTGGGGCCACGGCGCAGGCGTCGCGCGCGCGGTGCTGCGCGGCCGGTTACCCCCCAGGCAACCAGCGCGGCGGCTGGGGTTTCCGGTTGGTGTCGTCTGCCCCCATGACTTGACCGCTGTTCGCTGGCGGCCGCGATTTTTTCAAATCACGAAGGGCTCGAGCACGTGCGTTCGCAGTCCCCAGGAATCGGCGTAGCGCACGTGGTTGATCCAGCCCTGCACGCTGGCGTCGAAGTCGGCGAAGCTGATCTCGCCGCGCGGCCACGCCGCGTAGCGACCGTTCAGGCGGCGCGTGGCCTGCACGACCTTGCGTGCCTTGACGCGGCGGTGGGTCGGGAAGACGACGAAACCGAGCCACGGAATTCCGGCGCCTACCGGCTGCACCTGCGCGCTACCGGCATGAAACTCGAGGCGCAGAGCGGCAAGGCGATCGCGCACAGCCTCTTTCCACCGCCACAATGTCGGCTTGTCGGGCGCGAACAGGGCAAAGTCATCGACGTAACGCAGGTAGGCGCGGCAGCCGAGCTCGTCGCGAACGAAACGATGAAGAGCAAGACAAACTTGTCATCCTTACGCGCTGCTTCGATCTGCTCGCCTGGCTGGTGCCGAAGAGCGAAACCTTTCCCAGGGCGCATCGTCACACGGTAGTGCAGCGCCTGGTGGATAGTGCGCTGGATTTCCAGGAACTGCTGTTTCGTGCGCGCAAGGCGACTGGAACCACCCGCCGGCAGCGCTTGCAGGAAGCCGACGCGCGCCTCGACCAGTTGCGTCTCTACTTGCGGCTGGCGCACCATTGGCATTGGCTGAACGACGGGCAGTACGAGCATGTTGGGCGTCTGGTTGCCGAGCTTGGCCGGCTGCTCGGTGGCTGGGTGCGGCAGGAGTCCGAGAGACGGAGCACCCCAGGGTAAGCCCCTGGCGGTGCTCCCGGTTTTGTTATGCGCCCGACGCGAAGCGCGTGCGGACGGGATGCTCCCGCGCCATTTTCGCCCCGCCCTCGCGTATCGCAAACCGTGGTCGGCGATCCCTGGCGACCGTGGCGGAAGCGGCAATGTGGGCAGACGACACCAACCGGAAACCCCTGTTGTCGCCCCGTTCGTCGATGTTCGCGCGCCCGCTCTCGTAGCTGTTTCCCCACGGATATTCGCGGCCATCGCTGCCACGCGCTGCGCGCTCCCATTCCTCTTCGTGTGGCAGGCGCACTGCGTAGCGAAACTGCGCGCTGAGCCAGCGGGTGAACGCGACCGCTTCGTACGCATTGACGTTGGTGCGCGGTCGGTTGGCTTGTGGCCAGCGCGACGCTGCAGGCTCGGGTCGCTCGAGGCCGCTCCACCAGCGATCGTCGTCGTAACCACCAGCATCGATGAATGTCTGGTACTGCACGTTGGTCACCGGATAGCGCGCGATGCGAAACGGCGGGAGCGTGCGTCGCTCACCCTGCTGATAGACAAACTCGCCGCCCGGGATGAGAACCCAGTCGATGTCGGGCAGCAGGAGGATTCGCGGCTTGGACGCAGGCATCGGCGGCTCGTCGGTGATTGCGGCGGTGGATGGGCGCAGTGTAGCGCAAAGCGATCGAAGGACAAGAAATCCAAGAGCACCATCGAGATTGGATGAGCGCCCGTGCAGCGGCGTCAAGGCGCGTTCAGTCGGCTAAACGGCCTTGATCATTCCCGCCGTGCCCAATATTTAGGCAGTAGAAAATTTCCCTTGGCAAAGAACGCCTTGCGGCAGATCTCCACGCCCGACCCACAGCTTGCACACAGTCTTGTCCGTGCGTTTTCGGGATAGCGAACAGCGGTTTCGACTTATCCACAGCTGCATGGAAACATGGGAAAAGGCCGTCATTCGACGGCCTTTTCCTCCCCTGCGGGGAAATGAAGACTACAAGTAAAGACTACAGCGCCTGGAGTTCGCGCAGATAGCGCTGCCAGTTGGCGACATAGTGGTCGGCACTATGCTGCAGGCGCGCGACCTCTTCCTCGCTGAGCTGGCGCACCACTTTGCCAGGGGAACCCACGATCAGCGAATGGTCCGGAACGATCTTGCCTTCGGGGATCAGCGTGTTGGCGCCGACGATGCAACCCTGGCCGATCACCGCGCGGTTGAGCAGCACCGAGCCGATGCCGATCAGCGATCCGTCGCCGATGGTGCAGCCGTGCAGCATCACCAGGTGACCGACGGTGACATTGCGGCCGATCGTCAGCGGTACGCCTTCGTCGGTGTGCAGGACGGAATGGTCCTGGATGTTGCTGTTCTCGCCGATCGTGATCGGGTCGTTGTCGCCGCGCACCGTCGCGTTCCACCAGATCGAGGCATTTCTGGCCAGGCGGACGTCGCCGATCACGATGGCATTGGGGGCGACCCAGCTTTGCGGGTCGATCTGAGGGCGCCGGGCGCCGAGGGTGTAGATGGGCATGGAGGGTTTCTCGCGGAGTTGGCAGAAGGAAGATTGTAGCCTGTCGCGCTACTGATGGCGCAGCGCTTCGATCGGATCGAGGGCGGCGGCGCGGTGCGCCGGGTAATAGCCGAAGAATATGCCGACCCCGGCGGCGACCCCGAAAGCCACCAGGATCGAGGCACCGGAGATGACGATCACCATGTCGGTCAGCGCATTGGTCAGGAGCGCGCCGCCGATGCCGAGAAAGAGCCCGATCAGGCAGCCGGCGACCGAGATCATCAGCGCTTCGAGCAGGAACTGCGCGAGGATGTCTTGCTGGCGCGCGCCGATCGCCATGCGGATGCCGATCTCGCGCGTGCGTTCGGTCACCGAGACGAGCATGATGTTCATGATCCCGATACCGCCGACGAGCAGCGAAACCGAAGCGATCGCTCCGAGCAGAAGCGACATCACGCGTGTCGTCTCGGCCGCCGAGTCGGCCGCCGCGGCGAGGTTGCGCAGATAGAAGTCGTTGTCCTGCCCTTCACGAATGCGATGGCGCTGACGGAGCAGCGCGGTCATGCTCTTCTCGACCGCCGGCATCGCCTCGGCCGAAGTCGCCTGCACCATGATCAGGCGCACCGAGCCCGGAAATGGATTGCCGAAGACCTTGCGCTGCGCGGTGGTCAGCGGAATGATCACGGTGTCGTCCTGATCGCGGCCGTCGAGGTTCTGCCCTTTCTTGCCGAGCACGCCGACGATCACGAAAGGGCTCTGGCGGATGCGGATGGTTTTGCCGAGCGGGTCGTCGCTTCCGAACAGATTGTCGACGGCGGTCTGGCCGATCAGCGCCACCCGCGTCGCCGCGCGCACATCTGAGTCGCCGAAGGGGTATCCGCTGACGATCGTCCACGCGCGCGCGTCGAGATACGGCGGCGTCGTGCCGACCACCGTCGCACTCCAGTTGTTCGCGCCATAGACCAGTTGCTGCGTGCCCTGCTGTACCGGCGCGACATTGCTGACGCCGTCGAGTTCGGCGATCGCTTCGGCGTCGGCGACGGTCAGCGTCGGGCCGCCGCCACCCCCGCTGCGCAGTCCGCCGGCACTCGTCGAGCCGGAGATCAGGATGTACAGATTGCTGCCCATGCTGCTGATGGTCTGCGCCACGGCGTACTGCGCGCCCTGGCCGATGGCCATCATCAGCACCACCGAACCGACGCCGATGACCATCCCGAGCATCGTCAGCACGCTGCGCATGCGGTTCGCGCCCATCGCCTGCCAGGCTTCGCCGAGCATCGCTCTCAGCATGCGGCGAGCACTTGGGTGGGTGTCGGCAGGTCACTGACCAGACGCCCGTCGCGGAAACGCACCTGTCGCGCGGCGTAAGCGGCAATGTCGGGCTCATGGGTCACCAGCACGATGCTGATCCCTTCACGGTTGAGGGCCGTGAACAGCGCCATGATCTCTTCGCTGGTATGGCTGTCGAGGTTGCCGGTCGGTTCGTCGGCAAGGATCAGTTGCGGCGAGTTGATCAGCGCGCGCGCAATCGCCACGCGCTGCTGTTGTCCGCCCGAGATGCGGCTCGGCAGCGCGTCGGCATAATCGCCGAGGCCGACCCGGGCCAGCTCGTGGCGCGCGCGCTGCCGCCGCTGCTCGCGCTCGATGCCGGCATAGACCAGCGGCAGGGCGACATTGTCGGCCAGGGTCATTCGCGGCAGCAGGTTGAAACCCTGGAAGACGAAGCCGATGCTGCGGTTCCGGAGTCGCGCCAGTTCGTCCTTGCGCAACTGCGCGACCTTGCGGCCGACCAGGAAGTAGTCGCCGCTGCTCGGCGTATCGAGGCAGCCGAGCAGGTTCATGAAGGTCGACTTGCCCGACCCCGAGGGCCCCATGATCGCCACGAATTCACCCGCCTCGATGCAAAGATCGACGTCCCGCAACGCCGGGAAGAGTCCGGCCGCGGTTTCGTAGGACTTGCCGAGACCGACGACGCGAATGACCGCCTCGGCCATCAGAACAGTCTCATCCCCACACTGCTCGGCTTGCCGTTGCTGCTGGCGACATTCTCGCCGGTGACGACGATGTCGCCGACCTGTAGATCACCGCCGAGCACTTCGGTATTGCGATTGTCGGTGATTCCGAGCGATACGCTAAGCGCTTTGAGTTCGCCGTTTTCGATGCGGTACACCGTGCCGCTGGCCGTGTCGCGCTTTTTGCCCTTGCCCTTGCTCTCCCCGCTGCTCTCGCTCGCCGCTTTCTGTCCGGCAGGCCTGCGCTCGCTGTCGCTGCTCTCGCTGGGTTTGAAACGCAGCGCCGCGTTGGGCACCAGCAGGACGTCCTGGCGACTGGCGACACCGATGCTCACGTAGGCAGTCATTCCGGGCAGCAGGATCTGTTCGGGATTGGAGAGCGAAACGCGTACGTTGTAGGTGACGACGTTCTGCTGGGTCGTCGGATTGAGACGAATCTGCTGCACTTCGCCCTGGAAACTGCGGTTCGGGAAGGCGTCGACGGTGAAGCGTACTTTCTGTCCTTCACGGATCTTGCCGATGTCGGCCTCGGCAAAACTCGAATCGATGCGCATCTCCGAGAGGTCCTGCGCGATCTTGATCAAGGTTGGCGTCTGCAGGCTGGCAGCAACCGTCTGTCCGAGGTCGACGACGCGGTCGACGACGACGCCCGACACCGGCGAGCGGATCGTCGTGTAATGGAGGTTGACCTGATCCTTTTCAGCGGCGGCTTTCGCCTGTGCGAGTTGCGCCTCGCTCGAGCGGCGCGTCTGGATGGCCTGCTCGAGTTCCTGCCGGGAGACGTATTCCTGTTCGAACAGGGCTTTCATCCGTGCTTCGCTGGCGCGCGCCAGGTCGAGCGCAGCGGCGACGTTCTGCACGTTGGCCGCCGATTGCCGGGCCTGCGCGGCGAGCAGCGAGTCGTCGAGTTCGAGCAGTGCCTGGCCTTTCTCGACCTTGTCGTTGAAGTCGACATAGAGCCTGGTGACCGTCCCGGAAACCTGTGTGCCGACACTGACCAGCACCACCGGGTTGAGTGTGCCATTGGCCGAGACCGTCTGGCTGACATCCCCCTTTTCGATGGGCTGCATTTTGTAGCGCTGTTCGAGCGACTGGCTGCTGCTCTGGCGATACCAGTACACACCGCCGGCTGCGAGTGCGAAGAGGAGGAGGGCGAGGAGGCTGCGCGAACGCTTCATGGATTGCGGGCTTTCTGCGTGCTGATCGAGAGCAGCAGCGTGCTGTCGAGGGCGCCGATGGCTCTGGCCAGCGTGGCGCGCGAGACGTGCCAGTCGAGCATCGCCTGGATGCGTTGCAGGCGGGCGTTGGCGAGCGCACTCTGGGCGTTGAGGACGTCGAGGATGTTGCCGACGCCGGCCTTGTAGCGTCCGAGGGCGACACGCTCGGAATGCTCGGCGCTGGCCAGCAGGTCGGCGGTGGTACGAATGGTCTGGGTGGCGGTGCTGAGGCTCTGATAGGCTTCCCAGACATCGAGCGCGACCTGCTGGCGGACGTTGTCGCGGCGGGCGCTCTGGACCTCGGTCTGGGCAGCGGCGGCACGGACCCGGTAGGTAGTGTTGAAGCCGGAGAAGATCGGCAGGTTGACCGTCAGTCCGATCGAGTTGCCGTTGGCCGAGGCGCTGCCGAGGTCTGCCCACTGCGGGCCGGTGCTCAGCGAGAGTGTTGGCAGGCCGGTGGCGCGGGCGTAATCGACGCCGGCTTCGGCGGCCCTGAGTTCAGCTTCGGCGGCCCTGAGTTCGGGGCGGCGTGCGCGTGCTTCATCAATCAGCGCGGCGACGTCGCCGACGAAGCTGGCGTCGGGGGTGGCTGAGGGAATGTCGTCGAGCAACAGCCTCTGGTTGGCGTCGAGCCCCATGACATTGGCCAGGCGGCCGAAGGCGTTCCTGAGCACGCCTTCGGCGCGGATGCGGGTGAGCGTCGCCTGCGACCAGGCGGTCTGCGCCTGCAGGCGGTCGGCGGGGGTGCCGGTGCCGACGCGGTAGCGGACTTCGGCAGCGCTGAGGCTTTCGCGGCTGGCGTTTTCTGATTCGCGGGCGGCGTTGACTGCCGCACGCGCAGCCTGGGTGTTGTAATAAGCCTGCACGGCATTGAGAAAAACGCTCTGGACGGTCGCGTCGAGCGTCGAGCTTGCGGCGCTCAGCACTTGCCGCGCGATTTCGAGATTTGCCGAACGTGCGCCGAAGTCGTACAGCAGCCAGGAGAGCGTCAGCGAGGCATTGCGCTGCCTGGCGGTCTGCGAGTCGATCCTGACCCGGCTGGCGCTGAGCTGGCCGTCGAGCGTCGGCAGGAAGTCGGACTGCGCGATGCCGACCTGAGCGGCCTGGACGCGTACGTACGACCACGCCTCGCGGGTACTCGGGTTGCGACACAGCGCGAGATCGACGACTTCGAGAACGCCATGGCTGGCCTCGGCCGGCAGCGGCTGACAGGGCAGGGTGGTGCCAGTCAGTGCCGGGCGCGGCGGGGTGAGGCTGCGTGTGGCGAAGGGATCGCTGGTTTCGAAGGCCGGCAGTTCGGCCGCCAGCGCCGCCAGCAGCGTGGCGATGGCAAGGCGGCGGAAGGTGCGGGTGCGTCTGGCGCGCTGCGCGAGGGCTGGCAGCGAAGCTGATCGAGGTGTGGTGTAGGCCATTTTTCGCTAGTATAGCCAGCCTGGCTGCGATTTCGCGCGCGCTCGAGGGCTGCTGAGGTGTTCTGCAGGGATTATTTTGTAAGCAATTGTGACCGTCCGGGTCGATTCACGAAACAAGGGGCTGCGCTGGTGAAATTCACGACCACATGCACGATGGCTGCAGGGATTGCAAACCGCATCCGGAACGATCGGGCTGTCGGTATGGCACGCTGACAGCGATCCAGACGATGCCCTGGATGGAGACGATCAGCCTGTTTGTTCTGCTGGCCGCCGGCTGGTTCTGGTTCGACAGTTTCCAGGCCAGGGAGGTGGGCATGCGCGCCGCACGTGCGGCATGTGAGGCAGAGGACCTGCTCCTGCTCGACGACACGGTTGCGCTCGGTTCGCTGCGCCCGGCGCGCGATGACGAAGGCCGGCTGCGTCTGCGGCGGGTCTATCATTTCGAGTACAGCGATACCGGCGACAATCGTCGGGATGGCCAGGTCACCCTGCTCGGCAGCGAGTTGCTGACGTTGCATTTGCCGCAGGTGCAAGGTCCCCGCTGGCAGCAGGTGTCGGTCAAGCGCGAGGACGAGCAGCGCCAGCTTCCCCGATGAGCAGCGTATCTTCGACCGCATTCCCGCCAGCATGCTGGTACATCTGTTTCACCAAGCCCCGGCAGGAGTTTCTGGCGGTGCGCAAGCTCGAGGAACAGGGCTACCTGGTTTTTCTGCCGATGCTCACGCAGTGGGAGAAAAAGAAAGGGTGCTGGACGAAAAAGCAGCAGGTGATGTTTCCCCGCTACGCTTTCGTGCGCTGCAGCCGCCCCGAGCAGAGCGTTGCCCCGATCCGCAGTACCCCCGGCGTGAGCTGTCTGCTGACCTTCGGCACCGTTCTGGCGACGCTGGATGAATCGACGCTGGAAGCGATACGTTCCCTGGCGGAGCACCAGGCAAGAGACCTGAATGAGGAATCATTGCCGTTTCAGGCCGGCGACAGCGTGGAAATCAGTAATGGTCCCCTGAAGGGCCTCTCCGGTATCGTTTCCGCCGTCTCTGCCGAACGGGTGACCGTGCTGCTCAGCCTGCTGGGCCGCGAAAAACCAGTGGCCATTCCGATCGATCACGTGACGCTGGCCTGATCCGGAGCAGACGCCGGCAGCAGGCTGCAGAATTCCCGGCAGGCGATCAATCGCTGGTCTGAATTTCAGGAGTTTCTTCAATACTCCCGTTTCGGCAAACGCTGAAGCAGGGCGTCCCAGCGGACCGCCACGCCCGGCAGGATGCCAACCACCGTTTCGCCGCTCAATTCCATCACATCCGGTTTGCCATATTCCCCATCCTGCAAACGGTAGACCGTAATCATCCGGTCGATGGGATGGACCAGCCAGTACTCCCGTACGCCTGAACGCTCGTAGACCCGTCGCTTCCAGACATGATCGTGGCTGGCAGTGGATGGCGACAGGACCTCCACCACCAGATCCGGGGCACCGCAGACGCCGCGGTGATCCAGGCGGGACAGATCGCAGACCACCAAAACGTCCGGCTGCAGAACGGTATCGATCCGTTCGTCTGCCGCCTCCGTCTTGGGAAACCGGACATCCAGCGGCGCAATGAAAACGCGGCAGGTCTTGCCCGCCAGCGCTTGCCGGAGCTGAAAGTAGATCTCGCCGGCCACCTCCTGATGCTCCAGCGTTGGTGCAGGGGCCATCAGATAGGCCGTGCCGTCGATCAATTCGTAACGAACGTCTTCCGGCCATGCGAGGTAGTCGGCGTAGGTATGGTAGTTATGATCGCGAACGGCAAGGCCCACGGGATGCCTCCGGAAAATGCAAGGAATGCGAAGCCTGCAGAAAAACCTCGAAATCGGCAAGCGGCAGCGGCCGGCTGAACAGATAGCCCTGGTAGGTGTGGCAGCCCTGTGCTGCCAGAGCGTCGCGCTGTTCGACACTCTCGACGCCCTCGGCGATCACCTCCAGACCGAGGCTGCTGGCCAGAGCAACGATGGTACGCGCGATCGCTTCGTCATTGGGATCGGTCAGCAGATCCCGCACGAACGACTGATCGATCTTCAACTGGTCGAGCGGCAGCCGCTTCAGGTACGACAGTGACGAATAACCGGTACCGAAGTCGTCGAGAGAGAAACCGACGCCGCGCTCTTTCAACGCACCCGATTACCCACAACTCATCCGTCATTGAAATAGGCGGCACGGCCAGCCTCCAGGGCAATGGCAAATGCCCTGACCTTCTGCATCCCTTCCCAGATCGCCTTGGGGCCGGGATGCCCGTCGTGTTTTCGCCCGAGAAAGCCGCCAAAGCCGGCAATCAGCCGCACCATCTGACCCAGGGGCGGGGGAGCATCCGGCGGTGGTGAGCGATGGGCGACGATCCAGGCGGCTTGCCATTCCTCGATATCAAACACCACGTCACAGGGCAAATCGGGGCAGTCCCGGCCCCAGGTAACCAAGGACAGGATGCGCCAGGCGATAATCAGGTAAATGACCAAG
>NZ_SPMX01000009.1 GCF_012940005.1 Candidatus Accumulibacter contiguus | reverse complement strand
TTTCCAGCGCCGAGAGCAATGTCGGCTCGTGCTCGATCAGCTTCTTGCGTCCACCCCCTGCTTTTCGGACGTGTCTACGAGAACCCGCCGGGTCGTCCTGGGCATGACCGCATTTTTCCGAATACAGCGTCATTCGCGATAGCCCCGTGGCTTTAGCGACGATGCTTTGTCCGCCGTAACCGAGCGCCTCGCTTCCGCCAACGCCCACACACGACGCCCCCGCTCATCCAAAACCGTGGACACGCGCTCGAACTTCTTACGGATCGTTTCAACTAGCTCGTCATTACTCATGACGAGATCGTCGCCTACTCGTATAAGTTGTACAAGTTATTTCTGGACAGATACTAATTCTCGTGCTGCTGCTGATCAGGTCACTCTTTCCGATGCCGGCAAGGCGGCATCGCAGGCGGATGCACTGGCAAACAGCGCCGACGAGACCGAGAACGATCCGCGTCTGCTGTTGATGAGAGCACTCGTTCGCATGTTGACCGGAGAAGACGTGCGCATCTTTGATGCTGCCGAGCTGCATGCGCCGGCGGCTTCGGTGTCTGCGCCAGCGACTGACCTGCCAGCCGAGGTGGCACCTGCCGCCCAGGCTGGAGGCGCTGCTGCTGCGCAGCCTCCGGCCGGTTACGGCGTCGAATATGACTACCACGCATCCCACAGCGAATTCGAGCAGACCTCGTTCGCCGCCAACGGGGTGATCAAGACCACGGATGGCAAGGAAATTCGCTTCGACCTGCAACTGGAGATGTCGCGCAGTTACCACGAGGAAAGCGATGTCAGCCTGCGCCTTGGCGACGCGACGCGCCAGAAGAAGGATCCGCTGGTGCTCAATTTTGCGGGTACCGCCGCCCAACTCGGCGACCAGCGCTTCAAGTTCGATCTCGACGCCGACGGGACCGCCGAGAGCATCAACCGTCTCGCCTCCGGCAGCGGTTTCCTGACCCTGGATCGCAACCACGACGGGCGGATCAACAATGGCGGCGAACTTTTCGGGACCAGAAGTGGCGACGGTTTTGCCGACCTCGCCACACTCGACGGCGATGGCAACGGCTGGATCGACGAAAACGACGCAGCCTTTGCCCAACTCGGCGTCTGGACCCCCGATGCCAATGGCGGCGGCAAGGTGCAGAGCCTCAAGGAAGCCAATGTCGGCGCACTCAGCCTGGCCCGCGTCGCCACCCCCTACGATCTACGCGACGGCAGCAACCAAACCCTTGGGCAGATCCGCAGCAGCGGCGTCTTCCTGCAGGAAAGTGGCGGTGTCGGCAGCATTCAGCAGGTGGACCTCAGCGTCTGACCGTTCTTGCCGATTACCACCGCAATGCACTTCGCGAGCCGGATCCACTTCGATCAGCGGCTGCCAGGGAGGCTCCTTGGTGACCTGCCGATCGGCTACATCGGCAATACTTCGGCATCCCGGTTGACACACTGGTCTTCCCTGACGCCGGCCGGATCGACTACCGCCTGAAGGTCTGCCGATGGCAAGCGGAGCTGCGGTTCCGCCGGCCCGCTTTCGGCATGGTCTTCGTCGAGGAAGTTCCTGATGGCCTGCGCCAGTCGCTGCCGGTGCAAGGACAACGAGGCCTCGACCTGACGACGGGCTGCTGCGCGATCACCCACGGCGAGAGAACACAGCGCTCGTTCAAGCAGGCGCGCCGCTTGCGTCATCGCCTGCCGGACGAGCGAGAAATCACAGCCACAACGCGGACAGACAGCCGTTTCGGCCAGGCGCGCACGACACGCCGGGCAGCGATTCAGCGGTTCAGGCATCGAGGTAGTACAGGAGGTCGGCAAGTGCATCCATCGCCGCTTTCAGGTCGGCGTCCGATCCATTGTTTCGGTCCTTGACAGCTTCGATGCCATTCACCAGATCCTCGGCATCTTCCGTACCCGCCTTGGCCAGCAGACGCTCGGCCTTTTCGATCAGGGCGCCGGCTTCGACGCGCAGGCGCCTGCTGTCGTCGGCAGGTGAAGCCTCGGCGGTAGTAGCGGCTGGCCGCTTGTCGGCGCCTTCCTGCTCGCCAAACAAGCCGTCGATGCGTTCCCGCGCTTCCGCCAGCTTGTCGCCGGTGAAGCGGCTGATGGCATTGTCGATGGTAATCGAATGCACCAGGCCGGTTTCCTTCTCGCGCGAAGTCACCTGCAGGATGCCGTTGACATCGAGCGAAAAGGTCGTGATCAGCGGGTTACCGGCCGGCGCATCGCGCAGGCCCTCGATGGTGAATCGCCCGATCTCGATGTTGTTCAGCGCGTCCGGGTCCTCGCCCTGGTAGACGTGGATGTCGACCTTGCTCTGACCGTCGAAAATGGTGCAGAAGCCCTCGCTCCTTGAGACCGGAATCGGCGTGTTCTTGCGAATCAGTGGCACGAAGCAGAAGGGATACATTTCCCCATTGAAATAATTGAGGGCGCTGGTACCGAAGGTGTAGGGCGTTACATCGATGAGTACGGTCGGGGCCTGGCCGCCGGCGATGACGGCTGCCTGGATGGCGGCGCCCATCGCGACACAGAGATCGGGGTCGACTTCGGCGCGCGGCTGCATCCCGAGTTCCTGCTCGAGGCGGCGCTGGACGAGCGGTGTCCGTGTCGCTCCACCGACGAGCAGGATTTCATTGATGTCGGCGACCGTCAATCCGGCACCACTCAAGGCGATATGCACGGCATCGAGGGTCTCGGCGATATATGGTTCGATCATCTCCTCGTATTCGTTGCGCGAGACTTCGACCGACAGGTGGATCGGCACCCCGTCCTTCTCGAGCAGGAACTCTTCCGAGAGCGTGGCGTAAGGTTCGCTGGAAAGGACGATCTTGGCCGCTTCAGCGGCGTGCTGCAGGCGAGCCATGGCCAGTGGATGCTGTCCGACATCGATGTCGTGCCGTTCGCGCAAATGATCGATCGCGAAGGTGATCAGTTTCTGGTCGAAGTCGTCGCCGCCGAGATGATTGTTGCCGTGACTGGCCAGCACTTCGACGACATCGCTCTCCAGGTTGACCACCGAGACATCGAAGGTGCCACCGCCGAGGTCATAGACCAGAGCCTTGCGCGCGCCGCTGTGGCAGCTTTCATACGCCAGCGCCGCTGCTGTCGGCTCGTTGATGATGCGTACCACCTCCAGACCGGCGATTTCGCCGGCTTCGCGCGTCGCCTGGCGTTGCGCATCGGAGAAATAGGCGGGCACGGTAATCACCGCCTTGCCCACGGGCTCACCAAGGTGCGCCTCGGCGATGTCCCGCAGTCGGCGCAGGATCATCGCCGAGATTTCCTGCGGGCTGTAATCCTTGCCGGCCATCTGTACCGAGGTGAACTCACCCATCCGACGCTTGATCGAACGTACGCTGCGCTCGGGGTGCAGCGCATACTGGTTGCGCGCTGCCTCGCCGACCAGCAGGCTGCCGTCGTCGGCAACACCGACCAGCGAGGGCAGAATGCGTACACCGGGTGCCACCGGAATGACCTCGACACGTCCTTCACGGACGACGGCCACTTCTGAATTGGTCGTACCGAGATCGATACCGACAATGATTTCCGTCATGTGTTCGTTGCTTTCTTGCTGACAATGACTTCGGCGACACGCAGCAACTCGCCGTTGTGGAGAAACCCGCGCTTGACCTCGCGCAGGATGGTGCCATCCGGGATGCTTGACGAACCGCCGGCAGCTTCAACGCCGACCACACGCATTCGTTGCGGATCGAGGATCTCGCCGAGCACCGGCAGTGGCCGCACCCGATGGCTGGCGAGCAGGTCGTCGAGGCGCTGCAGGGTGAGCCGCTGGCCCTCCGCCAGGCTTGCCGCGAAACGCGCCGGCCCGGGAACCAGACGTGCCAGGAACGACGACGGCGGCCTTGCGGCGGCGTCGACGCCGCTTTGCAGGCGATCGCGCAGATCCAGCAGGGCAAGCAGAAACTGCCGCTCGGTCTGTCCCTGGATCGATGCCGCCTGCTCGCGCGCCCGTTCGAGATCACGCTGCAGGCGTTCGCTGTGTTGACGCAGGTCGTTGCCAAAAGCCCGCAACTCATCGAGAGTATTCTTGAACTGGCGCGATTGCAGTCGCAATTCGCTCTTCAGAACCGCCATCTCGCTGAGCAGGGTGGCCAGGTCGACCGAAGTCTCTGCGTCGCCGGCCGCCTCGTCATCCGGCCGCCCCCACGCCTCGCGATGCCTGGCGGCCCGCTCGAGACCGTTGCGGAAATCGTCTACCAGACGCTCTCTTTCCTCGGGGTCGAGGACGATCACCGGCGAGTTCATTTCGCCCCCAATAACCGCAGCAGCCGCCGTTCGGTCGGTGGCTGCGGGGCAAAATCGCTGCTGACGGCGCTCAACAGATCATCGATGCTCGGCAGCGAATGGTCGAACAGCGTGTGCGCCAGCCGCCGACGATGGTTGCAGATCGCCTCATAGGCCGTGCGCACGCTCTCGAAGCGCTCGCGGTCACGTTCCGGGGGCGATTCGCGAATCGCTGTCAGGTAAGCGGCACGAATCGTCTCGTCAGCCGCCGTCAGGTCGACGCCAAGAACGCGGTAGGGGTCAATCATCGAACAGCCCTTTCTGACGATCGTCCTGAACGGGCTGCTTTGGCGCGGGCGGGTGAGGCTTCGGCTTCGGCAGTCCGCCCGACGGGGAAGCGATGAAAGAAGTCAGATCGATGTCCGCAAGGCTTTCGACCAGCAGTTCGATCAGCATTTCGGCCAGCTTTTTCCGGTTGCCGCCGGCAGCGCGCTCGAGCGGACGAAACTTGCTGTCGGGGAGGACCTCGCGGGCCATGCGGATCACTTCGTTGTGTCCACCCATCGACATAAAAAGATCGAACACATCCCGTGGATTCGCAGGCAATTCGTTTACTGAATCGCCGAAGTCATCGTCGTCGTCGAAGTCGTCCGAATCATCGCCACTGAAATAGCCTGGCGGCCCCATCAGATCGCGGATTCGCAGCACCGTCCGTTGATCGCCGTCCTCCAGGGCCTTCTTCAGCGCATCTTCCAGGGCCTGTCGCTCGCGCTCCGACATCGCGAAAAACGCTGCTTTGCCGTGTTTGGCAAAGGTCGCCAGATAGACAAAAAGCGGCCGCTCGGGCCAGCGCCGCAAACCGGCATCCGCGTAGGCCTGCAGAAGCACCAGTTCTTCCCGGCTCAACAGCGTCTCGCAGATCGAGATTCGTTCGGATTCACTGAAATCGCCAGCAGCAGCGCGTTTCAGCGGCGCCCGCAGGGTGTCGAGGACGGTCCGCAGTGCCTTCGACTCGTTTCCGCCCAGGGCGTTGATGGCGTGCATGACGGTCAGCACTTCTCGAGGCACGGGCATTCCCGACAGGTCAGGCGCCGCCCGGCGCAGTTCTCCCGCTGGCTGGCTGCCGACCCGGATACTTTCGAGCAGGACGTGCCAGGCAGCGAGCAGTTTGCCTCCCAGTTCGCCGACGGCTTCCCGCAACAGCACGGTCGCTCGCGCATCGGTGGCGCTCAGCCCACGCAACAGCTTGCTGACGCTGCGTTCGTCTGCGGTAGCGAGCCACTCGTCGGCGAGGTCGAGTTCCTTGCCGGCCGCTTCCGGTCGGTGCAGCCGAATCTGTTTGCGGGCATGCGACAGGTGCGCTCGACCGATCAGCGCCCGCACCTTCGAATTGATCGGATCGAGATCGAGCAGGCGTTTGGCGAGCGTCACCGCTTTCTTGAAGGCATTGCCGGCCAGCGCCGTTTCGACGGCTTCGAGCAACACTGCCGGATCGTTGGCAAAGCGCGCGAGAGCCGTTTCGACAGACGCACGCGCCGCCTTCAGGTCCTGTCCCTGGCGGTGCAGGCGGATCAGCTTCAGATGCGTGGCGCGGTCGTCCGGGTCGAGTTCCAGGCTGCGTTCGAGCCAGGTGGTGCACTCGTCATCATAGTCCGAAGCGTCCTCATCGCCGACGATCAGATCAAAGAGATGGCGAAGGATCAAGGCCGCCTGCAGCGGCGCTTCCTCCGTCGAAAACAGGCGGACAGCGCGCAACCAGTGCGATTCGCTGTGATTGGTTGCGCCCCGGCATTCGGCGGCGAGAGCCAGGATGCACTCGCTCTCTGCTTCGCCCAGCGGACCGAAAGCATTCCGGTACTCCGCCAGACGTTTGTCCGCATAAGGCAGCAGACGGCGACAAAGCCTGGCTGCCGTTTCCGGCAGGCCGCGGCTGCGGCGCAGCAGGAGGTCGACCACCCTGGTCGGCGTCGGTGGTACGCCAGTCCTGGCCAGTTCGGCAACTTCGAGCAGCAGCGAGCGCCGGTTCTCCGGGCAACCCTTGATTTCCAGCAGCAAGTGCCGGCCCTCTTCGTCGAGATCGAGCAGAGCCAAAAGCCAGCGTTTGCCCGGCAGGACGCCGGCACGAACGACGGCTGCCAGATTCTCGAAGGGGCCGTCGACGGTAACGCGGGCGATCAGGCCGGCCGCCTGGGCAGCGTCGTTGCCGACCAGTAGCAGTGCCTTGAGGATGAAGCGCAGATCACGATACGGAGAGCGAAAGGGAATGCCGCGCAATTGCTCGTCCAGGTCGGCCAGATCAGCCCGGCAGCAGGCGGCAATGGCCGCCTGTGCTGCCGCGCGATGACGGCGCAGCGGACTTTCGGCGGCGAGCTGAGCGAGGACGCTCTCATGTGCGGTCAGCGCCACCGCCGCCAGACGGGTTTCCAGGTCGGCGTCGACGGTTCCCGCAGCATCGCCTGTCGGCGTCAGCAGGCGCAGTGCCGTGTCATGCGCGCCGGTACGCAGCAACCAGTCGAGGTAGGGGCCCTCGGCCAGCGATTTGCCGCACAGACTGGCGCGGTTGCGCCAGACCACCAGCGCCTCCTGCAGCATGCCCTTGCTCGCCAGCTCCTTGGCCCGACCGGCATAGCTTGCCGCCAAGCCTTCAAGCCATTCGGATCGACGCTCTTGCTTGAGCAGGTTCTTGTAGAGTTCGACCGCCTCACGATAGCGGCCCGCGTCGAGAACCTGCCTGGCGTGTGTTTCGGGTAATACGGGAGTGCTCGCTGGCGTGGGACGCGACAATGGTGGTCTATGCTTGCGCGACATGAAGGAGAAATTTACCCGAAAGAAAATCAAACCTTGATTCTACACGAAATACTTCGCACCCTGTCGGTACGCATTCGCATTGCGGGACTTGATTTCTGAATCTCCGCCACTATCCTGATATGGAGACATCCAAGGGCGAAGCAGGATGCTTGGGGAAGATTGCTCGCTGCAAGAATGCTGGGTTTGCAGGGGGCAGCCTGTGAGGTGCGCAGATCTTGCGATGTTGAAGGTCGTTTTTTTCGTCGTTTGTCTCACAGATTGCCGGGTAGACCAGCCGATAAGCGTGCTGTTCGTTCCCGTCGGCGAGCGATGGGGCAGTGTTCATAAAGGAGATTGTCATGACCGAGAAGGAAAACAAATCGGAAGCGAAAGAAGAGAAGGGCGGAAAGGCTGTGGCAGTTCAGCGTGGCGCTCTCGCTCCTTTCAAGAGTTTCGAAGATCGCTTTGAGCAGATGGAACGTTTCATGGATCGCATGATGGGAGGTCTTTTCCCAAGCCGCTGGATGCGATCCTTCGAACGCGAATGGCCTGAATTGGCTGAGCTTCGAGCGCCGGCGGTCGATCTGATCGATCGCGCCAATGAAATTCTGGTGCGTGCGGAATTGCCGGGCGTCAAGAAGGAGGACATTTCAATCTCGCTCACCGCGGATTCGATCACCATCCAGGCCCAGAGCAAGAAGGAGGCCGCGGAAGAAAAAAGGCGATTACAAGCGACGCGAGATCAGTTCGAGCGCTTTCTCCCGCTCGATATGGTTGCCCGCCGAAGTCGATTCAGATGCGGCCAAAGCGGCTTTCAAGGACGGCGTCCTCGAAGTCACGCTTCCCAAGACCGCTGGCGCCAAAGGGAAAAATGTTCCGATCGACTAACGGAACAGGGAGCACAGGCGATTAAGGTCGGCGTCCCGCAAACCGATGCATTCAGTTTGCGGGACGCACTTTCGTAGCAGCGAGCGGCGGATTAATCTACTCGATCGATTTCGTTGTTGGGCTTGTTCGCTTGCTTCATAAACCCGATCCGTCTCAAGGGCGGTGCGCCACATGCTGCGAAACGACCCGCCAAGTGTCGAGCATTGTTACACTTGTAACGCACTCAAGCAGACATTGCTTTTTGGACGCTGTAGTACCGGCAGGTGACGCGGAGCTCAAGACTGAATTTCCATGAAGGGAATGAGATGCAAACGAATATGGCCCTGCCCACGCTGATCAAACAATTGGCCTTCGCTGCGGCGGCCGCCATGGCCTTGGGCGCAGCGACACCCGCGCATGCGCTAATCATCAATCTGACCTCGACGGGTAACGCGAATGCGGACTTGGGCTTCCGGGCGGCGGCGAACTACTGGCAGAGCGTGTTCATCGACCCGATCACGGTGAACATCACCGCCGGCTTTGCTCCGCTTGGCTCGAGCACCCTGGGACGAGCCGCTTCGTCTGACATATTTACGAACTTCTTGGCCGTGAAAACGGCACTCGGCGCCGATTCGACCAGCGCGGACGACGCCACCATGGTCCTCGGGCTGCCGGGGGGGTCCAGCTATGGCAAGTACATCAATGGCACGACGACCAACGCCAACGCGCACCTGCATTCGGGCGTTACAGACATGCAACTCACGACCGCGAATGCGAAGGCGATCGGGCTCTTGGCCGCCAACGCCACGGCCGAGGATGCGCAAATTACCTTCAGTAGCAATTTTTCCTTCGACTTCGACCAGACCGACGGGATTGGCACGGGTCTGTTTGACTTCGTCGGCATCGCCATCCACGAGCTTGGCCACGCCATGGGCTTTGTCAGCGGCGTCGACCTGCTCGACGCCAAGGACAACTTCAACAAGTTCAGCGACACCGCTTTCGACCGATTGGCGACCCTGCTCGACTTTACCCGTTGCTCTGCCGCGAGCCAGGCCGCTGGTGCGGACATGGACTGGACCGCCGACAAGCGCGCGAAGGACTTCGCGATCGACGGTAACTGCACCGCCCTGGTCAGCAACGCCTGGTCGACTGGGGTGAACCAAGGCGACGGCCGGCAGGCGAGCCACTGGAAGGACGGTTTTGGCATTGGCATCATGGATCCTACGGCGGTGCCGACAGGCCAACTGAACGTGGTCACCGCACGCGACATCCAGTCCCTCGACGTGATCGGCTGGACCCGCGTGCGCGTGCCGGAACCAGGTACCTTGCTGCTGCTTGTCCCGGCCTTGCTGGGGATGAGCACCATGCGGCGCCGCTGGAAGGCTGTTAGTATGAAAGTCGCGAGCGACTCTCGAATCTCCCCTCTCCACTTGCGGGAGAGCATACAAGGGGTCGGGGGGGTGAGATGGGGAATTCGCAGAGCATGCTCTGCGCCCATCGAACGATTCCGGCGTGCAAGCCGGAATGCGCCCTGCAAGGGGGGGAAACGGTCATGACTTTCATCATCGGGGGTATCTTGCAAAGTCATGGCCGTATGAAGCATGCCTGGCCGGTTGATACCGGTTCAGATTCAAGCGGCAGCAGTGGCTGATGGCGGCTCTTCTTGGACACAGCGCACCGAACGCCCGCCAGCGTTGAATGATCAGAGGCGCTCAGTGTTTGTGTTCGCTGGCTGGCGGCGTGCTTGCAGTCAGGTCGCGTACTTCGGCCTTGACTTCGACGACTTCGATTTTCTTGTCCGGGCCTTCGACCTGCAGCGCCAGCGGTACCGTATCCCCCTTCTTGAGCGGCTGTTTCAGGTTGATGAGCATGACGTGGTAGCCGCCGGGTCCGAGCTGCACTGGTTTGCCGGCCGGTAGCTCAAGGCGCGGGATGGCACGCATTTTCATGACGCCGCCGTCCATCTTCATTTCGTGGATTTCGGTGTTGCCGGCTGCCGGGCTGGCAGCACCGACCAGCACCGCCCCTGACTTGCTGGTGATGGCCATGAAGGCACCGGTCGCCTGCTGGCCGCTGACCGTTCCACGAACCCAGGGATCCTTGATCTCGACATCGGCAGCGAGCGCTGCCAGCGGCGAGCAGTTGAGCAGCATCGCCAGCGTCACGACGGTGGGTGTGGTTTTCATGCCGGATTCCTTGATCGTTGAGGGAAGACGATTATAAATTCGTACCTGTGCATCTCGCTGCGACAAGATGCCGCAGTTGACCGGGTCACCTGCGAGAGGCGGCGTCAGGGTTTGATGCTCCACCGGCCTTGCGCATCCTCGATCCACCAGCCGGAGTGGAACTGCTCCTTCCAGCGCTTGATCTGCGCCGCGCGGGCAGCGGGCTCGTAAGCCTGGCCGCCGTGCCCTTCGGCGATGGCGTAGATCAGCGAATTGCGGTCCGGGTTCTCGTTGTCGATGAGTTTCTCGGCGATCTGCCGTTGCGTCAGCGTCAGGCGGCTGCCATCACGCATCTTGACCATGCCATCGTAAGCCAGCCCGATGATTCCGGCATCGTAGAAGCGGACCAGCCGTGATGCGCGCTGTGCGAGACTGTGCTTGACGATGACCACCGGCGGGGTGCCGATGTCGAGGTTGATCGCTTCGCCGGGAGTTGCGGCAGCAGCCTGAAAGGAAAACAAGGCGAGGAGCAGGAGAAAGAGTTGCATGTCATGTTTCCTGAAAGATCATTTGCCGGCCAGCAACAGCTTCAGATCGGCAGCGATGTTGGCGGGCGTTTCGCCGTGGCTGACGAGAAGCCGCAGCCTTCCCTGGGGATCAAAGACATAGCTGCCCGTGGAGTGGTCGATGCTGTAGCTGCCGGGGGTGCTGCCTGCATGCCGGGAGTAGAAGACCTTGAAATCCCTGGCGACTGCCGCGGTGGCCGTCTCGTCGCCACGCAGGCCAATGAAACTCGGATGAAACGCGCGGGCGTATTCGGCCAATACCTGCGCCGTGTCACGCGCCGGATCGAGGGTGACGAAGATCACCTGGACGCGGCCGGCGTCGTCGCCGAGACGGCCCAGCACCTCGCGCATCGATGAAAGCGTCGTCGGGCAGACGTCAGGGCACTGCGTGTAACCAAAGAAGACGATGAGCGCCTTGCCCTGGAAATCGACAAGACGACGTGTCTGACCCTGCGGGTCGGTCAAGGTGAAGCCCTTGCCCCAGTCGGCACCGGAAATGTCGGTCGATTTGAAGTTCGGCGGTTGCGAGCAGCCAGAAAACAGCAGGGTGATGCAGAGGATCAGGGTCGAGAATGTTTTCATGGTGGTTGGTGGTGGCGAGCAGCCTTGATGCAGGTTGATCATTGTCGCTCATTCCGGGCTCGCTGCGGCAGACAGGCAAGATTTTCCGGGGGATTCCATTCCTTTCGGTCCCCAAGAAATGCGGGCGCTGGCGCGGACTGCTGCATAATCCCTGGTTTTGGAGGCAAGAGACATGCAGCAGGCTGACTGGTATTTCGATTTCATCTCGCCCTACGCCTATCTCGGGCTGATCCGACTCGGTGAACTGCCACCGGATCTGGAGATTGCCTACCGGCCGGTGCTCTTCGCCGGTTTGCTGAATCACTGGGAGCAGAAGGGACCCGCCGAGATCCCGCCCAAACGCTCGTGGACCTATCGCTCCTGTACCTGGTGGGCGGCCCGGCTTGGCATTCCGTTTTGCTTTCCGGCCGCGCATCCCTTCAATTCGCTTCCCTACCTGCGCTTGGCGATTGCTGCCGGAGGCACCGCACACGCCGTGCGCAAGATTTTCGATGCCTTGTGGACCACTGGCGCCGATCCTTCAGACGCGCGGCAGATTGCTGCACTGGCGCGTTCGCTGGAAATCGATCCGGAAGAACTGTCGCGGCAGGAAATCAAGGATGCCCTGAAGATGGGAACCGAACACGCCATTGGGCGCGGCGTCTTTGGCGTACCCACTCTGGATGTCGGTGGCGAACTGTTCTGGGGTGCCGACTCCACGGATTTCGTGAAGGCCTTTCTTGCCGACCCCAGCATCCTGAGCACCGCCGAGATGCAGCGCCTGGCGGCGCTGCCGGTCAGTGCTTCGCGCATACCGCTCTGATTCATCGAGGAGCTACCATGGCCTCCTGGGGCTGCCCCCACGAAATCGACGGCAAGTGCGCCAGGCTCAACGGCCTGGTCTGCGACCCCGGAATGAAAGGCTGTGTACTCGCCGGACGCTACTTCTTTCTGAGCAGCGACGACAAGAACCAGCGTTTGCGGGAGAAGCAGGAACGTGTGGGGAAGGAGGAGGGCGGCGAGCCTCCGGACTGAGCTGTCCGAAGCCTGCCCTCCGGGGGTCAGTCGATCCGGCAGGCTTCCTCGAAACTCAGACGCGGGCCGCGCGGATGCACGGCGGCGGGGTCACCGATGCCGAGGTTGCAGAGGAAATTGGCCTGGTAGCGCCCGTCCGGAAAGAACGCGGCATTGAGCTTGCCGGCATCGAAACCGGACATCGGGCCGCAATCCAGACCCAGCGAACGCGCGGCGAGAATCAGGTAGGCGCCCTGCAGCGTACCGTTGCGGAAAGCGGTGCTGGCGGCGAGTTCGGCATTGCGCTCGAACATCGGCTTGGCGTCGTATGCCGGGAACATCGTCGGCAGATGCTCGTAAAAACGGCTGTCGGTGGCGATGATCACCGTCGCCGGTGCCGCCAGGGTCTTGTCGAGGTTGCCGGGAGAAAGCGCCGGCGCGAGCCTGGCCTTGCCTTCCGGGCTGGTGACGAAAACCAGCCGTGCCGGCTGGCAGTTCATCGAGGTCGGTCCCCACTTCATCAGGTCGTACAGGCGGCGCAGGGTCGCTTCCGGGATCGGATCGGGCGCGAACGCATTGTGCGTGCGTGCGTGGACGAATAGTTGGTCGAGGGCTTCGGCGGTCAGGGTTGGCATTGCGTTTCCTCCGGGGATCGAGAACTGCTCATTGTGTCGAGAGGCTACCCTTGTGCGGGGTTGGGTTCCACTCTGGATCAGCCTACTGCTTCAGCGCTTCGACAGCGATGCTGAGGGTGACGTCGTCGCCGACATTGGGCACGTACTTGCCGGCGTTGAACTCGGAGCGCTTGATCCTGGCGCTGGCGTTGGCGCCGAGCGCGTCCTTCTTGAGGATCGGGTGGGGCATCGTCTGGAAGGAACTCAGCGTCAGCGTCACGGGCCTGGTGATGCCCTTGATGGTGAGCTTTCCTTCGACGGCCACGGGCTTGTCGCCGTCGAATCTGACGGCAGTGGACTGGTAGGTGATGGTCGGATATCTGGCGGTGTCGAAGAAGTCTTCACCCTGGAGATGCTCGTTGAACAGCGCATAACCGGTATCGACCGAGCGGGCATCGATGGCGATGTCTACCGAGCCGGTTCTGGCGGCACGGTCGAAGACGATGGTGCCGGAAGTCTTGTTGAAGCGCTGGATCTGGTTCGAGTAACCGAAATGGTTGTATTCGAAACGCGGGTAGGTGTGATTCGGGTCGACCAGATAGGTTTCCGGGGCGGCGAATGCCGGCGCGGCGAAGAGGCTGGCGAGGGCGACGAGGCTGATCTGTTTTTTTCATGGGATGACTCCTGCAGGTGGTGGACTTACTTACGAACCGCTGCCGGGGCAGCAACGATGTGAAACTTGATCTGGACTTCGTTGGCGACGGTGCTGACGTCGGACCAGACGCCGTCGCCTACCGCGAAATCGAGGCGTTTTAGGATGAAGGCACCGTCGAAGACGCCGTTGCCGCCGTCCTGGCGAAAAGTGAAGGGTGCGGTGAGGTCCTGGCTCTTGCCCTTGATGGTCAGCTTGCCGGCGAGTTCGTACTTGTCGCCGCCGAGCGGGCGGACCGCAGAGGAAACGAAAGTGGCGGTGGGAAACACTTTCACATGCAACCAGGGTTTGCCGACGACCTCGTCGTCAGCGTCTTTCGAACCGGCGTCGATGCTCGCCAGATCGAGATCCAGTCTGGCGCTGGCGGCAGTCGGCCGGGCCGGGTCGAAGGCGACGCTGACGGCGAACTTCCTGAAGCGGCCATCGATGGGAACGCCCATCTGTTTCGACACGAAGGTCAGCGTACTTTTGTCGGCCTGAAACTGACCATATTCGGCAGCGCCGGCGCTACCGGCGACGGCCACGGCCAGCGTGCCGAGGAGGATGCGAAAGGGAGTCATGAGTTGTCCATTCAAGGTCTTCAACGATTTCTGGTGAGGAAGGGCAGCATCCGCGCGAGCACCTCGTCGCGGTCGAGCAGATGATGTTTGAGAGCGGCAGCGATGTGTGCGACAACCAGTCCGGCGAGGGTGAAGTTGAGGCTGCTGTGCACCAGTTCCAGCAGTTCGCCGAGTTCCTTGTTCTTCTGCAGCAGGTCGGGCAGGGGAATGATCCCGAAATAGACGGTCTGGAAGCCCTTGGCCGAACTCATCAGCCAGCCGGAAAGTGGAATGGCGATCATCAGCAGGTAGAGCAGGTGGTGCAGTCCCTGCGCGGCGGTTTTCTGCCAGCCCGGCATGGCTGCCGGCAAGTCTGGTGGCCGGTGGCCGATACGCCAGGCAAGGCGCAGCAGGACCAGCAGGAAAGCGCTGACGCCGGCCCATTTGTGCCAGGAGTAGAGCTTCAGCTTCTGCGGCGACACCGGCAGGTCGCTCATGTAGAGGCCGAGGCTGAAGAGAGCGATCAGCAGCAGGGCCATCAGCCAGTGCAGGGCAATGGCGGTGTGGGTGTAGCGGGTCTCGGGCATGGCATTCTCCTTATTGGGGGCGGACAATCATTGGCCAGAACGCATAGCTGTCCATCGCCAGGACGACCGAAGCGATGCCCTGGTAGAGGCGCTCGGGCCGGTAGTCGGCGCCGGCGGCGCCGAGGGCGACGTAGAGCGGCAGAAGGTGCTCTTCGGTCGGATGCGCGCGGACGGCGTTGGGAGCGCGCTGACGGTAGGCAAGCAGTGCTTCTTCGTCGCCGGCAGCGAGGCGCTGCCAGATCCAGTTGGCAAACTCGGCCACGTAGGTCGGTGTTCCCGTAGCCTCAGCAAACGACTTGCGGAAATCGCCGAGGTTGTGCGTGATGTTGCCCGAAGCGATCAGCAGCACCCCATCGGCGAGCAGCGGAGCGAGGGCGCGCCCGACCCGCCAATGATGTTCGGGACCGAGGCCGCTCTGCAGCGAAAGCGGGACGATGGGAATGTCGGCTTGTGGGTACATCAGCAGCAGCGGTGTCCACGCGCCGTGGTCGAGGCCACGGTTCTCATCCACCTCGACGTCGAGGCCGTCCTCGCCGAGCAGCTTGCGGACCTGTTCGGCGACACCCGGATGCGACTGCGCCGGGTAGCGGAGATGGTACAGCTGCGGCGGAAAACCGTGGAAGTCATGGATGGTTTCGAGTTCTGGTGCCGTGCCGATGGTCGGCCGCGGCGTCTGCCAATGCGCGCTGACGACGACGATCGCGCGCGGCTTGGGCAGGTTCGCGGCGGCCGCACCAGCGCGGCGCCTGCCGGCCCTGGCTGCAGCGCCATGGTCGCGCGCCGTGGGCAAGGAACAGGGCGGGAAGGGGAAGGGGTGGCGCATGGGCATCGTATTTCGTGCTGATCAGTGATTGCTGAAGAGTTCCTGCGCCAGGCAGGCGAGGGGGCGCGGCGGATGCCCGACGAGCAGGGCAAAGTCATTGCTGATGCGGTCGAACTTGCCCGCCGCCACCGCCGCATACATGCTTGCCAGTGCGTCGGCAAACCAGGGCGGCAAGCCCTGCGCTACGAGTGCCTGCGCGTAGGCGTCCGTGCTGACCGGCTGGTAGCGTACGGGTTTGCCGGTGGCCCTGGCGACCGCGGCGGCCAGCTCGTGGTAGTCGTGCGTTGCCTGGCCGGTCAATTCATACACGCTTCTCGCCAATGCCGGTGCCAGCGCAGCGGCGGCCGTGGCTTCCGCGAGTTCGCTACGGCTGACGAAACTGGCGCGGCCGCTTCCTGCCGGCAGCTCGAAGACACCGTTGATGAACGCGGCGGCCACGTTCATTGGCAGAAGATCGGCATACAGCGGGTTGCGCAGCGCAGTGAATTGAACACCACTGGCGGCAAGCTCGGCCTCGGTCGTCCGATGAACCGCGGCGAACTCGGCCGGCGAGTCGGCGGCCACATCGATGAAACTGGTGTAGAGGATGTGCCTGACGCCGGCGGCGCGGGCCGCATCGATGGCATTGCGGTGCCGGCGGATGCGGAGATCACTGGGACCGTCGGTGGAGACCAGGATCAATTTGTCGACGCCGGCGAATGCGCTGACCAGCGTTGCCGGCTGGTCGAAGTCGCCGTGACGGACCTCGATGCCCCGTTGGCCGAGGTCTGCCGCCCTTCCCGGATCGCGCACGCTGATGGCGATGTCGGTGGCGCCGCCTTTCCGGGCGAGCAGTTGATCGACAATGCGGCGACCGAGTTGGCCGGTGGCACCGGTGACGAGGAGCATGTGTTTTTCCAGAACGGTTGCGATGGGCGAACTGTAGTGCAGTCATTGAGAACGAAATAGGGGACAATCTGCAATTGTTTGTTGCGATGTTGGCAACAAAATAACACCGTGTGGAGAGACCATGGACCGATTCGACAGCATGCGAATTTTTCTGCGGGTTGCCGAGATCGGCAGTTTTGCCGCAGTCGCGCGGCAGATGGATGTCGCCCGCTCGGTGATCACGCGCCAGGTGGCGGCTCTGGAAGCCCACCTCGGGGTGAAGTTGATCGCCCGCAGCACCCGCAGCCTGACCCTGACCTCGGCCGGCAGCGCTTATCTGGAGTCTTGCCGGGAAATCCTCAACCTCGTCGAAGCCGCCGAGAGCGGTCTGGCCGACGAACGCCAGGAACCGCGCGGCCTGATTCGCCTCAGCGTGCCGCTGAGTTTCGGTCTGCGTCACCTGTCACCGCTGTTGATGGATTTCAGCGTCACCTACCCCGAGGTGATCACCGAAATCGACTTCACCGACCGCCGCGTCAAGCTGGTCGAGGAAGGACTGGATCTCGCGATCCGCATCACCCAGCGCCTCGAACCGCTCGATGTCGCCCGGCGGATCGGCAGCAGCCATCTGGTAGTGGTTGCCTCGCCAGAGTACCTGCGTCGCCACGGTGAACCCAGGCATCCTCGCGAACTGGCGGAGCGTGAGTGCCTGATCTACCTGCCTGCCCAGCAAGAAGGCTGGCCGTTTCTGGTAGACGGCGTGACGGAAGTCTTTCCGGTACGCGGCCGCATGCGCGCCAACAACGGCGATGCCCTGCTCGAGGCAGCGATTCGTGGTCTCGGCATCACCGCGCAGCCCAGCTTTCTGACCGCCGCAGTCATCGAGGCCGGTTGGGTGCAAGCGATTCTGCGCGACTACCCGATGCCCGAGCTTGGCATCTACGCCCTGCTCGCCGGCAATCGGTACGTGCCACAGCGGGTACGGGTGCTGATCGACTACCTGGCCGAGCGGATTGGTGTCCGACCTTATTGGGAAAGCGCTTAATGTGAAAGCTTTGAGCCTTGCCAAACATTCCGTTCACTCACTGAACAAGTCCGCAATCGCCACTGGATTGGAAGGGAAATAGAAGTGGACGTAGGAGGCGGTCAGACGGCCCAGGCGGTAGATCGCCTCGCCTGTCCGACCATCGGGCGTTTGCGCATGACACAGCGGCAGCAGGGGCGTTTCGCTCTTCGAGTAATGAAAGGTATGGCCCTGTAGCCGGCCCTCGGGCAGATCGGCGGACTGCATGCCGAGCGCCGTCAGGCGCTTCTGCATCACTGCTCGACCCGGCAGCAGGCCGGCAAAGTCGTGACTGGCGCCAGCCTTGTCGCTCACCGTCTCGAACAGGCTCATCATGCCGCCACATTCGGCGAGCACGGGCTGACCGGCTTCGACATGGGCTCGCAAGGCGCTCCATAATGCGCCGTTCCTTGACAAGGCCGGTGCGTGCAGCTCGGGGTAACCTCCCGGCAACCAGACCGCGTCGCAGGCAGGCAGCGGGTCGCCTGCCAGCGGCGAGAAAAAATGCAGCTCAGCACCGAGTTGCCGCAGCGTTTCAAGGTTGGCCGGATATATGAAACCGTAAGCAGTGTCGCAAGCCACGCCGATGCAGCGGCCGGCGAGCAGTGGCGGTACGACCGGCGCCGCTGCAATGGCGAAGCTGACCCTGGGCGGCAGGTCGACGGCTGTGGTTGCCGCCAGGGCATCGGCGAGACGATCCAGGCGTGCGTCCAGATCGCTCACTTCCGCCGCCTGCAGCAGACCCAGATGACGTTCGGGCAGCGAATCGTCACTGCGCGGCAGGGCGCCGAACCAGGCCATGCCGGGCGGCAGGCTGTCCTTCAGCAGCTCGGCATGACGCGCGCTGCCGACCCGGTTGGCCAGGACGCCGGCAAATGGCAGGCCAGGCCGGTAGCTGGCCAGGCCGTGGGCCATCGCACCGAAGGTCTGGGCCATCGCCCGCGCATCGATCAGGGCCATCACCGGGATGCCGAAGAGGAGGGCGATGTCGGCCGCCGAGGGCTGCCCGTCAAACAGACCCATCACGCCCTCGATGAGGATCAGGTCGGAATCCGCCGCAGCGCGTGCCAGTCGCCAGCGGACATCGGCTTCACCGCACATGCCGAGGTCGAGGTTCTGGCAGGGCCGCCCGCTGGCCACCGCATGGATTTGCGGATCGAGAAAATCCGGTCCACACTTGAAGACCGTCACCCGCCTTCCCTGGCGGGCATGCAGGCGGGCCAGCGCGGCGACCATGGTGGTCTTGCCCTGTCCGGAGGCCGCTGCGGCGACGAGCAGGGCAGGGCAGTCTGGCCGATCGGTGCTGCTGGCCATCACCACTCGAGTCCCGGCATGGCCTTGACTCCAGCCTGAAAGGCGTGCTTTTCCATAGCGATGTCGCTCACCGTATCGGCCGCATCGCGCAGCGCCTGCGGTGCCGCCCGACCGGTGACGATGACGTGTTGTTCGGCCGGGCGGCAGCGCAGCACGGCCAGGACGGCTGCGACATCGAGCCAGCCGTATTTGAAGGCGTAAGTCATTTCGTCGAGGACGACGAGCCCGACGCCGGGATCGCGGAGGTGTTCGCAAGCGACCTTCCAGGCGAGCCAGGCGGCCGCAGCATCGCGCTCCTTGTCCTGGGTTTCCCAGGTAAAACCTGCCCCGCCTACATGCCAGGCGACACCCGGCTGGGTCCGGAAAAAGGCTTCTTCACCGCCATCGGAACGTCCTTTCACAAACTGCACGACCGCGACCCGCATGCCGTGTCCCAGGGCGCGCGCGACGACGCCAAAGGCGGCGGTCGACTTGCCCTTGCCGTTGCCGGTATTGACTACCAGCACACCGCGCTCGACCTGCGCCGCGGCGATCTTCCGGTCAACGACTTCCTTCTTCTTTTGCATTCGTTCTGCATGGGTAATCATGAAATATTCCCGACTGGTGGTCCTCAGCACCGCACATATCCGGCGTGCCAGCCGGAATGCGCCCTGCAAGGGAGGGAAACGGTCATGGCTTTCATGATCGGGAGTGCCTGGAAAAGTCATGACCGTTAGAATTATAATGGACAGCCAGCTTGTGCCCGCTTGTTCCTGGCGGCAACAAGCGCAAACCGACGCCTTTGACCGGCACCCCTTGATGACCAAACCCTGATGGCACACCTCGAACTGGCAGGCATCGTTCAACGTTATGGATCGCATACTGTCGTCAATGGCGTGGACTTTTGCGTCGAAACCGGCAGCATTGCCTGCCTGCTGGGACCCTCGGGCTGCGGCAAGACGACGCTGCTGCGCTGTATCGCCGGTTTTGAGGACATCGCCGCCGGCGAGATTCGTGTGCAGGGCCGCAGCGTCAGCAGTCCCGGTCGCAGCCTGCCACCGGAGCAGCGGCATATCGGCATGGTTTTTCAGGACTACGCGTTGTTCCCGCACCTGACGGTTGCGGCCAACGTCGCTTTCGGCCTGGCTGGCCTTGACAGCAGTCAGCGCCAGATCCGGGTGAGTGAATTGCTGGCCACCGTCGGACTGAGTGCTCAGGGCAACCATTATCCGCATGAACTCTCGGGCGGCCAGCAACAGCGTGTCGCACTGGCGCGCGCGCTGGCTCCGCGTCCGCAACTGATCCTGCTCGACGAACCCTTCTCGAATCTCGACGTCGATCTGCGCGAGCGCCTGTCGCTGGAAGTGCGCGAGATCCTCAAGAGCCAGAACATCACGGCCGTGCTGGTGACCCATGATCAGCATGAAGCCTTCGCCATGGCCGACGAGATCGGCGTCATGGCCGAAGGCACCATCCAGCAATGGGACACACCGTACCGCTTGTACCATCAGCCAGCGAACCGTTTTGTCGCCGACTTCGTTGGCCAGGGTGTTTTCCTGCCCGGTAAGGTGATTGACGACCGCAGGGTAGAAGTCGAGCTGGGCATGCTCCAGTCCCGTCTGCCACTCGAATGCAGCCAGGGATGCGATGCCTGTGGTCAGGGCTGCGGCGTCGAAGTGCTGCTGCGTCCGGACGACATCATCCACGACGACCAGGGCGAGCTGCAGGCGGAAATCCGGCACAAGGCTTTTCGCGGGGCCGAGATTCTCTACACCTTGCGCCTGGACAGCGGTATCGAAGTGCTCTCGCTGGTACCGTCGCACCACAATCACGCCATTGGCGAAAAAATCGGCATCCGCCTCGACGTCGACCACGTCGTCGCCTTCAAGACCGCAACCCGGGCTTCCCGGGCGAAGGTGCAGCCCATCCCGTTCCATCGATGATTCCCTGGATAGAGAGCACACACCCTTTTCCGCCACTGGAACTGGCGTTGGCCGAACCCAACGGGCTGCTCTGTGCCGGTGCCGACCTGTCTGCGCAGCGCCTGCTCGATGCGTATCAGCGGGGCATCTTTCCCTGGTACTCGCAGGGCGAGCCCATCCTGTGGTGGAGTCCGGACCCGCGCATGGTGCTCTTTCCGGGCGAATTCCGAATCTCGCGTTCGCTGCGCCGCAGCTTGCGCTCGGGTCGCTTCGAAGTGAAGCTGGACAACGATTTTCCGGCGGTGATCCGCGCTTGCGCGGAGGCGCCGCGTGCCGGTCAGAACGGCACCTGGATCACCAGTGAAATGCAGCGCGCCTACTGGCAGCTCTTCCAGCTCGGTATCGCCCATTCGGTGGAAACCTGGCTGGCAGGAAAACTCGTTGGTGGTCTGTACGGCCTGGCCATTGGCCGCATGTTCTACGGAGAGTCCATGTTCGCGCGCGTCTCCGATGCCTCCAAGGTCGCCGCCGCACATCTTGCCCGTTTCCTTGAAGAAGAGGGCTTCGGCATGGTGGATTGCCAGATGAACACTGCGCATCTTGCCTCTCTCGGCGCGCGCGAGATTCCGCGAGCCGTTTTCATGGCCCGCTTGCGGGCGCTGGTGGCCCAGGCCTGGCAACCTGGCCGATGGCCGGCCGCTGGTGCCAGCCAAGCCTGGACTTGAGACTTGTCCCGGCTCAACGATTCCGAGTTGCCCTTTTCGCTGCTGCAGTTCTATGCCACGGCGCCCTACACCTGTAGCTACCTGCCGGACGAACGAGCGCGTTCGCAGGTCGCGACCCCGAGTCATCTGATCAACACCGAGGTCTATGGCGAACTCGTTCGCAGCGGTTTTCGGCGCAGCGGGGTGTTCACCTACCGGCCGAAGTGCGACGAGTGCCACGCCTGCATTCCGGTGCGACTGCCGGTCGATCGCTTCGCGGCGAACCGCAGCCAGCTCCGCAGTATCCGCAGGCACACCGGCTTGCAGGCGCGCGAGCTGCCACTCGGTTTTCTTGACGAACATTATCAGCTCTATCTGCGCTATCAAGCGGCGAGGCACGCTGGCGGTGGCATGGATCAGGACAGCCACGAACAATACACGCATTTCCTGTTGCAGAGCCGCGTCGATACCCGGCTGATCGAGTTCACCGACGCGGGTGTGCTGCGTATGGTGAGTATCCTCGATGTCCTCAACGACGGTCTGTCGTCGGTGTACACCTTCTACGATCCGGATCTGCGGCCGGCCGCTCTCGGCACCTACAACATCGTCTGGCAGATCGCGCAGTGTGTCGCCAATGGTCTGCCGTATCTCTACCTCGGCTACTGGATTCGCGACAGCCGGAAGATGGCCTACAAGGCAAACTTCAAACCGGTCGAAGGGCTGTTCGAAGGGCAGTGGATCGATCTGCAGGAGCGAATGGCCGAACCATCCCCGCTTGCGGCGGCACGGAAAATCCATGCCGAATAAGTAATTGAGGCGGACGACAAAGGATATCGAAATGAATTTCTCGGATGTGCTCAAGGCAATGAATCAGGCTTCCGCATTCGAGTTGTTCCGGATGCGCGCGGCGATCAACCGTGTTCTCGACCAGCCGCAATGGGCCGAGGCGATTCGCTCCCGGCTGCGCGTCGGGCAACTCATCGAATACTTCGATAGCCAGGGCAATACGTCCTGCAAGGCGAAAATCATCGAATTGAACCGCAAGCGGGCGCTGGTGCTTGAGCTGGCAACGGGCAAGTACTGGCTGCTCGACTATGCCGCGATCAACATCGATGGCGCAGACGTACAGATTCGTGAGCAGCCGCAGCGCGGCCTCGGCCACAACGAGGTGGCCGTTGGCGAGATCGTCGGGTATCTTGACCGCAACCAGCAGCAACGCAGCGGCAGGGTCATCCGGCTCAACGACAAGACGGTAACGCTCCAGGTGGGGCGGCAGCAGTGGCGGGTGGCTTACGCTTACCTGCATCGGGTCGTCGATTCGCAGGCCATCGACGGTGAGGTGCTTGAAGATACAATGCCAAAGCTTCCGACGCAGAGCTGACCGCTTGCCAGATCCAGCCGACGCATGTCGGGCAGTTCGATAAGGTCGCGATCATGGCAGGCGATGACCGCCGTGGTCCGCGCCGCGCAGAAGCCGCGCAGCAGGTCGATGGTTTGCCGCCGCGATTCGGCATCGAGATTGGCCGTCGGTTCGTCGAGCAGCAGCACCTTGGGCTTCAATACCCAGGCGCGTGCCAGAGCCACGCGCTGCCTTTCTCCTCCGGAAAGCTTCTGCGGCGGCGTCGCCAGCAGATGCGTCAGGCGTGCCCAGGCGATCGCTGCCGCGACCAGCCGCTGCCGCTGGTTCGCTTCGACACCTCTGACGCGCAGTCCGTAAGCGATGTTGTCGGCGACACTGGTATGGAAAAGGTAGGGCTGCTGATGCACGTAGATCACCTCCCGGCGCAGCCAGTCGGGATAGGGCTGCCAGTTGAAGCACCGATCCTGATAGTGCCCAAGTCCACTGTCCGGCACTTCGATGCCGGCCAGGATACGCAGCAGGGTGGACTTGCCACTGCCGTTCTCACCGGTCAGGACATAGCTCTCGCCGGTCTGCAGGGTCAGCGTATCGATCGAGAACAGGCGTCGCGCCGCGAAGGATTTGGTCAGCGTAGTCACGCCGAGCAGGCTCATCGTCGTGATTCTCCCTGAAAAAAGGCAAAAGCCGAATTGATTCCCAGCGCAACGACCAGAAGGACGATGCCGAGGGCAATGCCCTGCGCGAACTCGCCCTTGCTGGTTTCGAGCGCGATCGCCGTCGGGATGTTGCGCGTCACGCCGGCGATGTTGCCGCCCACCATCAGCGAGCATCCGATCTCCGAGACGACCCGGCCGAAAGCGTTGCAGACCGCCGCCATCAGCGCGAAGCGCACTTCGACGAGCATCGTCCAGGCGATGCGCGGAGCCGATGCGCCGAGCGCGACGGCGGTCTCGCGGGCACGCGGATCGGCGCCCTGGATCGCCGCGAGCGAGAAGGCGATCAGCACCGGCAGGGCGATCAGCACCTGGCCAATGACCATCGCGGTCTGGGTGAACAGCAATTGGAGCGGCCCCAGAACCCCCTGGCGCGAAAGCAGCAGGTAGAGGATCAGACCGACGACCACCGTTGGCGACGCCAGCAGCCCCTGCGTCACGACGATCAGCGGTCGCCGCCCTGGAAACTCCAGCGTCGCCAGCAGATAGCCGATGCCAATCCCCAGGGGCATGGCCATCAGCATCGCGCGCAGCGTCACCGACAGCGAAACGCCGACGATCTGCCACAGCTCGGGATCGCCGGAAAACAGCAGGCGCAGCGCTGCTTCGCTGGCATCGAAAAGTCCCAGAGTCCTTACCTCGCCGGCGTGACGAAGAACAGCTGCTCGCCGTTCGGCCGGAAGGAACGGATCGCCGAGCGCCCGGCGGGACTGCTCAGCCATTCGATCAGCGCCATTGCACCGGCAAAATTGATCTCCGGGTACTTTTTCGGATTGACGGCGATGATGCCATACGGATTGAACATGCGCGGGTCACCCTGGACGAGGATTGCGAGGCCGGTGCGGGTCTTGTAACTGGCGAAGGTGGCCCGATCGGTCAGTGTGTAGGCCTGCATCTCGCCAGCCATGGTCAGTACCTCGCCCATCCCGAGCCCGGCCGAGACATACCACGGCGCTCCCCTGGTGACAATGCCGAGCTGTTGCCAGTAGCTTCTTTCCATCCGTTCGGTTCCCGAATCGTCACCACGGGAAACGAAGCGCGCCTGTCTGGCAGCGATCTGGCGAAAGGCATCGAGTACCTCCCTGCCACCGCGCAGTGCGGCCGGGTCGCTGCCGGGACCGACGACGACGAAATCGTTGTACATCACATCGCGTCGATTGACGCCGTGTCCGGCAGCGACGAAAGCCTCTTCGGCCTGGCGGTCATGCACCAGCACGACATCGACGTCACCGTTCTCGGCCAGCTTGAGCGCCTTGCCGGTGCCGACCGAGATGACCTGCACCCTGACGCCCTGCTGCAACTCGAACTGCGGCAGGATGGCGCGCAGCAGACCCGAGTTGTCGGTGCTGGTGGTCGTTGCCAGACGCAGGTCGCGGGCCGCCAGGTTCGTGGAGAAGAAACCGAGCAGCAGAACCATGGCTGTCGCCAGGCGACAACAGCCGAAGAAAACGCGGGCCATGCCTGATCTCCTGTAGGAATTCATCCATAATCGGCAAGCGCGAGTATGTCACGAACGGTGCCATCTGCCACCGGGCAATAGGGCCGAACACGCGCGGCATGCTGCGATGCGGTAAAATGCCGGCATGTTCTATCCTCTGTTACGTCGTTTTTTTCTTCGCTCTCGACCCCGAAACCGCACACCTTGTCGGGATGAGCGGCATCGATTTCCTCAACGCCACGGGCGCGCGCTGTCTGCTCGCCGCGGCAGTGCCGCCGGACCCGCTGCAGGTGATGGGGCTTGCTTTTCCCAACCCGGTCGGCCTGGCGGCGGGTCTCGACAAGAACGGCGAGCATATCGACGCACTGGCTGCCCTCGGTTTCGGTTTCATCGAGATCGGTACAGTGACCCCGCGTGCGCAGCCCGGCAATCCGAAGCCACGCCTGTTCCGCATTCCGGAGCGGCAGGCGATCATCAATCGCATGGGCTTCAACAACGATGGCGTCGAAAAGCTGCTGACCAATGTCGCCAGTTCCCGCTTCGCTCGCGCTGGTGGAATTCTCGGAATCAATATCGGCAAAAACTTCGACACCCCGATCGAGAATGCTGCCGACGATTACCTGACCTGTCTGGAGCGCGTCTATGGCGCCGCCAGTTATGTCACGGTCAACATTTCGAGTCCGAACACCAAGAACCTGCGCGAACTGCAGCAGGACACTGCGCTCGACGCGCTGCTCGGCCGGCTGAAAAGCGCCCAGTCACGGCTCGCCGACCGCCATGGCCGGTATGTGCCGCTGGCACTGAAAATTGCTCCGGACCTCGAAGATTCGCAGATCCAGGCGATTGCCGACCTGTTGCGCCAGCACCGGATGGATGGCGTCATTGCCACCAACACCACGCTCTCGCGAGCCGCTGTCGCAGGCCTGGCGAACGCCGAGCAGGCGGGCGGCCTTTCCGGTGCGCCGCTGCGAACGATGTCGAACGCAGTGGTGAAGAAACTTTCGCTCGCCCTGGCCGGTGAAGTGCCGATCATCGGCGTCGGCGGCATCCTGTGTGGTGCCGATGCGGCCGAGAAAGTCGCAGCCGGTGCCCGCCTGGTGCAGTTCTACACGGGCTTCATTTACCGCGGCCCGGAACTGGTTGCCGAAGCGGCTGCAGCGATCGCTGGGCAGCGCCGTGCCTGACAGTGCATGGCGTGGTTGGCAAAGTGGTTGAATGCACGTGCTCGCCGGGAGATAATCGCGGCGCCCCGGACCCTTTCGCTTCCTGCCCAACGGTCGTGGCTACTCAGACACCCCGGATCATGAAAGCCACGATCGTTTCCCTCAAGTCCTCTCCCGCGCGTGGGCAAGGGGAATCCTTCGACAAGGCTCAGGTCAGGATTCGTCAGCCGCTGGCGCGACTTTCAGGGTAAGCGCACCATGACCCACTACCTGTTCATCCTTGTCGGCGCCGTTCTCGTGAACAACGTCGTGCTCGTGAAAATCCTCGGCCTGTGCCCGTTCACGGGCGTTTCCAAGAAGCTGGAAACGGCGTTTGGCATGGGTGCGGCGACCACTTTCGTGCTCACCGTGGCGACCGGTGCCAGCTATGTCATCGACCACTACCTGTTGATGCCGTTCGGGCTCGAATACCTGCGGACGCTTTCCTTCATCGTCACCATCGCCGCCATCGTGCAACTGACCGAAATGGTGATCCAGAAGACCAGCCCCTTGCTGCACCAGGTGCTCGGCATCTACCTGCCGCTGATCACCACCAATTGCGCGGTGCTCGGTGTGCCTTTGCTGAACATCGCCAACAAATATGACTTCGTCGAATCGCTGCTGTTTGGTGCCGGCAGCGCCATCGGCTTCTCGCTGGTGCTCGTTCTCTTCGCCGGCATCCGCGAACGCGTCGAGGGCGCCGATGTGCCGACCCATTTCCGGGGAACGGCGATTGCCATGGTCACCGCTGGCCTGATGAGCCTGGCGTTCATGGGCTTCGCCGGGCTGGACAAGTATCAATGATCATCACGCTGGCGATCATGGCGCTCGGTGCCATCGTCCTCGGTGCCGCACTCGGCTATGCGTCGATCAAGTTCAAGGTGGAAGGAGATCCGCTGGTCGAGAAGATCGAAGCGATCCTGCCACAGACTCAATGCGGCCAATGCGGTTATCCGGGGTGCAAACCATACGCAGCGGCCATTTCGGCGGGGGAGGCCGACATCAACCTGTGCCCGCCAGGCGGCATGGATGGTGTGCGCAAGCTCGCCGACCTGCTCGGTCGCGAAGTCAAGCCGCTGGAAGTCGAGGAGAAGCCGAAACAGGTGGCGATCATCGACGAGGCGACCTGCATCGGCTGCACCCTGTGCATCCAGGCCTGCCCGGTGGACGCCATCGTCGGCGCCGCCAAACAGATGCACACCATCATCGAATCGCTGTGCACCGGTTGCGAGTTGTGCATCAAACCCTGCCCGGTCGAGTGCATTCACATGCAGCCGATCACCGAGAATCTCGACAACTGGAAATGGAAATATCCGGTGATCGAAATCAAGCGCGCCGCCTGAATTGCCCGCAATGCTCCAGCACCTCTTCGGCTTCAAGGGCGGCGTCAAACCGCAGACCAACAAGGCGCCTTCGGTGCAGGAGCCGATTGGCCAGGCGCCGCTGCCGGCGCGCCTGTACGTGCCGCTGCACCAGAGCATCGGTGGCGTGCCGAATCCGCTCGTTCAGGTCGGCGAGCCGGTACTCAAAGGGCAATTGATCGGCGGTGCCGACGGCTGGGTGTCGGCAGCCGTGCATGCGCCGACCTCCGGAACCGTTCTGGCCATCGAAGAGCACGTTGCTGCGCACCCTTCGGGGCTGCCGACGCTGACCGTGGTCATCGAGCCGGATGGCCGTGACGAATGGATCTCGTGCACACCGCTCGATTACCGGAGCCTGCCGCCCGAGGGCGTACGCGAAGCGCTGCGCGATGCCGGCGTCGTCGGCCTTGGCGGCGCCGTCTTTCCGAGCCACGCCAAGCTCACCGCGGCCAGGTCTGTCGCCGTCGAACAACTGGTCATCAACGGTGCCGAGTGCGAGCCTTTCATGACCTGCGACGACCTGCTGATGCGCGAGCGCGCCGAGGAAATCGTGCGCGGAAGCGCGATCTTTCGTGAGCTGCTGGCGGCCAGGCGAGTGCTGATCGGCATCGAGGACAACAAGCCGGAAGCCGTCGCGGCAATGCAGGCAGCGGTGCAGCGACTGGGTGAGGATCATGAAGTGGTCGCCGTTCCCACCCGCTACCCGGCCGGCGGTGCCAAGCAGTTGATCCGCGTCCTGACCGGCAAGGAAGTCCCGGCCAGCAAGCGCTCGACCGAACTCGGCGTGCAGTGCTTCAACGTCGCCACTGCCTATACCGCGTATCGGGCGCTGGCCTATGGCGAGCCCGTGATCTCGCGCATCGTCACGCTGACTGGCAACGTCCTGCAGCCACGCAACTGGGAAGTACGGCTTGGTACGCCGCTACGCGACCTGGTCGCGCTCGGCCAGCCGAAAGCCGACACCAACAAATACCTGATGGGTGGGCCGATGATGGGCTTCGAGATCCCGGACCTCGCTGCGCCGGTGGTCAAGGCCACCAACTGTGTCATCGCCGGTTCGCCGACGCTGTTCCCGCCGAGTCCGCCCGAGATGCCGTGCATCCGTTGCGGCGCCTGTGCCGAAGTCTGTCCGCACGAATTGCAACCGTTCGAGTTGTACTGGTTCGCGCGCGCCAGAAACTTCGGCAAGACGCAGGAGTATTACCTCTTCGACTGTATCGAATGCGGCTGCTGCAGCTACGTTTGCCCGTCGCACATTCCGCTGGTGCAGTACTTTCGTTTTGCCAAGAGTGAAATCTGGTCGCGTGAGCGGGAAAAGCAGGCGGCAGAAGCCGCCAAAGCCCGCTTCGAACTGCGCAATGCACGCGCCGAGCGGGAACAGGCCGAGAAGGCCGATCGCCTGGCCAGGGCCAGCACAGCCCGGAGCAGCGAACGGAAGCCGGCCAGCGCTGTTGCGAGCGCAGCGGTCGTTGAAGCGGGCGTTAGCAGCGCCCTGGCCAGCGAACCGGCCGTTGTCAGCTCTGCGGCCGATGCCGATGCGCAGAAGAAGGCGACCATCGTCGCGGCGATGGAACGTGCCCGTGCCCAGCGCGCCGCCGTCCAGCCCAGAAATACCGGGCAACTCTCTGCCCAGCAGCAGCGCGAAATCGCCGCCATCGAGGCGCGCCGCGCCGCCCTGCAGGCAGAGTCGCCGCTGAACACAGTGACCCCACCGGAGCGGGCAGCAGAATGACGGAGTTCTCGACTCCTCCTTATCTGCTCGGGCAAAGCAGCGTGCGGCGGGTGATGCTGCAGGTGCTGATCGGCCTGTTGCCTGGAATTGCCGCCGGTGTCTGGCTGCTCGGTGTGAGCATCGTCTTGCAGTTGCTATTGGCCACGCTCGCCGCGCTGGCCGGAGAGGCGCTGATGCTCTGGCTGCGCGGCAGGCCACTCGCCCTGTTCCTCAGCGATGGCAGCGCGGTCGTCACTGCCTGGCTGATTGCCCTGGCTTTTCCGCCGCTGGCGCCGTGGTGGCTGATCGTCGTCGGCACGCTGTTCGCGATCGTCGTCGCCAAGCATCTCTATGGCGGACTCGGTCAGAATCCCTTCAATCCGGCGATGATCGCCTTCGCCGTGTGCATCGTTTCGTTTCCGGCGCTGATGTCGCAGTGGCCGGCGCTCGGCCTCAAGCTGACCCTGATCGAGCAGTTCAAGCTGATTGCCGGTCTCGCACCGCGTATCGACGGGATGAGCGGAGCGACTCCGCTGGATGCACTCAAGACCGCCCTGAAACTCGGCGATGGCGCGGTCGACGTGCCGACGCTGCTGGCGACGCAGGACGTTTTCGGGAACTTCGCCGGGCGTGGCTGGGAATGGGTCACTACCGGCTATCTCGTCGGCGGGCTGTGGCTGTGGCAGCGCAGGATCGTCACCTGGCATGCACCGCTCGGTTTCATCGGCGGCCTGTCCTTGCTCGCCGCCGTACTCTGGGTCTGGAGCCCGCAACAGTTTGCCAATCCGCTCTTCCATCTGTTCTCCGGCGGCGCGATGCTCGGTGCCTTCTTCATCGTCACCGACCCGGTTTCCGGATGTACCACCAACAGGGGCAAACTGATCTTCGGCTTTGCCGCCGGTGTGATGGCCTACATCATCCGCGTTTTTGGCGGCTATCCGGACGGCGTCGCTTTCGCCGTGCTGCTGATGAACCTCTGCGTGCCGCTGATCGACAGGTACACGCAACCGCCGATCTTCGGCATGAAGAAGCAGTAATGACGCTACCGCAGAAGACGCCCAGTGCGGCCAGGATGGCGGTGCGCACGGCGCTCATCCTGCTGATTTTCGTGGTGGCGTTCACCAGCCTGCTGGCTGCCGCTTTCCTGTCGACCCGGACGGCGATCGAGGCCGCCGCCGCAGAGGAAAAAATGAAGCTGATCGCTGAAGTGCTGCCGCGCGAACTCTACGATAACGACCTGCTGAACGATCATCTGCCGCTGCCGCCGAGCACTGCCCTCGGTACCGACGAAGCCACGACTGCCTACCTGGCACGCAAGGCCGGCCAGACCAGCGCGCTGGTTTTTGAAGCGGTCGCTCCCGATGGCTATTCCGGAAAGATCCGCCTGTTGATCGCCGTCGCCGCCGACGGAACGCTGCTCGGCGTCCGCGTCACGCAACACAAGGAGACCCCAGGCCTGGGCGACTACATCGATCCGAGGAAGGACAAGAACAAGGAGCACCCGTGGATCCGGCAGTTTGACGGTCTCTCGCTGGCGACGGTAGCCGACCGCGAATGGCGGGTCAGGAAGGACAAGGGTCGCTTCGACTCGGTCGCTGGCGCGACGGTGACGCCGCGCGCCGTGATCAAGGCGGTGCACAAGGCCTTACACTACGTTGCCGAAAATCGCCAGCAACTCTTGCATGTAAAAGTCGCGTCAGCGACTCACGAATCTCCCCTCCCCCCTCGCGGGGGAGGGGTCGGGGGGAGAGGGAAACGGTCATGACTTTCACGATCGAGGGTGCCTGGAAAAGTCATGACCGTTAGCGCGAGCGCAGGAGGAGAGAAATGATCAGTCGTGAAGAATTCCGCCAGATCGGCGCCAACGGCATCTGGCACCAGAATACCAGCCTGGTGCAGATTCTGGGCCTCTGCCCCTTGCTCGCCGTGACCACCAATCTGGTCAACGGCGTGATGCTGTCGCTGGCGACGATCGTCGTCATGGCCATCGCCAATGTTGCCGTCGCATCGCTGCGAAACCTGATCCCGCACGAGATTCGCATCCCGGTCTTCATCCTCATCGTCGCCGCGCTGGTGACCGTTGTCGATCTGCTGTTCAATGCCCAACTGCATGAGTTGTACCTGGTTCTTGGCATCTTCATCCCCCTGATCGTCACCAACTGCATCGTGCTGGCGCGTGTCGAAGCCTTCGCCAACAAGAATCCGCCACTGCAAGCGGCATTCGACGGCGTCTTCATGGGCGTCGGCATGTTGTGGACGCTTGCCCTGCTCGGTGGGCTGCGCGAACTGATCGGCGGCGGTACGCTGCTGGCCGGTATCGACATGGTTTTTCCGGCGCTGCAGCCCCTGCAGTTGCTGCCGGCCGACTATCCCGGTTTTCTGCTGGCAATGCTGCCACCTGGCGCCTTCATCCTGCTCGGCTGCCTGATTTCCTGGAAAAACTGGCTCGAAGCCCGCGCCGCTGCGCGCCGGCCGAAATCACAGCCACCACTGCTGGCGCTCGGCGATGGCGTCTGAGTCGGCGACGATGAACCGTGTTCAAGCCCAGGAACTCTTCGCCCGCCTGCGCTTGGCCAACCCGGAACCGACCACCGAACTGGCCTACGCCAGCACCTTCCAGTTGCTGATTGCCGTCATCCTGTCGGCACAGGCCACCGACAAGAGCGTCAATCTCGCCACCCGGCAGCTCTTTGCCGACGCGCCGACGCCGCAGGCGATACTGGCGCTCGGCGAAAGCGGTCTGGCCCCCTACCTCAACCGCATCGGCCTTTACCAGGGCAAGACCAGAAACATCCTCGCCACCTGCCGGCAGTTGCTCGAACAACATGGCGGCGAAGTCCCGCACTCGCGCGCAGCCCTCGAAGCGCTGCCGGGGGTCGGTCGCAAGACTGCCAATGTGCTTCTCAACACCGCTTTCGGCGAGGCCACGATCGCCGTCGATACGCACATCTTTCGAGTCGCCAATTGCACCGGGCTGGCCCCCGGCAAGACTCCCCTGGCCGTCGAACGTGCGCTGCTGCAGGCGGTACCGGAGGAATTCCTGCATGCCGCCCATCACTGGCTGATCCTGCACGGGCGCTACGTCTGCAAGGCGCGCAAGCCCGATTGCTGGCGCTGCAGCATTGCCGATCTCTGTGCCTACCCGGAGAAGACCAGTGCTCCGCCCGGGCCGCCGCCCCGATGAACGCCGTCACTGCTCCGATCCCCCGCGCAGCCTGGAGAAGCCATGTTCAATCCCAGCCGTGAACAGGTCCGCCAGTTTTTCTGCGAAGCCTGGCGTAAATACCGCGAACGTGCGATTCTCGAAGGCGCCGAGGTCACGGCTGCCGACCTGATCCTGCATCACCCCGAATACCACGCTCTGCTCGAAAACCCGGCGCTGGCGCTGGAGCAGGAGTTCACGCCCGAGAGCGGGCAGATGAATCCCTTTCTCCATCTCTCGCTGCACCTCGCCATCGCCGAACAGATCAGCATCGACCAGCCACCGGGAATTCGTGCCGCCTATCAGGCCCTGCGCACCCGCCTTGAGGTGCATGCCGCCGAACACGCGTTCATCGAGTGTCTTGGCGAGGCGCTCTGGCGTGCGCAGCGGCAGGGTGGGGCAATCGATGCGGCGGCTTACCTGGATTGCTTGCGGCAGACGGCGAGCCGCTGAAACGCCACAGCCTGACCCTTGTCGGGACATTTGCGGGTAAAATCAGACCGTCACTGAGAGGATTCCCGCCATGCGCTTTTCCGGTTCCGATACCTACGTCGCCACCCGCGACCTGACCCTGGCGGTCAACGCCGCGATCACCCTGCAGCGCCCGCTCCTGATCAAGGGCGAGCCGGGGACCGGCAAGACCATGCTCGCCGAAGAGGTGGCTGCCTCCCTGGGCTTGCCGCTGTTCGAGTGGCACGTCAAATCGACGACCAAGGCGCAGCAGGGGCTCTACGAATACGATGCGGTGTCGCGCCTGCGCGACTCGCAGCTCGGCGAGGCGAAGGTTGCCGACATCGGCAGCTACATCGTCAAGGGCATTCTCTGGCAGGCGTTTGAATGCGAAACGCCATCGGTGGTGCTGATCGACGAGATCGACAAGGCCGACATCGAATTTCCCAACGATCTCCTGCGCGAACTCGACCGCATGGAGTTCTTTGTCTACGAAACCCGTCAGCAGGTGCGTGCGCGCCACCGACCGGTGCTGTTCATCACTTCGAACAACGAGAAGGAACTGCCCGACGCCTTCCTGCGTCGCTGCTTTTTCCATTACATCCGCTTTCCCGACAAGGAGACGATGACCAGGATCGTCAACGTGCACTTCCCCGGCCTGAAACCGACACTGCTGTGCGAAGCACTGGAGGTCTTCTTCGAACTGCGCGAGATTCCGGGTCTGAAGAAAAAAACCCTCGACCTCGGAACTGCTCGACTGGCTCAAGCTGCTGCTGGCCGAAGACATTCCGCCGGAAGTGCTGCGCAGCAAGGATCAGAAGTCCGCGATCCCGCCACTGCACGGCGCGCTGCTGAAGAACGAGCAGGACGTACACCTCTTCGAGCGCCTGATTTTCATGGCGCGTCAGAACCGCTGAGGCAAATCGGGCAGCAACGATGCTGATCGACTTCTTCCTGCACCTCAAGGCGAGCCGCCTGCCGGTATCGATCAAGGAATTCCTGACCCTGCTCGAAGCGCTGCAGCAGCATGTCATCGAACAGAGCATCGACGACTTCTATGTGCTGTCGCGTGCCACCCTGGTCAAGGACGAGACCCATTTCGACAAGTTCGACCGTGCTTTCGGCGAGTACTTCAAGGGAGTCGAGGCACTGCCGGGGATGGACGTACTGATCCCCGAAGAGTGGCTGCGGCAGGCGGTCAAGCAGCATCTGAGCGACGCCGAACGCGCCAGACTCGAAAAGCTCGGCTGGGACAAGCTGATGGAAACCTTCAAACAGCGCCTCGCCGAACAGAAGGAGCGACATTCCGGCGGCAACAAATGGATTGGCAGCGGCGGCAGCTCGCCGTTTGGACACGGTGGCACGCATCCCGAGGGAATCCGCGTCGGCGGCAGGAGCGAGAACCGCTCGGCGGTCAAGGTCTGGGAGAAGCGCGAATACCGCAACCTCGACGATCGTGTCGAAATCGGCACGCGCAACATCAAGGTCGCGCTGCGCCGCCTGCGCCGTTTTGCCCGCCAGGGCGCTCCCGACGAGCTCGACCTCGAAAGCACGATCACCGGCACCGCGCGCAACGCCGGCTGGCTCGACCTGCACATGCGCCCGGAACGTCACAACGCCGTCAAGGTGCTGTTGTTCCTCGACATCGGCGGCTCGATGGACGACCACATCCGCGTCTGCGAAGAACTCTTCTCGGCCTGCCGCAGCGAGTTCAAGCACCTCGAACACTACTATTTCCACAATTGCGTCTATGACCGTCTGTGGAAGGATAATCGCCGTCGCCACAGCGAGCGCATCGCCACCCAGGACGTGCTGCACAAATACGGCAATGACTACAAGCTGATCTTCGTCGGCGACGCGTCGATGAGTCCTTACGAGCTCGTACAGCCCAACGGCTGCCTCGAATACAACAACGCCGAACCCGGCGCCACCTGGTTGCGCCGCCTGGCCGAAACCTGGCCGCACGCGATCTGGCTCAACCCCGAGTCGGAACAGTCGTGGCCATACCGGCAATCGACCTCGCTGATCTACAACCTGATGGGGGGTCGGATGTTTCCGCTGACACTCGATGGGCTGGAGCGGGGAATGAGGTTGTTGAGCAAGTAGGGGCCATGGCCTGCGGAAGGCCTGGCGCTGAAGGGGAGGGCGGCGATGCCGCTCGGTCGGTCCGAAGTCCGACGTTGGCCGCTGATGGCAGAGTGGCCTGGATGGCAGCCCCGAGCATTCCGATTCCGGCGGTCGGTTTTTACACTCCGCGCAAAGCCCGCTTCCCGCCCTTGCTGGGGCTTTCCGCGCGATTGGCTCGCTCCTGGAAGCCCATTGACGGCTTCCGGGTGTCGAAATTTTTTTACACTTGGCGAGCGGTATCGATAATCATCCGCACCAGAAAACAAACAACAGATTGAATTAAAAAATAGATAAATCATTGGCTTGATTCCCGGAGATCGCCTTATTCAGAGATGTCAGGAATCTCTGGCGAGTTGCAGCAGTCCTTGCCGTCATCCGCGGAGGGTTCGCTCCGGAGGACCGTATAACCGTGAGTTCGCAGAACACGCATGGCCTTTTCGAGCTTCTTGATCTGCCGCCGAGCCGTAGCAAGATCTCGGGCTTGTGAACCATGGGCGTCGCTAGCGAGTTCGTAGCCCTGGTACCGCAACCACTCAATGATCGTTGCCAGGCCCTTTCGGCCGATTCCCTCGGCCCGCTCGAGGCGCCGATGACCAAGGCCGGCCACCTCACCGGGAGTAAACTCGGGACGATCAAATACCTTTCTCAGCGCATTGCGTTGCATGGTCGGCAATTGCCAATGGGCCGGCAGCTCGCAGGCAGGGGAATCGCCGGTGCTTGATCCGGCGCTCGTCGTCTCTGGTGTTGCGTGATGCGACATCCGATTGACCCTCAATCCACCCCCGGATGCGGTTCGCTCGCCTACGTCTGAACGCTGCTTGCAGCGGGAAGCGGCAACAAGGCCCTGGCAATCTGGCAACTGGTCACGGCACCCCAGGCGATTCGACGATCAAAGAAACCCCAAGATTATGCAGGGAGCAACGGCAGGCAAAGTAAGAATTTCTTATAACCATATTTGCCGAAGCCAATTTCCGGCAGCGCTATTCGCGCCACCTCGGGATCCGGCGCGAGTCGGCAGAATCACTATTTGCTTATGGGAAATAAATCGTTTGCGATACTCCTGGTGGTTGGCATCATGCGCCGCTTGTCGGCCCGTTTCGGCAGGCCTGGAAAGGAGAAGAGCATGAACGACAAAGCGAGAAGGTGACATGGCGAGCCACCCGAGCGCTCTCCTCGCAATGAGTCTGACCCTGGCTGCCAGCGGGGCTTTGGCGCAAGCCAATGACGCCGCGAACGTCGGCGGCCCTTCCAGCCTCCCGGCAGCGATCCCCTTATCAGCGTCGAATGTGCGGCCGTTCACTCCCAACACCATGATGGACCCGATTACGCCAGAGGCACGGCGAACGTTTCTTCAGACGTCGCTGGCGCAGTCACCGCTTTCGATCCGCGAACTGATCAACCTGGTGACCTACAAGGTCGCAGCGCAGCCGGGTCTTTCCTGGGATGATGTCATCACCTCCATGAAGCTCCGGGCAAACAAGATCAACCTGAAGTTCATTGGTACCCACCCGGTCCACAAGGAAATCGAGGCGATGACCGGCAAGCCGACACCCAGGGTCGAGATCTACCACTTCTGTGACGCGCTGCTTGCCCGGGAACTCCTCGATTACAGTCTCGAGTTCGCGGCTTTTCTACCCTGCCGCATCGCCGTCGTCGAGGACGCGCAGCGAAAGATCTGGCCGGAGAAAAAGGTGCCGCTGGTGGTGGAGGGCTCCGGTGGCGTTTCGAAAGAGGCGTCGGTCGAGGAAGGTCTCTACACGCGGGCCTGGGCGACAAGCATCTGGAAAGACACCCTGGGCTGATCGACAAGTCCATGGATATCACCCTGATCGTCCCGGGTCTGCGCAACAGTGGGCCAACTCATTGGCAGACCTGGTTCGAAAGCACGCTCAGCGATACCCGGCGGGTTGAGCAAGCCGACTGGAACCAGCCCGGTCTTCCCGAATGGGCGGCACGCGTGCGCGCAGCCATCGACGCCCAGAGCAAGCCGGTGTGGATTGTCGCTCACAGCTTTGGTTGCCTCGCAACAGTCAGCGCCGGTCTGGTCTGCCCCACCCGTATCCGCGCGGCCCTGCTCGTGGCACCTGCCGATCCCGAGCGTTTCGGGGCAGCGGCCGAGCTCCCGGAAGAGCGACTTGCCTTCCCCAGCCTTGTCGTCGCCAGCAACAACGATCCGTGGGTAAAGCGCAGCGTCGCCGAACACTGGGCAGGCGTCTGGGGTAGCCGCTACCGCAACCTTGGCGACGCAGGTCACATCAACGTCGAGTCGGGTTACGGCGCATGGCCGGAAGGCCTCGCCCTGTTCCATGAACTCCGACGAACTTAGGGCCCGCCGGGGCCCTTTGGCCCTCGCTACCGGCGCAGCATGCCGGTTTCGTCCACGCGGCGCAGGGCCGCGAGTTCCTCGGACGATGGCTCGGAGACGACGCGGACGTCGGCCGCCACCTTTAGATCCCAGCCGGTATTGCTCAGAATCTCCTCGGCACCGGAAAATGGAAAATAGGCGTCGAGCTGGAATTCGCGGCTTTGCGGGTCGGGCCGCAGGATGCCGAGGGTGGTGATGATTGCAGAGGGACCGCCACCGATCAAACCCACCTGTTCACGGGCGTCGCCACCGTCGAGGTAACCCGGTGATGTGACGTAGCTCACCCGGTCCACGAAGCGTTTCGGCTCATGGCTAACCATGATCAGGTACCGCTTGGCACCACAGGCGATGTCGTTGGCGCCGCCGGCGCCGGTCAGGCGAGTCTTCGGTGGGCGGTATATTTCGCCGATCGGCCCGTCCCAGATGCCGGTCGTGTTGACATTGCCGAAGCGATCGACCTGAGCGGCGCCGATGATACCGACGTCGCAGCGACCGGAGGCGACCAGGCAGCCGAGGGCGTCCAGGGCACTGGTGAAGCTCACCGCATTGACCGCCAGGCGATTGCATTCGATCCCCCAGGGCAGGCCGCCAACCGGTCTCGCGCCATAGACGCCGCCTTCGGTCATGGCGCGGACGCCGGGAGCGTGATGGGCCTGCGCGAAGTAGCCGGCGAGCATCGACAGACCCACGCCGAAGATGGCCAGTTCGCCATCGCGAATCTCGCGGCCGGTGGCGATGGCCATCATCTCCTGGCGGCTGTAATCGGTAGTCATGTGCTGGCCTCCGCGGTGAGGGCCAGCGCTTCGGCATGGGGAAGCAGCCAGCGCCGGTAGGGGTCAAGCAGGAAAGCGGTCGCCCCGTTCGAAAGTTCGCTGATCGTCTCGCGGCCGATCAGGTCGAGATAGCCATCGAGATCGGCGTAACTTTCGACGTAGTCGCGGATGTAGGCGGCCGTACCATCGTCGCTACCGAGAGCTACGTTCATCGCCTTCATGTGGGCCTCGTCTACGTCGTGCATACCGGGCGAAGCTTGCGGCCAGGCAGCAAACGGCCAGTAGACGACGGCTTCGACGACGATCCCGGGGATGCGCACGAGATTCGGATACTGGCGCATGCAGTCGGTGTCCACGATGGCATCGGCCAGCAGAACGACTCTTCTCGCCGCCCGCGACAGTTCGAAGCGGCTCCACTCCGTGCCGAGCATGATCGCGTCGCCCTCCGGATCGGCGAGCGTCACGTGGATCGCCGCCAGATCAGGACGCAGCGGCGAGAAAGCGCCGATCTGCTTCCCCGAAAAGGGATCGGTCACCGAAGGTATCTTGTTTGGATTGGGGTGCACGTCGGGCTCGAAAGCGCGCCGGTATTGCAGGTCCGAGCCGATATTGACCGTCGCCGGAACGAACGGCCAGTTCAGCGCACCACCCAGCAGGCGCAGCGCCATCGCCAGATTCGAGAAGTCCTCAAGGACCAGTCTGCCCTGCTCGATGGCCCGCCGCAGGCCGTTGGCAAAGCCGAAGCCCTCCAGCCCGCTGAAACCACATTCTGCCCGGGTCACCGCGCCTGCCGCTGCCAGCAGGTTGAGTTGCTGGGTGTTGGCGTGAAAGATGGCGTGCAGTTCGCGGCGCTGCTGGCGCAACAGTTCACGCCCGAAGACGATGGCATCCGAACCGACCGGCAGGGCCGCACCGCTCGCGTACTGCATGCCATCCCAAGTGTAGCGGCGAACGGCCTCGGCAAGGGTAATCAGTTTGTTGGTGGGCATTCGTCCATCTCTTCAGTTGGCACGCGCAAGTCGCTGCGCTATTGCTGGTCCGCCGGAGCCTTCAGCCAGCAGGTGGGCCAGGTCGCTGCGCAGGTCGGCGACGCTCTGGCCGAACGGGGCGAGGCCGCGCAGGCGACCGTTGGCATCAAACAGGAAGACACCGGCCGTATGGTCCACGGTATAGCCCGCACTCGCCGACGGTCTTTTCTCCGCCACCAGTTGCAGGTAGAGCGGCAGACTGCCGGCGGGAGGAGAGGCGTACAGCGCCCTCTCCTGACGAGCGGCAGGGTTGCCGCGGGCAGCGTTCCGTGGCACGAACGGAAAGTCTTCGAACTTCGCCCGCACAACGTAATCGGCGAGGTCGCGTAGCCCGGCTTGATCGAGAGTGCCCGTGTACCGGTAAGAGAAACTGCCGTCACTCGCGAAGAAGACGAAGGACGGCGTCGCGACGGCGCGAAGGCGTTTGGCGAAATCGGCGACCGTCGTGGCACGCCCCAGTGCGTCGATGATCGGCGCAGAGCGCGAGAGGTCAAGACGAACCGTCCGGAAGCGGCCTTCGATCAGCTTCTCCGTGCGCCGGTCACGATAGGCGGTTTTCTCCATTTCCCGGCAGCCGGGGCAATCCGGGAGGGTGAGGACGACAGCCAAGCGCTTCCCTTCCGCGTGGGCTGCCTCCGCCTCTTGCTGCAGATTGTCAGCGCTTCGCTCGAAGAGCGCCGCCTGCGACCCGCCGCCGACCAGGTAGAACAGCAGGCCGGCAGCGACCTGCAGGTATGTCGGAATCAACGGACGGAAAGGGTGACGCCGCATGCTATTTCAACCAGAACAGCGACCGCCGGCGGACGCCGTCGAGAAGCGTCATCGCCAGGAATGTCACCAGGCCGGTATACAGGATCCCGGCAACCATCTTGGGATAGTCGGCAAAATCCGCGTAATACTGGACAAAGCGGCCGAGGCCGGCGTTGGCGCCGAACAGTTCGGCGACGGTCAGCAGGATGAACGAGAAGGCCAGGCCCACCGCCATACCCGTGAAGACATGCGGCAAGGCCGCGGGAAAAACGACGCGCCGCTGGTACTCGAAGCGAGTCAGGCCGAGGATGCGGGCATTGTCGCGATAACGCTGTTCCAGCGCATGCGCCCCGGCAACGGCATTCTGGAAGATCGGCCAGAAGGCGCCGATGAAGACAACGAAGATCGCCGACAGCTTGAAGGTAGGCAGGATGGCGATCGCGTACGGGATGTATACCGTCGGCGGCACTGGGCCGGCGACCTTGGCGAAGGGCAGGAAGATCCGCTGTAGCCGCGCTGACGTGCCCACTGTCAGCCCCGAGACGATGCCAAGCAGTGTTGCCAGGGCGAAGCCGGGGATCAGGATGGTCAGCGATGACAGGGTCCCCGCCCATAGTTCGGGCAGCGATTCCCACAGTGCCCTGGCAGTGATCAGCGGCGACGGCAGCAGCGGGTTGTCGCCCAGCGGCAGATGGACTGAAGCGACCCACCAGGCCAGCAGCAGTACGATCCAGACCGAAACGCTTGCCAACGCACGGCCCAGCCAGCCGGGTGCCGGACCGGGCTCAGCCGATGCGGCAGGCACCGCTGCCGGCACCTGCAGGTCCACCAGGGCAATAAAGTCACTCATCGGTCATCCTCCTTGTTGCCTTGTTGAATTGCAGCGGGCGGGCTTCAGGCGGCTTTGAGCCGCTCCAGGGTATCCTGCACCAGCGTCGCCGCCACCTGTTCCCGCAGCGCATGCAGGCTGTGACTGTCGAGCAGGCTACGCCGCTCGCGTGGTCGCGGCAGTGGCACCTCCAGGTCGGCGATCACCCGACCCGGTGACGACCCGAGGACGACCAGGCGATCGCCGAGGTAGATCGCCTCGTCCACATCATGGGTGACAAAGACGATGGTCTTTCTCGGTGTCGCGACTTCCCAGACCTCCAGCAGCAGGTCCTGCAAACGAGCACGGTTCACCGGATCGAGCGCCCCGAAGGGCTCGTCCATCAACAGCAGCGGGGAACCCAGGGCGAGCGCACGGGCAATCGCGGCGCGCTGGCGCATGCCTCCCGACAGTTCGCCCGGGTACTTGCCGATCGCTGCTTGCAGCCCCAGATCCCCGAGGTATCTGGCGGCCTCCGCCAGCCGTTCGGCTTTCCTGACCTTCGGCTTGGCCTTGGCGATCGCGATCTCGATGTTATCCACCACCGACAACCAGGGAAACAACGCGTAATCCTGAAAAACCACGCCGCGCTCCAGGCTGGTGCCGACCACCGCCGCGCCATTCCAGGTCAGGCGGCCGCTGCCGACTGGATCGAGGCCCGCCGCCAGCCGCAGCAAGGTGGTCTTTCCAGAGCCGCTGGCTCCCAGCAGGCTGACGAACTGACCCTCCGGAATCGTGACGTTGATGTCCTGAAGGACCTGCGTCGTGTCGTAGGCGAAGCCAACGCCCTCCAGCTTGAGGCCAGGGCTCATCACGCGTCCTTCTGCTTGAATTCTCTTTGCAACTTCTTCCAGAAGGGATCGCCCGGATTTTCCCTCGCCAACTGGTTCAGCACCTTCTCATACACACGCACGTCGATCGCGGCGTCGAGGTCGGGCTTGGCGGAAATGAACTCGCTATTCACCATCACGTCGGCGAAGTGCTTGACACCCTTGACATCCGGGTCGCTCGACTGGTCAAGATACGGCGAGTAGTAACCGCGCCACAGCAACTGGCGGTCGATCTTGACGTAATGAGCGATCGATTCGATGGTCTCTTTCTTGTTTTCGGCAGCGAATTTCTCGGCTTGCAGGATGGCGCGCAGGAATTTCTCCCAGGTGACCGGGTTCTTCAGGCTGGCCTCGGTGACTACCAGGCGACAGCACGGATGACCGGGCTGCAGATCGGTGGAGTGAATCACCACCTTCAAGCCCTGATCTTCGGCCCGTAGGTCGTGCGGTCCCCACACCAACCCGGCGTCCACCTGGCCGGACTTGACTGCCTCGATCACCGCCGGCGGGTTCTTCAATTCGAAGATCTGGACGTCGGTCTTCCAGTTGAGACCCTTGTCCTTGAGGGCGCCGCGCAGCACGGCATCCCCGGAAGCCATGCGTACGGTGGCGATCTTCTTGCCCCTGAGATCGGCCACACTGGCGATCTTCGCTGCATTCGCCGGCGTCGCGATCAGTGCGGCATCGCCACCCATGATGCCGCCGATGATCTTGATCTTGGCACCCTTGGCAATGTGCGCCACCGGTGCGGTGGTACCGAAGGCGCCGATATCCAGTTTGCCGGCAACGATGGCGTTGAGGCCGTCGGCGGAATTCTGGAATTCGATCAACTCGACCTCCAGCCCTTCCTTGGCGAACAGGCCCTGCTCCTTGGCGACAAAGAACTTGGCGTGGCCGGTCACCGGCAGATAGCCAACCTTGAGCGCTTCCGCCGTGGCGTTGCCGAGCCCCGTTGCCAGGGCCAGGGCAGGTAGCAGGCAGCGCAGGGTTTTCAACTGGATCATCGCGTTCTCCTGAGAGTGGGGAAATTCAGGATGGAACTCTAGCGTGTCCAACAAGCGACAAGAACGATTGTTTCATTCGTTGCTTATACCCCACAGACTATTAGCGCCATTCCGTTATAAGCAACGCAGTTTTTCTTCGTTCGCTGTCACAGACCCTGCGGTTAGAGTGCTGCCCACAGGCCGGCGCCATCACCACGACGGCTGGTTTTCCATGTCCAGGAGACTTCGATGCTTGCCACTGCCCAACCCGACTTTGCCCCGATCGCGACGGAATACGACTCGGATGCTGCTGCGCACGACGCCGACCTGCACGGCATCCTCGCCGCAGCGACCGCGCGTGCCGCGCGCGAGAACCTTCCCTACGCCGGTACGATTCCGCCGCACGAGGCCTGGACTTTGGCGGAGGCGGGGGTCGCCATTCTCATCGACGTGCGCACCACCGAGGAATACAAGTACGTCGGTCACGTGCCCGGTACTCCACTGGTGCAATGGCAATCCGGGGCGGCTCTGACGAAGAATCCGCGCTTCGCCCGTGAACTCGCAGGCAAGGCCGCCAAGAACGACGTGATTCTCCTCATTTGCCGCAGCGGCAAGCGCTCGGCCGCGGCCGCCGAAGCCGCTACACGCGCTGGCTTCCTGCGGGTGTTCAACGTTCTGGAAGGCTTCGAGGGCGAGATTACTGCCGACGGACAACGCGGTGTGACCGGTGGCTGGCGCTACCATGGCCTGCCCTGGGTTCAGGACTGAGCGTTGAGGAAAAACGATTGATGAACGCAACCTTTCGTTCACTACCCGATCCGTCGAACTCGGCGCTCTCGGGTCTTGACGACATCGTCCGCGATCTGCGCGCTGCTCGTGAGCGCTGGCGCCTGGCGCAGCACCGCGCCCTCGAATCGGGCGCCCGCGAGTTTCCTTCCCGTGACGCTCTGCGCGACATCGTCGAGCGGCTGTGCGGCGCACTCTTTCCGATGCGCCTTGGCCCGCCCGATCTGAAGCAGGGACACAGCGAAGATTTCTATGTCGGCCACACCCTCGACATCGCGTTGCGCAGTCTCGTAGACCAGGTGCGCCTGGAATTGCAGCATGTTGCCCGGCACGACCCGGAGGTCGACGCCGCGACCATCGAGAAGCAGGCGATCGAGGTCGTGCGCCAGTTTGCTGCCGCTTTGCCCGACATTCGTGTCCTTCTCGACAGCGATGTCGAGGCCGCCTACCGTGGCGATCCGGCTGCTCGCAGTGTCGATGAAATCGTTCTCTGCTATCCAGGGACGCTGGCGACCATTCACCACCGCCTGGCGCATACCCTGTACCGGCTCGGCGTGCCGCTGCTGGCCCGTATCGTCGCCGAACTCGCCCACTCCGCCACCGGCATCGACATCCACCCTGGCGCCAGTATCGGCAGCAGCTTCTTCATCGATCACGGCACCGGCGTCGTCATTGGCGAAACCGCAGTCATTGGCCAGCGGGTTCGTCTCTATCAGGCGGTTACCCTCGGTGCCAAACGCTTCACCGTCGATGCCGACGGCGCCCTCGAGAAGGGCTCGCCGCGCCATCCGCTGGTCGAGGACGATGTGGTCATCTACGCCGGCGCCACCATCCTCGGCCGCATCACGATCGGCCGGGGCTCGTCGATCGGCGGCAACGTCTGGCTGACGCACAGCGTTCCGCCGGGGAGCATCGTCACCCAGGCGTTTGCCAGGAACGAGATTCTCGAAGACGGCGGCGGCATTTGAACGGCCTCAGCGACCGCTTCCCGGTCGTCGTCCGGCAGTTACGTCAGGCGCACGGCTGGTCGCAGGAGCGTCTGGCGGAAAAGGCCAACCTCAACCGCTCCTACGTCGGCGAGATCGAGCGCGGCATTGCCTGTCCTTCGCTGATCACCGCCGACAAGCTGGCACGAGCGCTGGAGGTCGACCTCTCGGCTCTGGTCGCTCGTTGCGAGCGTGGATAGCGCTCGCCCGAAGTCAGCGGCATCGGCCCTGGTGGTGGCTATAGCATGTTGAGCTACCCGTCCCGCAAAGGGTAATGTTGCCTTTTAAGCAAAATTTATTTGCTTATGCGTTTTTCTTATAACCCCTGTCACAATTGCAAGGAGTACCCCATGGCAGATAGTCCCCACCAAGCCGCCCTGAGCGATGTCGCCGCACGGCAACTGGCCAACGCCACCAAGACCGTCCCGCAGCTCTCGACCATTTCCCCGCGCTGGCTGACGCACCTGCTGCAATGGCTGCCCGTCGAAGCCGGCATCTACCGCCTGAACCAGGTCAAGAACCCGCGCAATGTGCAAGTCGCCTGCGCCAAGCGCGACGAGTCGGAACTGCCGCAGACCTTCGTCGATTACGAGGAGAAGCCACGCGAGTACTTCCTCAGCGCCGTCACCACCGTCCTCGACGTACACACCCGTATTTCGGACCTGTACAGCAGTCCGCACGACCAGATCAAGGAACAACTGCGGTTGACCATCGAGACGATCAAGGAGCGGCAGGAGAACGAACTGATCAACAACGGCGACTACGGCCTGCTGGCAAATGTCGCCGACGGTCAGCGCATCACGACGCTGAGCGGCGCGCCGACGCCGGATGACCTCGACGATCTGCTGACCAAGGTCTGGAAGGAACCCGCCTTCTTCCTCACGCATCCGCTGGCGATTGCCGCTTTTGGCCGCGAGTGCACCCGCCGCGGCGTTCCACCACCGACCGTTTCGCTGTTCGGCTCGCAGTTCGTGACCTGGCGCGGCATCCCGCTGATCCCGTCGGACAAGGTGCCGGTCGAGGACGGCAAGACCAAGGTTCTGCTCCTGCGCGTCGGCGACAAGCGCCAGGGGGTCGTCGGCCTCTATCAGCCGGGCCTGCCGGGCGAACAGAGCCCCGGCCTGTCGGTGCGCTTCATGGGCATCGACCGTAATGCCATTGCCTCCTACCTGATTTCGCTCTATTGCTCGCTGGCTGTCCATACGGAAGACGCATTGGCTGTCCTCGATGACGTGGAGATCGACAAATACCATGACTATGCTGACACCTACCGCTGATTCGCTGCCCGGCGCATTGCCCTTCAGCCTCGCGGCCATTCCGGGGCTGCCGGACGAAACGGCGCTTGCCCGTCTCGCCGGCGAATTTTTCCGGGCACTGCCAGGGGGCGAGGCCTCGTCTTCGCCATTGGCGCCGGGGATCAAGGGCCTGGCCATCGGCGAGCCGGGGCCGGCGTTGCAGCCCTTCGCCGCGCCCTCGGTCGGCCAGGCGCCGGTCGAAGCGGGGCCTGTCGCGCCGGAGTTTGGCGTGCCCGAAGCCTATGCCGCCGCGTTGCCGATGACCGCCCCGATCAGCGCCCCCGCGGGTGTACCGGGGTCGCCGTATTACTTCCTCGGTGAAGCAGCGGCGCTCTCGTCAGCACACCAGGCACCGGCAGCGGGTGCGGACAATCACGTCGTCGCCCACCCCTTCGAACTGCCAGGCGAGGCCGCCCTGCGCCGCGTGCTCGATGAACTCGCCGGCGAACGCTCACTGCCGGCGGCAGCGCCGCCATCGGCGCCCGGCCACGGCGGCTACTACTTCCTCGATCAGCCGGCGTCAGTCCCGCAGTCCGATGTCGGGCGCTTCCCGGCCTTCGACGTGCAGGCTGTACGTCGCGACTTCCCGATCCTCGCCGAACGCGTCAATGGCAAGCCGCTGGTCTGGTTCGACAATGCGGCGACGACGCAAAAGCCGCAGGCGGTCATCGATCGACTGGTGCAGTTCTACCAGCACGAAAACTCCAACATCCACCGTGCCGCGCACGAACTGGCGGCGCGCTCGACAGATGCCTACGAGGCCGCTCGCAGCAAGGTGGCGCGCTTCATCGGCGCGGGTTCGGCCGAGGAGATCATTTTCGTGCGCGGCGCCACCGAGGCCATCAACCTGGTCGCCAAGAGCTGGGGCAGGCAGAACATCCGCGAAGGCGACGAAATCATCATCTCGCTGCTCGAACATCACGCCAACATCGTCCCTTGGCAGCAGCTCGCCGCCGAAACGGGGGCCAGAATCCGGGTCATTCCGGTGGACGACAGGGGCCAGCTTCTGCTCGAAGAATACCAGCGACTGTTGAACGACCGCACGAAGCTGGTGGCTGTCAGCCAGGTCTCCAATGCCCTGGGCACCGTCACGCCAGTCAAGGAAATCGTTGAACTCGCCCACCGGGCGGGCGCCAGGGTGCTGGTCGACGGTGCCCAGTCAGTGTCGCACATGCGCGTCAACGTGCAGGCCATCGATGCCGATTTCTTCGTCTTCTCCGGCCACAAGGTATTTGCGCCGACCGGCATCGGCGTCGTCTACGGCAAGCGCGACATTCTCGAAGACATGCCGCCCTGGCAGGGAGGCGGCAACATGATCGCCGACGTCACCTTCGAGCGCACCCTGTACCAGGGCGTGCCAGCGCGCTTCGAGGCCGGCACCGGCAACATCGCCGATGCCGTTGGCCTTGGTGCGGCGATCGACTATATGGAGCGGATCGGCATCGAGAACATCTCGCGCTACGAGCATGACCTCCTTGCCTACGCGACGCAGCGGGTCAAGCCGATCCCCGGCATTCGCCTGATCGGCACGGCCGACGACAAGGCCAGTGTGCTGTCCTTCGTCCTCGCCGGTTACCGCCCGGAGGAGGTCGGGGCAGCGCTCAACGAGGAAGGCATTGCCGTACGCGCCGGCCATCATTGCGCGCAGCCGATCCTGCGCCGCTTCGGTGTCGAAGCCACGGTGCGGCCATCGCTGGCCTTCTACAATACCTGCCAGGAAGTGGATTTGCTGGTGTCGGTACTGCAGCGCCTGGCGAGGGGAAAGGGCCGGGCAGTCAGCTAGCCGGCTGCCGGCCTAGGGAAAGAGAAGCGCCCCGGCGTGCTGCGTGCACCCCGGGGCGTTGTCATGTTCGCACCGAGCCTGGTGCTCAAGCGTTTTGGCTGGAGCAGGACCTCAAGGCCGAAAACGTTCCAGTCAAATGGGTGCTCAGCGCCGGCAGCAACCGCGCTCTCGAATATCTCAACAGCGGCAGCATCGATTTCGGCTCGACGGCTGGCCTGGCCGCAGTATTGAGCAAGGCCAACGGCAACCCGATCAAGGGTGTCTACATTTACTCGCGCCCGGAATGGACCGCGCTGGTTGTTCCCAAGGATTCGCCGATCAAATCGATCAAGGACCTGAAGGGCAAGAAAGTGGCCGCTACCAAGGGCACCGATCCCTTCCTTTTTCTGTTGCGCAGCCTGCACGCCGAAGGCCTGAAGAAGTCCGACATCGAGCACGTCGCACTGCAGCACGCCGATGGCCGCGCCGCTCTTGAGCAAGGCAAGGTCGATGCCTGGGCCGGCCTGGATCCGCTGATGGCAGCCAGCGAAGTCGAGGCCGGATCGAAGCTGATCTACCGCAACGTTGCCTACAACACCTACGGCTTCCTCAATGTCACCGAGAAGTTTGCCAAGGATCATCCGGATCACGTCAAGAAGGTCATTGCTGCCTATGAAAAAGCACGCAAGTGGATCATCGCCAATCCGGACGAAACCGCCAAGATCATTTCCGAGGAAGCCAAACTGTCGCTACCGGTGGCCAAACTGCAACTGACCCGCAACGATTTCAAGAACTCCGTGCCGGGTGAAGAACACATCAAGGCCTTCAAGTCTGCCGGTTCGATCCTGATCGAGGAGGAACTGGTCAAGAAGGGCACGGACGTGAACAAAGTTATCGATGAACTGATCGAGCCGAGCTTCGCCAAAGCCGTCGTTCGCTAAGGGGTCCACCGGATGAGCCTGAGCAGTACCGCCATTCTCCCCGCATCGGGCGAGACCCCTGCAGGCAATTCACTCCGGTGGCAGACCCTGGCCCGCAAGGGCCAGGGTCTGATCGTGCCGGTGATTCTGCTGATCATTTGGGAAAGCGTGGTCCGTCTCGGCTGGGTCAGCGCTCATTTGTTGCCGCCGCCGAGCGAACTGGTGTTCACGCTGGCCGATCTCGGACAGAGTGGCGCCATCTTCGGTCATATCGGCGTCAGTTCGCTGCGTGTCGTGATCGGATTTTCCATCGGCGCAGGCCTGGCCCTGATCGTCGGTGCTGCCGTCGGCCTGTCACGCTGTGTCGAAGCACTGCTCGACCCGACCTTCCAGGCGATTCGCGCCATTCCCTCGCTGGCCTGGGTGCCGCTGCTGCTGCTCTGGCTGGGCATCGACGAGTCGCCGAAAATCACGCTGATCGCGATCGGCGCCTTCTTCCCGGTCTACCTCAATTTCGTGGCCGGCATCCAGAATGTTGATCGCAAGCTGGTCGAAGTTGGCGGTATCTACGGGCTGACCGGTGCCAAGCTGATTACCCGGATCTTTTTGCCGGCATCGCTGCCCAACCTGTTTACCGGCCTGCGTTCCGGGCTGTCGCTGGCCTGGATGTTCCTGGTCGCCGCCGAACTGATCGCCGCGACAAAAGGCCTTGGCTATCTGCTGACCGATGGCCGCGAGACCGGTCGGGCCGACCTGGTCATCGTCGCCATCATCGTCCTTGCCCTGCTCGGGAAACTGAGCGACAGCCTGCTGTGCTGGCTCGAACGCCGCCTTCTTGCCTGGCGCGACGTCTTCGACAGCCGTCCCTCCTGAGCCATACCATGTCACAACCATTGCTGGCACTGGCCGTCAAGGCCAAGGATTTTCAGACCCATCACGTCATCGACAATGTCGAGTTCTCCATCGACCAGGGCCAGGTCGTCAGCCTGGTCGGCCCGAGCGGTTGCGGCAAGAGCACCCTGCTGCGCATCATTGCCGGGCTGGGCTCTGACTATCAGGGCGAGGTCCGCGTCAAGGGCGAAAGGCCCCACCTGCATTCGCGCGATGTCGGTTTCATCTTTCAGGAGCCGCGCCTGTTGCCCTGGCTGACCGTCGCCGAAAACGTCGGATTCGATCTCGGACGGGCCGGCGGCAAGCATCCGCGGGTCCATGAACTGCTGACCGAAGTGGGCCTGGCAGATTTCGCCAACGCCTACCCGAAACAGCTTTCGGGCGGCATGGCCCAGCGCGCGGCAATCGCCCGCGGCCTGTTCACCCAGCCCGCACTGCTCCTGCTCGACGAACCGTTCAGTGCCGTTGATGCCTTCACCCGCATGCGCCTGCAGGATCTGCTGCTGTCCATCACCAGCCATCACGACACGACGCTGTTGATGGTCACCCACGACGTCAACGAGTCGGCCTACCTGAGCGACCGGGTGGTCGTCATGGCCAGCCGCCCGGGGCGGATCAGCGGCGAGATCGAGATCGGTCTGCCGCGCCCGCGCGACCGCCGCAATCTGCAACTGACCCAGCGTGCAGCTGATATCCTCAACCTGCTCAACGGTGGCCAACCCGACTCCCTCGACTTCTCCGAAAATCCTGAGCAATCGGTGGGCTGCCGAGAGCCGCTGTTCATTTCCCGATTCAATTTTGCCCACTGAAGGTTTTCAAACATGATTTCCGCGGCACCCTCGGAGTCAGCAAGAAAGCGCCGGTCGGTTTCACCGACATCCGCCTGAAGTTCGTGCTCGACACCGAGGCGAGCGACGAGCAGTTGAACAATCTGCTGCGCCTCTCCGAGCGTTACTGCGTCATCTATCAGACGCTGAAGCGGCCGCCGCAACTGCATCTCGAACGGCAGAGGCTGGCATGAGCCAGATTCACCCAGAAACCTTGGCCGCGCATGGCGGCAGCGGCGTCGCCGAGCCGTATCGCGACATCGTCCAGCCGATTCATCTGGCCACCACCTTCGAGCGGGCTGCCGATGGCAGCTACCCAGGTGGTCGTCATTTACTCGCGCGACCAGAGCCCGGCTTACGACGGCGCTGAAAAACTGCTGGCCGAACTCGAAGGCGGCGCCCAGGCACTGCTTTTTGCCTCCGGCATGGCGGCGGCAACGGCCGTCCTGCTTGCCCTTAAACCTGGCGACCGCCTCGTGGCAGCACGCTCCGCTTACTGGGCCTGGCGCAACTGGTTGCGCGACTTCACAAGCCAGTGGGGCATCGAGCTGGCGCTGTACACCAACAGCGACCTGAAAATACCTGAACGGCCACTCCGATGTCGTCGCCGGTGCCTTGATCACCCGCGGGTGGTGTTCCTCAAGTGGATATGCTAACCTATAAGATATTGATTATAAAATACTATATGAGGCTGATATCCACGTCTGGACCACTACCCACCCGCGATACCGACGATTTTTGGCTGCGCATCCGCAAGGCGCGCAATCTTGGCGGTGCCGTGCTCGGGCCGTTCGAAGCATGGCTGTTGCAGCGCGGCCTGCTTACCCTTTTCCTGCGCGTGCGGACTGCTGCGGGCAACGCCGAAAAGATCGCGAATTTCCTGGCCGCTCATCCGGCTGTCGTCGAGGTCCTTTACCCAGGGCTACCCGGGAACCCGGGCCACGAAGTTGCCGCCCGCCAGATGCAGGGTGGTTTCGGCGCCATGCTGTCGGTGCGTATCGCCGGCGGAGAGTCAAGGGCCCGCGCCGTGGCCGGCAAGCTCAAACTCTTCCGGCAAGCCACCTCGCTCGGTGCCGTGGAAAGCCTGGTCGAACATCGCGCGAGTGTCGAGGGCGCCGGCACGCTGGTTCCCGACGACCTGCTGCGGCTGTCGATCGGCATCGAATTCGCCGATGACCTGATTGCCGACCTGATGCAGGCGCTGGCCGCCTGACGGCTGCTTTTTCGCAGCGTCCTTTTTTACGTTTGCCAGCAGATCAACGCCCTCATCGACAGGCGCACGCCGGTCTGGTTGCAGCCGCTGAGCCTGCGTCTCCCTTGATGCTTCGCAGGAGGCATACGGGGATTCCATCGCGCCAGGAAAATCGGCGGCGTCGGATTGATCAAGCGCCAGCCATCCTGGCTGCGCAACATATTCGAAAACCATATCCGAGGCGTTGGCGGCCCGGACAAGGTTGACATCGTTCTCGTCGCCCACGGTCCTGCCCTGAAGGCTTTCGAAAAGAAGGAAGCCCAGTCGGGCCTGCTTGACCGCGTCGCCGAACTCAGGAACAAGGGTGTGAACTTTGACGCTTGCGGCAACACCCTGCGCAATAACCGCACGACGTTGCAATAACCGCACGACGTTGAACGATCTCATCGACGGCTTCGCCCGCGTCGACCAGGGTGGCGTCGTGCGCATCGTCGAGCTGCAGCAACAAGGCTACATCTACCTCCGCCCCTGATAGCAGTGAGAAAATCCCCGAAGCGGGGGGACATGCCGATACACTGTCCTGTAAATTTTGCTTCTCCCTCCCGAAGAATCCTTGGCAAGAACGCTTGCGCACGAGCCCATTCGTGCTTGATACGAACCCTTCATGGCAGGGCAACAGCTTGCAGAACCTCGCCAACGCGGCCTGGGGAAAGCGCTCGGCGTGGAGCAACGACTCCAGCCTGATCCAGGCCTTCATCCGCGAATCGCCGGAGTACGCCGCCGCCATCGCCAAGGGCCGGACGCCTGCCCAGGCCATGCAGGAACTGCCGGCCGACAAGGACCTCATGCGCGTGCTGCGCCAACAAAAGACGCAGATACAGATCGGTTTCCTGGCCATCGATCCGCGCAACGGCCACGTCAAGGCCTGGGTCGGCAGCCGCGACTTCGAGCAGGAGGCCTTCGACCATGTGCAGCAGGCGCACCGCCAGCCCGGCTCGACCTTCAAGCCCTTTTTACGGCGAAGCGTACCGCCAGGGCGCCAGCCCGGACGACCGATTGATCGACCAGGCGGTGGAAATCGACGTCGGCGGCACGCAGCGAAGTGTAGCAGATGGGTGCGCCCGCGATGGCAAGTCGGCGGTCTGCGGGTGCCAGGTTCATATAAGAACATCGTTTTATCTTCGTTCCAGCGTGAAGGGTAGCGCCCTATAGTGTTCGCCCGGACGAACCCAATCAGGAGAACCCTCATGCTGGCAAAGTGGATCGAGATGCTGCTGTATTTTCTAGTCGTATCGGTGCTGGCGCTGTCCTCTTCGGTGCATGCCGAAACGCTGCCGTCCGAGGTGCGCTTCGCCTACGCTGGCGGACCGCGAGTCTGGATTCTGGGCAAGATCGACAGCGCTTTCGACAAGGCTTTCGGGACCAGGGTAAAGTGGATTCCGTTCAACTCCGGAGCGGACGTGCTGACGCTCTTTGCTGCCAAGGAAATCGACATTGCCCGCTTTGGATCAAGTCCAGCGGCTGCCGGTATTGCACGCGGGCTGCCGATCGAGGTGATTGGTACGCCGGAAATCATCGCCACCAGCGAGCGCCTGATTGCCCGCAAAGGGATCAACAAGCTCAAGGATCTGGAGGGCAGGACCGTCGCTTTTCCTGCCAACTCGACCGCACAATACGCTTTTGAAGTGGCGGTGAAACTGGCCGGTGTCGAGCGCAAAAAGATCAAGTCGCTGGCGCTCAAACCCGCGGAAATCGTTGCTGCCTGGAAACGCAACGATATCGACGCCGCCTACGTCTGGGGGCCGTTCAGCCAGCAACTGGAAAGCGATGGTGGCAAGGAGATCTTTGCCACCCGCGACCTGCAGAAGGATGGTGTGCTGATTTTCAACAACTTCGCGGTGCGCAAGGAATTTGCCGAGAAACATCCTGACCTGGTGGTCAAGTTCCTGCGCGTGGTGCAGGACAAGGTCGACCAGTACAAGAAGGATCCCGAAGGCTCGGCGCAGCAAATTGCCAAGCATCTCGACATCCCGCTGGATACGGCACGCAGCACGCTGTCCGGCCTGGAATATCCGTCGATTGCCGAGCAGCTAACCCCCGCCTACATCGGCAACGAGGCCACCAAGAACAATTCGCGCGTCACCCGATCGTACAATGACGCCGCCAGCTTCCTGGCCGAGATTGGCGAACTGCGCAAGGCGGATATTCCCGAGTCCTATGCGCCGGCAATAAATACTTCCTTCCTGCAGCGCGCCCTGGCTGGCAAGTGAACCGTGGGAATGCGCTCTGAAGCTGAATTGGCGCTGCTGCTGCCACAACAGGAAGCGGCAACCGGCAAAGGTCCACGAGAACCGGCGGCGCCGTGGCGACGCTGGAAGTATCCGCTGATCAGTGGCACCACCGTCACTCTGTTTGTCCTGGTCTGGCAGCTCTCCGGCAGCCTGAACTGGGTTGACCCGCTGCTACTCCCACCACCCAGCGAGATCCTGCGCACGGCGCTTGAATTGCTTGCTTCCGGCTACCGGCAAACGCCCTTGTGGGAGCATTTTCTCACCAGCACGGCGCGAGCGCTGGTCGCGTTCGTGGTGGCGATCGTCAGCGGGGTTCCACTGGGCCTGGGGATGGGCTTGTCACCGACCCTGGGCGCCGCGCTCAATCCCTTTGTGCAGTTCCTGCGTCCCTTGCCCAAGATTGCGCTGATTCCGCTGGTCATCGTCTGGTTCGGGATTGGCGAGGGGGCGAAGTTCTTCCTGATCTTCATTTCCAGCTTCCTGAGCATCGTGGTGGGTGCGGCGGCCGCCGTACTCGGCGTCAGCCAGGCTCGCCGGCGAGCCGCGCAGACCCTGGGCGCCAACCGCCGGCAGCTGTTCCTGTATGTGGTACTGCCGAATGCGCTGCCCGAACTCTTCACCAGCGTCCGGCTGTCCATCGGCATCGGCTGGACCTCGCTGATCGCCGCCGAAATGGTGGCTGCCAGTTCGGGGCTGGGCTGGATGGTGATCAATGCCGGCAGTTACCTGCGTACCGATGTCGTCTTGCTGGGCATCGTCCTGCTCGGACTGACCGGCTATTTCTTTGACTGGTCGCTGGTGCACCTGCAACGCCGCTTTGCGCCGTGGGCCGGCATGGATTCATGAGCCTGCCACCGAGGATTTCCCTGCAACGGGTCTGCAAGCAATTCGCCGGCCCAACTTCTGCGGCCCTGGACGGCGACGTGCTGAGAGACGTTTCCTTCGTGCTCTCGGCTGGTGAATTTGTCTGCCTGCTCGGTGCGTCGGGTTGCGGCAAGTCGACGATCCTCAACCTGGTGGCCGGTTTTGACCAGGCCGACCGGGGCGAAGTGCTGCTGGATGGCCGACCCATCCACGCCCCAGGCCCGGAGCGCGGCATGGTGTTTCAGCAGCCGACGCTGTTTCCGTGGTTGTCGGTACGCGACAACGTGACCTTTGGACCGCGCATGTCGGGTCAGACCGCGCAGCAGTATCTGCCCGATGCCGAGCGCTACCTGCGCCTGGTCGGCCTGCAGGACTTTGCCGAGCACTTTCCCTGGCAACTCTCGGGTGGTATGCGCCAGCGGGCCGCCCTGGCGCGCGCCTGGCTGCCGAATCCGGAAATCCTGCTCATGGACGAGCCCTTCGGCGCCCTCGATGCGCAGACCCGGCTGGCCATGCAGGAACTGCTGACCACGATCTGGCAAACCATCCAGACAACCATCCTCTTTGTCACTCACGACATCGACGAAGCGCTGTTCCTGGCGGACCGCGTGCTGATCATGTCGGCACGGCCGGGCCGTATCCGCGAGGAGCTGCAGGTTCCCTTCGAGCGGCCGCGCAGCCTCGAAGATCTGGTCGCGGACCCACGCTATGGCCAGTTGAAGCGCAACATTCTGCACGTGGTGCGCGAAGAGGCGGCCAAGTCCCTCGTCGGCGAACCTGCCTGACCCTTCTGTTACGGAGCATCAAGAAACATGAACCTTGCTTCATTTCCGCGCGTCCGCCTGACCCAGGCGCCAACGCCACTGGAGTTCCTGGGCAACCTGACCCGCCTTCTCGATGGCCCGAACATCTACATCAAGCGCGATGACAATACCGGCCTGGCATTGGGCGGCAACAAGACGCGCAAGCTGGAGTTCCTGATCGGCGATGCACTGGCGCAGGGCGCCACACATATCCTCACCCAGGGAGCCACCCAGTCCAACCATGTCCGCCAGACGATAGCGGCGGCCAACAAGTACGGATTCAAGACGACCGTTCTGCTGGAAGAGCGCGTCAGCGGCGCACCAGCGGATTACTACGCGAACGGAAATGTGTTGCTCGACCAGATTCTCGGGGCTGTCATCGAAACCCGGCCGGCTGGCCTCGACATGCACGGGGAATTGATCGCGGCAGGCGAACGTCTGCGCGCTGCCGGCGAAACACCCTATCTGATCCCGGGTGGCGGATCCAATCCGATCGGTGCACTGGGCTATGTCGTTTCGGCACAGGAGATCGTTGCCCACGCCAACGAACACGGGCTGCATATTGACCACGTGGTTCACGCGACCGGCAGCACGGGTACACAGGCGGGATTACTGGTTGGCTTGCAGGGGTCGAACAGCCACATTCCCGTACTCGGCATCAGCGTCAGGGCGGCAAAGGAGAAGCAGGAACACAACGTTCGGCAGTTGGCTGCCCGGACCTGGGACCTGCTCGGCATACGCGGGAGCTTCCCCGAGGACTCGGTGGTGGTCAATTCCGACTACGTCGGAGAGGGCTATGGCGTGCCCACCGACGGCATGATCGAAGCCGTGCACCTGCTGGCTCGGCACGAGGGCATTCTCCTCGACCCCGTATATACCGGCAAGGGCTTCGCCGGCCTGGTCGACCTGGTGCGCAACAGGCATTTCCGGAAGGGACAAAACATTGTCTTCCTGCACACTGGCGGAGCGACCGGCCTGTTTGCCTACCGTTCGCTGCTTGCGCCGAGAGCGGCGCTCTGATCGATGTCGGTGACGCAGCCACTGATCGGCGTGCTGGGGGGGATGGGCCCACTCGCGACGGTCGATTTTCTCCACAAACTGATCGTCGCACTGCCGGCCCGCCGTGACCAGGAACACGTGCCGACGGTCGTCTGGAATGTGCCGCAAATCCCCGACCGGCAGCGCGCATTGGCCGGTACTGGCGAGTCCCCGCTGCCGGCGATGCTGGCCGGTATCGCCCGACTGAACGCGGCGGGGGCGACCCGGATCGTCATCCCTTGCAACACGGCACATCTGTGGTTTGACGCCCTGGCTGCCGCCAGCAGCGTGCCTGTGATCCATATCGCCGATGCGACGCTGGCAGCCTTGGCGCGTGCAACTTCGGCGGTCGCACCCGTCGGGCTGATCGCAACCAGGGGTGCCTTGCGCGCCGAGATCTACCAGCAGCGTTTCGTTGCCGGGGGTATTCCCTTTCACACCCATACCGACGAAGAACTGGACGAATTCTTCACTCCCGGCTGCTACGCGATCAAGAACTACGAACTGGAACGCGGAGGCAAATTGCTCGAGCACGCCGGTCGTCTGCTTGTCGAGCGGGGGGCACGCCGGCTGGTGCTGGCCTGTACCGAGGTACCGATCGGGCTGACCCACATTGACTCGGAACTCCTGCCGATCAGCATCGACTCGACGCAGGCTCTGGCCGAGGTTTGCGTCGCCTATTGGCGGCAGGTCTCGCCGCAGCCGTGACGGATCGGCCCTCTATCGCCACGGGGCATCCGGAAGGGGCTTGCGTCAGGGCAAGGTGAGCCGCGGGGTAATAAGGAACTCATTTCTTATTATTTGCCGCGAGCGTCAGCATTGGCCAGACTGTACTTGTCAATCCCCCAACGGAGAATGTCGTGCACATCCAGTCAATCAACGCTAGAAACGAGTTCAGCGGACGGATCGAGGAAATCATCGACGGTCCCGTCGTTTGCGAAGGTCTGCAATGAACTTGAACTTCAGTCGCCGGCAGATCCTCGGTATCGCTGCCGCTACCGGCATCGGTGCTTGCCTGGCGCCACTGGCCCGGGCTGCCGAAACGACCACCCTGCGCATCGGCTACCAGAAATCCTCGACCCTGATCACCTTGCTGAGGACCTGGGGTACGCTGGAAAAGCGCCTGACTCCTGCCGGGGTGACGGTGAGCTGGCACGAATTCACCAGTGGCCTGCCCTTGCTGGAGGCCCTCAACATCGGCAGCGTCGATGTCAGCGCCGACGTCGCCGATACCGTGCCGGTCTTCGCGCTGGCAGCCGGCGCGCGCCTGACCTATCTGGCTCAGGAAGCGCCGTCGCCGACTGCGCAGGCCCTGGTGGTGCGCGCGGATTCGCCGATCAAGTCGGTGGCCGACCTCAAGGGAAAGCGGGTGGCGGTGGCCAAGGCGGTGGCCGACCTCAAGGGAAAGCGGGTGGCGGTGGCCAAGGCGGCGGGCAGTCATTACCTGCTGATTGCCCTGTTGGAACAGAGCGGCCTCAAGTTCAAGGACATCGAGCCGGCCTATCTCAGTCCTGCCGATGGCCGTGCCGCCTTCGAGCGTGGTGCCGTCGATGCCTGGGTGACCTGGGATCCCTTCCTTGCCGGAGTGCAACGCCAGTCGCAGGTGCGCATCGTCAGCGATGGCCGCAATGTCGCCGACTACCAGCGCTACTACCTGGTTTCCACTCCCTACGCCCGAGCCAATCCGCAGGTATTGAACATCATTTTCGAGGAACTGAAGAAGGCGGGCGTCTGGATCAGGCACAACCCGAAGGAGGCCGCGAGCCTGCTGGCACCGGTCTGGGGGCTCGATGCGGCTACCGTCGAACTGGCCAACAGCCGCCGTAGCTATGACGTGCGCACGGTCGCGCCGGCAGCTCTCGCCGAGCAGCAGAAGATTGCTGACGCGTTCTTTGGCGAGGGACTGGTGCCGAAGAAGGTGAATACCGCCGAGGTAGTCATCTGGAAACCGGCGGGCTGACCGCGATGCCCGCGAATCCTTCCATCCGGCTGGTGTGTGGAGTGCAGTCGTCGTGATCGCACTGATCGTCGGCGGCGACCGCGTGGGGAGCTACAGCGATTTTCTGCAGAGCCGGGGCTACGCGACCGTCCACCACTGGAATGGTCGCCGGAAAAGCGAGTGCCACCGCCAGATTCCGTCCGGGACGCGCCTGGTCGTCGTTCTCGTCGACCAGGTCAATCACCTCCTGGCCTTGAAGGCCCGGCGGACCGCCAACAAGATGCGCGTACCGATCATCTTCAGTCGCCGTTGCCTCAGTCAACTGGGCGAGGCGCTGGCTGGAATCGGCGCCTGATCCTGGCCGCGGCTGCCGCCTGATTGACCCCGGCCAGCAGGGTTCAAGCGGCAGCGCGGCCAGGATCATTTCGGCCGCTTTTTCGGCAATCATTATCGTTGGCGCATTGGTATTACCCGAAACCAGAGTCGGCATGATCGAGGCGTCGACGACGCGCAGGCCCGCAAGCCCGTGAACACGCAACTGCTGATCAACGACGGCCATTTCGTCGCTGCCCATCCGGCAGCTACCGACCGGGTGAAAGATCGTGACTCCGTAGTCGCGGGCAAACTGCAGCAGGTCCTCGTCGCTGCGTGCGGCTTTCCCGGGGCGGTATTCCTCGCTGAGGTAAGCTTGCAGCGCTGAGGCTGACGCCAGGCGGCGGGCAAAGCGCAGTCCGGCGACGGCGGTTCGCTGGTCCAGTTCGGCGGTCAGATAGCCGGGGCGAATGGCCGGTGGCGTCAGCGGGTCCGGCGAGCGCGCATGCACGCTGCCGCGGGATTCCGGCCGCAACTGGCAGACCGAAAAGGTGCAACCGGACCAGGGGTGCGGCTGGCCTCCCGCCTGGTCGGCGGACAGGGTGGCGAAGTGGAACTGGACATCGGGGCTGTGGGATTCCGGCAAGACACGGGTAAACAACCCACCCTGATTGATACCGATGGCCAGGGGGCCGCTGCGACGCAGCAGCCACTGCAGCCCGATACGGGCCTTGCCGGTGAGGGTGCGTAGATCGTCGTTGGTGGTGATCGGTGTGGCCACCCGGTACATCAGGCGCAATTGCAGATGGTCCTGCAGGTTCTCGCCAACCCCCGGCAGGTGGCGAATCACCGGAATGCCCAGTGTTCCCAGCCGCGCGGCATCGCCAACGCCGGACAGTTCAAGCAGTTGCGGGCTGTGCACGGCACCGGCGGCGAGGATGACTTCGCCGCCGGCCAGCGCCGATCCTTCACTGCCGCCCCGGCGATACTCGATGGCTCGGGCGTGTCTGCCGGCAAAGCGGATACGGGTGACCTGGGCACCGGTGAGGACCCGCAGGTTGCCACGCCGGCGGGCAGGTTGCAGGTAGCCGGTGGCCGACGACGAACGCCAGCCGCGGTGCGTGGTGAGCTGGTAGTAGCCGACGCCTTCCTGCTGCGGGCCGTTGAAATCGACAGTACGGGGAATGCCCAAGGATTCGCCGGCGGCGATGATCGCCTCCATCAACTCGTGCTCCTGGCCGATACTCGACACCTTGAGCGGTCCGGAGTTGCCGTGCAATGGTCCGCGACCGAGATCGTTGCTCTCGGCGCGGATGAAGCAGGGCAGCACCTCCTGCCAGGCCCAGCCGGCGTTGCCGAGTGCTGATTAGCTTATCAATCATTCAGCAGGGCCGCCTTGAAAGGCCCCAATGGGCAGATCCTGGATCCGCCTCGGGCTTTTTCCCGAACGGCGATCGCCGAATAAGCTAAGCAGGAAAGCGTCGTTACGGCCGCCGCCGCCGGCCCCTAGAATCGAGTGTTCAATCACGGAGAATCGAGGATGGGAGCAGGAAGGCAGCGGATGACGCCCCCGGAGGCGTTTGTCGAGACCTTGGTCGCCAACAGCTATCTGCAATTCGAAGCGCCCCACTCGTTCTTGGCCGCGATGCCTTCAAGCCGCCGAAGCGCCTGCTGGCGAAATACGCGGCGCGTAGTGCCAAAGGCTGAGCGGTGACCGACAGCGACCCGGTCGGCACACTGCTCGGCCGCGCGCGCTCTGCCCAGGCCGAGTTCGCGACCTGGACCCAGGACCGGGTCGACGCGGCCGTCGCCGCGGCCGGCTGGGCGATCATCGAGCCTGGCCGCAACCGACGCCTGGCCGAGCAGGCGGTGCGCGACACCGGCTTTGGCGCGGTCGAGGACAAGGTGCGCAAGAATCACCGCAAGACGCTCGGCCTGCTGCGCGACCTGCAGGGCGTGCGCACGGTCGGCGTCATTGCCGAGGACTGCGCGCGCGGCATGACCGAGATTGCCCGCCCGGTCGGCGTGGTGGCGGCAGTGACGCCATCGACCAATCCGGCAGCGACGCCGGCCAACAAGCTGATCAATGCGCTCAAGGGTGGCAACGCGATCATTCTCGCCCCTTCACCCAAGGGCGCCTCGACCTGTGCGCTGCTGCTCGACTTCGTTCACGCCGAACTGGTCAAGGTCGGCGCACCCCTTGATCTGGTCCAGCAACTTCCTCCCCCGGGCTCGCGGGCGATGCTGGCGAAACTCATGGCCCAGGCTGATCTGGTCGTTGCCACGGGTTCGCGGGACAATGTCAAAGCGGCTTACCAGAGCGGCAAGCCGGCCCTCGGCGTCGGGGCAGGCAATGTCGCCGCGATCGTCCTGCCCTCTGCCGACCCGGTGGTCACGGCAGCCCGCATCGCCACCTCCAAGACTTTCGACCATGCCACCAGTTGCTCCTCCGAAAACAGCCTGATTGTCGTCGAGGGCGCCTGGGAGCGGCTGTTGGCTGCGCTGCGTGCCGAAGGCGGCGTACTCGCGACGCCGGCCGAGAAGGCCTGCCTGGCCAAGGCACTGTTCCCGGAGGGCCGCCTGTCGCCCCGCCTGATCGCGCGCCCGGCGACGGAAATTGCTCGTCTGGCCGGACTCTTCGGAGCGGCGTACGAGAGTTGCCGTTTCATCCTCGTCAGCGAGGAAGGGGTGGGAGCGCAATTCCCCTTTTCCGGCGAAAAGCTTTCGCCGGTGCTCACCGTTTATCGGGTGCCGGATTTCGACGCCGCCATCGCCCAGGTGCGGCGCCTCTACGAGTACCAGGGCCAGGGGCATTCGGTCGGCATTCACGGCGCCAACGCCGAACAGCAACTGCGCCTCGGCCTTGATCTCCCGGTATGCCGGGTCATCGTGGACCAGGTGCACTGCTACGCGGTCGGCGGTTCGTTCGCCAACGGCCTGCCGTTCTCGCTGTCGATGGGTTGTGGCACCTGGGCCGGGAACAGCTTCTCCGACAACCTCAACTATCGCCACTTCCTCAACATTACGCGCATCGTGCGGCCGATCCCGGAACGGGTACCGAGTGAGGAAGAGATCTTCGGGGACTACTGGCGGCTTTTCGGCAAGTGAATGCCCACGACCATCCGGATTCCCGCGGCAGTTCCGTCCGTGGTGTCCTTGAATACCAGGCCAGAACCCATGCCGCTGCGGATTTCGTGATCGCTCCGGAAACGGGTCGCCGACTCAGCTTCGGCGATCTCCTGCGAAGTTCACGCGCCCTCGCCGCCTTTCTTGCCGCACAGGGAATTGCCGCCGGCGCCCATGTCGGGCTGCTCCTGCCCAACGGCCTGCAGGCCGTGCGCTTGTTCGTCGGCGTTACGGCCTGCGGCCGCGTCCTGGTTCCCTTGAGCCTGATTGCCCAGCCGGCGCAACTGGCCTTCATTCTCGGCCACTCCGATTGCCAGGCGGTTTTCGTGGCCCCGGAACGGGAAGAAGCGCTGCGCGCGGCGCTGGCGAGCGTTCGTCGGGAAGTACGGATGCGCCTATTCATCGTCGATCCCGACAGCGCCCTTCTGCCCGGAGAATCGGAGCAGGCGTCCTGGCCGGACCCGGAACCAGCCGCCGACGCGCCGGCGCTACTGATGTACACCTCCGGCTGCTGCAGGGCGACAGTGGCCATGCGACTGCGGCTGCTGCGGGTCGTCTGCGTTTCTGCCGCTCGGCGTCGGCACCGCTGCCGCCGGCTCATCAACGCGCCTTTGAGGAGCGCTTCGCCGTCGGCATCATCGAAACCATGGGTCTGACGGAGACTGCGGCGCCCGTGTTCACCAACCCCCTCGAACGCAGCGCGCGCAAGCTCGGCAGTCCCGGCCGCGCCTTCGGCAACCAGGCGAGGGTGATCGATCCGGACAGCGGCGTCGAGCAAGCGGTCGGCGTTGCCGGCGAGATCGTCGTTCGCGGTGAGAACGTGATGGCCGCCTACTACAAGGCGCCGGCAGAAAGCGCACGCGCCTTCACGGCCGATGGCTGGCTTCGCACCGGCGACCTTGGTTACCGCGATGAGCAGGGTTTCTATTTCATCACCGGTCGCCTCAAGGAACTGATCATCAAGGGAGGCGAGAACATCGCTCCGCGCGAGATCGACGAAGTGCTGCTGGCCCATCCGGCCGTGCTGGAAGCAGCTGCCTTCGCCATCCCGGACCCGCTCTATGGTCAGGAAATTGCCGCCGGCGTCGTGCTGAAGCCGGGCGAGGTCGGTGACGATCTGATCGCCTTCTGCCGTCACCACCTGGGGCCCTTCAAGACGCCGGCGCGGATTCTCCTCATTGAAGAACTTCCCAAGGGGCCTTCCGGCAAGGTGCAGCGCCTGCGGTTGCCGAATCTGATTGCTCAGGACAGGTGATCCGCCGGTGTCAGCGGCACTCCGGCGCGCAACGCTTGCCGGGCCAGCGAGAGCGCTACGGGCCGGGAAACCTCCTCAAACCAGGCGGGCAAGGCACCAAAATGCTTTTCGTAGGCAGACAGTGGATCGTCGAAAGATCGGTGCCACACGGGCAATTCGAGAGTGATGACCATGATGCTGCTCCTTGCTCCCCTGTGATCCGGCGTGGCCGGCTCCCGGGGAGTGCTGGAGCGAGCGACGCTTTAGCCAGAATTTGTATCCCGCCCCGGCAAGTTATCGGTTAAAGCCGGCGGTCGAGGTACATTCTCTCGGAGGCGGGGTAGCGAGGGGAAATACTTTGCACTTATGAGCTTATGAGCTTATGCGCTGTAGCGGGCGACACCGCCGCTCTTCTGTGGATGGGTGTTGTCGCACAGGTCATGCCGCAATTATCTGCGCTCGGTCGCTCCGGGGCAGGCGGTTCACTCAGGCTTGCTGCGGCGGGAAGCCGAGGGAGGCAGAAACGCGTTCTCCCCAGCGCTCGAAAGGATAGTAATCCCAGATCGCGTGGTGTTGCGTTGCCCAGTTGTCCCAGAAGATCAGCGTGTCGGGCGTCCAGTGAATGTGCGCCTGGAAGGCGAGGTGTTTCTCGACGTGGCGAAATAGCAGTTGCAGCAGGGCATCGCTTTCGGCGCGGGTCAACTGAACGACGTGCGAAGTGAAGGCAGGGTTGACAAAAAGGAACTTGCGGCCGCTGAAGGGATGACGGGCCACGACCGGGTGCTCGCTAGCCGGGAAGGTCTGGCCGGGATCCGGTTCGGCTCCGTAACCGGCAGTCCAGGCCTGGCGTCCATCGTGGATTGCCGTCAAGCCATCGAGCAACCGCTTGATTGGATCGGAGAGGGATTCGTAGGCGAGGTGCAGGTTGGTGAAGGCGGTATCACCGCCGCCGATCTCGGGCATACGGGTGACCCGCAGGAAGGAGCCCCAGATAGGCTCGGGATCGCAGGAAACATCGTTGTGCCAGGCATCGCCGGCGGTGTAACGCGAGCTGCGGCCGGTCTTCCAGGCCAGGATCTCTGGATCTTGGCTGCGCGCCGAGAGCGTGCTGTTGCCCGCCAGGAGATGCCGGTGCAGGGTGCCGAAATAGCGCGCGAAACGTTTATGGTCCTCGGCAGCGATTTTCTGGTCGCGAAAAACAAGGACGAGATTTTCCGTGATCGCCTGCCTGATCTCTGCCAGTTGCTCCGGTGCGGTTTCCTGCCGCAGGTCGACGCCTTCGATTTCGGCACCTAGCGCGGGTGACAGCGGGGTGACCTTGATCGTCCGATAGGCGCCGCGTTCAAAAGTGTTCCACTGCTCGATGGCCAGCTTGTCGTTGTAGTCCTGGTAGAAACTCATCATGATTCCTCGATATAGGATGAAGATTGGCAGAACGGCCTTGCTGCCCACCTCTTGTGCTGCACCCAGCGTTGTCGGGCAGCGGGGGCGGGGTGCGTGGGGCAGTCATGGGTCGATTTTCAGCTTGATGACTGGCAAACAGCCTGGTCTTCGGTGATGCGGGCGAGGCTCCGGCTGACCTGCTCGGCAATCAAAGCACTGACGCGGAGATTGGCTTCTCGGCTGAGTCCGGCGATGTGCGGTGTCAGCCAGACGTTGGGCAGGCCGGCCAGCGGTGAGCCGGCAGGCAATGGTTCGCGTGCGAAAACGTCGATTGCCGCGCCCGACAGATGACCGCTGCACAGGGCATCGGCCAGAGCGCGCTCGTGAACGATGCCGCCATGCGCAGTGTTGATCAGGATGGCTTGCGGCTTCATTCGGGCGATGGTTTCTCGCCCGAAAAGACCGCGGCTGGCGGCGGTCAGCGGCAGGTGCAGGGAAACGACGTCGGCCGCAGCCAGCAAGTCATCGAAGCCCACCGGTTCGATATCCAACTCTCTCCACAGCAGGGAACCAGGTGCGTGCGCCGGATCGCAGGCAATGACCCTGCAGCCGATGGCGCGGGCGAGCCTGGCGGTCAACTGACCGATAGCGCCAAAGCCGACGAGCCCCAGTGTCTTGCCAGCCGCCTGGCGGCCGCCGGCGTGATACGCGCTTGGCCATCTGCCCGAGGAGAGATCTGCCGTACGGTGATAGTCGTCGCGCAGGGTGATCAGCATCATCGCCAGAACGTATTCTGCAACCGCGCGGGCATTGGCCCCGGCGGCGGGGTGCACGGCAATGCCGCGCGCGCGGCATGCTACGAGGTCGATGTTGTCCAGCCCGACACCCAGGCGACCGATCACTTCCAGCCTCGGCGCCCGGCCGAGCAACTCCCCATCGACCCGGGTCCGGTTGCGGACGATCAGGGCGCGGACGCTGGCCAGCAGGCGGTAGAACTGTGCCGGATGGTCGAACAGTTCGGGGTCGTAATGGACCGGGAATTGTGCCCGCAAGCTCCTTACGGCCGCAGCCTCCATGAACTCGGAAATCACGACGACCGGGTCCAGTGTTTCAGCGTCAGGCATGCATCCCCCAACGTCTGACGGTACATACTTCGATGCTGCGAAAAACCAGGTTTTCCATGGCCAGACCGATCAGGATGACGGTCAGCAGGCCAGCGAACACCGACGGGATTTCCAGTTGGTTCTTGTTCTCGTAGATGAACCAGCCGAGGCCACCCGACCCCGAGCTGACCCCGAAGACCAACTCGGCGGCGATCAGCGTGCGCCAGGCAAAGGCCCAGCCATTCTTCAAGCCGGAGAGAATGCATGGGAAAGCGGCGGGAATGAGGATCCGGGTTACGTAGCGTGGGCCGACAAGTCCATAGTTGCGGCCGACCATGCGCAGCGTCGGCGAGACCGATTTGAAGCCAGCATGGGTACACAGGGCAACCGGCCACAGGACGGAGTGAATCAGTACGAAGATCAAGCTGCCAGCGCCCAGGCCGAACCAGAGCAGCGCCAGCGGCAACAGGGCAATCGCCGGCAAGGGGTTGAACATCGCGGTCAACGTTTCCAGCAGGTCGTTACCCAGCCGGGAGCCGATCGCCAGACCGGTCAGCAAGCCCGCGAGCAGGACGCCGCTGGCGTAGCCGACGAGCAGGAGTTTGAGCGTGAAGGCCGCGCGCTGGATCAGGGCTCCCGACAAGAGGCCTTCCCACAACGCTTCCAGCGTGGCGGTGAAGGTCGGGAAGAGCAGGGGATTGTCGAGGCGGCTGGCATAAGCCTGCCAGAGCACGGCGAGCACCATGAGCAACAGGATCTTGCGTAGCGCGGCGACGTTGGCGAGTTGCTCGACGAGCACGAGTGGGCGTTCACCGGCGATTGGCGGCTCGTTGAGCAATGGTGGAGCCTCAAGCGTGCCGGAGGTCGCCGGGCAGCGAGCGTCAGGCGGCATGGACCAGTTCCTTGGCAACCGGTTCGGACTCGAAAAGTTGGCGATGGATGCGCTCTGACAGGCGCAGGCCGGAAGCGTCTGCCCGATCGCTGCCGTCGCTGTGCACCAGTTTACGTACCCGGCCCGGGTGGGCCGACAGCAGGAGGATGTGGCTGCCGACCTTGACCGCCTCCGGGATCGAGTGGGTAACGAAGAGCACGGTGAAGCGCGTGTCTTCCCAGAGGCGCAGCAACTCGTCCTGCATCTGCTGCCGGGTGAGCGCGTCGAGCGCGGCGAAGGGCTCGTCCATCAGCAGGATGGCGGGCTGCATCGCCATACCGCGCGCGATGGCCACGCGCTGCTTCATGCCGCCAGAGAGGGTGTGAGGATAACTGTTGGCCGAGCCGGCGAGTCCAACCATGGCGATGTAGTGCAGCGCCCGGTCCTCGGCCTCACTGCCGCTCAGCGTTCGGCTGGCGACAAGAGCGAACTTGACGTTTTCCTTGACCGTTTTCCACGGAAGTAGCTGATCGAATTCCTGGAAGACCATCACCCGATCGGCTCCTGGTTTACGAATCGGTGTCCCGTTCAGACGGATTTCGCCTTCGACCGGAGCCAGATAACCACCAACGGCCTTGAGCAGAGTTGACTTGCCGCAGCCGGAAGGTCCAAGGACGACAAAACGGTCACCGGCATGCACCTGGAAGCTGACGCGCTGCGTAGCGGTAACGAGACGCTCGCTGGTCTTGTACTGCAGGGTGACGTCGCGAACATCGAGCAAGGGTGCGCTCATCGTCAACTGCCCGACAGATGGTGAATCTCGGGGAAGAAGAGCTCCTTCCAGCTCGCCGGCCGGTACTTGATCGTGCCGATCTTGAACAGGAAGTCGGCGTATCGCGTGATGTTCTTGGGCGTCTGCGTGAATTCGATCTGCGGATCGTTGAGTATCGCCAGAATGTCCTTCACCGTGTCCTTGTCCTTCGAATACTTGAGGTAGAACTCGGCAGCAGCTCTCTTGTCCCTGTTGATCAGCGCGATGGCCTCTTCGAACGCGGCGAGGAAGGCCTGGTAGATCTTCGGGTTGGCCTCGCGAAATCTGGTGGTGGTGTAGATCACGTTGAGGGTGGCCGGACCGCCGAGCACTTCATACGAATTGAGCACGGTATGAATGCCGGGCTTTTCCAGTTCCTGGTACTGGTAAGGTGGCGTTGTGAAGTGCGCGCTGATCTCGCTGCTGCCCGACAGCAACGCCACCAGGGCATCCGGGTGCGACAGCGTGACGGTCAGCGCATCGAGCTTGTTGTGGTTGCCTTCACCGAACAGCTTTTCGGCAGCCATCTGCAGGGTTACGGACTGGATCGAGACTTTCACGGCCGGCAGGGCAATCTTGTCCTTGTCGGTGAAATCCTTGATCGATCGGACGTTCGGGTTGCGCGTGTTGAGATACATCGGCATCGAGTTCATTGCCGTCACCAGCTTGACCTCGGACGGAGTGCCACGCGTCTTGGCCCAAAGTGTCGTCGCCGGCGCGACGCCGGCAGCGGCGAAATCGAGGCTGCCGGAGAGCAAGGCGTCATTCATCACATTGCCGCCAGCGAACTTCGACCACGTGACCTTGATCTCGCCGAGACCCCTGGCTGCGGCGTGCTTCTCCAGCAACCTGTTCTGCTCGATCTGCATCAGCGGCAGATAACTGATGCCATATTGCTGGGCAAGGCGGACTTCGGTGGTTTCGGCCTGCGCCGTGAACAGCGTGCCGAGCAGGACGATCGCTGCCAGCACACGGGAGGACAGTTGCTCTCCCGCATTCGCGGGCGAGGGGGAGATTCGTGAGTCGCTGGCGCGACTTTCACAGTAATTCGATTGGACACGGTCGTTCCTGGGGCAAGCCGCGCCATCTGGGCAGGTCGGTTTGCCCGAATCCGGACAACTTGGCGACGTTACGCTGACAACTCGGCGTACGAGAACCGTTAGGCTAGCCTCGATGACTCACCATCGACAACTGAGATGACCTTCAACACTGACTCCAAATACCCGACCCGACGCGCCTACGTGGTGAAGGTGCGCGGCGATGCAAAGCCCGATGCGCTCGCCGGCCGTATCGAGAACCTCGTTACCGGACGGCAATGTGAATTTGCGTCCGGTCGCGAGTTGCTCGAGTGCGTTGCTAGCGACCTCGACGCGACCCTCCACGAGCGGCCGTTCAATGCGGAATGCGAGTGATCGATACCGTTCAGCGTCGGCAAGGCTGCAAACGGAGCAGATTGAGGCGTATGTCGTCGAGCAGCTCAGGAATCGCTTCGGCGATTTGCTGGGAAAGTGGCCGCCCGCGTGAATGAGCGAACGCATGGATAGTGCAATCGTCAGCGCAATGGCAGGCGTGCTCGGCTCGCTTGTTGGCGGCTCGGCTGCCGTTGCGACCGCCTGGGTTACCCAGAAGACGGTCAGCCAGCGCGAGCTGATTCAGGGGGATATGCGCATGCGTGAGACGCTATACGGCGAATTCATCGCCGAATGCGCGAAGCTTCTCATCGACGCGTTCGTCCACACGCTCGACGATCCGGAGAAGCTGCTCCCACTCTACGCACTCACGAATCGCATTCGCCTCACCGCCTCGCAGCCGGTGCTCGCCGAAGCCGAACGTCTGTTGAGCCACATCACCGACCAGTACTTCTCGCGCAACCTGACGGTACAGGAGATGGGCCAACTTGCCCGCTCCGTAGGCGCCGACCCGTTGAAGGCGTTCGGCGAAGCCTGTCGCGCGGAGCTCAAGTTGATACGCGCCCGCCTGTGAATCCGCGTCGCACCTTCCGACGAAATCCCGACAGAACGTCGACGCTTCGCTGACGACTCGCGGCAACCATTCCCTTACGCTCACTGCCATGTCGAACCCAGCCAACCCCAGTATCCCATTCCGCCATTTGCGTGTACTCGCCGCGTCGCTCGCCCTCGCCCTGGCGGGGTGTGCCGCACCCGTGCTGAAGGCCTCGCTCGATGTGCCGGACCAATTCGCGGCAGCGACGGTCGCCGCAGACGAGCCCGAGGTGGCGTGGTGGGAAAGCTTCAAGGATCCCGTTCTTGCCGACCTCATCCGCCGCGCCGCACAGCAAAACCGCGACGTCAAGATCTCGGCCGAGCGGCTACGCGCCGCGCGCGCCGGAGAGACGATCAGCCGTTCGTGGCTGTTTCCGGCCGTTGGCGTCGGCGGCGATGCCTTCGATCACAAAACGAACTACGACTCGGCTCTCAAGAGCGTCGTTCCGGAAGCGGCGAATACGAAGGCGGCGCAGATCGGCGTCGGCGTGACGTGGGAAGTCGACCTTTTCGGTCGCCTGCGCGCGGGTGCCGCTGCGGCCGCGGCCGACACGCTGGCCGTCGAAAACGGCGCGCGAGGCGTGCGTCTGTTGGTGTTGAGTGACGTCGCCAGCAATTACTTCAAGCTCACCGGCGCGTTGCGCCAGCTCGAAACGGTGCGTGCAATATCGGCCGCGCAAGACGAAACGTTGCGCCTCGTAGCGGCGCGCCATCGGGTCGGTCTCGCGACGCCGTTCGACGTCGAACGCGCGCAGACGGAAGCCTGGCGGGCACGCGCAGCCATCCCGCCGCTGGAAACACTTGCCGCCGTCTCGCGGCATCGCCTCGCCGTGCTCATTGGCGGTCAGGCGTTCAATGCCGCGAGCATCAAGCCGTCGACCGTCGAAGCCACCGTTCCGCCGGCGCGTCCCGGCCAACCCGCCGCGCTGCTGCAACGCAGGCCGGACCTGCTCGCTGCGAGCGCGCAGATCGACGCCGCCAACGCGCGCCGGCAGCAGGCGATGGCGGAGTGGTTTCCGCGGCTTGTTCTCGGCGCCGTGTTTGGTCGCGAGACCATCAATCTCAATGGCGACAGTCTTGGCCCGGCGCGCTTCACCAACGTCGCGGCGATGTTGGCGATGCCGATCTTCAACGCCGGACGCACGCCAGCGATCAACGACATCGCCGAGAGTGGACAACGCGAAGCCGTCCTGCGCTACGAGGACGCGATCGCGCGCGCCTTGGAAGACGTCGAGAACACGCTGGTGGCGCTCGCCGATGAAAGGCAACGCGCGCAGGCGCTCAACAGCGCTGCGGCATCGGCCGACGCGGCGCTCGGTCGTGCGCAATCGCTGTACGACCGCGGCCAGATCGACCTCTTGCCACTCCTCGACGCGCAACGCGCGCGATTGGCGGTGCGCGTCGGAGCCAACGACGCCAACACGCAGTTGCTGCTCGACAGCGTGCAACTGTACAAGGCGCTCGGCGGTGGCTGGCAGGCGTTCGAGCCTGTCACCGACCCCGCGGCAGCCGCCAACCCGAATTCGCCTACATCATCAAACTCCGTCGCTCAATACGAGGATCCGTCGTGAATCCGTCTCCCACCCCCGCATTAGTCGTCGTCGCGGTGATCGCCGTCGCCGGCCTGTCCGCGTGTACATCGAAGCCCCCCCGCTGAAGCCCTGCGCGCCGTGCGCACCGCCGAGATCCGCTACGACAAGACGCAGGAAACGAACCGCTACGTCGGCACGGTGCAGTCGCGCCACGAAGTCAACGAGGCATTTCGCGTTGGCGGCAAGGTCGTGCAGCGCAAGGTCGATGTCGGCCAGAAAGTGCGCGAGGGGGATGTGCTGGCGGTGCTCGACGACACCGATTACCGGCTGGCGGAGGGTGCGGCGCGGCAGCAGCTCGTCGCCGTCACGACGCAGGCGCGGCAAGCGGAATCGGATCGGCGGCGGCTCGACGCGTTGAAGAGCGACGGTTCGGTGAGCGTGTCCGACGACGAGAAGGCGCAGACCGGTGCGACGACGACTTCCGCCGCGGCGGAGGCCGAGGCGAGGAAGCTCGAGCTGGCCCGCAACCGGCTGAGGTACACGGTGCTGCGCGCGTCGCAGAGCGGTGTCGTCACCGCCGTGCGCTTCGAGGTCGGACAGGTGGTGGCCGAAGGGCAACCGATCGTCTCGATCGCCAACGAAGGCGAACCCGAGATCGTGGCCGACGTGCCCGAGGATCACCTCGCCGTATTCAAGACGTCGCGTTACCAGGCGTGGCTGGCAAGCGCGCCCGAGCAAACGTTCGAGGTCGCGCTGCGCGAACTGTCGCCGCAGGCAGCGGCGCAAACGCGAACCTTTCGCGCCCGCCTGAAGCCGGTCACGCCGCGGCCGCTGCCGCTGGGTGCAACCGCCACGCTCGTCGTCGAACGGCAGGTCGGCGAAGCGCCGGTAGCCGTAATCCCGGCCTCGGCGATCACCCAGAACAAAGGCCAGCCAGCGGTCTGGGTCGTTCGTCGTGCGGGTACCGATCCGGTCGCCACCGTCGATCTGATCAACGTCTCGGTGCACGGGTATCGCAACGAGGAGGCGCTCGTGTCGGGCCCGCCGGCCGGTGAGCTCGTTGTCACCGCCGGCGTGCAAAAGATGGCGCCGGCCTTGCGGGTCGCGCTGCTGGGCACGACGCGCGGCGAAGCTGACGCCAAGCGGGCCGTGCGATGAAATCCTTCAACCTTACCGAATGGGCTCTGCACCACCGCGCCGTGGTGCTCTTCTTGATCCTGGTGATCGCCATCGGCGGCGTGCTGTCCTTCACCAAGCTCGGCCAGCTCGAAGACCCGAACTTTTCGGTGCCGTCGATGACGGCGATGGTGATCTGGCCCGGCGCGACGGCACAGCAGGTCCAGGACGAGCTGCTCAACCGGATGGAGAAGAAGTTCGAGCAGCTCGACCACTTCGAGAAGGTCAAGACCTACGCACGCCAGGGCTACGGCGCCATGCTGATCACGGTGGTCGGCGGCACCTCGCCCGCGGAACAGCAGGAGGCGTGGTACCAGGCGCGCAAGAAGTTCAGCGACATCAAGCTCGAGCTGCCCGAAGGCGTCATCGGCCCGTTCTTCAACGACGAATTCGGCGACGTGACCGGGCTGCTGTATGCCGTCAAGGGCGACGGCGTCAGCTTAGCGGAGCTTTCCGACGTATCCGAGGACATCAAACGCCGCCTGCTGAAGGTGCCGATGGTGAAGAAGATCGACATCTACGGCAAGCAGGCGAAAAAGGTCTACGTCGAGTTCTCGCACCAGCGGCTGGCCGCCCTCGGCATCACGCCGCTGGCCATCGCGGAGAGCCTCAGGAGCCAGAACAGCGTGCTCTCGAGCGGCTCGATCGACACCAACGGCGACCGGGTGCTCGTTCGCGTCAGCGGGCAGTTCGCCAATCTGGACGATATCCGCAACGTGCCGATCGCCGCCGGCGGCCGGCTGATCAAGCTCGGCGATTTCACGACGATCACTCGCGGCTACGAAGATCCGCCGACCTACACGGTGCGCCACAACGGGCAGCAGGTCCTGATGCTCGGCATCACGATGACCGGCGACGGCAACATCGTCGACCTCGGCAAGGCGATCGCGGGCGCGGTCGCCAAGCTGCAGACCGAACTGCCCTACGGCATCGAGCTCGAGCGCATTGCCGATCAGCCGACCGTCGTCACCGATTCCATCTGGGAATTCGAACGCGCGCTGCTGGAAGCGCTCGCCATCGTGCTGGCGGTCTGCCTGGTCAGCCTCGGCTGGCGCACCGGCATCGTGGTCGGCCTGGCGGTGCCGATCGTGCTCGGCGTGGTCGGCGTGGTCGCGCTGGTGATGCTGGCGATGGGCTGGAACCTGGAGCGCATCTCGCTCGGCTCGCTCATCATCGCGCTCGGCCTGCTGGTCGACGACGGCATCATCGCCGTCGAGATGATGGTGGTGAAGATGGAGGAAGGGTGGGATCGCCTCAAGGCCGCCGCCTTCTCCTACAAGGCGACGGCTATGCCCCGGCTGACCGGCGCGCTGGTCACCACCGCGGCCTTCATGCCGGTCGGCTTCTCCCAGTCGACCACCGGCGAATACGCGGGCGGCATCTTCTGGATCGTCGGCATTGCGGTGCTGTTCTCGTGGGTCGTTTCCGGGATTATCACGCCCTACCTCGCCGTCAACATGCTGCCCAAGGACTTCGGCACGCATCACCACGGCGCTGACCCGTACGACACGCCCTCTTATCGCAAGCTACGCAGGTGGATCGACGTCGCCGTCGAGCGGCGCTGGTGGGTCATCGGCGCGACCGTCGCCGCCCTCGCGCTCGCCGTCTACGGCGCACGCTTCGTGCCGCAGCAATTCTTCCCCAACAGCTCGCGGCCGGAACTGGTCGTCGAGCTGCGCCTGAAGGAAGGCGCTTCGTTCGCCGCGACGACCGAGCAGGTCAAGAAAATGGAGTCGATCCTCGCCAAGGATGAAGACGTCCGCTTCTTCAGCGCCTACACGGGCGCCGGTCAGCCGCGCTTCTATCTCTCGCTCGACCCGGAGCTGCCGAACCCGGGCTACGCAGCCTTCGTGGTGATGACCAAGGACACGGAAGCCCGAGAGCGGGTGCGCTCGCGCCTGATGGCGAGCGTCAACGAGGCGTTCCCTGAGGTTTGGGTCCGCGTCACGCGCCTTGAGCTCGGCCCGCCGGTCGGCTTCCCGGTCCAGTTCCGTGTCGTCGGTCCGGATACGCAGAAGGTTCGTTCGATCGCGCGTGAGGTCGAAGCGGCGGTCGCTTCGAGTCCCAAGGTGCGCGATGTGCAGCTCGACTGGAACGATCCGGTGCGCGCGCTGAGAGTCGACCTCGACCAGGACAAGGCGCGTGCGCTCGGCCTGGCGCCGGCCGACGTCGCCTTCGTGACCCAGACCGTAATGAACGGCGCAACGATGTCGCACCTGCGCGAGCACGAAGACTTGATCGACATCGTCGCCCGTGCGGTTCCGTCCGAGCGTCTCGACGTCGACACGCTGAAAGACGTCAATCTCTATACCCGTGAGGGGACTGTCGTGCCGCTGTCGCAAGTCGCGCGCGTGCGCTACGAGCTCGAAGAGCCAGTCCTGTGGCGGCGCAACCGCGACATGGCGATCACCGTGCGCGCGGACGTCAAGGATGGCGAGCAGGGCGTGTCGGTGACTCAGGAGATCCGGCCGCTGCTGAAGGACATCGAAGCGAAGCTGCCGTTCGGCTATCGCATCGATGTCGGCGGTGCGGTCGAGGAAAGCGACAAGGCCAACCGCGCGCTGGCGGCCGTGGCCCCGGTGATGCTGGTCACGATCCTCACCATCCTGATGCTGCAGCTTCAGAGCTTCTCCCTCATGTTCATGGTGTTGCTGACGGCGCCACTCGGACTGATCGGGGTGGTCGCCGCGCTGCTGCTGTTCCAGGCGCCGCTCGGCTTCGTCGCGATCCTCGGCATCACCGCCTTGAGCGGAATGATCATGCGCAACTCCGTGATCCTGGTCGACCAGGTGCAAGCGGAGATGGCCGAGGGCCGCGATCCCTGGAACGCCGTGCTGGAAGCCGCCGTGCATCGGACCCGCCCGGTCGCGCTCGCGGCCATGGCCACCGCACTGGCCATGATTCCCCTCACGCCGAGCATCTTCTGGGGCCCGATGGCCATCGCGATGATGGGTGGCCTCATCGTCGCCACGATCCTGACGATCTTGTTCGTGCCGGCGCTTTACGCGGCGTGGTTCAGGGTCGAGCGGGCTTCTGTTCCGAATCCTCCGATGCCGTCGGCGGCCGCCACCCCGGCATGAGGCACCGATGAACGATTGTGGAGCCCGAGGATCGCCTGCGGCTGATCCTCGGTCGCGACTCGGTATTCCTGCGGCGCGCGCTGCTCGCCGGGCAGCGCGGCCGAGCCTTCGACCGGCCAAGGATCGCCTGCGGGGCCCTTCCTTCGTACTCGTGGCGCTGCTGATTACCTTCGGCCTCGCGGGCTGCGCCACGCGTCCGGTCAATCCGCGGATCGAGCACTTCGATCCTGCGACGATGTACACGTTCCAGCGGCCTTCGGAGAACCAGGAGGATCGCCGGCATTTCGTCTTGCTTGCTTTTTCGGGCGGAGGCATGCGTGCGGCTGCATTCTCCTACGGCGTGCTGGAGACCCTGCGCGACATCGAGATCACCACCCCGAGCGGCCGCAAGGTCCGGGCTCTCGACGAAGTCGAGGTGATTACCGGCGTATCGGGCGGAAGCTTCACTGCGCTTGCCTACGGGCTCTACGGCGACAAGCTCTTCGACGATTACGAGAGGCGGTTTCTCAGGCGGGACGTGCAGGGCCAGCTGATCGCCCGCGTGCTGAATCCTTTTAACTGGGGCGCACTTGTTTCAACGGGGTGGGGCCGATCGGAGCTGGCCGCGGATCTCTACGACGAAGTGTTGTTCAACGGCGCGACCTACGCCGACCTGAAGCGTGACGGTCCGCAAATTGTCGTGAGCGCCACTGACCTGTCTGAGGGCACACGCATCGACTTCAACAAACCGACATTCGATATGTTGTGCACGGACTTGGGAGGTTTCCGCCTCGCCCGCGCGGCCGCGGCTTCCTCCGCCGTTCCGGTGGTCCTGTCGGCCATCACCATCGATAACCACGGCGGGACCTGCGATTACCGTCCCCCTGCGTGGACCAGGCTATTGCTCGACAATCCCGATCCTCCGCGACCCGCCGTACGCTCGATCAAACACTTGAATGAATTGCGAGCCTACAGCGACCAGTCGAGGCGACCCTACCTTCATCTTGTGGACGGCGGTATCTCCGACAATATCGGTTCTCGGGGTGTCCTGGATGTCCTATCGACGTTCGCCTCGCTCCACGCATTAGGCATGCCGACGCCGTTTGATCGCTTGCGCGAGGTCTTCGTTTTCGTTGTCAACTCGCTGGCAACTCCTCCCAACGACTGGAGCTTGCACGAAAACCCACCCGGCATGGTCGAGCTGCTCATTCAGACCGCTGGCGCACCGATCGATCGCTACTCGTATGACACCGTCGAGACGTTGAAGGATATGCAGGCCGGGTGGCAGGTATTACGGGTGGTGCGCACGGACATGAAGCCGATAGCGGAGGGAAATCCGAAGCTCGATTTCATCCTGCGGGCGCCGGACATCAACATCCACGTGATCGACGTGTCATTCGCCGTCCTGAAGGACTCGGCGGAGCGCGATTATCTGCACCGTTTGCCCACTTCGCTCGTTCTGCGAAGCGAAGCCGTTGATCGGCTTCGGGCCGCGGCGAGGACGGCAATCCTCGAATCGCCCGCCATTCGGGAGCTGATGAAGCAGGACATCGCGCGCATGGTCGGTAGTGGGCCGACATCGGCGGGCGCCGCGCAGATGGAGGTCGCGCCCGCGCGGGTGCCCGTGGACTAGCTGCACTGGTTCCTCCGACCCGCCACCCCACTGATGCATCGAGGCATCGTTGTCACGCGCTCTGGCTCACTTGGGAGTTGGAGTCGGTGACATCGGCCACAGCGAGATCGCGAACACGCTGCTCCCACAGTTCCCTTGCGAGGGTGAGCACCACCGGACTCCGTAGTCATGCAAAACTGGCCGTTTCGCGGCGGCCGTCCGGGCTGTATACGTTCGGGCGCGCAAGCTCACTGCGTGTTCGCAGGGGGTAGTGCCTCGGCGCCATCGAAAGCATGCTAAACGCCGCGCTGGTCGAAGTCATAAGCAGAGTGTCGGCATTGCGTCCCGATTTGGCTCGCCGGCAGGGGCCCGGACGCGGCGATGGCAGCGGTGCCGGCACGCCATGCGTGCCGAGCGTCTCGTCTGTGGCATCGGCACGGGCATTCGCCACCGAGTTCCCACGTATCGCAGACGTTTCGCTGACCACTCGGTGATTGGATGTGAGTACGCTACCCTCAGCATCACAAGAGTTCATTTGAATGGAGAAACGACCATGAACGCAACCTCAAATCCAACATCCTTGACCACCCCGACCGATGATCGAAGAGCGATTACGCCAAGCGCATCAAATGGGCCGAGCGCGCCTTCACCGAGCCAAGAGGCGCTTGAGCCAGCCGCCGCATCGCGTCAGGCAGGCGCGCTCGGCGCCCGACCCGGTCGGCGCATCGGCGACCGCGCCCTGTACGAGTCCGAATGGCTGGAAAGCGCGGATCGCATGACCAACGCCGCTATCGCCCACGCCACCGGTGGCATCTCGCCTACCTCCGTCGCGATGGACCTTTTCGGCTGGATGGCGCATCTGGCCAGTTCCCCCGGCAAGCAGTTCGAGCTCGGCCAGAAAGCCGTGCGGAAGGCGCTGCGTCTGGGGCGCTACGCCGCGACGTGTGCGGCCGACCCCGGCGCCGCGCCTTGCATCGAGCCACTGGCGCAAGACCATCGATTCGAGCATGAGGCCTGGCAGCGCTTTCCGTACAACGTCATCTATCAGGCCTTCCTTCTGGATCAGCAGTGGTGGCACAACGCCACGACCGGCGTCCGCGGAGTTTCCAAACACAACGAAGAGGCGGTCTCGTTCATCACGCGCCAAGTGCTCGACATGTTCTCGCCCTCAAACATTCCGTTCTTCAATCCCGAAATCGTGCAAACCACCCTCGCCGAGGGAGGCGCCAACCTGCTGCGCGGCGCGCAGAACTTCGCCGAGGACTTGCGGCGAGGTATCCGCGGCGAGCCGCCGGCCGGCACCGAGACATTCCAAGTCGGCAAGAATCTCGCCGTCACTCCCGGCAAGGTCGTCTACCGCAACCGCCTGATGGAGCTGATCCAGTACACGCCCACCACGGCGAGCGTTCAGCACGAACCGGTGCTGATGCAGTCGGCGTGGATGATGAAGTACTACATCCTGGACCTGTCGCCGCACAACTCACTGGTCAAATACCTCGTCGATCGCGGCCATACGGTGTTCATGATTTCGTGGCTCAACCCTGGGCCCGAGGACCGCGATCTGGGCCTGGAGGATTACCGCAAGCTTGGCACCATGGCGGCGATCGATGCCATTTCCGACATTCTGCCGGACCGCAAGATCCACGCCGTCGGTTACTGCCTGGGCGGCATTCTGCTGACCATCGCCGCGGCCGTCATGGCGCGCGACGGTGACGACCGTCTGGCCAGCGTCACCCTGTTCACCACCATGACCGACTTCACCGAGGTCGGCGAAATCAATGTCTTCATGGACGCCGGCGAGGTCACCATGCTCGAGGACATAATGTGGCAGAAGGGCTATCTCGATCACAAGCAGATCTCCGGCGGTTTTCAGTTGCTCAAGTCTGCCGACCTGATCTGGTCGAAGATGGTACGCGAGTACTACCTGGGAAATCGTGAACCGATGTTCGACCTAATGGCGTGGAACGCGGACGGCACACGCATGCCCTACCGCCAGCACTCCGAGGTTCTGCGCCGACTCTACGTCGATAACGAATTGTTCGAGGGCAAGTACATGGTCGGCGGGCGCGCCATCTCGATCAGCAACATCCACTGCCCGATTTTTGCCGTCGCCGCAGTGGCCGACCATGTCGCCCCCTGGCATTCGGTGTACAAGCTGCACCTGCAGAGCGACGCGACCGAACTCACCTTCGTGCTCACCAGCGGCGGCCATAACGTCGGCATCGTCAACGAGCCAGGCCGCCCGCGCCGCAAGTTTCAGATGGCCACCTGCAAGGAAGGCGAACGCTGCCTCGATGCCGAGACCTGGAAGGCGCAGACGCCGGTCACGCAAGGCTCGTGGTGGCCAGCCTGGGACCAGTGGCTGACGCAGCATTCGAGCGGCGGCGTTACGCCGCCGCTCATGGGCGCCCCGGACAAGGGCTATGAGCCGTTATGCGACGCGCCCGGGACCTACGTGTACCAGAAGTGACAGAACTGCCTGGGGAGATGGGCAACGGCATCGGAAAAGGCCGACGCGCTGAAGCCCTCGCCGAGACGTGCCGAATCTACGCTCCGTCGTATAGCGTACGGCCGTCCCGGCGCCGGAACCACGGTAGCCCATGATGAACTGCGATGAGAAGGAGTGACGGTCGTGACTGAAATGCTGGAGAACAGAACCTTCGATGAGATCAACGTCGGAGACGCGGCGAGCCTGACCTGGGCGCTGCAGGCAGAGAACCTTGAAACGTGGGCGGCCGTGACCGGAGACAGGAACCTGATGCGGGCATTCGACGTGGCGACCCGACAAGGCCCGGGCAGTGAAGCTACCGGCAACAGCATGTGGGTCGCGGGCTTGTTCGGAACGATTGTCGGCAACGAACTACCCGGTGTCGGCTCGGTGATCCGTTCGGTGAATCTAAGCTTGTGCGAACGGCCGCTGGCATTCGGAACCTCGGTAACCGCGACGGCCACGGTGACTTCGAAGGACGCGGCGCAGGGCACGGTGACACTGCAGTGTCGCTGCGTCGATGATCGAGGTACCGATTATGTCCAGGGCACCGTCGAGGTGGTCGCGCCCAGGCTAAAGATCAGGGAACCGCTCCGCGAGTTGCCTTCTGTTCAAGTTCGCCGGGAGGATCGCTTCCTTGAACTCCTGAGGCGCTGCGAGGGCATAGCGCCCGTCAATACGGCGGTGGTTCATCCGTGCAGTGACGATGCCCTGGTGGGGCCGATACAGGCCGCCGAGCGTGGCCTCATCAATCCGATTCTCATCGGGCCACCCGCGAAGATCCACTCGATCGCCGAGAAGGCGGGTCTCGACATCTCCGCCTACACCCTCGTCCCCGTGCAGCACAGTCACCAGGCCGCGGAGAGGGCGGTTGCCATGGTCAGGTCCGGAGAGGCTGAGCTGTTGATGAAAGGAAGCCTGCACACCGACGAGCTGTTGCACGAGGTGCTCATGCGCGACACGGGGATTCGCACGGAGCGACGGCTCAGTCACTGTTTCCTGCTGGCGGTGCCGACCTACGCCCGTCCCTTCATTCTCACGGATGCCGCCATAAACATCGCCCCGGATCTGATGGCGAAACGCGACATCTGCCGGAATGCCATCGATGTTGCGCATGCCATGGGAATCGCGCAACCGAAGGTCGCCATCCTGGCGGCGGTGGAGACCGTCAATCCGACAATGCAGGCGACGATCGATGCCGCAGCCCTGTGCAAGATGGCCGATCGCGGCCAGATCAAGGGCGCGATCGTAGACGGTCCGCTCGCCTTCGATAACGCCGCGGACGAGGGGGCCGCCCGCACCAAAGGCATCGTCTCAGCGGTGGCCGGCAAGGCCGACATCCTCGTCGTTCCGGACCTCGAGGCCGGCAACATGCTGGCCAAACAACTCACCTTCATGGCCAATGCCGAAGCGGCCGGCATCGTGGCAGGTGCCCGCGTACCGATCATCCTGACCAGCCGCGCCGATAGCGTGCAAACGCGCATGGCCTCGTGCGCCGTCGCAGCGCTGCTCGCCGACGCGAGGCGTAAGGGCATGGCTGGCCTGAAAGACGGAGACTAGATGCCATGACAAACGCCATCCTGGTTTTTAATGCGGGCTCTTCCAGCATCAAGTTTGCCGGCTATGCACAGACCGGGTCAGCGGAACTCGAGCTGCTGGGAAAGGGGCAGGTCGAAGGGCTTCGCACCGTGGCTCGCTTCGTCTGCGACAGTCCCGCCGGAGAACGGCTTGCCGAGCACAGGTGGTCGGGGCCGGTCAGTCATGCGCTGGCGCTGGATTACGTGATTCAGTGGATCGAAGCGAACGCGCCCAATATCAAGGTGACGGCGGCTGGCCACCGGGTGGTCTTCGGTGGCACGAGCTACACGGCGCCGACGCGCTTGTCCGATCAGGTCGTGGCCGAGCTCGACAGGCTGATTCCGTTCTTTCCGCTGCATCTGCCGCACAACCTGGCCGCCATCCGCGCTCTGGCGGAGCAGCATCCGACGCTGCCCCAGGTCGCGTGCTTCGACAACACGTTCCACCACACCTTGTTGCCCGTGGCCCAGTGGTTCGCCCTGCCACGCCGAATGTTCGAGCAAGGCATCCGCCGCTATGGCTTCCACGGTTTGTCCTACGAATACATCGCGACGAGGCTGCCGGAGTATGTGCCTGCCGGCTCACGTGTCGTGGTCGCCCATCTCGGGAGCGGCGCCAGCATGTGTGCGCTGCGCGATAGCCGGAGCATCGAGAGCACGCTCGGATTCAGCGGGCTCGATGGTCTTCCCATGGGAACGCGCCCAGGAGCGATAGATCCCGGCGTGCTGCTGTATTTGATGCAAACCCAGGGTATGGACGCCAAGGCGATCGAGAAGCTTCTCTACACCGAGTCCGGTTTGCTCGGTGTGTCGGGCATCAGCAATGACATGCGCGATCTTCTGACCAATGACGATCCCCGGGCCAGGGAGGCGATCGAGCTCTTCACCTATCACATCGCCAAGCAACTTGGAGCGCTCGCCGCGGTGCTCGAGGGATTGGATGCCATCGTATTCACTGCAGGCATCGGCGAGAAATCGCCGGAGATCCGCAAGCTGGTCTGCCAGCGTGCACGGTGGCTCGGGGTACGGCTGGACGAGGAGGCGAATGCAAGAGGTGGCCCGAGAATCAGCACTGCGGACAGTTCCGTGTCGGCTTGGGTCATCCCCACCGATGAGGAGCGAATGATCGCCATCCACACGCAGCGTACGCTCGCGACGCGTGGATAGGCTTGGGTTCCATGAGTTAATATTTTTGAGGAGAATGAGTGATGACACAACTGACTGCCACTGAACAGTTTTTTGAAGACCTCAAGGAGGATGTCAAAGGTTCTGCGGGCCCCCTTGAAGGCAAGAAGGCCTTGATCGTCGGCATCGCCAACGATCAGTCCATCGCCTATGGCTGCGCGCTCGCCTTCCGTGCCTTCGGCGCGGATATCGCGATGACCTATCTCAACGACAAGACCCAGAAGTACACACAGCCGCTGGCCGATCACCTCGGTGTCGGTCCGGCCCTGTATCTACCCTGCGACGTGCGCGTAGAGGGGCAACTGGAGGCTGTGTTCGAGGCCATCGGCAAGACCTGGGGGAAACTCGACATTGCCCTGCATTCCATCGCCTTCGCGCCGCGCGAGGATCTGCATGGCCGCGTTACCGATTGCTCGCGCGACGGTTTCCTGACCGCGATGGATGTCTCCTGCCACTCGTTCATCCGCATGGCTAAGCTGGCGGAGCCACTGATGAAGGACGGTGGAGCACTATTCACCATGAGCTATTACGGCGCGGAGAAGGTGGTCGAGCATTACAACGTGATGGGGCCCGTCAAGGCCGCGCTCGAGGCATCGGCACGGTACCTGGCGGACGAACTGGGACCGAAAGGAATTCGCGTCCATCCGATATCACCCGGCCCGATCCAGACCCGCGCCGCAACGGGAATCGATCGCTTCGACGAGTTGATGGAGACTGCCGCGCAACGCGCCCCCAGCCGCATGCTGGTCACAATCGAGGATGTAGGCATGGCGACGGCATTTCTCGCTTCGGATTTCGCGAAGCTCATTACCGGCGACACCATTCATGTCGACGGCGGTTACCATATCGTCGGCTGAGGGAAGAAGGGCCACGCAGCAACGCCGTGCTTCTCAACGGTCGCGAGAAGTGATCAAGCTCCGTAACACAACGGGTGTAACGATTCGCGCGACCCGCCCGGACGACAGGGAACGCTTGGTGAAGGCGTTTCGAGGGTTGGATCCCCGATCGATCTACCTGCGGTTCCTCTTTCACAAGAAAGTACAGTTCGAGGCAGATGTGCTCGCTGAGAACACGCCCATGCTGAACGTATTGCGCCACGGCGGTCTGTTTATGACCGAAAGTGAAGAGGATGACATCGTGCATGCGACGCTGTATCTCGCAAGGCTGGCATACCGAACTCGAGAGTGAACCTGGCCACGCGCTCCGCCGTGTAGGGCGCCTCAGACCCCTATTGCCCACCATACATCACCGCAGCAGCGCGAGTGGGTGATTGCAGAGCTGGACTAATGAACCAGGATCTCCTGATGGTGCTGGAGCGCGCGACGGTGCACTACCAGCCGATTATCGATCTCGATACCGGCGCTATTGCGGGTTTCGAAGCGTTGTTGCGGACCGTCGACGGCGACGGCAATGCGGGTTCGATCGACCCGGTCATCGAGCAGATCGAAAGCGATCCAGTGGTGCTCGATCGCCTGATGCGGCGGTTGCTAGGCATGATCAGTCGCGACGCGGTGCCACTGTGCGAACGCTACCCCGCTTTTTACGTCGGCGTGAACGTACCGCCGGCGATACTCGGCGCGAGAACGGCGCTCGGCGAGCCGGCGATGCGTGTCATGCTCGCTGAATTTGCCCTGGAACCCTATCTCGGCCGTCTTGTTTGCGAGATAACGGAGCGGCAGGCGCTCAGTGCGCAAGGGCGCGCCGCGCTCGAACTCGCGCGGCAGGTCGGGATCCGACTCGCGGTAGATGATGTCGGCACCGGGCACAGCGGCATTGCGCAAATGCTCGGCCTCACCATCGATGTCCTGAAGCTCGACCGCTCGCAGGTCGTGCTGCTGACCAAGGACGTGACAGCCGAGCGGCTAGTGCGGGACGAGGCGCTGACGCTGCTCGATCGCGTCGGCCTGGCCATGGACGAGGGCAAGGTCCTCGCACGCGCAACGCCGAGCGAATTCTTCGGCCGGCCCGAGCATCCGCGGCTGCGACAGTTCCTGTCGGACATCCGGACGCCATTCCCGGACGCGGCGTGAGCGTGGTGAATGACTAAGGGTCCGGCTGTTGCAGGAACCCCCGATCAGGAAAGCCATGACCGATTCCCTCCCTTACAGGGCGCATTCCGGCTTGCACGCCGGAATCGCTCGATGGGCACTTTCCATTGCGCTACAACCACAAGACCACAGGTTCGTTCAGAGAGAGCGGAATTCCTTCCCTACGAGATCGACTTTCGTGCCAAGCTGGCGGCGAACGGAAACGGACACTCGCTGTTCGATGGGCTGGAGCAGCGGTTGTATCAAATCTGCACGTGTTTGCCCGATAAACGACTGCCACTGAATGTCATTCGGAACCTCGATCGCCACTTTGACGCCCAGCTCGTGAATCTGATCGATGAGATCTTCGAGAGGTTGGGCCGATGCGAGAAGCAGGCGATCGAACTTGACGATGTCAGGTTGCAGCGCGCGCACCAGGGAAAGATCAATGGAACTTCGTCCAAAACCGCTGAGGGTGATGCCGTAGCCGCGTTGCCGGTAACTGACGACAGCCCGCGTGAAGTGATCCACGTTTTTCAATCCGTCGGCATCGAGTTCGAGCATGATCTGTTGGGGGGGGAAGCCCGCAAGCGCGGAGAATCCCTTCGAACGCGAGGCCATGGTCGGTCGGCACGCTCATCACGTGGCGCCGGTTCACCTTGAGGAGAAGCGTGCTGCGAAGCGGGTGGGTGAGGTAGTTGAGGGTGTGCAGAGTTCGCACCAGACGATCGACGTAGACGAATTCCTGGTCATCCGCTGGAAGAACGAAGACAGCATCCGGGCTGACCGGGTTACCCGTACTCAGGCCATACACGCGCAAGGCCGCCGCATGTCCAAAAAATGCCCTGGGAAGCGGTGGCGGTGATGGGAAGAAAAATTGATTCGAGGGCCAGATTGGCGACATGGACGAACGCACTTCCATCGCCCGAGACTCGAAACCTGGAAGCGAAACGTCCAGCAGGCAGCTGCTTGGTGTACTGGTTATTCAGATAACGAACGAGATCGGTCAGTGGCATCGGTCTTACTCCAGGAAATAATGTGGCAAGAGGATCTGGTGCGGGAAATGTCGGCGTGGAGCGAGATACACATGACAGCTACCTCCGGGGTAATTGATGGAGATCGGATGAAAAACTGTAGGACAACCGGCCATCCCGACAAACAATTTCTTTATCATTTATTTATCGGGCCGGAGTGATAAGTAAAGACATAAAACATCGTTTCCAAATGCTGGGGCACGGCCTATTCTGACAGATCAGGGGTAACCGTTTAGCCCCCTACGACATATACCAACTATGCTGCAGTGGTTGCAAGCGAGGGATGGTTTGGCTATGGTATCTCACCAGTGAGCGGGTAATCGTGTTCGTGAGGCAAGTGAGTGTACCTGAGCGACTTTGATCTTCAGCAGTGGGATGAGCAGAAGCTGATGGCGTTACCGGCGAAGCAGAAAGATGGCTTGCTGGTGAAGTTGCTGTGGGATTTGAAAGAGGCGCGGGAGCGGCTCAAGGCGAACTCCCAGACCAGTTCTCGGCCACCCCGCAGTGACCCTCCGTGGCACAGCACAAACTCGTGGGGATGAGGATTCGGAAGCGGCCGGGGAGGCAGATGGTGCGGT
>NZ_SPMX01000089.1 GCF_012940005.1 Candidatus Accumulibacter contiguus | reverse complement strand
GTTCGGCGAACCGAATCTCGAGGAATTGGCGATTCCACAGGCGCTGGCTCGAATTCTTTCTCAAGATCAAACCCTGCTTGCTGACTACCGGCGCATGCTGGCCTTCTACGCCAAACTGAGCAATCCTGCCAACTGTCTCTCGCTTGCGGACATCCAGAACATCAGGTCACTCAACCTTGACGCGGTTAAGCGATTGGCCAAGCGGAAACAGGTGGCACATACCACGGTTGCGATCTTTCCTCCGAGCACATCAAAGGAAGGCCTTCTGTTCGAGAAGCTCTTTCCGCTGGGCGTGCCACCGGACGTGAACCTCATGAAAGAACTCGTCAAGCGACTCCGTTCGGGTGAGGTGGATCTGAAGCCGAAGGCCGACAGCGGTTGGTACGAATATCAGGTCTATGCGCTCGAAACGTTGCTTTTGCCCGAGAAAGGTGCCGAGAGAGATAAGCTACTGCTGACGAAGAAGTTCAAGGAGCGAATGCTGGGAGCGTTCAAGGCTCTTGTGACGAAGCGGCGCGAGACGCATGCCAGAATGATGGAGGCGCATGTCAGAGCATTAGCAGCACCACCACCGCCGCTTGAGATAAACGTCGCGCCGCGGCTTCGTGTGGAACCGGCTCCTACGTATTACCTACGCACGGCAAGGGCCTATGCATTTCTGGCGAACTTTCTCGAATCGGCAATCGGCAAAGACGCCCTGGACCACTTGCACGGGCTCAAAAAGGATGGCGAGCGAACGACGAGCCTGCATGCCGAGCTGCTATGGATGCGTGACTTGTTCTACGGTCTATACATGATCTCGGCAGAAGACATCGGTATGAAGACCCGTTTTTCTTCCGATGAAGCCGTCGATCAGGACCGTTGCTATCGGATCGCGGTGGCCTGGCTGGACAAAGCCACCGACGACCCTGATCTGGCCGCCGACACCCGTGTGGCAGTGCCAATCACTGTGGATGTCACCCGAGGCGTAACACGCGTGTGGCTTACACTTGGAGTGCGTTTGACGAAGCTCGATACCAAGTACGTCCTTCCGCCGAGTATCAAGCAGGCCAAAGGCGAGGGTGATTGGAAGCCAGTGGCATCCCACAAGCTGCACAGCGCGAACTATCTGATTCCTGTAGACGAATTCGCGGAAGTGGAATTGAAGGGAAGGCGGGTACTCAATCGAGAGGAACTGCAGGCGATATGTGACAAAGAAAAGACCAAGGAAGCGATCCTCGATTTTCTGCGCAAGTAAGGCAGGTACCCCTGTAGTTGAGTTCTCCTAATGCGTCATTAAATTGTTGTCTTGGGGTACTCGCACGCACTATTCATAGGGTCGGCATCATCAACTGGATCGATTCATGTCGTCATGGTGGCAAAAGTGGCACGTGCGTTTGACCAATTTTGCTAGCGCAAGGTTGAGACTTCTTGTAACACAATAGACCAAGTCCAGTCGCTGAGTGCAATCAATCGAGAGTCGCCTGGATCCAACGGCCAGTAGCCCTGTAAACATGCTCGCGAGACCTGGAGCTTCGGTGTCCAACCCAGCAACCCAGCAACCCAGCAACCCGGCATAACTTTGGCAAGTAGGTTCGCGCATCTTGTTACGCACATTGAACGTCTGCTTTCCCAAGGTGGCTACGTCCGCAAGGGGTCGATTCCTGCCATTCGCTTTGGCCAAAGCGGACGTTCGAGTTTCGTAAATGGTTGAGTGTCCGGTCGTGCATGCACAGCAGACGTGATCGGTTGAAGAGCGAGTGTCACCTTTGGCCGAAGATCTGACGTTCGCCGGGCAAGGAAGTTCTGACCGAAGGGGAGCACATCTGCGGGCGTGCCAGCAGTTCCTGTGGTTCGGGTTGGACTTGGGCACGCACCACCGAACCTCCAGCGCTCAGTCGCTCAGTTACTCCGCAAAACGATCTCCCGCAGCCGCTGCAGCTCCGGCGCCACGACCGACACGGTGAGCATGGTGCTGGCGACGGCCATCAGCAGCAGGGCGGTGAAGGCTTCGCTGCTGATGACCTGCTTGTCGAGCAGGATGTTGGCAAAGATGATCATGATCAGCGCCTTGGTCTGCAGCAGCCAGCCGATGATGTTCGCCTCGCCCCGCGCCCAGTTGAGTAGACGCCCAGCGAGGTGCGCGCCGAGCAGCTTGCCGCCGACCGACGCGACGAGCAGGATGCCGGCGGCGACGAATACGGCCTCACCGCCGAGCGTCCAGTTGGTGCGCAGGCCGGTGCTCAGGAAGAAGACCGGCATGACGACCAGCAGCACATGCTGGCGCAACCGGTCCATGCGCTCCTGATCGAACCACTCGGTGTCCATGATCGCTCCGGCGAGGAAGGCGCCGACCATGAAGTGCAGTCCCGACCAGTCGGCGCCGAAGGCGCAGACGGTCAGCCAGATCAGCGCCACATACCAGCGGTCGCGTTCCGCCAGCCGCCGCATCAGCGCCCGGAAGGCGTAGCCGAGCAGCGCGAAGGCGACGAAGAAGCCGAGTTGTCTGCCCACCCGGACCCAGTCCATCAGGATCAGCGCCAGCACTCCCCAGATGGCGATGTCGTCGAGACTGGCGTAGCGCAGGATGCGCTGGCCGATTGGCTGGCGCAGGATGGCGAGTTTTTCCATCAGCAGGATCAGGATCGGCAGCGCCGTCACCGCGCACGCCATGCCGATGCCGAGGACGAACTGCCAGGCCATCGCCCGCGGCCCGATCCAGCCATCGTGCAGCAGCATCAGACCGGCGGTCAGGCAGCCAAAGGCGAGCGGCGTGCCGAGCGCCAGGCCGGCGGTGATGCTGCTCTCGCGACGATGCGCCCAGGCCTGTCTGAGGTCGAGTTCGACGCCGGCGATCGTCACGAACCACGGCCCACCAGGCGATGCCGTTCAGCGACTGCACCACCGTCGGGTTCAAGACCGGGCAGCTGACGAAGTTTCCGGGGACGGACAGCCGGGTCATCGGCAAAGTATCGTAAGGCTCAACGAGCAAGTCCACTCCCTCAAGCTGCTCATCGTGAATTGCGGCAAGAAGACCTGCACTCAGTACCGGTCATTCATGGGCTTTCATTCTTTTTCCTGAAATCAGGTTGACCTGATACGCATCATATAAGATGCTTTCGCATGATCAACATCATACGAGAACCCATGACCAGTCGATCTGATCTCAAAGAAGCTTCACTGCGGCGCATTTTGACGGCGGGGGCATCCCGCCTGCGGGCTGAAGGACTTTCCGGTGCCGCCATCGCCCCGGTGATGCAGGATGCGGGGCTGACGCACGGCGCGTTTTACGCGCATTTCAACAACAAGGACGAGCTGGCGGCGGCCGCCTTTCGGTTTGCCTTGCTGGACAACCGTCCGCGCTGGATGGGGCAGGCCCGTAAAGAGTCCTGGCCGGGTCGGCTGCTGCGGCTGGGCAAACGCTATTTGGCGATGGCGCATCGCGACGATCTGGCCGACAGTTGTGCGCTAGCCGCGCTGGCGTCGGATGCGGCGAGAAGCAATCCTGGTTTCAAAAAGGTCTACGAGGAAGAGTTGCGCAAGTCGTTGCGCGCCATCTGCAACTCTCCTGACGAAGGCCGCCCGATCGATCCGGCACGCCTGGACGATGCGATAGCTTTCATGGCCTTGTGTGTCGGCGGCATTTCGCTGGCCCGCGCGGTGGACGACCCGGTTTTTTCCGAACAAATCCTCACCGTTTGCCGGCAGGCGATCCAGCGTATGGCCACACCGGACAATGAATCGACAAGCAACGTGGAGGTGCCCGATCATGGAAAAGGCTGAAACGACGGCCCTCGAACAGACGACTATCGATGATTTCCCGCTACGGACCTACGAGAAACTGCGCTACGTCGATACCGACCGCCAAGGCCACGTCAACAACGCCGTCTTTGCCAGCATGCTGGAAACCGATCGTGTGGAATTGCTCTACAACCCGGATCGGCCATTGATCGATCCGGAGGGTTCCTTTGTGATTGTTGACGATCATCTATCAGTGAACGGAGGAGCTTGATCATGGATGCCTTGCTGCTGACCCATGCATGCCAGTATGTTGGTCCCGGAGCGGTTCCAGTACTACTCCGAGAGCAACGCCGGCTGGTTTGTCACGATACCGGCTTTGTCGACCCGGACGTCGCCCGGAATTTTGAAACCCACGTGCGCGATTCATCGACGACCCTGCGGGACGCCGGGAAATCGCGAGCAAAGTTCCCATGGGGCGTCTCGGTGAGCCGCAGGAAATCGGGGAGTTGATCGCATTCCTGGCATCTGGGCGTTCCCCATTTGCCACCGGGCAGGTTGTCAATTTCACCGGCGGATGGCCATAGGTCACCAAAAGTCGCGCCGCAAGCAATGAACCTAGAGACCACCAGTTGTCGATCAGTGCCACGGCACGAGCCGCCAACTGACAGCGATGCAGGTCGTGCGTGGTGTAGCCGCCCCAACCCCACGGGTTCTTGAGTTCATCGAAGGCGTTCTCGGCATCCGCCCGATCCCGGTAGAGTTGGCCGAGGGTGAGAATCCCGTAGCGGGTGTTGGTGACGAAAACAGCGTATTCGTAGCCGGCGATCTCCTTGCCCCTTTTTCGGTTGGCCTCGATGAACGAAAGCATCAACTGGCCGCCATCGTCCTGTGCCACCTTCTCGCATCAGAAAAATGCGCCCAAGCGGCAAGAAAAAGCCCGCCTGACGGCGGGCTTTTTGTCTTCAGACTTTCCTTCAGCAGCGGGCGCGGTAGCCGACCTGCCCGGGCACCCGGCTAGGACGCTTCCTTGACCTCGGGAACCTTCCAGCTGCCATCGAGGATCGACGGCGCCTGTTCCTTCGGCCAGTACAGACGCATCATCAGGACAAACTCACCCTTGGGTGCCGGCAGCCAGTTCGATTCCTTGCTCTTGCCCGGCGATTCGTTCTGGATGTAAAGATCGACCGATCCGTCCGCGTTCGCCTTGAACTTGCTGCGCTGGCCCAGGGTGTAGCGATTCAGCTTGTTGTCGACAAAGAAGTAGTCCGCGTCGTACATCGTCAGTGACCAGAAGCCGTTCACGGGCGGCAGTTGGCCCTTTTCGAAGCGCAGGACATACTTTTTCTCGCCGTCGTACTTGGCGGCAATGTCCGGTCCCGTGGAAGTCGGATACACGGCATCTTCCGGCCGGTTGGCGCCGAGGCCGATCGCGGTGACGAGCGCACGCTGCAGGTAATTCGTGCCGTACAGGCCCGTCTTCGTCGTGAACAGCCAGCCGTTTTCGAGCTTCATGTCGCCCGCCACGATGCCGGCCTTCATCCAGTCCATGATCAGGTCCTGAGCCGGCTTGGGCGCCCCGGCAAGGCCCTTGGCCACGGCGGGATCCAGCTTGGCGACGTCGAAATCCTGCCCCGGAACGATACCGATCTTGGCCAGCTTGGCCAGCATCGGGGCATCGTCAGCGGCCGCCGGATTGGTCTTGAGCAGTTCCGCGAAGAGCTTGAAGTACGCGGTGGCATCGAGCGCATTGACCTGCTCGCGCACGGCGGCCTTCATGTCGATGGCCGGATCGACCGTGCCGGGGGGCGGCGAGTAGGGCTTCCCGTAGGCAGACAAGGGCACGACCGAGATCTTGTCCTGCAATGCGTGAACCGCCTTGTAGTCCTCGGGGGTACCGGTGCTGTAGATGCGCCCGAGAATCCAGACCAGACCCGTCGGTGCCTTGTACTCGGTCACGCCAGCGGGCAATTCGCCCGACCAGCCCGGTCCGGTGATGGCGTAGGTCTGCGCCTTCGTGCCCGTCGTCCGCTTGCCCGGCACCTGAAACACGTTGGTCCAGCCGTCGAGCATCGGGAAAAGGAAGTAGCGGTCCTTCATGTCCGGGAGGCTCAGGATCCAGGGTTCCTTGGACACGTCGATCCAGGTGGTCGTGTAGAGCGTGTCGGCGTTCGGCGCCGTGACATCGCGGTACGACGCGTCGGGATAGCTGCGCATCCGGACGAAGTGCCCCATCGGAGCCCGAGAGCCTTGCGGCGCCTCCACGTTGGTCATGATGCGGCGCGTCATTTCCATCGTGACCAGCGGATAGGCGTAGACGTAGCTCTCGATGGCAACCACCCGTGCTTCGGCTTCCTTCGCCGCCGCTTCGAGCGCCTTCGCTTCTGCCTCAAGCTTTGCTTTGGTTTCCGCAGCAACACGGTCGACCTGGGGCTCCACTTGCTTGCCGCATGCACCGAGCAGGATAAGGGAAAGCACGGTCAGCCCGATCGAGGCACACTTGAGCCGCTTGCTGATGGGTTGTTCATTCATTGTGGAATCTCCTTGTTGGACTTGGAAGCGCAAAGCTATCACGACAGGACATAACGTCGCTACTGGTTGGCTCCGAGCGCCATAGTCAGATTGCGGCAACTTTACTCAGGGACCCGCCGACCCGCGGTTGCTCGCCCTGCAGTTGTGGGAGTCCTTTCCGTTGATGGCCATCGCGCCTTGGCGAAAGGGCGCCATGATTACCGCAGTGCTTTTCAGCCAGTGGCTTCGGATGCAATTTATCGGACTTCCCGTGTGCGTCTAAACTTCAGGGTAGTTATCTGCCCGCCTTCCTTGCCTCAGCCAGTCGGTCATAGACTTGGCTACCCAGCCATTTTGAGATGAGCTCTTGCATCTCCGGCTTGCCCATGTAATCGGAGAACAGGTCCTCGTTCAGTTCCATCCGCTCAATGAACAGGGACTCGAGCACCTGCCGGAACACCAGCTGGAACTTGTCGAGGGAGTTGACCTCTGCCGCCTTCTGCAGTGATTCGTTCAGGCTCGCCGCTTCAGCGATCTGATCGAAAAACAGCTGGTCCGCCTCGTTCAACTCGCCGCCGAAGCGCTGGTTGATGATATCGATCAGGCGAGACAGCGAAACGAGCTCTTCGCGTACCATGCCCGACCCCACCTCGCGCGGGCCGTCCAGCGGTTTGGCATAGCCCTCGTTGAGGCTGATCGAGCCTTCACTGATCTTCTGCAAGCGATAATAGTCGAGTTCGACCTCCTCGTCGAACTGGTAACCCGGCCCGCTCTTGCGCTTGGGCAGCTTCAACGCGAGGTGCCGCAGGTACGTGAACAGCTTTTCCAGATCGCTGTCCTGGTAGGGGATCACCTGGCTCAGAAAGCCGTAAAGATTGCGGAAGGCCTGCAGTTTGCCACGCCACAGCTCGGCTTCCTCTTCTTCCGCGTTCTGCCACTGCACGAAGCGCGCAACCGCCTGATCGAGAATCGCGTTCATCGTCTTGTGGTCGCTGGGGCTCTGGCGGCGCTTCGGGGCGAAGAACACCTGTGCCAGTTCGGCCACTTCCGTCTGGAGGTAGATCCCCGAGGCATCGAGTTCGGCCTTGACCTCGTAAAGCTTGTCGGGATCGACCTGCTCTCCCATCACGGAGCCTTCGTAGTATTGACGGAAAGCCTCCTGGATCTCGCCGGGCTCATTGACGAAATCGAGCACGAAAGTGTCGTCCTTGAGCGGATGGGTACGGTTCAGGCGCGACAGCGTCTGCACGGCCTGAATACCCGCCAGGCGCTTGTCCACATACATCGTGTGCAGCAGCGGCTGATCGAAGCCGGTCTGGTACTTCTCGGCCACCAGCAGCACGCGGAAGTCAGGCTTGGCGAAGGCGTCGGGCAGTTCCTTCTCCTTGAGGCCGCGATTCATCTCGACCTCCGTGTACGACTTCTCCGGGATCTTGTCGTCTTCCACCGTACCGGAGAACGCCACCAGGCTCTTGATCGGGTAGCCCTTTTCCTGGATGTAACGGTCGAACTCCTGTTTGTAACGAACCGCCTCCAGCCGCGAACCGGTCACCACCATCGCCTTGGCATGCCCGCCGATCTTGTGCCGGGTGAAGTGCTGGAAGTGCTCGACCATCACTTCGGCCTTCTGCCCAATATTATGTGGATGCAGGCGCATGAAGCGGGCCAGCGCCTTGGCGGCCTTCTTGCGCTCGACGTTGGGGTCGTCCTCGGCCTTCTTGATCAGCTTGTAGTAGGTCTTGTAGGTGACGTAATTCTTCAGCACGTCCTCGATGAAGCCTTCCTCAATCGCCTGGCGCATGGTGTAGCGGTGGAAGGGTTGGCCATTGCGGCCGAAGATCGCCAGCGTCTTGTGTTTGGGCGTGGCGGTGAAGGCGAAAAAGCTCATGTTCGGCTGATGGCCCCGCTTGGCCATGGCGAGGAACAGGCGCTCCAGCTCAACTTCGCCTTCCTCTTTTGCCATCTCCTGCGCCTTGCGGCGCAGATCCGCGCCGCCGAGTACGCCCTTGAGTTCCGTCGCCGTCTCGCCCGATTGCGAGCTGTGCGCCTCGTCGATGATCACCGCGTACTTGCGCGTGGGCAGATGGCTCTTGCTGCCTTCGCCGCGCTCCTCGCTCAGCCTGGCCAGCTGCCCGGACACGAACGGAAACTTCTGCAACGTGGTGATGATGATCGGCACGCCGGTTTCCAGCGCCTCGGCGAGCTGGCGCGAATCCTCGTCGATCTTCTGCACCACGCCCTGGCGGTGGTCGAACTGGTAAATGGTGTTCTGCAACTGACGGTCCAGCACCACCCGGTCGGTGATGACCACCACGCTGTCGAACAGCCGCTCGTCGCGTTCGTTGTGCAGGCTGGACAGGCGGTGCGCCAGCCAGGCAATCGTATTGCTCTTGCCGCTGCCGGCCGAATGCTCGACCAGATAGTTATGTCCCACACCTTCGCTGGCAGCGGCTGTCACCACCTGGCGCACCGCCTGCAACTGGTGATAGCGCGGGAAGATCAGGCTTTCCTTGCGAATCTTCCTGCCGTCGTCGGTCGTCTTCTCTTGCACATCGAGATGCAGAAAGCGGGCGAGCAGGTCGAGCAGGCTGTCGCGTTGCAGGACCTCTTCCCACACGTACGCCGTCTTGTAGTTGCGCGCATCAAAGTCGGGCGGGTTGCCGGCTCCGCCCTCCATGCCCCGGTTGAAGGGCAGGAAGTGAGTGGATGAAGCGGCCAGGCGCGTGGCCATGTGCGCTTCTTCGGTATCGACCGCGAAATGCACCAGCGCGCGCTTGGTGAACACGAAGATCGGTTCACGCGGGTCGCGGTCGTTGCGGTACTGGTGGATGGCATTCGCCGCCGTCTGTCCGCTCAAGGGGTTTTTGAGTTCCAGTGTCACCACCGGGATGCCGTTGACGGACAGCACCACATCCAGCGACTTCTCCGACTTCGGGCTGAAGTGCAGTTGTCGGGTGAGCCCCAGCCGATTGGCCTGATAGCGCGCCTCCAGTTCCGGGTTCAGGCCGTGCGCCGGGCGAAAGAAGGCAATCCGCAAGGTCTTGCCGAAACACTTGAAACCGTGACGCAGCGTGGCCAGCGTGCCGTGGGTGTCCAGCCACTTGCACAGCGATTCCAGCACCCGCATGCCGGTCTGCTCGCCGTGCAGTGCGTCCAGCTTTTCCCATACCTTGGCTTGGGTGGCACGGATGAAGGCCAGCGCTTCATCGGGGAAGATCGCCCGCTCGCGGTCAAAGCCCGTGCCGTCGAGCGGCGTATAGCCCTCGCCAAGCAGGACCGACTCGATGGCGGTTTCAAAAGCGGCTTCGCTGGTGCGCTTCATGCTGGGTTCCGTGGGCTGTGGGGGTCCAGAAGGGTCAAGGCAGCACCGCAGTCAGCGCGCCCCTGCCGGCGCGACGGGCGCATCTTCACCCCGCACCACCGGCTTGCCGTTCTCCCAGGTGACGGCGTACTGACCCAGACGCCGCTTCTTCTCCAGAACATTCGCGACGGACTTCCGGAGTGCGTCCAGTTGCTTCTGACCCTCCGGGGACGGGGTCGTGATTCGCTTGGCGTTCATCGTTCGGCCTTCTCAAGCAATAACTGATAGTGGTCAGCGCGCAGGATGTCGCGCTGGTCTCCGCACTGTTCGAAGACGAGCTCCGGATTTTCACCATCGTTCATCAAGCAGACGCAGCGGTCGACGCGCTGACTGAAGTCGTCCAGCAGGTGGCGCAGGCTGCGCGGGAAGCGCCGCTCGATATCCGCCTCCGGGATGGCGTGCCCACCGTGGGCCACCCGCTCGGCGACGCGCAGCTTTGACATCTCGGCGCTGGGCAGCGCCAGATAGATCAGGTCCACCCGCCAGCCGTCGCGGCGCAGCCGGTCGACCATGCGCAGATAGGTGCGTCCAGCCAGGGTGGTTTCGAGCGCGAAGCTTTCACCGGCCACGATCCGGGTTTCCAGCTCCCGCCGGAAGATGCGGCTGGCGGCCAGCAACTCCCGCTCCGGGGCGAGCGGCGCAAGCCCGGCGGCGATCAGGTCGGCGTTGATGAAGTGGAAGCAGCCCACCACCGTGGGCAGGTACTCCAGCGCAAAGGTGGTCTTGCCCGCGCCGTTGGGGCCAGCGATGATCCAGCAGGTGCGGGTCATCCGGTCACTTCCTCCAGCGGGATCTGGCCGGTGACGGCGGCGGTGATCAGCGCGGCGCGGCGTTCCTTGCGAGCACCAGCAAACCGCGTCGTCTTGCCGAAACCCTTGAAGCCGTGACGTGGCGTGGTCAGCGTGCCATGAACAACCAGCCACTTGCACAGCGATTCCAGAACTCGCGCGCAGGTTTGCTTGCCGTGCAGCGATTCCAGTTTCTTCCACGCCTCGGGCTGCATCGTGCGGATGAATGCCAAGGCCTCGTCCGGGAAGATTGCCCGCTCGCAGTCGAAGCCCCGTGCCTCGATCCGCGTGTATCCGTCGCCGAGCAATACCGCCTTGATGGCGGTTTCAAAGGAGCCGTTGGAGAGTTGCTTCATCCGCCGCTTCCTGCCGCAACGCGAACCTTGCTGAGAACTCGCTCTCGCACTTCCGTGTAGATGTCAATACCGATCGCTGTGTCGACTTCGAGAGTCACTGCCAAGGCGTAAGGTACTGCACCCGAGAGCACCTTGGCGTCCTCGCGGCAGCTCACGTGGACGACCACTTCGTCTCCGTCCACGAATGCGGCGGCCTTCTCGCCCTCGAAGACCTCGTGCTGGACGGTGCCTCGCTGGACGGCCTGCCAATCCGCACCCCGTCGCTCGAGGTGTTTGTTGCTCCCGACCGACAGCTTCGACTGGGGAGACGCGAACCAGAGGTGTGCGCGCCGCCACCGGTGGTTGAGCGGGTGGATGGGCGTCATCCACGCGAGGGTGACAACGAGTCGACGCCATCCACGCTTGCCGCTGAGTGACGGTGGGAGAGGGAACCGATGCTCTGCTCCGGCCTCTGCGGCGAGTGTTCCGCCGGCGAGTGCTGTGACCCGCGCCTTGGTGCACTCGCGCACCGCATCGAGGTCAACACGCCCGAAGCCCAACAGGCGCGTGAGGTACTCGGCGAGCTTGTTGCCGTTGGCCGGGGTCCTGAAGAGCGCCTGATAGGCGTCGCCGGCTTCGCCCCAGCGGGCTCCATGCACGAGGAGCGCCTTCAGCCACACGGCGTAGGCAACCTGGTCGAGAGCCTGTCCGCCATCCGTCTCCCGGAGCTCAGCCAACACCGGCACGAGGAGCGCCGCTCCCCGTGACATGAGCGCCGTCGCATTGCTCGTCCCGCGATTGGGCACCGTCGCGCTCACGTCGCCCGCTGTCGGGCCTGGCGTGGCGACGAGCTGGCCCGGACCGTAGGCGACGCCGGGCAGCGTCAACTCCGTGCTTGTGTTCAGCAGTGGCTTCACGAGCGCGGCTCGTCCTCCGGGCGCAAGGACGTCCGGCTTGACCGAGCGCTTATAGCCTTGGCCCTGCGCGTTGACGGGACTTGGGAACCCTAGCTTGGCCGGGTCAATCCAGTTCGGCCGGAGCGTGGTCGAGTCGCCGTCCTCATGAACCGCGCCAACCGTGAGCGCGTTCATCCCCTCGGCGGGGGATAGCAGGCGTCGGTGGCGCGTGTCCGCTGCGACGGCCTTCACGACGAGATCATGCAGCTCATCGGTGGGCACGGCGGCGAGCTCCGACCACGGGCGTCCCAACGCGATGGGCCTGCCGTGATTCCCAGCACTCACCAGAAAGAGCACGCTGTACTTCCACGACAGCCAGTCCAGCAACCGGGCCAGCGGGCTCATTGTCCCGTCGAAGGGGCGGTCTGCGATCCCGATGGACAGGTTGATCACCGCCACGTCCGGCGCCGTCGCAGGCTCGCCGCCATCGCCCTCGAACATCCGGCGCACGGCTCGATGAATGAGGTCGACGATCAGCAGCCCCTCCCGCACGCGCTCCTCTGGCGGAAGGTCGTCCCGCCCTGGTTGCGAGAACGGCTGCATGATTGGACGGACGTATAGCGGTTGCGGGATCGGCTCACCGGGCGAGTGCAGATCGCCCCATATAATGAGCGACGCCATGGCGGTGCCGTGAAGACGGAACCGCGCCTCGTAGTCGGCGCCGAAGTCATCGGGGTCGTCGACCGAGAGCCGGCCTGCGAGGGCCCGATGAGACTGCAGCGGCAATCCGTCCAGTAGGGCAACGACCGGCTGTGTCTGGGGATTAGGAGGCGGCCCGTCGGGAAGATGTGCGAGCTGTGACACCTGGTCGACCGTGATACGCCCGGCCATCTGGCCAGACGCCCGAAAGAACTGGATCTGCTCTGCCTGCACGAGCGCAACTTCACCTCGACGATCTGCATCAAGCAGGTCTTGGACAGCTGTGATCGGAAGGCGAACCGCGAGCGTGTGATAGTGGATATCGGCAATCACGGCCTCCGATGCCACCTCACCCCCGAGTTCCTGAACCCTCGCGCGTACGTGGGAAACGGCAGCGGCACGTTGCTGCCCATCAGAACGAAACCACAGCTCGATCTCGCAAGGGAGCTTCTCGCGCTCCCACTCCAGACGGTCGCGCCAATCCTCGAGCACACCAGTCTCTTCAAGTCGGTCGCGCACGGACCAGGGACGGATGTCGCGCAGCAGGGCGAACACATCGCGCCACTTCGTGAGACCTCGCTGGAAGTCTTCGCCGCGCTGCCAAGTGCTCCAGAGGTTGAGAAGCTGGCGGAACGCATGCTGGTTGGCGAACATCAAGTAAACGCGTCCGCGGTACTGTTCGTGCGCCCCCTTCTTCTCAACGAAGAAGTCGTCGTCGGGTGGGATGTCGTCCACGTCGTACTCAGCAAGGAACTCCAGCCCCTCGATCCTCGAGGCAGCGTTCAAGAAGTCATCCAATGTTCCCGCGGTCTCGAGCACGAGAACGTCCTCGGGCACGAGCCCCGCGGCAGTCGTCTGCATGGTCAGCCGCTTCGCCTCGAAGGCCGCTTCGAGCTCATCAAGGCGCGGCCCCAGACGCTGCTGCTGTCGGGCCTGTGCCAGAGGGGCTGGGTCCCCACCCCCACTGCCCTTCTTCGCGCGTGCGGCAGTGGTCGGCTCAGGCAAGATGAGAAGTGGCCGCTCAGCCATCGTCTTCCTCCGTTGACGCAGGCATTTCAACAGCGCGGTTCACCCACTGCTTCAGTCGGTCAGCGACGATGCCTCGTACATCCGCACCGGGCATTGTCAGTACGTAACGGCGTTGCACGTCCTGCGCAAACTGCTCGAGCTCAGCGAAACTCAGCCCATCGAGTCTTCTGGCGAGATGATCATGCGAATAGCCGAGCGGAAGTCCGCTTCGGTTCTCGAACATCTGTAGCCACGCCGCACGCTGCCCCCTGCCCGGCGCAGGCAAGTCGAGACGGAGCTGAAAACGGCGCCACACAGCGCGATCTAGGAGCTCGCTATGGTTCGTCGCTGTAACAACAACGACATGCGACGGGAGTTGATCGATCTGGAGTAGGAGCGAGCTGACAACGCGCTTGATCTCACCGGTCTCGTGCACATCTCCGCGCTCCTTGCCAATGACGTCGAACTCATCGAAGAAGAGCACACAGCGCTGCGTCCTCGCCTGAGCAAAGAGCTTCGCAAGCCGCACTGCGGTCTCGCCGAGGTAGCTGCCAATGATGCTCTCGTAACGCACCACGAGCATCGGACTACCGAGCTCCTGCGCGAGTGCCTCCGCAAGCGACGTCTTTCCGTTGCCCGGAGGGCCCACGAGGAGGACGCGGTTGCGCGGTTCGAGGTTGTGTGCTCGCAGTAGGTCCACACGATTGTGCTCCTCCACAAGCTCTAAGCACGCCTGTTGAACGAGCGCTGGCAGCAACAAGTCGACAAACCCCCGCCGGGGCCGAACCTCGTGATAGAGCCTCGTCTCGCCGTTCGGAACGGCAACAGTCGCGCGCGCGGGACGAACCGGCTTTCCGTTGAGGTCAAGGTGCTCCGCAAGGCGGTCGGCAAGGATGTTGTGCTGCTTCGAGCGCTCCTCCGTGATTAGGGCTTCCAGGGCCTTGCGGAAGAGCTCCTGATCGCCTTCGGCACCCGCCCTCACTATTTCTATAAGCAGATCAGCGCGTGCCATGGTGCCCTCTCTCATTCATATTCGTGCCTTCCACGTCGATTTGGCCAGTGACGGTGGCGGTGATTAGCGCGGCGCGGCGTTCCGATAGCAGAGACAAAGAAGAAGAGACTTCCCGCATCATTGACTGAAACCGCTCTACTGCGAGCTGAAGATAATCCACTATCTCAGTCTGCTCGGAGATCGGGGGCAATGGCGTCAGCCAATCCAAGACGTGGACTTGAGAAACCTTGACCATCGAACCACTCGAGCCTCTTGCGTCACGACGAATCTGAACGCGAGCGGCCGCTGTAGTTAGGAGATAGGTCAGATACTCGGGGATAATTCTCCCTTCTTGAACACGAAGCCTGTAGATGAGGTCAGGGAGTAACAGGTTTGGCTCATCGCCTGGGACACATGCGACATCAGCCACGAGTTCCGGCGTATTGCCGCGAGTTATGAGTACATCACCTTTGCGGAGTGCGAAAGCCTGTTCATTCTCACCCGCTTCACGAAGTGCCTTATTCTCTTCTCGCTTGAATCGACCTTTCGAAACTGCACTTAACTTCAAGACACCGAGCTCGCCTGCACCCGCTGGCGTGTTGGCAGCGATCGGTGAAGTGCCTTGATCCAACGCAGCAGTAATGAACTTGATACGGAGAATCTCCCAATGCGCCGGAATCTCGCCCAGCCATTCCTGGCCGGAGGGTTTGAGCAGGGCATTGGGGTCGAGGCCACGGGTGACGACGCGGCTGATGAGGGCGGCGCGTTTTTCTTCCAGCAGCGCCAGCATGCGTTGCTTCTCGGCAATCAGCCGGTCGATGCGGGCTGTTTCGTGGTCGAGATAGTTGGCGATCAGGCGCTGCCGCTCCTCATTCGGGAAGGGCAACAAGATCGAACGAAGATCGTCGGCTGAAAGCTCCATAAAGGTGGATCCGCGCCCCAATGCTTCCAGAGCGGGCCGTAGGTGAATCAGACTGTAGAAGTAGAAGCGCTCATCTACGCCATTTTTCTTGGCTAACAGGAAGCAACCCTGATTGCAGGTAGATGCTGCACCAAGGATCGCGGTCTGTCCAATCGGGGCGCGCTTTGAAAGGACAATTGAGCCCGGCGGCGCGAGGCTGACACCACAGTTGTTGTAGCCCTCTTCGCTGATTTGCCGACGAGTATTGCGAACATAGCGATCCGAGAGTTTTCCGAGGTCTTCCGGCGTTACCCAGTTGACATTTCCATCCCAGTACTCTTCCACCCCACTTGAAGGCGTGGCGCCCGACTTGGTATCGAATAGGAAGCGAAGTCGCCGTGCTTCGGATCCGACAGGTATGGTGGGCATCACTCCGTAACCTCCCGAAACAACTCCTCTGCGCCGGCCCGTTCGGCATCACTCTCGCGCCGATTGACCGGCGGCATTGCCGCAGTGTCCGATCGCATCATGGCCGCTCCTCCACAACGCGATACGCCTGTTCCGGGTCATTGGGCACGTCGGGCCGGGTCATGCAGATGCGACCGGCACGCAACAACGGGCGCAGATAATTCTGCCGGACGGTTTCGACGTTGCGGGCCAGCAGCAAGGCCAGTTCTTCGGCATGGCAGTCCCGGTGCTGACAGAGTGCGACGACCAGCTCGCGCATTTCCTCGGGCGGGCGGCGCTGGCCGATGGCGCCCACCTGGGCTGCCAATTCGCCAGGCAACTCGTTGAGCAAGGCACGCCGCGCAGGGTCGGCCAATGGGTCGGGGTTACTGGACAAGCCCTGGGGGTTACTAGATAAGGCGCCGGGGTTACTAGATAAGCCGTCGAGCTTGCTAGATAAGCCGTCGGGGTTACTGGACAGGCCGTCATCGTCTCCCAGCATCTTGCCGGTGGGCTGGTACCAGGTGGCCGAGCCACGACCCTTTTGCCGGAGCAGACCGGCGTCGCGCAACTTTTTCAGCGACTGGCTGGCGGTCAGGGTGTCCACCTTGTTGATGTCGCGCCAGCTGGCGTTGTCGATGGCGCCGACTTCGCGGATCACGCGTTGCGGCACGATGGGGCTGTCCTTGCGCTGCAGGTCGCCTTCGGCGAGGCCGAACGCCTTGGGCAGGTCGTCGAGGATGGCCGCCTGCACGCGGCGGATGAGCCGGAACAAGGGGTCGCGCAGTTCCAGGCTGTCGAAGCGCCGCTCGGGGTCGGGCACCCACTCGCGGCCGGGAACGCGGATGTAGTCGACCCGCGTCATCGGGAAGATGCGGCGCAAGGCGACCGGCTTGCCGAACAGGACCAGCCCGGCAACGGTGGGCTGCCATTTCCCGTGCTCGTTGAGCCGCACGCAGCCGAGCGCCTGCAGCAGATCTTCATCATTTCAAGCAGCGATTTGCTGATCTCGTCGGCGCGCTTGGCCTCGATGCGCTCGTTTTCGTCCAGCAGGTTGAGACGTTCGAGCAGTTCCTGCGCGGTCACTGCGTTACCTCGCTGAGCAGGCAGAGGATGCGCTTTTCCACTGCAGCCAGTTCGGCATCGATCTCGTGCAACGGGCGCGGCGGCTGGTACTGGAAGAACACGCGGTTGAAGTTGATTTCGTAGCCCACCTTGCCAATGCCGCCGTCCTGCTCATCCAATGTTTCGCGGTCGATCCAGGCATCGGCCACGTAGGGGCGCACCTCGCGCAGCACATAGCTGACGATGTCCTCTTTCAGCGGGATGCTCTCGGTATCCTTCAGCGCCGGGTCGGGTTCGTACTCGATGTAAACGCCGTCACCCCCAGCCCCTCGCGCGCGGGGAGAGGGAATCTTATGAAGGCCCAACAGGGTATAGATCTCATCCTTGGTGATGTCGGCGGGCAGGATCTGGCCGGGGAACAGAGCGGCGCGGTCCAGCGGCTCGATCTTGTGGTGCTTGGCGATCACCGGCGCGGCTTCGGGGTCCACCGTGGTGAAGCAGTCGCGGAAGATCTTCTTCTGCACCGTGCTCTTTGCGCCCTTTGCCCAACCCTCGACGTCGTCGGGCAGCGTCTTGAACACCTGCTGAATAGCGTCCCAGGCCTGGTTCCAGTCCAGCATCGGTTCGTTGCCGAGCGCGTCCTGCACGGCCTGCAGGGCGTCGAACAGCTCGGGGCAGGTGTTGAGGAAGCGCTCGCGGGCCTCGTCGGTGATCTGGAAGCGCAGGCGCAGCGGGCGCAGCACGCTGATGCGGCGATAGCCGAAGTCGGTGTTGTCGAATATGCGGCTGGTCTTGCTGTTCGCAAAAGCGCCGTGTTCGCGGGTAACGGCGTCGAGCGCGGCCTGGTCGAGGTAGCGTCGCTTGTCGCCCAGGCTGCGCTTCATTGCTGTGTAGCGCTCACGGGCGTCGATGAGCTGGATCCTGCCCTTGCGGTGGTCGGCCTTGCGGTTGGTGACCACCCAGATGAAGGTGCCGATACCCGTGTTGTAGAACATCTGCTCGGGCAGGGCGACGATGGCTTCAAGCTGGTCATGCTCAATGATCCAGCGGCGGATCTCGCTCTCGCCGCTGCCGGCGCTGCCGGTAAACAGGGGCGAGCCGTTGAAGACGATTGCAGCACGCGAGCCGGGCTTGTCGCGGTCGCCGGATTTGTAGTCCTGGAACTTGCTCATCATGTAAAGCAGGAACAGCAGGGCGCCGTCGTTGATGCGCGGCAGCTTGCCGCTGTAGCCGCGGAAGTTGGGCCAGCGGTCGATGACCTTCCTTTCCGCCTTCCAGTCCACACCGAAGGGCGGGTTGGCCAGCAGGTAGTCGAAGCGGTGCTCCGGAAACGGGTCGTCGGTGAGGGTGTTGCCCAGCACCACCTGGCCGTCTTTATGGCCCTTGATCAAGAGGTCGGAGGCAGCCACGGCATAGGAGCGCGGGTTGTAGTCCTGCCCGAAGACCTTGACCGTGGCCTGTTCGTTGTGGGCGCGAATCCAGTTCTGCGCCTCCGCCAGCATGCCGCCCGTGCCGCAAGCCGGATCGCAGATGGTGACGATGACGCCGGCCTGGGTGAGCACACTGGTGTCGGGCTCCAGCAGCAGGTTGACCATGAGCTGGATCACTTCACGCGGGGTGAAGTGGTCGCCGGCCGTTTCGTTGGCGGCTTCGTTGAAGCGCCGGATCAGGTCTTCGAACACCAGACCCATGGTGATGTTGTCGACCTTGCGCGGATGCAGGTCGATCTCGGCGAACTGGGCGACCACTTGATACAGACGGTTGGATTCTTCGAGCTTTTCGATTTCCTTTTCGAACTCGAAGCGTTCGAAGATCTTGCGGATGTTCTCGGAAAAGCCGTTGATGTAATTAGCCAGATGGCGACCGATGTTGTCCGGGTCGCCCTTGAGCTTGGGGAAGTCGAGCTGGCTGTGGTTGTGGAAGCCCAGCGGGGTGCCGTCTTCATCCTTCGCCAGGTTGTTGAGGATGGCGTCGATATTGGGGATGCCTTTGCTGCTCAGTTCGGCATGGCGCTTGAGCACGGCCGCCTTGCTGGGCGCCAGTACGGCGTCGAAGCGGCGCAGCACCGTCAGCGGCAGCATCACGCGCTCGTATTGCGGTGGGCGGTAGGGACCGCGCAGCAGATCGGCGACAGACCAGATGAAATTGGCAAGTTGTTGAAAATTAGCGGTGGCGCTCATGTCTTGATTCTGAGATGTGAGGAGTCAATTGGCATTGCCCGATTTTTTTGTGCCCGTGATGATCATAACCATTTGACTTTCCGGTATGCATGAGCACTGCCTGACAAGATCAAGCCAAGGGTAGCATTTCAAGGGATGTTTTTGGGTGCGGGAGACGTAGCGCTTGTTCTTTCTGAATGACTCCGCAAAACGATCTCCCGCAGCCGCTGCAGTTTCGGCGCCACGACGGGTACGGTGAGCATGGTGCTGGCGACCGCCATCAGCAGCAGGGCGGTGAAGGCTTCGCTGCTGATGACCTGCTTGTCGAGCAGGATGTTGGCGAAGATGATCATGATCAGTGCCTTGGTCTGCAGCAGCCAGCCGATGATGCTCGCCTCGCCCGGCGCCCAGTTGAGCAGGCGGCCAGCGATGTGCGCTCCGAGCAGTTTGCCGCCGACCGAGGCGACGAGCAGGATGCCGGCGGCGACGAACACGGCTTCACCGCCCAGCGTCCAGTTGGTGCGCAGGCCGGTGCTCAGGAAGAAGACCGGCATGACGACCAGCAGCACATGCTGGCGCAACCGGTCCATCCGCTCCTGATCGAACCACTCGGTGTCCATGATCGCTCCCGCCAGGAAGGCGCCGAGCATGAAGTGCAGTCCCGACCAGTCGGCGCCGAAGGCGCAGACGGTCAGCCAGATCAGCGCCACATACCAGCGGTCGCGTTCCGCCAGCCGCCGCATCAGCGCCCGGAAGGCGTAGCCGAGCAGCGCGAAGGCGACCAGGAAACCGAGCTGTCTGCCCACCCGGACCCAGTCCATCAGGATCAGCGCCAGTACCCCCCAGATGGCGATGTCGTCGAGACTGGCGTAGCGCAGGATGCGCTGGCCGATTGGCTGGCGCAGGATGGCGAGCTTTTCCATCAGCAGGATCAGGATCGGCAGCGCCGTCACCGCGCACGCCATGCCGATGCCGACGACGAACTGCCAGGCCATCGCCCGCGGCCCGATCCAGCCATCGTGCAGCAGCATCAGACCGGCGGTCAGGCAGCCGAAGGCGAGCGGCGTGCCGAGCGCCAGTCCGGCGGTGATGCTGCTCTCGCGACGATGCACCCAGGCCTGTCTGAGGTCGAGTTCGACGCCGGCGATCATCACGAACAACATCACTGCCCACCAGGCGATACCGTTCAGCGACTGCACCACCGCCGGGTTGAAGACGAAGGCGTAAGCGTCGGGCCAGAAGCGGCCCAGGACTCCCGGCCCGAGCAGGATGCCGGTGACGATCTGGACGACGACCAGCGGCGCGTGGTAATCGGTCCGGCCAACCCGCCAGATCAGCCAGGGCAGCGTGAAAATGATCGCCATGGCGATCAGGAAGATTTCCGTCGTATTCATCGAGTCATCGATTCATCGCGCCGGGCACGGGCTCAGGGCGACCGGTCGTTCAGCCGCCGAGTTTCCTGGCCGAGATTCGCCCAGCCGTTCGAGACCTTGCGCCCATTGACGCGGAGCGCCAGCTTCAAAAACCGAAAAATGTACTGCGTGAAGTATATTCATTTTCCTGGCGAGGGGAGACGAGGGTTTGCCGGTCGGTGCCTGCATCGATTACTGGATCGCCAGCCAGGGCCTACCGCGCTTGACCCGCGATCGCCTCACCCACCTCTACTACGGGTGACCCTACACCGGCGAGGACTTGTTGGCTGCCGGCGAGCGACTCGGCTTAATTCATGCCCTTTGCGCCCTTCGTCCTGGATGTGGACGACGAGTTTTTCGCATTCCTGGCGAACGAGGGCTATACTCTGCAACCCTTGGCGGAGCGGCTCCCGGATTTCCGCCAGATTTCCGGCGTGAGCCGGCTGAAATCGAGCAGCGTGCCTTCGAGATTCTCCCGGACGATGAGCACGGCCTTCTGCTGAATGAACTCGATCGCCCGCCGCCGTCGGGCAAGTCGATCTCCTCCGATCGCGATAGTTTGCGCGCCAAGCCGCGGCTTGCGCTACGCTAGACGACCTACACGCTGTCCACCGCCTCGCGGCGCGTGACGAAGCACCCAGCCAACCCAACCCGACCCAAGGCCACCATGAAAACCCCGCAAAGACTCACCGCACTTGTCGAAGAAGGCCTCGTCGATGAGGTGATTGGCCAATTGATGAGCGGCAAGGAGGCCACCGTCTATGTCGTTCGCTGCGGCGAAGCGATTCGCTGCGCCAAGGTGTACAAGGATGCCAATCAACGCAGCTTCCGCAAGAACGCTCCCTACCAGGAAGGCCGCAAGGTCAAGAACAGCCGGCAGGCGCGCGCCATGGAGAAAGGCAGCCGCTATGGGCGCCGGATGCAGGAAGAGGTCTGGCAGAGTGCCGAGGTTGATGCCCTGTATCGGCTGGCCGCCGCCGGGGTGCGGGTGCCGCAGCCGCATCTCTGCTTCGCCGGCGTGTTGCTGATGGATCTGGTTCTCGATGCCGACGGCCACGCGGCGCCACGCCTGAACGATGTCGAACTCAGCGAGGAACTGGCGCTGGCGTATCACGCCCTGCTCATGAATCAGGTGGTGCGCATGCTGTGCGCCGGCGTCATCCACGGCGACCTCTCGGAATACAACATCCTCGTCGGCGAAGGCGGGCCGGTCATCATCGACCTGCCGCAAGCCGTCGACGCGGCGGGCAACAGCGACGCCGCCGAAATGTTCGAGCGTGACGTGCTCAATCTGCGCACCTACTTCAGCGCCTTCGCGCCGACCCTCAAGGATAGCCAGTACGGCAAGGAAATCTGGGCGCATTACGAAAGCGGCCTGCTGTCGCCGGAACTGGCCCTGACCGGTCAAGTCGTGCTCGACGAGGGGCTGGCCGACGTCGACGCCGTTCTCCTCCAGGTCAAGCTGGCCATCGAGGAGAATGCAATCCGGCGCATGTGCGAATAGCCCACATACCTTCGCCACTGATCTGACTCTTCGGTCAACAATATCAAGATGCTGAAGTCAGCTGCCTCTCTCCTCCCCGCACTCGCACTCGCCCTCGCCGCCTGCGGCGAGGCACCCGCGCCCAAGGCCGCAGCGCCGGCCGGCAAGCCGGCGCTGACGGTGACTGCCGTCGCCCCGCAGAACGAAGACTGGCCGCGCACGCTGGCCGCCAACGGCAACGTCGTCGCCTGGCAGGAAGCGGTGATCGGTGCCGAGATCGCCAACTACCGCATCACCGCCGTCGAGGCTGACGTCGGCGACGTGGTTAAGAAAGGCCAGGTGCTCGCCCGCATTGCCGACGACACGGTGGCCAGCGAAGTGGCCGAGGCGCGCGCCGCCGTCGCCGAACTGGCGGCGAGCGCTTCCGAGGCCAGGGCCAACGCCGTGCGTGCGAGGGAACTGCGCGCGAAGGGCTTCTACAGCGCCCAGTTGCAAACGCAGTACCAGACCGCCGAGCACACGGCCAGTTCGCGGCTTGCCGCTGCCCGCGCCCGCCAGCAGGCGGCCGAGCTGAAGCTGGGCAAGACGCGCGTGCTGGCCCCTGACGACGGCGTGATCTCGGCACGCGAGGCGACGGTCGGCTCGCTGACCCAAACCGGGCTGGAACTGTTCCGCCTGATCCGCGGCGGGCGCCTGGAATGGCGCGCCGAAGTGCCGGCCGCCGACCTCGCCCGCGTGGCGCAGGGCGGGGCGGCGACGCTGACCGGGCCGGATGGCGCGGCGGTGCGCGGCAGCGTGCGCCGCGTCGCACCGAGCGTCGACCCGCAGACGCGCAACGGACTGGTTTTCGTCGATATTCCGGCGTCGGCCGCAGCCGTGCGTGCCGGCATGTTCGCGCGCGGCGAATTCGAGCTTGGCCGCGCTCCGGCCCTGACCCTGCCGCAGTCGGCGGTCGTCCTGCGCGACGGCTTTGCCTATGTCTTCCGCCTAGAGGGCGACGGCGAACAGGCGCGCGTCGCCCAGGCCAAGGTAGCGACCGGGCGACGCCTCGGCGAGCGCATCGAGATCGTTTCCGGCCTCGACCCGCAGGCACGTGTGGTGGCGACCGGCGGCGGCTTCCTCGCCGACGGCGACCCGGTGCGCGTCGTCGCGACCGCCACGAGATGAACGTTTCGGCCTGGTCGATCCGGAACCCGATTCCGGCGATCCTCCTCTTCATCCTGCTCACGCTGGCCGGCATCCTCGCCTTCCGGGCGATGAAGATCCAGCAGTTCATGGACATCGACCTGCCGACGGTGACCGTCACTGCCACCCTGCCTGGAGCCGCGCCGGCGCAGATGGAGACCGAGGTCGCACGCAAGATCGAGAACTCGGTCGCCACCGTGCAGGGCATCAAGCACATCTATACCAAGGTCCAGGACGGCACGGCGACGGTGACCGTCGAGTTCCGCCTCGAGAAACCGGTGCAGGAAGCGGTCGACGACGTGCGCGATGCGGTCTCGCGCATCCGCTCCGACCTGCCCGGCGACCTGCGTGACCCGGTGATCGGCCGCATCAGTGTCGCCGGGGCACCAATCCTGACCTATACGGTGGCCTCGCAGCGCATGGACGGCGAGGCGCTCTCCTGGTTTGTGGACAACATCGTCGCCAAGGCCATGCTCGCCGTGCGCGGGGTCGGCGCGGTCGCCCGCGTCGGTGGTGTGACGCGCGAAGTCCGCGTCGAGCTCGACCCGGCCCGCCTGCTGGCGCTCAACGCCACCGCCGCCGACATCTCGCGCCAGTTGCGCCGCATCCAGCAGGAAGCCTCGGGCGGGCGCGCCGACATCGGCGGCATCGAGCAGTCGGTGCGCACCATCGCCACCGTGCAATCGGCTGAGGAGCTGGCGGCGCTGGATATAGTGCTTTCCGACGGACGCCGCATCCGCCTCGACCAGGTGGCGACAGTGTCCGACACGGTCGGCGAGCCGCGCGCGGCGGCGCTGCTCGACGGCCGGCCGGTGGTCGGCTTCGAGATCACGCGCAGCCGCGGCGCCGGCGAGGTCGAGGTGGCGGAGGGGGTGCGCAGGGCGCTCGAAAAGCTGAAGGCCGAGCACTCGGACATCACGCTTGCCGAGGCCTTCAACTTCGTCGACCCGGTGATCGAGAACTACGAGGGGTCGATGGTGCTGCTGATCGAGGGCGCCATCCTCGCCGTCATCGTCGTCTGGTTCTTCCTGCGCGACTGGCGGGCGACCCTCGTATCGGCCACGGCGCTGCCGCTGTCGGCGATCCCGACCTTCGCGGTGATGTACCTGATGGGCTTCACCTTCAACGTGGTGACGGCGCTGTCGCTGTCGCTGGTGGTCGGCATCCTGGTCGACGACGCCATCGTCGAGATCGAGAACATCTTGCGCCACCTGCGCATGGGCAAGACGCCGTTCCAGGCCGCGATGGAGGCGGCCGACGAGATCGGCCTCGCGGTCATCGCCACCACCTTCACCCTGATCGCAGTCTTCCTGCCGACCGCCTTCATGAGCGGCGTGGCCGGCAAATTCTTCGTCCAGTTCGGGTGGACCGCGGCAATCGCGGTGTTCTTCTCGCTGGTCGTCGCCCGCCTGCTGACGCCGATGATGGCCGCCTACCTGCTCGAGCCGGTCGCCGATAAGCCACCACCCGCCTGGCTGGTGCGCTACGAGGGCTGGGCGGCTTGGTGCCTCAGGCACCGGCTGGCGACGCTGTCCGCCACGGCCGTCTTCTTCTTCGGTTCCTTCGCGCTGGTGCCGCTGCTGCCGACCGGCTTTCTGCCGGCCGACGACCTCTCGCAGACGCAGGTGCACGTGACCCTGCCGCCCGGCGCGACACTCGCCGAGACGGTTGCCGCGGCCGAGCGGGCGCGCGCCATCGTCAATGCCAACCCGCAGGTGAAGATGGTTTACACGGCCATCGGCGGCGGCGCTTCGGGCAGCGACCCGTTCATGCCGCGCGGTGCCGCCGAGGTGCGCAAGGCGACGCTGACGCTGAACCTGACCCCGCGCGGCGAGCGCTCGGGCACCACCAAGCAGGACGTCGAGCGCCAGTTGCGCGAGGCGCTCGCCGTCATCCCCGGTGCCCAGCTCAAGGTCGGCTTCGGCGGCTCGAGTGGGGAGAAGTACATCCTCGTGCTGGCCAGCGAGAACGGTCCAGTGCTCACCGAGCACGCCCGCGTCGTCGAACGCGCGCTGCGCACCCTGCCCGGCATTGGCGCGGTGACGACGACGGCCAGTCTGGTCCGCCCCGAACTGGTCATCCGCCCCGACTTCGCGCGCATGGCCGACCTCGGCGTCACCTCCGAGGCGATCGCCGACACGCTGCGCATCGCCACCGCCGGCGACTACGACCAGGACCTGGCCAAGCTCAACCTCGCCCAGCGCCAGGTGCCCATCGTCGTCAAGCTGCCGCCCGGCGCCCGCCGCGACCTCGCCCTGCTCGAACGCATGACGGTGCCCGGCAGGAACGGGCCGGTGGCCATCGGCAACGTCGCCACGCTGGCCATCGCCGGCGGGCCGGCCGAGATCGACCGCTACGACCGCCTGCGCAACGTCAATTTCGAGATCGAGCTGAACGGCCAGCCGCTCGGCGAGATCGAGCAGCGGGCGATGGCCCTGCCCAGCCTGAAGAACCTGCCGCCGGGCGTGCTGCAGACCACCATCGGCGACGCCGAGTCGATGGCCGAGCTGTTCCAGAGCTTCGGCCTGGCCATGGCGACCGGCGTGCTCTGCATCTACATCGTGCTGGTCCTGCTGTTCAAGGATTTCGTGCAGCCGGTGACCATCCTCGCCGCCCTCGTCCTCTCGGTGCCCGGCGCCTTCCTCGCGCTGTTCGTGACCGGCAAGGCGATCTCGATGTCGTCGATGATCGGCCTCATCATGCTGATGGGCATCGCCACCAAGAACTCGATCCTGCTCGTCGACTACGTCATCCTCGCCCGCCGCGAGCACGGCCTCGACCGCTGGAACGCCCTGCTCGACGCGTGCCGCAAGCGGGCGCGGCCAATCGTCATGACCACCATTGCGATGGGTGCCGGCATGCTGCCGATCGCCATCGGGATCGGCACCGACCCGAGCTTCCGCGCGCCGATGGCCATCGTCGTCATCGGCGGCCTGATCACCTCGACCTTCCTCAGCCTGCTGGTCATCCCGGTCGTCTTCACCTTCGTGGACGACGCCATCGTCTGGATCCACCAGCACCTGCCGAAGCCGCGCGCATGAGCGACCACCCGTTCGCCGGCCTATTTGCAAGCGGTGCGTTGGTTGTCAGGAGCAGATGCACCCCTCGCGGTTCATGGTTGG
>NZ_SPMX01000088.1 GCF_012940005.1 Candidatus Accumulibacter contiguus | reverse complement strand
CGTCGCAGTCGTCGTCCGAGCAGGCCGCTTCGGTCGAAGAGACGACCTCGAGCATGGAGCAGATGAGCGCCTCGATCCTGCAGAACACCGAGAACGCCAAGGTCACCGACGGCATGGCCTCAAGCGCTGCCCGGCAGGCGGTGGAAGGCGGCAACGCCGTCGCCAAGACGGTCGAGGCGATGAAGAGCATTGCCGAAAAAATCGGCATCATCGACGACATCGCCTACCAGACCAATCTGCTGGCCTTGAACGCGGCCATCGAAGCCGCCCGCGCCGGCGAACACGGCAAGGGTTTCGCGGTCGTCGCCGCCGAAGTGAGGAAGCTCGCCGAACGCAGCCAGGTCGCCGCGCAGGAAATCGGCAATGTCGCCAAGGACTCGGTGAAACTCGCCGAACGCGCGGGCGTGCTGCTCACCGAAATGGTGCCCTCGATCAAGAAGACCTCCGACCTCGTCCAGGAAATCACGGCCGCTTCGCAGGAGCAGAATTCCGGGGTCGGCCAGATCAACGGCGCGATGGGGCAGCTCAACCAGGCGACGCAGCAGAATGCCTCGGCGTCCGAGGAACTCGCCGCCACCGCCGAGGAAATGGGCAGCCAGGCCGAGCAACTGCAGGAACTGATGACCTTCTTCGAGCTTGCCAACCGCGCTCACAGTGCCGCACCGACGAAGAGAAACCCCGCCGCTCGCCGACCGGCAGCCGCCGCGCCGCGTACCAAGGGATCGGGACGGAGCAGCGCGCTGGCCAGCGCAGAACGTGACTTCGAACGCTTCTGAACAGGAACCAGCCATGACCCAGATCGCTCAATCCCGGCCAGCCGGCAGTGCCGGCAGCGCCGTCGCCAGGCGTACCGCAAACGCACTACAGGCGCAGCAGGCGGCCGCCGAAGGCCCACAGCAATACCTCACCTTCCTGCTCGGCGGCGAGATGTTCGCCGTCGGCATCCTCAACGTCAAGGAAATCATCGAGTACGGCAATCTCACCGAGATTCCGATGATGCCGGCCTTCATCCGCGGCGTCATCAACCTGCGCGGCGCCGTCGTCCCGGTGATCGACCTCTCGGCACGCTTCGGCCACGCCCAGAGTCCCGTCGGAAAACGGACCTGCATCGTCATCGTCGAGGTCACCGAGAACGATCTCCGGCACGACATCGGCATCATGGTCGATGCGGTTTCGGAGGTGCTGGAAATCCCGGCCAGCGAGATCGAACCACCGCCCGCCTTCGGCGCCCGCATCCGCGCCGACTTCATTCACGGCATGGGCAAGGTCGCCGGCAAGTTCGTCATCCTGCTCAACATTTCCAGGGTGCTCTCGGTCGATGAGATCGCCATGCTGGCCAGCGTTACCAACGGCACGGCGGAGGGCGTACTCGGCGCATCGAACTCGGCTGGCCCGATGATGAACCGACTGAGCTCCCTTGCAGCGGAGCGGGAACGCGGCGATGGGCAAGCGGCCAATACTTGAACCTGCACGGGAGACACGCATGAAAAAGCCATGTTCTGATCAGTAAACCGTCTCAAACAGGCCGAGCGGCGACTCAGACCACCTTCGTCCCGCTCCGCGCACGATCCAAAGCCATTCGCTTCACCCGCCATGAGGTCACCCATGCTTTCCCATATCAAGATCTCTACCCGCCTCGGTATCGGCTTCGCCATCGCCCTGCTCATGCTGATCCTGGTCTCCGTCATCGGCATCGCCCGCGTCGGCGAACTGCAGAACGACATCAGCGACCTGGTCAAGGACAAGAACGTCAAGACCAAGCTCGCCAACGACCTCGGCGACGAAGTCAATGATGTCGCCCGCTTTCACCGCAACATGCTGGTCCTCAGGAACGAGGGAAGCACACGCATCGAAATGGAAAAGATACTCGAGAAGCGCAAGAAGGTGACCGCGATATTTGAATCGCTCGACAAGTTCCGCTACGGCGACAAAGGCAAGTCCGCGCTGGAAACCATGAGGGAAGCACGCAAGCCTTTCGTCGCCGCATCGATCAAGCTCGAATCGATGATCCAGGACAAGCAGTGGGACAATGCCGTCCAGTATTTTCAGGAAACCTATCGGCCGACCTACGGCGCCTTTGCAGGGCCCATTGTCGCTTTCGTCGACTATCAGACCGAACTCGCCGAGAAGGTCGGCGCCGACGCCGAGGTGCTGGCCAGTTCGACGCGCACGCTGATCATCGGCCTGGCGATCGCCGCGCTGCTGATCGTCGCACTCCTCGCCTTCCTGATCACCCGCTCGATCACCGGCCCGACCGGCAAGCTCGTCGCCGCCACCGGCAGGATGGCCGAGGGCGACTTCAACTTCAAGCTCGACATCGACAGCAAGGACGAAGTCGGGGTTCTCACCAAGGCGATCCAGGCCCTGCAGGCCAACGTCAAGCTCCTGATCGACGAGATGAACCGCATGTCGCGCGAGCACGATGCCGGCGACATCGACATCAAGATCGACGAAGGCAAGTTCACGAACGACTTCCAGGTGATGGCCAGGGGCGTGAACAACATGGTGTTCGGCCACATCGCGGTCAAGAAAAAAGGCGATGGCCTGCATCAAGGAATTCGGCGAAGGGAACTTCGACGCACCCCTCGAACAGTTCCCCGGCAAGAAGAAGTTCATCAACGACACCATCGAAGCCGTACGGTCTAACCTCAAGCTGCTGATCGCGGAGATGAACCACATGTCGAAGGAACACGACGCCGGCGACATCGACGTCAAGATCGACGAAGGCAAGTTCAGGAACGACTTCCAGGTAATGGCCAGGGGCGTGAACAACATGGTGTTCGGCCACATCGCGGTCAAGAAAAAGGCCATGGCCTGCATCAAGGAATTCGGCGAGGGCAACATGGATGCGCCCCTTGAGCAGTTTCCCGGCAAAAAGGCGTTCATCAACAACACCATCGAGCAGGTGCGTAGCAACATCAGGGCTCTCGTGGCGGACGTCAACAGGCTTTCCAAGGCCGCTGTCGAAGGCAAGCTTGGCACGCGGGCGGACACCACCAAACACCGAGGCGACTTCCAGCGCATTGTCGCCGGTGTCAACGAAACGCTCGACAACGTCGTCGGGCCGATCAACGAGGTGCGCCGGATCATGGGCGCGATGGCCCGCGGCGACCTGACGCAGACCATCACCAGCAGCTACCGGGGCGATTTCGACGAGTTGAAGAATGCCATCAACCAGACCGTCGCCAAGCTCGTCGAGACCATCGGCGAGGTAAGTACCGCGGCCGACAATCTCTCGAACGCCTCCGGCCAGATTTCGGCGACCGCGCAGTCACTGTCGCAGTCGTCGTCCGAGCAGGCCGCTTCGGTCGAAGAGACGACCTCGAGCATGGAGCAGATGAGCGCCTCGATCCTGCAGAACACCGAGAACGCCAAGGTCACCGACGGCATGGCCTCAAGCGCTGCCCGGCAGGCGGTGGAAGGCGGCAACGCCGTCGCCAAGACGGTCGAGGCGATGAAGAGCATTGCCGAAAAAATCGGCATCATCGACGACATCGCCTACCAGACCAATCTGCTGGCCTTGAACGCGGCCATCGAAGCCGCCCGCGCCGGCGAACACGGCAAGGGTTTCGCGGTCGTCGCCGCCGAAGTGAGGAAGCTCGCCGAACGCAGCCAGGTCGCCGCGCAGGAAATCGGCAATGTCGCCAAGGACTCGGTCAAACTCGCCGAACGCGCCGGTTCGCTGCTCACCGAAATGCTGCCCTCGATCAAGAAGACCTCCGACCTCGTCCAGGAAATCACGGCCGCTTCGCAGGAGCAGAATTCCGGGGTCGGCCAGATCAACGGCGCGATGGGGCAGCTCAACCAGGCGACGCAGCAGAATGCCTCGGCGTCCGAGGAACTCGCCGCCACCGCCGAGGAAATGGGCAGCCAGGCCGAGCAACTGCAGGAACTGATGACCTTCTTCCGCCTGGCCGGTAGCAGCCGCAGCGCGGCAACGGCGAGACGGAGCGCCCCTGCCCACCGCGCACCGGCACGGATACCCGTGCTGGCGACGTCTGGCCACGGCTTCGAGCGTTTCTGAACCGGCAGCGAAGGCGTAGCGGCCGCTTGATCTCCACTGGAAAAAAGCATGCCATCAGTCCACCATAGCAGTGCTCCCCGCGAGGCATCCCTCCCGAGAATCGACGAGCGACGCCTGCGCAGCCTTTTCGATGCCATGCCCTCGGGCTTCGCGCTGCACGAGATCCTTCTCGATGGCGAAGGCCAGCCCTGCGATTATCGCTTCATCGACGTCAACCCGGCCTTCGAGGCGATTACCGGCATCGCCAGGAGCAGGCTCGTCGGCCGGCGGGTTCGCGAAGTGCTGCCGCAGCTCGAACCGCTGTGGATCGAGCGCTACGGTTCGGTCGCGCTGACTGGCGACTGTCAGCAGTTCGACGATTTCAGCGTCGACCTCGACCGCCATTACCGGGTCACCGCCTACTGTCCGGAAATCGGTCTGTTCGCGGTGATCGTCGATGACATCACCGCGATCTGGCGCAGCGAGGAATCACTGCGGCAGGCGGCGAAGGTGTTCGAACTGACGCGTGACGGCGTGGCGATCACCGACGCCAGCGCCCGCATCGTCGCCGTCAATCACGCCTTTACGGAAATCACCGGTTACAGCAGCGAGGAAGCCGTCGGCCAGAATGCCAGCATCCTCAAGTCGGGCCACCATGACGCGGTGTTCTACGACACGGTCTGGAGCGAACTGACCAGCACCGGCTTCTGGCAGGGAGAACTCTGCAACCGCCGCAAGACCGGTGAAACCTACCCGCAATGGCTGACGATCACCGCGGTGCACGACGAGTACGGGCAGATCGAACGCTACATCGGGGTATTCACCGACATCAGCCGCCTGCGCAACGCCGAGGCACACGCCGAATATATTGCCTACCACGACACCTTGACGCAACTGCCCAACCGCAGCCTGCTGAACATCCGCTTCGAACACGCCCTCGAAAGGGCGCAGCGTCACCATCACAAAATGGCGCTCCTGATCATCGACCTCGACCTCTTCAAGAACATCAACGACTCGCTCGGGCACGAGTTCGGCGATCGGCTGCTGGTCGCGGTCACGGAACGTTTCAAGTCACGGCTGCGCGACGAAGACACGCTGGTGCGGGTGCACGGCGACGAATTCGCGATCCTGATGGAGGAGATCGAGGTTGCGACCGATGCCGCCGTCGTCGCCCGCGACCTGCTCCAGGCACTCGAAGCCCCCTTCCGGATTGGAGGCAGCGACGAGATCTACCTCAGCGCCAGCGCCGGCATCAGCATCGCGCCCGACGACGGCAGCGATCCGGCGCTGCTGCTGCGCAACGCCGACACCGCCGTCAATCTGGCCAAGATGCAGGGACGCAAGACCTTCTGCTTCTACACCGAAGCCCTGACCACACACGCACTCGAACGCATGCGCCTGGAATCGCGCCTGCGCCGGGCAATGAACCTCGGCCATCTGCTCCTGCATTACCAGCCGCTGATCGAGGCCAGCAGTGGCGCGGTGATCGGCGCGGAAGCGCTGCTGCGCTGGTGCGATCCCGAGCAGGGAATGATCGCACCGATCCACTTCATTCCGGTCGCCGAGGATAGCGGACTGATTGCACCACTCGGCGCCTGGGTGCTGGCGACGGCGTGCCGGCAGATGCGGGCCTGGCTCGATGCCGGGCGAGCGCTGCGGACCATCGCCGTCAACCTTTCGCCGCGACAGTTCTTTTTGCAGGACGTACCGGAACTGCTTCGCCAGACCCTGGCGGACAGTGGTCTGGACGCCCGCTTCCTCGAACTGGAGATCACCGAGGGCATTCTCATCGAGCGTGGCGAGCGGGCCGTCGCCATCCTCAATCGGATTCGTGCGCTCGGCGTTCGCCTGTCGATCGACGATTTCGGCACCGGCTATTCCTCGCTCAGCTACCTCAAGCGCTTCACGATCGACAAGCTGAAGATCGACCGGAGTTTCATCCGTGACGTCACCACCGACAGCAGCGACGCCGAGATCGCCGCAACGATCATCGCCATGGCGCATTCACTGTCCCTCTCGGTGGTCGCCGAAGGCGTCGAGACGGCAGAGCAGCTCGCTTTTCTCGAAGAACACGGCTGCGACTACTACCAGGGATATTTCTTCAGCCACCCGCTGGCAGCCGAACATTTTCCCGAATCTGTCGAGAATTCGTGCGCCCGGAGGGATCCTCCGCGAATGGATGGCACGCCCTGGTTAACGATCAGATCTGCAACTTGAACTTTTCCAGGACGTTTTCCATCCAGATGCCTTCAACTGTAATTTTCATATTATTGCTCAACGAATTGCACGAAATGCTGGGAAAGTTCCGCCGGCACGGCCGCAGCAGCCGGTTGCAGACCAGGCAAGCAGGCATTTATCCGCAAACCCATTGGACAGATCACACCATGGAAGCACTTGAATGGAGCACAGCACTGGAAATCGGGCATACCGAGATCGACGACGATCATCGCGCCATGGTCGGCCTGCTCAATCGCCTGCAGGAAGCGAGCAGGCGCTCGGACAGGGTCGCCACTCGGGCCGTGCTGGCCGCACTGGAAACCCTGACCAGGGATCACTTCGCCCGCGAAGAGCATCTGATGCTGGACCTCCACTACGAATTCACGGCCCGGCATCAGAAGGAACATGTACACCTGTTCGACGAGGTCCGCGCCCAGATCGAAGAAATGAACGAGGGCATCGTCAGCGTCGCGGCGATTGCCGGTTTCATCAAACGCTGGCTGATCGATCACGTCGAAACATCGGACCGCCAACTGGCCGCAGCGCTGGCGCGCCGGCGTTCGCAGCCGCTTTGAAAAAACAGCAGTTGTCGGCGGACGACCCGCGTGCGAGCGCGCGGCAATGACCACGACAGTGGCCAGGAAATGGTTGCAGTATCGCTTTCTGCTGCAGATCGGCTTACTGCTGATCGTCGCCGGCATGACTGTGGTTTTCCTTGATCGGGCAAATCAAGGGTCGATTGTCGAAGAGTTCGTGCTCACGCGCGCACGCGCGCATTTCCGCGACATCGTCCTGACCCGGCGCTGGAACGCCGGGCACGGCGGTGTCTACGTGGAAAAACGCGCCGGTATCGAAAGCAATCCCTACCTGCAGGATCCCGACATCACGGCGACCAACGGCAAGACCTACACCCTGCGCAATCCGGCGCTGATGACGCGCGAGATCTCGGAACTGGCGGCGCGCGATGGCGACTACCGTTTTCACATCACCAGCCTGCAACTGAAGAACCCCGACAACGCCGCCGACGACTGGGAACGCGCAGCACTCGCAGGTTTCGCGGCCGGCGAGAAGGAACGTTTCGCGGCGATCACCAGCGGTGACCGGAGCGAATTCCGCTACATGGCGCCACTGCTGGTCGAGACCGCCTGCCTACGCTGCCATCAGGACATGGACTACCGGGTCGGCGACGTGCGTGGCGGCATCAGCGTGCGCTTCGACATCACGCCGCTGCTGCTCCGCCAGCAGCAACACGCCTGGGTCACCGGCATCGCGGTACTGCTGACCATGGCCGGACTGTTCCTGCTCGCCAGGGCCTTTGCCTCCCGCATGAGCCAAGGCATGCAGCGCCTGAGCAGGCGGCACGAGGAACTCGTGCAGTCGATCGACGGCATCGTCTGGGAGGCCGATGCCAAGACCCTGCAATTCACCTTCGTCAGTACCCAGGCCGAACGCCTGCTGGGTTTCCCGGTCGCCGACTGGGCACAGGCCGACTTCTGGGTGGCGCATCTGCACCCCGACGACCGGGCCTGGGCAAGCGCCCAGCGCGCGAGTTGCAGCGAGCAAGGGCTGCCTTACGATCTGGAATATCGTTTCGTCGCCGCCGACGGACGCACTCTCTGGCTACACGACCGGGTTCGGGTCATCGCCGAGAACGGTCAGCCGACGATATTGCGCGGGCTGATGTTCAACGTCAGCCGCGAGCACGAGCAGAGCGAGCAGACCCGGCAGTTGCTCGTCGAACACGAGACGATCCTGCAAAACGCTCTGGTCGGCATCACCTACCTGAAGCACCGGCGGGTGCTTTCGTGCAATCGCCGCTTCGAGGAAATCTTTGGCTATGGCGCCGGCGAGTTGACCGGGCAGTCGACCGAGTGCCTGTATGCCTCGTGCGCCATCTTCGAGGCCGTCGGCCAGCGCGCCTACGCCAACTGCGCCGCCGGCAGGAATCATTGCGAGGAAATGCTGCTGCAACGCAAGGACGGCCAGACTTTCTGGGGCGTGCTGAACGGCCGGGCAATCGACCCCGCATATCCCCACGAGGGAAGCATCTGGATCTTCGCCGACATTTCCGAACGTCGGGCCGCCGAGGAGGAAGCTCACAAGTTGCTGCAGGCGGTCGAGCAGAGCCCGGTATCGATCGTCATTACCAGTCGCGAGGGTCTGATCGAATATGTCAATCCGCGTTTCGCCCAGGTCACCGGTTATCCCCGGCACGAGGCCATCGGCCAGAACCCGCGCCTGCTGCAATCCGGCCAGACCTCGCTGCAAACCTACCAGGAAATGTGGGACACGCTGCTCGCGGGCGGCGAGTGGCGCGGCACGCTCCTCAACCGGCGCAAGAACGGCGAACTGTTCTGGGAAGAAGCCTTGTTCTCGCCGATCGTCGACGAGCACGGGACGATCACCCACTTTCTCGGGGTCAAGCAGGACGTCACCGAACAACGACTGATCAAGCAGCAGCTCGAAGAGCATCAGGAACACCTCGAAGATCTCGTCAAACGCCGCACGGCCGAGCTGACCAGCGCGCTGGCAGCGGCAAAGATCGCCGACCAGGTCAAGGATGCCTTCCTGGCCAACGTCAGCCACGAATTGCGGACGCCGCTCAACGCTGTCATCGGGCTCTCGGCACTGGCGCTGCAGGGCAGCACCAACGCTCGCCAGCGCCAGTATCTGGAAAAGGTCGGCGACGCCGGCCAGACGTTGCTGGCGATCATCAACGACCTGCTCGATCTGACCCGGATCGCGAGCGGTGAGATGAGGTTCGAAGCGCAGCCGTTCAGCTTGCGTCAGACCGCCGCGCGCGTTTTGTCGGTAATCGGCCACCGTGCCGCCGGAAAAGGGCTGCGGCTCGAAGCGCAAATCGACGAGCGGCTTCCCGAGGGGCTCGTCGGCGATTCGCTGCGCATCGAACAGATTCTCCTCAACCTGCTCAACAACTCGATCAAATTCACCGAGGCCGGCGGCATCCTCTTGCGCATCATCGTCGAGCACCTCGACGCGCAGCGCGCCAACCTGCTGCTCGAGGTCGAGGATTCGGGAATCGGCATGAGTGAAAACGAGATCGCCCATATCTACCGGCCTTTCGTTCAGGCCGACCCGTCGATCACGCGCAAATTCGGTGGCAGCGGCCTGGGCCTGGCAATCTGCAAGCAACTCGTCGAAGGCATGCACGGATCGATCGAGGTCAGCAGTCGGCCGGGGGACGGCACACAGTTTCGCGTCCACCTGACACTGGCCCTGGCGACCGAGGGCGACCTTCGCGACCGCCAAGAAGCGCCGGACGGCGAACCCCTGCCAACGCATTACCATGACGCGCGCGTCCTGGTGGTCGACGATCAACCAATCAACCGCGAGATCGTCTCCGATTTGCTGGCCAGCGTCGGCATCGTCCCGCGCTTCGCCGAGAACGGCCTGGAGGCGATCGGTATCCTCAGCGAGTCTGGCCCTGGGGCCTTCGACCTGGTTTTGATGGACATCCAGATGCCGGTCATCGACGGCCTCACGGCAACGCGCCGGGTCCGTACGCTGCCGGGCTTTGCGACGCTGCCGATCGCCGCCATGACGGCGCACACCATGGAACACGAAAAGCAGATGTACCTGGACGAAGGGATGAATGACCATCTCGGCAAACCGTTCGCCTTGCCCAGTTTCTTTGCGCTGCTGGCCAGGTGGCTGGCACACCGCGCCGACGCCCCGCCGGTGCCGACAGCGCCCGTGGCCACCGCCACGAGTAACGACGACGGCGAGCTGCCGGCGATCGACGGTCTGGACGCCAGCGCAGCACGGCAGCGCTTTGCCGGCAATGACGCACGTTACCGGTATTGGCTGCGAGAATTCATCGGGGATTCGGCGGATTTCATCGGCAAGCTCGACGCGCTGCTGTGCAGTCGGGAGTACGCAGCGGCAAGGCAGGTGGTGCACGCCTTCAAGGGCCGCACCGGTACGCTCGGCATGACCGAACTCCACGATCTGGCGGCGACACTCGATCAGTTTCTCCGGGCCGGCGAGTCCGATAGCGAAACGGAAAGCAATTTGGACAGCAATTCGGGCAGCGCAATCCGCCAACAACTGGTACAGTCGATCGAATGCATGCGCGTCCGCCTGCAGGCAGCGCTCGGCCCCGACAGGCAGGCCACGACGGTCGCAGCAGCGCGCCCCGAAGGGCCGCTGCCGCCAGCGATCGCGGCCCTGCTGCCCCTGTTGGAGGCCGCGGACGGTGGCAGCGCCGCGGCCATTGCCGCCTGCCTGGCAGAACTGCCGAACCGTGACTGGCAAGCGCCGTTGCAGGCAGCGCTGGCGAAAGCGGAAGGTTTCGATTTTGAAGCGGCGAGGCAGCTCATTGCCGAAGTAATATGGACTCCGACATGAAACTGGGTTCAAAACTGCTCCTCCAGACGGTGCTACCGGCAGTCACTGCCGTTTCGCTGTTGCTGGCGATCGTCACCCTGGTCGCCAGCAGTGCCCTGCAGGACGCTGCCGAACGCGCGCTGGCAGCGGTCGCCGAGGCGCGCCGCGAAGACATTCACAATCACCTCGAACGGATGCGCGACGACATCGTCAGCATGGGCAACGCCCCTGCCGTGATCGCCGCCATGCAGCAGTTTGCCGCCGCTTTCGCGGCCTGCGGTGCCCGCGCCGACAGCCAGCTCCAGCCGTTGTACGACCGCGACGCGCAGCACACCGCCAACAATGCCTGCCGCCGCGGCTACCAACAGGCGCACGGCGAGCATGATGTGTTCTTCCGCAGGCGCCATGCCTCTTACGGCTGGCAAGACATGCTGCTGGTCGACCCGCAGGGCAATGTCGTCTATTCCCTGCTCAAGGATCACGATTTCGCGACCAACCTGTTCACCGGGCCGTGGAAGGACAGCGGCCTGGCGCGCGTGGCGGCGATTGCCCTGCGCCAGGCGGTGAGCGGCGTCCCGGCCTTTGCCGACGCCGAACACTACGCGGCTGCGGGCAACCGGCCGGCGATGTTCCTCGCCATCCCGATCCTCGAACCCGACACCGGTCAGCCACTGGGGGCACTGGTGGTGCAGATCGCTTTCGAACCGCTCGACCGGCGCATGCACTTCAAGGCCGGACTCGGCCAGAGCGGTGAAACCTTTGTCGTCGGCAGCGGCGGCTGGATGCTCACCAACACTTTTTTCGACCAGGAATCGTCGGTCCTCAAGCGGCAACTGCAGACCGAAGCCGTCCGCCGCGTGCTTGCCGGCAACGACGGCAGCGATCAGCTCGTCGATTATCGTGAGCAGCCCTCGTTCATCGCCTACCGGCAGTTGCGGCCTTTTGCCGGCGCCCTCGGCGACCAGCCGCGCTGGGGCGTGATCGCCAAGATCAGCCGTGACGAGGCGCTGTCCCGCCTGTATTCGCTGCAATGGCTGATGCTCGGCAGCGGCCTGCTGATTGCCGGGGCAGCGACCGCCGTCGCGATCGTCGGCGGCCGGCGATTGTTCCAGCCGGTACTGGCGCTGCAGACCGCGCTGGTGCGCCTGGCCAATGGCGAAAAAACGGCGATTCCCGGTCTCGACCGCCAGGACGAGATCGGCGACATGGCCAAGGCGGCGGAAAGTTTCCGCGAGATGTCCGAAGCGGTTGCGCGTGCTCGCTGGATCCACGAGAACGTTGCCGCGCTGACCACCGCGGTCAGCCAGGAAGAAAGACTGGCCGACGTTGCCGACACCCTCCTCGGCCATCTGCGACGGCAGCTCAAGGTGCCCGTCGCGACGCTCTTTCTGCGCGACGCCGACGGCCACTACCGGCGTGCCGGCGCCCAGGGACTGGCTCGGCGAAGCCAGTTGCAGGACCGCTTCGCGCCAGGTGAATCGCTGGTCGGCCAGTGCGCTCGCGATGGCCAGGCAGTGATCCTGGCGCCGGTGGGCGGCGGTCTGATGCTGATCGCCACCGGACTGGCCGAGTTTCCCCCCGAGGAACTCGTGCTCTACCCGATCACGCATCAGAACGAGACGCTGGCGGTCGTCGAACTGGCGGCGACGCGCCGGCTGTCGCCCGACGAGCATGCCTTGCTCGCGGCCCTGGTGGGCCCGCTCGGACTGCACCTGGCGAACATCGAAGCCGCCGAGCGCAATCTCGCGCTGCTCGATGAAAGTCGCCGGCAGACCGAGGTCCTGGGCCTGCAGAAGGCCGAACTGGCCGACAAGAACAGCGAAATGCTGGCGCTGAGCGACGAAATGCGTGCCCAGTCCGACGAACTCAAGGCACAGAACAGGACCCTGCGCGGCACCCAGGAGGAACTGCGGGTGCAGCAGGAGGAACTGGCAGAGAAGAACCGCAGTCTGGAAACGCAGCGACGGCAGCTCGAACTCGGCCGCAGCGAGGCCGAGACGCGGGCGCGCGAACTCGCGCAGGCCAATCGTTACAAATCGCAGTTCCTGGCCAATATGTCGCATGAACTGCGCACACCGCTGAACAGCATTCTGATCCTGGCCAGGCATCTCGCCGAGAACTCGACCGGCCACCTCGATGACGACGAAGTCGAGTCGGCGAGCGTCATCCATGAGAGCGGCAGCCAGCTCCTGTCGCTGATCAACGACATCCTCGACCTGTCGAGGATCGAGGCCGGCAAGGTCGAGATGCTGATCGAGGACTTCCCGGTCTCCGAGATCCTCCTGTACCTGCGCCGCCTGTTCGAGCCGCTCGCCGCGAAGAAGTCGATCGCTTTCGCGATCGAGGTCGAAGCCGCAGCGGCGCCGGTCATCCACAGCGACCGCCGCTTGCTGACCCAGGTCCTGACCAACCTCTTGTCGAACGCCGTCAAGTTCACCGACCAGGGGTCGGTGCAGCTCGTGCTGTGCGCCGAGGACAGGGGACTGCGTTTCGACATCATCGACAGCGGCATCGGCATCGCGGCCGACCAGATCGAACGCATCTTCAACGCCTTCCAGCAGGTCGATGGCGGCAGCGCACGCAAGTACGGCGGCTCCGGCCTGGGCCTGGCGATCAGCCGCCAGCTCGTCGAACTGCTGGGCGGCCGCATCGACATCGAGAGCACGCCCGGCAGCGGCAGCCGCTTTTCGGTGCACCTGCCGGAGATCGTCGGCGACAGCAGTACACCGGTGCCTGCAGCACTGGCTGTGGCCGCGCGAGCGCCCACAGCCAGCCGCGACACGCTGATCCTGGTCGTCGAAGACGATGGCCGGCTGGTGCCGATCGTCACCCGCCTGATCGAGACGCTGGGCTACGCCGTGCTGGCGGTGAATAGCGGGGAAAAGGCGCTCGAACTGATCGCTGCCGAAAACCCGGCCGGCGTTCTGCTCGACCTCGGTCTGCCCGGCATCCCTGGGCTCGAAGTCCTGCGCCGGATGAAGTCCGACCCGGCCAGCGCCGGCATTCCCGTGTACATCATCTCCGGCACGGCCGACACCGGCGAGGCGGCGGCACTCGGCGCTGCCGGCTACATCCGCAAGCCGATCACCCGCGACGCGGTGCTGGCGGCGATCCGCGACATGCTCGAGCACTCGCCGGTGGCGGCGCCGGCCGCCCTGCCCGCCGGCCAGCCGCAGGTGCTGCTGATCGAAGACGACCAGGCGAGCAGTCTGGCGGTGCGCGTCCTGTTCAAGGACACGAACATCGAGCTCAGCCGGGCGCACAACGGCAGTGAAGGTCTGGCGGCAATCGCCGCTACGCGTTTCGATGCCGTCATTCTCGACCTGATGCTGCCCGACATGAACGGCTTTGAATGGCTCGAACAAGTCGCTGCCGCAACGCCGCAGCCACCGCCGGTGGTGGTCTACTCGGCGCGCGAACTCGACGACGCCGAGCTGCTGCGCCTGCATGCGCACGCCGACGCGGTGATCTCCAAGGGACGACTCAACGGCCAGGCGAGCGCGCGCCTGCGCGAGGAAGTCCTGCTCGCGGTCGCCCGGCAGACGCGGGAACCCGTCGCCGCACCGGCGGCGGCGAGGGTGCGGCACGACGCGCTGCTGATCGTCGATGACGACGTTCGCAACCAGTCGGCTCTGTCGAAAGCGCTGCGCGCTCGCGGCTTTGCCGTCAGCGTCGCCGGCAGCGGCGCACAGGCGCTGGAAATGCTGGCTACCGACCAGTTCGCTGCGGTCCTGACCGACATCATGATGCCCGGAATGGATGGCTACGAACTGATCCGGCGAATGCGCTGCGGCAGCACCGGCCAGATCCCGATCATTGCCGTCACCGCCAAGGCGATGCCCGGCGACGTCGAGCTCTGCCTCGCCGCCGGCGCCAGCGATTACCTCGCCAAACCGGTCGATATCGACCGTCTGCTGCAGTTGCTCGAAAAATGGCTCTGAAACGCAAATCCGCGCGCCCACTCGAGGCCATCGAGGCCGATCTGCTGCTCTTGCTGCTGCGCGAGCGCTACGGCTACGACTTCAGCGGTTACGGTCGCGCCTCATTGCTCCGCCGGCTCAGGCAATTGGTCGAAATCTACCAGGCCGGCAGCCTGGTCGAATTGCTGCCGGCCTTGCTGCGCGACGAACAGGTGGCACAGATGGCGATCAACATGCTGTCGGTGCCGGTGTCGGAGTTCTTCCGCGACCCGCCGGTGTGGAAGTATCTCCGCGAACAGGTGATGCCGGAGCTGGACAGCTTTCCGCGCATCAACGTCTGGCAGGTCGGCTGCGGCTACGGCCAGGAGAGCTATTCGCTCGCCATCCTGCTGCACGAATGTGGTCTGGCGTACAAGGCGCGGATGATCACCACCGACATCAACGCCGACCTGCTCAGGGTCGCGCGCCGCGGCCGCTGGCCGGCAGACCAGTTCGCGCAGTGGCGGGCCAACTATCTCGCCGCTGGCGGCAGCGCCTGCTTCGACGATTATTTCGTCGGCAATGACCATGCCGGTAATGAGACAATGGCCATTCGTGCAGAGTCCCTGCAAGCGATGGAATTCGTCGAACACAATCTGGTCACCGATGATGCCTTCCTGGAAACGCAGTTGCTGATCTGCCGCAACGTCCTGATCTACTTCGGTGCAGCGCTGCAGGCGCGGGCGCTCGACCTCTTCGAACGCAGCCTGCAGCGCGGCGGCTTCCTGGTCCTCGGCAGCGCCGAATCGATCCTCGGCCGGGACGACACCTGGGCGCCGTTGCAGGCCGAGCTGCGGATTTTCCGAAAAACCATGGCGAGAGCGAAATGAGCGGCGTTCCGAAGATCCTCGTCGTCGATGATCTGGCCGCCAACCGCCTGGCGATCCGCGCCGCCCTCCGGGGTGTCGAGGCGACGATCGTCGAGGCCGGCAACGGTTTCGACGCGCTGGCGATCACCCTCGAAGAGGAATTCGCGCTGATCCTCCTCGACGTGCAGATGCCCGAGATGGACGGCTTCGAGGTCTGCGAACGCCTGTCCGCCAATCCGCAGACCGCCGACACGCCGGTGATCTTCATCACCGCCGCCCACAACAGCCCCGAGGATCGCATCCATGGCTACCGGACGGGCGCCACCGATTATCTGGCAAAGCCGATCAACGACCAGTTGCTGCTCGCCAAGACGCGGGTGTTCCTCCGCCTCTACCAGCAAAACCGCGCCTTGCAGGCGGCGCTGGAAGCAGCGAAAGTCGCCGACCGGGTCAAGGATGCCTTCCTCGCCAACGTCAGCCACGAACTGCGAACGCCGCTCAACGCCGTCATCGGGCTCTCGGCGCTGGCGCTGAACCACAGCAGCGACCCTCGCCAGCGCGAATACCTGGAAAAGGTCAGCGACGCTGGCCAGACGCTGCTGGCGATCATCAACGACCTGCTCGATCTGACCAAGATCGCTGCCGGCGAGATGAGCCTGGAATGCACACCGTTCAGCCTGCAGAAGACCGTCGCGCGCGCGCTGTCGGTGATTGGGCACCATGCCATCGAAAAGGGATTGCGTCTCGAAAGCCGGATCGATGAACGACTCCCCGAACTGCTGCTCGGCGACCCGCTGCGTATCGAACAGATCCTGCTCAATCTGCTCAACAATTCGCTCAAGTTCACCGAAACCGGCTGGGTCGTGGTGCGCATCGCCATCGAGGACATCGACGATCAGCAGGCCGGGCTGCTGATCGAGGTCGAGGATTCGGGAATCGGCATGAGCGAGAGCGAGATCGCCCGTATCTACCAACCGTTCGTCCAGGCCGACCCGTCGATTACCCGCAAGCACGGCGGCACCGGCCTGGGCCTGGCGATCTGCAAGCAACTCGCCGAAGGCATGCAGGGTTCGATCGAGGTCAGCAGCCGGCTGGGCGAAGGCACACGCTTTCGCGTCCACCTGCGCCTGGGAGTGGCAACGGCCAGCGAGTGCCCGAGCGGCGACGACCCGGCCGCTGCCGAGAATCTGCCGACGCATTACCCCGCAGCACGCGTGCTGGTGGTCGACGATCAGCCGCTCAATCGCGATCTCGTCTTCGAACTGCTGGGAAGCGTCGGCATCGCGCCGCGTTTTGCCGAGAACGGCCAGCAGGCGGTGGACATTCTCCGCGAGGCCGGCGCACAGGCTTTCGACCTGATATTGATGGACATCCAGATGCCGGTTCTCGACGGCCTTGCAGCCACCCGCCGAATCCGTGCGCTACCGGGTTTCGCCACGCTGCCGATCGTCGCCATGACGGCCCACACGATGGTGCACGAAAAAGAGGTGTACCTGGCCGAAGGCATGAACGATCACCTCGGCAAACCGTTTTCGCTGCCGGCTTTCTTCGCGCTGCTGGCGCGCTGGCTGCCGGTGCAGGGTGACGCACCGGCAGCAGCAGCGCCACCTGCAGCCTTTGCTGCCGACGCCGGCGGGAACGAGCTGGCGGCGATCAGCGGCCTCGACACGGCCGCAGCACTGCAGCGATTTGCCGGCAACCGCGCGCGTTACCGTCACTGGCTGCGGGAATTCGTCGGCGAATCGGCCGGCTTCACCGCGACCATCGATACCCTGCTGGCCGGTGGCGCGAGCGAGTCGGCGAGACAGGCGGTGCACGCCTTCAAGGGCCGCGTCGGTACGCTCGGCATGCGCGAACTGCAAGCGCTGGCCGCGGCGCTCGAGCAGGCACTGCGGACCGGCAAGGCGAACAGTCCGGCAGGCCATGCACTGCGCTGGCAACTGGCGCAGTCGATCGAGGCGATGTGCGCCGGCATCCAGGCGGCGCTCGTCCCATCGCCCCCCCGGCAGGCGACGAACCGAGCGGCCGGCCCACCGCCGGGAGCCAGACCTGCCGGGCCGATGCCCGCCTCGGTCACGGCCCTGCTGCGCCTGCTGCAGGACGCGGATGGCGGCAGTGCCACGGCGATCGAAAGCTGTCTTGGAGAGCTGCCGGACAGCGACTGGGAACCGCTGCTGCAGGCGGCGCGGGCACAGGTGCAGAAATTCGATTTCGAGGCCGCGCGGCAACTCCTCGCCGGCAGCGAGGAGGCCGGATGACGATGCTGCGCTGCTGGAGCGGACGGCTCCTGCTCTGCTGCACCGGCCTCGTCGCGGCCGGCGAGGAGTATTTCGCGCGCTACGCACTGCCTCGGGACGCCGCTTCGGTCGACATCGGTGCGCTGCTGCAGCGCGATCGAATCCTCAATCGTCGGCTCGAAGAACAGTGAATATCGCCGTGAACCGGAGATCGCCGGGCACCGGCATCGTCTTGCGCGTCGCCGGCCTGTTCGGCACACTGCTGGTGCTGGCGATCACCACCCTGCTCACCGCCTGGCTGTACGGATTGCCGTTCTTCGACTTGCCGGGTGCCAAGCAGATCCACCTGGCCGATGCCAGGCAGGCCCTCGAACTGAGTGCCGACAGCCGCAGCACGCAGATCGAAAGCGCCCTGCGGGAACGCCGCGGCAATCTCCGCCTGCTCTCCGAAAGCCCTGTCCTCGTGCAGGCTCTGGCCACGCCGCTGACGCAAGCGGCGTCTGCCGCTGCCAGTCGCCACTTCCAGTCGGTGATGGGCGCCTACCCGGATGTTTTCGAATACCTGGCGCTGGTGTCGACCGGCGACGGGCGCGTGCTGGCCGCCAGCGACGCCAGCATGGCCGGACGCCCCCTCGCCGACGCCGGTCTGCTCGGGCGCCTGTCGACGCCGGGTGTCGTCGAACAGATCGAAACCACCGGCCCGACAGTCGCAGGGGAACCCAGCCTGATCATCGCCCGCCAGGTCATCGAGCGAAACGCTGCGGCGACCTCGACCGGCAAATTGCTCGGGGTTCTGGTGGCCAGCGTGTCGATTCAGGAACTGCTTGGCCATTTCGATCGCGTTGAACTGCGCTCGCTGGGAGATTCCGGTTCGGTTTCACTCTTCGATCAGCAGCGGCGGCGGCTCGCGACCTTCCGTCTGCTTGCCGGGGCGGGCGAGATGCCGCCACCGCCCGCTTCCCAGGAAATGGATGGCAGTTTCGTCGAGAACGCGGCGAACGGACGATTGACCCTTGCCACGTATCGCTTTGTGCGCATCGCTGCCAACGAAGGATGGAGTCTGGTGCTTCGCCGCGAGCGCGACGAGATCCTGCACGAACTCGAGCAGCGCGCCGGGCAACTGCTGCTCTTCGGCCTGCTGTTCACCGTCTGCAGCCTGATCGTCGTGGCTCTGGCGGCGCGGCATGTGACGCGTCCGATCCGGGAACTGGCGAACGTCGCGCAGCGTCTCGCCGAGGGCGAACTGAACGCCCGCGTGAAGCTGGCGAAGCCGCACCACGGTGATGAGGTGACGACCCTGGCTGCGGCCTTCAACAGCATGGCCGCACGCTTCGAGACCTGGCATGCCACCCTCGCCAGCGAAGTCGCCACACGCACGCGCGAACTGATCGACCAGCAGTTGCAGCTCGAAGGACTGGTCGAGAAGCGCACCGCCGACCTGCGCGCGGCGCTGGCCGCGGCGACCCAGGCCGACCGCGCCAAGGACGCTTTCCTGGCCAATGTCAGCCATGAACTGCGCACGCCGCTGAACGCCGTCATCGGTCTGGCCGGGCTCGCCCGGCAACTCAGCCGTGATCCCCGGCAACAGGACTACCTCGACAAGATCGGCAGTGCCGGCAAGTCACTGGCGCACCTGATCAACGATCTGCTCGACCTGACCAAGATCGTCGCTGGCCGGCTGGAGTTCGAGAACACCACGTTCAGCCTGCGCGGCATGTTCGAGCGCAGCAAGTCGGTGCTGATGCACCAGGCGGCAGAGAAGGGGCTGACACTCGTCGAACGTATCGACGCGGAAGTTCCCGATACGCTGATCGGCGACCCGCTGCGAATCGAACAGATCCTGCTCAACCTGCTCGGCAACGCCATCAAGTTCACCAGCAGCGGCCACATCGAGCTGCGGATCAGCGTCCTGCACAGCGAAGCGACGCGAGTGCGCCTGGCCATCGATGTCGAGGATACCGGTCTCGGCCTCAGCGAGCCGGAAATCGCGCAATTGTTCCAGCCTTTTGGGCAGGCCGATGCCAGCATGACGCGCAAGTTCGGCGGCAGCGGCCTGGGACTCGCCATCTGCAAGCGGCTCGCCGAGAGGATGGATGGCGACATCTGCGCCAGCAGCCGGCCCGGTGCCGGCAGCACCTTTCGCGTCACGCTCTGGCTGGCACTGGGGGAATCGGCAAGGTCCGGCACGGCCCTTGCATCGACGGCGCTGCAGCCACTGCCGGAAGCGTATCACGGCGCGCGGGTACTGGTCGTCGATGATCATCCGCTCAACCGCGAGATCGTCGAAGCCCTGCTCGGCGCGGTCGGCATCACGCCGGTGATGGCCAGCAACGGCCAGGAAGCGGTCGATCGCCTCCGGATGAGTGACGCGAGCGCTTTCGATCTGGTGCTGATGGACATCCAGATGCCGGTCATGGACGGCTACAGTGCGACCCGCGAACTGCGTAGCCGCGCCGGTTTCGAGGCGCTGCCGATCATCGCCATGACCGCGCACATCATGGAACATGAAAAGGGCCTCCAGCGCGCGGCCGGCATGAGCGACTTCATCGGCAAACCCTTCGATCACCCGACCTTCTACCGCACACTGGCGAAATGGATTCCCGTCCACAAGCAGCGGCAAGCCGCCACAGCGATGGACGCCTTGCCGCCAGCGACCGGCAGCCAGGGAATGCCCGCCTGGCCTGCTCTCGGTGCGATCGACAGCGCCGCCGGCCTGGCCCGCTTCGCCGGCAATGCCGCACGCTACCGGCACTGGCTGCGCGACCTGGCCGACCAGGGTGGTTCCGAGGTCAGAAAGATCGAACAGGCGATGGCGACTGGCCAGCGGGAACAGGCTTGCCAGCTCGCACATGCCCTCGCCGGCCGCGTCGGCATGCTCGGGATCACCAGTGCACAGGCTTTTGCCCTGCAGGTCGAGGCGGCAGCGAGCCGCGGCGAAGCCGCCGACGCGGCGATCATCCACCTGGCAGCGGCCGTCGACGAGGCGAGCGAACAGATCAGGCAGGCACTCGGAAGCGATGCTGCCGACGGGACGCCGCTGGCAGATCTCGCCGCGCCGCCGCCCGCCGGACCCCCTCCGGCAAGTATCCTGGCACTGCTGCGCCTGCTCGAGACCGCCGACGGCGACAGCGAGCGCGCCATCCATGACTGTCTCGCGGAACTCGGCGAGACAGCCTGGTCAGCAACGCTGCGCGCGACCCTGGCACGCGTGCGCAATTTCGATTTCGACGCCGCAAGACGGCTGTTTCCGGATCATGAAACAGCCAGCAACCCGGATGGAACCTCATGACCACCATTCTCCTGATCGATGACGACCCGGCAACCCTCGAAGTCATCAACGAATGCCTGCTCCCGCACTTTCGCACGCGCATCGCGACGCGTGGCGGCAAGGGCATCGAGCTGGCGCAAATGTCGCCGGCACCCGACCTGGTACTGCTCGACCTCGAATTGCCGGACATGAACGGCTACCAGGTCTGCTCGGCGCTCAAGCGGGATACCCGCACCGCCGAGATCCCGGTGATCTTTCTTTCCAGCCATACGGATATTGCCAACATCATCCGCGGTCTCGAACTCGGCGCCGTCGATTATGTGCCCAAGCCGGTGGCACCACCGATTCTGCTGGCACGCGTACGCACGCAACTACGCCTGCGCCAGGCACAGATTTATCTGGCGGACCGCAATCTCCATCTCGAATCGCTGGTGAGCGAACGTACGCAGGCGCTCGAAGCGCGAACGCTGGACCTGCAGCGCAGTCAGGAACTGACGATCGTGGCCCTCGGAGCGATCGCCGAAACCCGTGACAACGAGACCGGCGATCATATTCGTCGCACGCGCGCCTATGTCCGGGCACTCGTCGAAAACCTCCTGCAACAACCCGCACAGCGGGATCGCATGCCACTCGAAGAATGGGGGCTGCTCTGGAAATGCGCCCCCTTGCACGACATCGGCAAAGTGGGAATTCCTGACCAGATCCTGCTCAAGCCAGGACCACTCGATGCCGAGGAGTTCGAGATCATGAAGCGACATACGACGATCGGCCGCGATGCCCTGCACGCGGCCGAACTCGGGGTCGACACCCTGCACCCGTTCCTGCGGATCGCCAGCGAAATCATTTATTCGCATCACGAGCGCTGGAACGGTACAGGCTATCCGCAGGGCCTCCGCGGCGAGGACATTCCCTTCGCCGCACGCCTGATGGCGATCGCCGATGTCTATGATGCCCTGATCAGCAAGCGGGTGTACAAGCCCGCCCTGCCTCACGGCAAAGCGGTGGAGATCATCGCACAGGGGCGCGGCAAGCACTTCGACCCGCTGGTCGTCGATTGCTTCCTGGTCTGCGCCGAGACTTTCAACGCGATCGCTGCCGGCCATTCCAGCTCTCTTCCGACCCATCCCCCACCAGGGAAAGGGGAAATTCATGAATGAAGGGAAAATCCAGGTCATGATCGTCGACGACTCGGCGCTGGTCCGTCAGGTCGTTGCGCAGGCGCTGGCCCGTGAGCCCGGCATCGAGGTCATGAGTACGGCGGCCGATCCGCTCTTCGCCATGGACAAGATGCGCAGGAACTGGCCGGACGTGATCATTCTCGATATCGAAATGACGCGCATGCACGGCCTCTCTTTCCTGCGCAAGCTGATGGCTGAACGACCGACGCCGGTGATCATCTGTTCATCGCCCACCGCGACCGGCAGCGACACGCTCATGCAGGCGCTTGCTGCGGGTGCCGTGAGCATCATCAGCAGGCCCAAATTCGGGCTCAAGGGCTTCCTCGAAGACGCCACGAACGACATCATCGCCGCCATCCGCGCGGCCGCCCGAACCCGGGTCGCCTTGCCGGGACAGCCGCTCCCCACCACCCATCCGGCGGCGAGCGCGCGGCTGCCGACGCTGCAGAGAATGACGCGCAACAGCGCGGACGCCATCCTCCCCGCCGGTAACGCGGCGGTGCAAAGGACGACCGACAAGGTGATCGCCATCGGCACCTCGACCGGCGGAACGCAAGCACTCGAAGCCGTACTGACCCGCCTGCCGCTGACGATCGCGGGAATCGTCATCGTCCAGCACATGCCCGAGCAGTTCACGGCGATGTTCGCCGAACGCCTCAACTCGCTGTGTACGATCGAAGTCCGCGAGGGCCGGAACAACGATCGCGTGCTGCCGGGGCTCGCGCTGATCGCTCCCGGCGGCAGGCACATGCTGTTGAAGCGCAGCGGCGCGCAGTATTACATCGAGGTGCTCGACGGCCCCCTGGTCAATCGCCACAAACCCTCGGTCGATGTGCTGTTCCGCTCGGTAGCCCGGTTTGCCGGCGGCAACGCAGCCGGCGTGATCATGACCGGCATGGGCGACGACGGCGCCCGCGGCCTCAAGGAGATGAACGATGCCGGCGCCGCGACGATCGCCCAGGATGAAGCCTCCTGTGTGGTTTTCGGCATGCCCAGGGAGGCGATCAGGCTCGGCGCCGCCGATCGGGTGCTGCCACTCCAGCAGATCCCTGCGGCGCTGATCGAGACCTTCAACCAACGGTCATGACTATTCCAGGCACCCCCGATGATGAAAGTCATGACCGTTTCCCTCTCCCCCCGACCCCTCCCCCCGCAAGTGGGGAGGGGAGATTTGTGAGTCGCTGACGCGACTTTCACATTAACGCGAGGTTTGAATACGGCCATGCAACGATACGACATCCTGAAAAAGATCGCCGCAGAACTGGAGCATGGCGCAGTCAACTTCTCGACCAATGCGCTGGTCGCGCTCAAACTGCAGCATGCGCTCAACGATCCGGATTGCCACATCGACCAGGCCATGCGCCTGATCAAGGCTGAACCCCTGCTGTCGGCAAAGGTCGTGGCGCTGGCCAACTCGAGCGCCTTCAATCCCTCGGGTCGCCCGATCACCGACGTGCGCACGGCCGTTCTGCGGCTGGGTTTTCGCTATCTGCGCTCGCTCGCAGCGGCGGTCGTCACGCGCGCGCTGGCTTCCCCCTTGTCGGCACAGGATCGTGCCATGGCGGCGCGACTCTGGGAGCACACCGCGCATGTCGCGGCACTGGCGCAGGTCATCGCCCGCAAGGTCACCCACCTCGACCCGGAAACGGCGATGTTCGCCGGCATCGTCCATGAGATCAGTGGCTTCTACCTGATTTCGCGTGCCGCCGAATTTCCCGGCCTGCTCGACGAGGATTTCTCGGCGTGGAGCGAAACCGGCGAAGCCGAGGTCGGTCGCGCCTTGCTGCAGGTGCTGGAGGTACCGCAAACGGTGGTCGATGCGATCGAAGTCTGCTGGCGGGGTTTTCTGGCGATGCCGCCGAAAACTCTTGGCGATACGTTGCTGCTGGCCGACGAACTGGCCCCCGTCGAAAGCCCGCTACGCGACCTCGACGACGTTCCCAGGGAAGGCACGGCGGCATCGATCGACATGCTGATCGGCGAGGAAACGCTGCTCGAAATCATGCGCGAATCGGCAGATGAGGTACGCTCACTGACGGCAGCGCTGCGCCTCTGAGCGCACCTGGCGAACTCTGCCAGGCAGCCACCCAGGCGACGATGTCGGCCGCCGGCATCGGCCGGGCGATGCCGTCACCCTGGGCACTTTCGCAGCCGAGCTGGAGCAGCATCTGACCCTGTTCGATGCTCTCCACGCCTTCGGCGACGATCTGGCGGTGAAAAGCCTTGGCGAGCCCGATCACCCCCTCAAGGACGGCTCGATTCTCCCCACCTTCGAGCAGGTCGCAGACGAAACTGCGGTCGATGTTGATCCGGGAAACCGGCAGGCTCTTCAGGTAAGTCAGCGAGGAATGGCCACAGGCAAAATCGTCGAGGGCAAATGACACGCCGATTTTCCGGCACGCGGTGATGATCGCACAGACACTGGCGAGGTCTTTCAGCGCACGCGTTTCCCGCAATTCGAGATCAAGCCTACCCGGTCCCACCTCCGGCTGTCCGGCCAGCAGAGTACGCAGTCGTTCGACGAAACCGGCCTGTTGCAACTGCCGTGCGCCAATATTGACGCTCACCGCCATCTCCAGTCCGCCACCGCGCCATTCTGCGATCTGCGCCAGGGCACGCGCGATCACCCATTCCCCGAGATCGACCGCCAGCGGGTGATTCTCGATCAGCGGCAGGAAAGCGGCTGGCAGCAGCAGTCCTTTTTCCGGATGCTGCCAGCGAATCAGGGCCTCGACACCGATCACCGCGCCGCTGCGCAGGTTCACCCTGGGCTGATAGTGGAGAACGAATTCATCGGCCAACAGGGCACGGCGGATATCTTCCAGGCGTTCGTTGTGGCTGCGGACGCTGCGATCCAGCTCGGCATCGAAGACACAGTAGCGGTTCTTGCCGGCGAGCTTGGCCTGGTACATGGCCTGGTCGGCCTGGCGCAGCAGTTGATCGGCATCGACCTCCTCGGCCTGCGGGTAGAAGGTCACGCCGACGCTGGTCGACACCTGCAGTATCTGCTCGCCGTACGGCACCGGCTGGGCGCTGGCCGCAATCAGGCGGTCCACGATCGGCGCACACGAGGGGATATCCGAGAGATCGAGCAATACCGCGACAAACTCGTCGCCCCCCAGACGCGCCAGCGTGTCGCCTTCGCGCAAGGCCTGCTTCATTCGACCCGCCACCGTCATCAGCAGTTGGTCGCCGGCTTCGTGACCGTGCTGGTCGTTGACCGCCTTGAAGCCATCGAGATCGAGAAAGGCGACGGTCAGGCGCTGCCCGCGCCGCTGCGTCTGCATCATGCCCTGATGCAGGCGGTCGGCCAGCAGCACGCGATTGGGCAAACCGGTCAGCGCGTCGTAGTGAGCCGTCCGCTTGAGCTTCTCTTCGTTTGCTTTGAGCAGGGTGATGTCGGAGAACAGGGCCACGTACTGCCGGGTTCTGCCCTGATCATCGCGCACCGCACTGATCGTCAGTATCGCCGCAAACATCTCGCCGCTCTTGCCGCGATTCCAGACTTCACCGCTCCAGTGGCCCTGGCCGATCAGATCGCCCCACATGGCGGTGTAAAACTCCTTTGCCTGAACACCGGAGCGGAGAAAGCGCGGGTTCTGCCCCAGCGATTCCTCGCGACTGAAACCACTCATCCGGGAAAAGGCCTCATTGACGTCGAGGATCGTGCCGTCGGGGGAGGTGATCATGATGCCCTCGCGGGCGTTGGTGAACACGCTGGCCGCGTTGATCTGCTGCAGGCGCTCCGATTCTGCGCGTTGCTCGGCCAACTGCATCTGCCGGCGGTAGAGGCCGGTCGCCAGCAGCGTGATCGCCAGCAGAGCGGGAACCATGACGCCAAGCACGGTCCTGGTCTCGGTCCGCCATTGCTGCAGGGCGGGCCGACGATCGAGCGCCGTGACGACGAGGAAGGGATACAGGCGCGACGCTCGAAAGGCGATCAGCCGCGGGCGATCCTCGCCGCTGCCCTGTTCGAACTGGCCAAACTCGACCTCGGCCAGGCGCAGTTCACTCACGAAGTGGTCCTGCAACGATCCGGGTCGCCCGCCGGGGTCGCTATCCATCAGCAGCGTGCCGTCGTAGCGCAGCACGCTGACCGATCCTTCCTCGGCAGCGATCTTCTGGGCAATATGGTTGATGAAATAGTCCGGATTCAGCGCAAAGAGCAAGGTTACGCGCCCCTTGCCAAGCCCGATGCTGCGTGTCACCGGGATGAAGCCGAGCGAGTCGGCATCGACGGGCGTTCCCGCCGTCGATGGCTGGCCACTGGCGAAATCACGTCCTGCCCAGGGCTCGCCGATGCGCAGGATCTGCAGCCGGCCAGCGTCTGCCGGCAGATAATTTTGTGTCGCCACCGTCACGCCGAGGTTGGCCGGATTGGAACTGGCGACAATCCGCCCCGCGTCGTCCAGCAGGGACATCGAGCGCAGGAATGGCACATGCTGCAGGGCCGCCACGAAAGTCCGCTCGATCTCGCGCGCATCGCGCACAAGCGACACCTGCGCCAGGGAGTTGGCCGCGACGAGTTCGGTGACGTGCAGGCTTTGCGTCAGGAAGTCCTCGAAACCTCGCGAATGCATCGCTGCGATGCCCAGACCGTTGGCCACCGCCTCGCCACGCAGTCGCCACAGGGTGTAGGCGCTCATGGCGACCATGCCGCCGACGAATACACCCAGGAAAAGCAGAAACGTCGTACGTAACTGCCGCCAGGCGCGGCGCGTCATGGGGAGACGATGGTCTCGAGTTTATGCCGCCGCGCGGCTGCCAGCAGCCGCCCATCGTTCTTGATGTCGCTGACGAAGCGCTCGATGCGTGCCGCCCAGGCATCGTCACCGGGCTGCATGGCATAAGCGTAGGGGGTGATGTGGTAGGCGCCGGGGGGCGAGACCAGGCGCGCCCAGTCGGCGCTCGCCAGAAAACGCTGGCTATAGGGGTAGTCGGTCAGAAAAACGTCGGCGCGACCCGACTGGACTTCCTGCTCGCGCGCAAATGGCGTATCGAGAACCAGCAGTTGCGCCGCCTTGAGTTTGCCCTTCATGATCGACTCATGCAGCGTCCCTCGGGCGACGGCCACCACCGAGCCGGTGCGGTCGATCTGATCCCAGTCCTTGATCCGGCGATTGGTTTTGGTGGTGATCGCATAAATGTCGCTGGCCAGATAGGGGCGTGTGAAACGCAGCTTTTCCGCACGCGCGGGCGTGATGCCGACCGCAAACATGGCCAGATCGCAGCGATCCTGAGTCACATCATCGATGAGTCTGGCGAAGGAACTATCGACGAACTGCACCGCCACACCGAGGTCCTTGCCGAGTTCGCCGGCCAGATCGATATCGATCCCGGACAGCAACTGCGTCTTCGGGTTGCGGTAGGTGATGCTGTAGTAGTCGGGCCAGATGCAGACACGCAGCACCCTGGCCTCCCGGACTCGATCGAGCCGGCTCGTGGCAAGGTCTGCGGTGCTTCCCTGAGCAGACACGCTCAGGCCGCTGGCCAGCACGACGAGGCGCAAAAGGAGGACAAGGATTCGCATTGCGATCTCCGGAAATGAATCTTGAGGCATTGACCGCCAGCCATCTGAAATGGTCATTACCATCAAGTATTGAACCATAAAACCCCGTCATTGGCTGGCAAATTGTGCTCACTCCGGGAATTGTCAGTACAATCCCTCGCTTGAGCTCGGGTGTGCATGAAAGTGTTGGGAGGTACCGACGCTGGCGACGCTGCAGCTCATAGACCAAGCGCTTTGTCGTCCCGGCAGTGGCCTGCCCGCGGCGAGTCCATTCCACACAGGAGAAAGCTTCCCCATGGCAAAAACCATTTTTCTGGTCGATGATTCGGCAACCATCCTGCTCAGCGTATCGAGCATCCTCGGCAAGGCCGGCTTTGCCGTCGAGAAGGCGTCGAATGCCGACGAGGCCCTGAAAAAGTTCAAGGCCGGAGTCAAGGTCGACCTCCTGATCACCGATCTCAACATGCCCGGCATGAACGGCATCGAGCTGATCAAGCAGGTGCGCACGCTGCCCGCCTACAAGTTCCTGCCGATTCTCTTCCTGACCACCGAATCGCAGCAAAGCCGCAAGGCGGAAGCCAAGGCCGCCGGCGCTTCGGGCTGGATCGTCAAACCGGCGACCGCCGACGACCTGCTCAATACCATCAAGCTGGTCATCCGCTAGGCCGAGACGATGACCCCTTCCCTCGGCAAACCCCAAGACCAGTATCGCCGGCGTTCGCTGCTCACCGGACTGGCCGCGACCGTCGTGCTGCTCATCGTCGTCCTGCTCCTGCATGGTTGGTACGTCGATTTCCTGAGCCAGACCTTCGCTCTCGGCGATCGCAGCCGCGACACCCTGATGACCCTGCTCGGTCTGCTGCTGTTCCTGGGCCTCCAGCAGGCGCTCTCGCGGCTCTTGTACCACGACGCCCACCTGGGCATCGACGAAAGTCTCCAGGACGAACGCCAGCGCTGCCCGTCGCAGCAGGTCTGCCAGCGCGTCGCGCTGCCCGAGCTGCGGGAAATCCCGCGCTTCAACCAGGTCCTCGTCGGGCAATTGCAGAGCGTCGTCGAGCAGACCGAACAGGCCGCCTACGAGGTGACTTCACGACTGCAGACGATCGACGAGGTAGTCACCGACCTGAACCAGTTCGTGGCCGCCGCCGCCGCGGAATCGCAGGCCATGGCGCACGAATCCGAAGAGCAGATCGCCGGCAATCGCCAACTGATCGGCAAGCTCGAAGCCTTCATCGCCCAGCGCGTCGAAGAGACCGCCGCGGACGAGAAACACAGTGTCGAAGCGGTCAAGGAAGCCCGCTCGCTGCAAACCCTGGTCGATCTGATCCGGCACATTGCCGGCCAGACCAACCTGCTCGCGCTCAATGCGGCCATCGAGGCCGCCCGCGCCGGCGAGGCCGGACGCGGTTTCGCGGTCGTCGCCGACGAGGTGAGGAAGCTCTCGCACGAAACCGAAGCCGCGGTCAAGAAGATCAACGACGGCATCATCGCCGTCACCCAGATCATCGAGCGCCAGTTCAAGGACAAGCTCGCGCACTCGCACATCAAGGAGGAACGCGACAGTCTCGAACGCTTCACGCAGCAGCTCGCCGCCCTCGGCGCCAGCTACGAGAGCCTGACGGCGCGCGAACGGCAGATCCTCGACACCATCACCACGAACAGCGGCAAGCTCGCCACGATGTTCATGGAGGCCCTGGCCAGCGTGCAGTTCCAGGACGTGACGCGCCAGCAGATCGAACAGGTGATCCACGGCCTCGGACGTCTCGACCAGCACGCCGAAGCGCTCGCCGGAGCCATCGAAAGCGGCGCCGATGGCGGCCACGAGGTGCGCATCGAACCGCTCGCCCGGCAGATGGAGCAGCAGTTCTCGAACTATGTCATGGACCAGCAGCGCGACGCCCATCGCCAGGCGATCGGCCGCACGCACCGCCCGCGCCCGCCCGCTGCCGTCCCCAAGGCGCGCACTTCAACCGCTGCTGCGCCGGCGCCAGCCAGCAAACCGTCGAACGTCGAACTCTTCTGAACCACCACCCCAAGGAGCCGCAATGACCGCTTCCGCCGCCGCCCGCCTCGCCATTCTCGAGGACATGACAATCTACCAGGCACAATCCCAGAAGAAGCAGTTGCTGGCCGCGCTGGCGGCGACCAGGCAGCTCGATCTCGATCTCTCGGCAGTCCCCGAAATGGACACCGCCGGCCTGCAACTCCTGCTGCTGCTCAAGCGCGAAGCGCTGCAGCAGGGCAAGCAATTGACCATCGTCGGCCACAGCCCGATGGTCCAGCGGGTTCTCGACTTCTGCAACCTGGCCGGCGTCTTCGGCGACCCGATGCTCATTTCAGCGCAAGGCTGACCCCTCCCCTGAACCAGGAAACACCAAGGAAATACGATGGATGAACTGACCAGCACCTTCGTCAACGAAAGCCGCGACCAGCTCACTGCGATGGAAGACGGTCTGCTCAAGCTCGAGCAGAACCCCGACGACGCCGACAACCTCGGCGCCATCTTTCGCGCCGCGCACACCATCAAGGGCGGCTCCGGCGTCGTCGAATGCCACTTCATCGAAGCCTTCACGCACAAGGTCGAAAACGTCCTCGACAAGCTGCGCAACGGCGAGATCCCGGTCAGCGGCGAACTGTCGACGGTGATGCTCGAATGTTGCGACCACCTGGGCGCCCTGCTCGACGTCTTCGCTGCCGGCTTGCCGCGGCCCGACGATACCGTGCAGACGCGCGGTGATGCCCTGCTGGCCAGGCTGACCGAGCTGTTTCTCGGCGGCGGCGCGGTCCGCAGCACGGGTAACCGCGACGGCATGCTGGCGGCCGAGGACGACAACTCCATCGAAGCCTCCGGTGGCGGCGTCGTCGACACCGACGCCTGGCACATCTCGGTGCGCTTCGGCCCCGGCGTGCTGAGGAACGGCATGGACCCGCTGTCGCTGCTCCATTACCTGACTTCCCTTGGTGAGATCACCACCCTCACCACGCTCGCCGATGCCCTGCCCACGGCCGAGAAGATGGACCCCGAATGCTGTTACCTCGGCTTCGAGATCGGCTTCCAGACGCGCGCCAGCAAAGCCCAGATCGAACAGGTCTTCGACTTCGTCCGCGACGAGTGCACGCTGTACATCCTGCCGCCGAATTCCAGGATCGGCGAATACCTCAAGCTGATCGACGAACTGCCCGAGGACAACATGCGCCTCGGCGAGATCCTCGTCCGCTCCGGTGCCCTGACGCAGGCCGAACTCGACGATGGCCTCAGCGCGCAAAGCCGCGCTCCCGTCAGAGAAGCCGCGGGCGAAGCAGCGGCCCCCCCCCCGCTCGGCGACGTCCTCGTCGAACAGAAAGTCGTGCACAAGGAAGTCGTCGAAGCCGCCGCCACCCGCCAGGCCGTGGTCAGCGAGAAGAAGGCGCTCGAAGCGCGAGTGATCCGCGTGCACGCCGACAAGCTCGACCAGTTGATCGATCTGGTCGGCGAGATGGTCATCGCCGGCGCCGGCGCCAACCTGCTCGCGCAGCGCAGCGGCCAGTCGGACCTGATCGAATCGACCTCGGTGCTGCTGCGCCTCGTCGAGGACATCCGCGACTCGGCGCTGCAACTGCGCATGGTGCAGATCGGCGAGACCTTCAACCGCTTCAACCGCGTCGTGCGCGACAGCTCGCGCGAGATGGGCAAGGCCATCGACCTGGTGATCACCGGCGCCGAGACCGAACTCGACAAATCGGTCGTCGAGAAACTCGGCGACCCGCTGATGCATCTCGTGCGCAACGCCATCGACCACGGCATCGAAGCGCCGGCGCTTCGCGCCGCGCGCGGCAAACCCGAGAACGGCACCGTTCAGCTCAACGCCTACCACGACTCGGGCAACATCGTCATCGAGGTCATCGACGATGGCGGTGGCCTGCCCAGGGACAAAATCCGCCAGAAAGCGATCGACAAGGGACTGATCGACGCCGCCGCGACGCTCTCCGAGCACGAGATCAGCAACCTGATCTTCGAAGCCGGTTTCTCGACCGCCGAGAAGGTCACCAACCTTTCCGGCCGCGGCGTCGGCATGGACGTCGTCCGGCGCAACATCCAGAGCCTGCGTGGCAGTGTCGAGGTCGACACCATCGAAGGCGAAGGATCGACCTTCACCATCCGCCTGCCGCTGACGCTGGCGATCATCGACGGTTTCCTGACCAGCGTCGGCAAGGCGTCCTACGTGGTGCCGCTCGACTCGGTCGTCGAATGCATCGAACTCGCCGACGCATCGGCAAAGCGCAACTATCTCAACCTGCGCGGCGAGGTGCTGCCTTTCGTCCGACTGCGCGAACTCTTCGCCATCGGTGGCGAGGTCCCCAAGCGCCAGAACGTGGTGATCATCCAGTACGCCGGCAAGAAGGCCGGACTGGTCGTCGACACCCTGCTTGGCGAATTCCAGACGGTGATCAAGCCGCTCGGCGCCCTTTTCAAGCACCTGCGCGGCATCGGCGGATCGACCATCCTCGGCACCGGCGAAGTGGCGCTGATCCTCGACGTGCCGGCGCTGGTCGGCCTCGTCACCAGTCTCGAAGACAGGCGTCTGACTGCGCCCCGGCAGCCGGAACTGTTGGCCTCGTACTGATTCAAGGCTGGACCACCACCCATCTCTCTGGAGGCAAATCCTCATGTTCAAGAATCTCAGAATCGGCGCCCGTCTCGGGCTCGGCTTCGGCATCGTCGTCGCCCTGCTGCTCGGCATCTCGCTGCTGGCCTACCTGCGCGTCGGCGGACTCAACGACGACATCAGTAGACTGGTCAACGAACGTTTCCCGAAAACGGTCTGGGCCAACAATATCAGCGAGGCTGTAAACCTGGCAGCTCGCTCGCAGCGCAACCTGCTGATCGATCCGCGTCCCGAAGAAATCAAGAAGCAGTACGAGCGGATCGAAGAAGCCAAGAAAACCGTCGCCGAGAATCTCGAGAAGCTGCACAAGACCATCCACAGTGAAAAAGGCAAGGCCCTGCTCAAGGACGTTGAACAACTGCGCAGCACCTACCTGGCGGATCAGGAGGAGTTCCTGACGCTGTTGAAGGCCGACCAGAAGGACAAGGCGACCGAGGTCATGCTCGACCGGATGCGCAAGTCGCAAGGTGACTACATCGCGGCTCTGGCCAAGGTGGTTGGCCACGAGGAAGAAGCCATGACCCGCGAAGGCAAGGAAGCCGACGAGCGCGCCGACCAGACGCAAGTGCTGCTTCTGATTCTTGGCGCTTCGGCAATCGTCCTTGCTGCTCTGTTCGCGCTTTGGGTCACGCGCTCGATCACGCGTCCGATCCATCAAGCGCTGACCGCCGCCAACGCGCTCGCCGCAGGCGACCTGACGGTCAGAGTCGAAGCACAGGGCCAGGACGAGGTCGGCCAGCTCATGTCGGCGATGCAGGCGATGGTCGGCAAACTCGGCGAGATCATCGGCGAAGTGCGTACCGCCGCCGACAACCTCAGCAACGCCTCGGGCCAGGTATCGGCGACCGCCCAGTCGCTCTCGCAGTCGTCCAGCGAACAGGCCGCTTCGGTCGAGGAAAGCACCGCCAGCATGGAACAGATGAGCGCGTCGATCGTCCAGAATACCGAGAATGCCAAAGTCACCGACGGCATGGCCGCTACTGCTTCGCGGCAGGCCGTCGAAGGCGGCGAAGCCGTCGGCAAAACCGTCGAAGCGATGAAGAGCATCGCCGAGAAGATCGGCATCATCGACGACATCGCCTACCAGACCAACCTGCTGGCCTTGAACGCCGCCATCGAAGCGGCGCGCGCCGGCGAACACGGCAAGGGTTTCGCCGTCGTCGCCGCCGAGGTGCGAAAGCTCGCCGAGCGCTCGCAGGTCGCGGCGCAGGAAATCGGCAATGTCGCCAAGGACTCGGTGAAACTCGCCGAACGCGCCGGCTCGCTGCTCGGCGAGATGGTGCCGTCGATCCGGAAGACCTCCGATCTCGTCCAGGAAATCGCTGCCGCATCGCAGGAGCAGAGTTCCGGGGTCGGCCAGATCAATGGTGCGATGGGGCAACTCAACCAGGCGACACAGCAGAATGCTTCGGCCTCGGAAGAACTCGCTGCCACCGCCGAGGAACTCGGCAGCCAGGCCGCGCAACTGCAGGAGCTGATGACCTTCTTCCGCCTGGCCGATCGCGGCCGCAGCGCGGCGACGGCGAGACGGAGCGCCCCTGCCCAGCGCGCACCGAACCCGGCGGCCGCACCACACCACCGAGCACCGGCACGGGTCACCGCGCTGACGCCGGCCGAGCACGACTTCGAGCGTTTCTGAGGAGAACCGACCATGACCCAGATCACCCCCACCCGCCCCGCCGCCCATGCCGTCGCCAGGCGCGCCACGGCCGCCCTGCAGGCACAGCAGGCCGCCGCCGAAAGCCCACAGCAGTACCTCACCTTCCTGCTCGGCGGCGAGATGTTCGCCGTCGGCATCCTCAACGTCAAGGAGATCATCGAGTACGGCAACGTCACCGAGATCCCGATGATGCCGGCGTTCATCCGCGGCGTCATCAACCTGCGCGGCGCCGTCGTCCCGGTCATCGACCTCGCGGCCCGCTTCGGCGGCGCCCAGAGTACAGCGGGAAAACGCTCCTGCATCGTCATCGTCGAGGTCAGCGAGGGCGACTTGTGCAACGACATCGGCATCCTGGTCGATGCGGTCTCGGAAGTCATCGAGATCCCGAGCAGCGAAATCGAGCCGCCACCATCCTTCGGCGCCCGCATCCGTGCCGACTTCATCCAGGGCATGGGCAAGGTCGCCGGCAGGTTCGTGATCCTCCTCAATATCGTCAAGGTGCTCTCGGTCGATGAGATCGCGATGCTGGCGCAGGTCGCTGGCGGTGATGCGGGTAGCACTGCCGTGTAAGGCATTCGCGGCAAGGCGTCACGCCAGTCCTTGCGGTTATTTTTGCATCGTACCGCCGCATGTTCCTGCGCGGCGGATCAGGAAACGCTCGTCTTTTCTCCTGCAGCAGCACACCTTTCGTTTTCACCCTGGTACATCTGAAGGCAAAAAAAATGTTCAACAATCTGAAGATGAAGACACGCATCATTGGCTTGGTCGTTCTCTTGATGGCCGCCATCGCCGTCGTCGCCTTCCTTGGCCTCGACCTTGCGGCGACCAGCAACCAGGGCGGGCGCAGCATGTATGAGCAAAGCATGAAGCCGATGCAAACCGTCGACGAGGTGGCGCGTCTGATGTCCGAAAACCGCTCGCAGGTCATGCTGGCGCTGCAACACGACCCGGCGAATCCGCTGTCGAAACTGCACGACCATGCGCCAGCCATTCACACCGACGCAATCGGCAGCAACCTCGAGCAAATCAACGCCTTGTGGGCGTCCTACACAAAGAGGCTTGACGGCCCGGAGGAAATGAAGCTGGCCGACAGTTTCGCCGAAATCCGCGGACGCTACGTCAAGGAGGCGCTCATCCCGGCACGTGACATGATCGTGGCCGGCCAGTTCGCCGATGGACAGGTAACGCTGCTGAAAAAGATCAACCCGCTCTACAAGGAAGCCACACAAGCCGGTTCCAAGGTGCGAGAGTTCCTCGACAAGGCAGCGGCGGACCATCTGCAGGCGCAGGGGAGCCGCTTCGCCAGTACGCGCAACGGCATCATCGTTGCCATAGCCGTTGTTCTCCTCGTGGCCGGAATCCTGTCAGTCTGGATCATCCGCTCGATCACGCGACCACTCGGGCACGCCGTGAACGCCGCCAACGCGCTTGCCGCCGGCAATCTGGGCGTACGCATCGAAGCGCAAGGCAAGGATGAGGTCGGCCAACTCATGTCGGCGATGCAGACCATGGTCGGCAAGCTCGGCGAGATCATCGGCGAAGTGCGTACCGCCGCCGACAACCTTTCGAACGCCTCGGGCCAGGTCTCGGCGACCGCCCAGTCGCTCTCGCAATCGTCCAGCGAACAGGCCGCATCGGTCGAGGAAACCACCGCCAGCATGGAGCAGATGAGCGCGTCGATCGTCCAGAATACCGAGAACGCGAAAGTCACCGACGGCATGGCCGCTACCGCTTCGCGGCAGGCCGTCGAAGGCGGCGAAGCCGTCGCCAGGACGGTCGAGGCGATGAAGAGCATCGCCGAGAAAATCGGCATCGTCGACGACATCGCCTACCAGACCAACCTGCTGGCCCTGAACGCCGCCATCGAAGCGGCGCGCGCCGGCGAACATGGCAAGGGTTTCGCGGTCGTTGCCGCCGAGGTCCGGAAGCTCGCCGAGCGCTCGCAGGTCGCGGCGCAGGAAATCGGCAATGTCGCCAAGGACTCGGTGAAACTCGCCGAACGCGCCGGTTCGCTGCTCGGCGAAATGTTGCCTTCGATCCGGAAAACCTCCGATCTCGTCCAGGAAATCGCTGCCGCATCGCAGGAGCAGAGTTCCGGCGTCGGCCAGATCAATGGTGCGATGGGGCAGCTCAACCAGGCGACGCAGCAGAATGCCTCAGCGTCCGAGGAACTCGCTGCCACCGCCGAGGAACTCGGCAGCCAGGCCGCGCAACTGCAGGAGCTGATGACCTTCTTCCGATTGGCCGAGCAGGACCGCCTCGCCACAACGGCGCGCCGGGCCGCCCCGGCCGCCCAGCGGGCGGCGCCCCCCAGGGCAGCGACCCGCGCCGCCGCCGAGGCAGCGGCCGACCACGACTTCGAACATTTCTGAGGAGAACTCCGACCATGACCCTGATCATCCCTGTCCCTGCCCGGCTGGCCGGCGGCTCAATGAGCAGAACTGCCATCCACCGTATCTTTCGATCAGCATATTTACCCTGCCACAGAGGGGATAACAAATCATGTTGAAGAACAGTAGCTTGCGCACAAAACTTGTTGTCAACCTCGTCTTCGGCTGCGGCGTGCTGGTCGTCGCGATCGTGTTCTGCTTGCTGCAAACCAGATCCATAGGGCACGACAGCGAACAAATCTCCACGAGAATACTTCCAGCATTGCAGAAGACTACCGAAATTAGCCAGTTGCGCCTGCGCTATCGGGTACGCAGCCTCGAGTGGCTGCTCGCCGAGACGGCAGAAGAAAGGGCGAAAATCGAGGCTTCGCTGCACAAACTCGACGCCAGCCTCGATGAAGTCTTGCGGAAGTACGAACTGCTGCTATCGCACGACGACGAGAAGGAAGCTTTTCAGGAGACCGTCAAAGCAGTGTCGGCTTACCGAAAAACTGTTGTGGAGGCGATCGAGTTGGCCAAGTCGGGGCAGTTCGACCAGGCTCAAGAGCTACGCAAGACGACATGGGTCAAGGCGGCTGACAACCTGCGCGACAAGACCGACAAACTGCAGAAGATCAATCTCGAGAGAGCCGAATCCGCTGTTGGCGATGCCAGCGCCAAGCTGGAAACGATATTGACTCGCGTATCGTGGGCTCTGATCCTCGGCATCTTGCTCGCAACCATCATCACCTTCCTGATCGCGCAGAGCCTTGCCACTCGAATCCAGGCCAGTGTCGTCGCAGCCCGGCGGCTCGCCACCGGTGACCTCTCCGTCGCCCTCGAAGCCGACGGGAAGGACGAAATCGGTCAGTTGACGATCGCCATGCAGAACATGAGTGGCAAGCTCGGCGAGATCATCGGCGAAGTCCGCAGCGCCGCCGACCACCTCAGCAATGCCTCGGGCCAGGTCTCGTCGACCGCCCAGTCACTCTCGCAGTCGTCCAGCGAACAGGCGGCTTCGCTCGAGGAAACCACCGCCAGCATGGAACAGATGAGCGCGTCGATCGTCCAGAACACCGAGAACGCGAAAGTCACCGACGGCATGGCCACTACCGCTTCGCGGCAGGCCGTCGAAGGCGGCGAAGCCGTCGGCAAAACCGTCGAGGCGATGCAGACCATCGCCGAGAAAATCGGCATCATCGACGACATCGCCTACCAGACCAACCTGCTGGCCTTGAACGCCGCCATCGAAGCGGCGCGCGCCGGCGAACACGGCAAGGGTTTCGCCGTCGTCGCCGCCGAGGTCCGGAAGCTCGCCGAGCGCTCGCAGGTCGCGGCGCAGGAAATCGGCAACGTCGCCAAGGACTCGGTGAAACTCGCCGAACGCGCCGGCTCGCTGCTCGGCGAGATGGTGCCGTCGATCCGGAAAACCTCCGATCTCGTCCAGGAAATCGCTGCCGCATCGCAGGAGCAGAGTTCCGGGGTCGGCCAGATCAATGGTGCGATGGGGCAGCTCAACCAGGCGACGCAGCAGAATGCTTCGGCCTCGGAAGAACTCGCCGCCACCGCCGAGGAACTCGGCAGCCAGGCCGCGCAACTGCAGGAGCTGATGAACTTCTTCCAGTTGGCTGACAGCGGCCGCAGCGTCGCTACCGCAAGAGGGAGCACCCTGAACCGCGCACCGACTCCGGCGGTCGCACCACGCCACAGGGGACCGGCACGCGGCACCGCGCTGACGCCGGCCGAGCACGACGTCGAACGTTTCTGAGGAGGACTCCGACCATGACACAGATCCCCTCTGCCCGGTCGGCCCGTCGCCCGCCGCGCCGCGGCCGCGCTGCAGGCCGCTGCCGAAAGCCCGCCGCAATACCTCACCTTCGTTCTCGGCGGCGAGATGTTCGCCATCGGCATCCTCAACGTCAAGGAAGTCATCGACTACGGCCATCTCACCGGGATCCCGATGATGCCGGCCTTCATCCGCGCCGACTTCATGCATGGTATGGGCAAAGTCGCCGGCCGATTCGTGATCCTCCTCAATACTTCGATATTCCTTCCACTTGGGTACGTACGTGCTGATTTGTTAGCATACGCGAGGGAACTGTCACCACCATGCCGCTGCCTGCGGTACATACTGACAGCGTACCAAAGCAATACCATTCCATTGGCCCACCACTGAAAGAAACGGAGATGTCTATGCGCTCGCTGGTTTTGAGTTTATTCATGATGGTCTGTTCGGCGCTGTCGTTTGCCAACGACAACCCGACCAAGGACGACGCGAAAGCGCTCGTCAAAGAAGCCGTCCAGTTCGTCAAGCAGAACGGCCGTGAGAAGTTCTTCAACGAAGTGCGCAGCCCGAACGGCAAGTTCCACTTCAAAGAAGGCACGAAAAAAAGGCCTGTATATTTTTGTTTACGATGAAAAAGGTGTCGTTCTCGCCCACGGCGTCCGGCTCGAACTGACCGGCAAAAACCGCTGGGACGACAAGGACCCGGACGGCAAGTACTGGATCCGCGACTGGACTGCGCTGGTGCAAAAGAGTGGCAGCGGCTGGATCGAGTACAAGGAATTCAACCCCGCCGACAAGAACAAGATCATGAACAAGGCTTCCTTCGTCGAACTGGTCGACGGCATGGTCATCGGCTGCGGCGTGTATTTCTGACCGCGACAGGGCGCAACGGGCAAACCGCTGCGCCATTTTTTACCCCTAACCCAAAAATTCCCGTGCCCAGCACGCGGATAAAAAGTCGTGGAGAGTTGCCACCATGAGTGTGCTAGACCAGAAAATCAGGATCGGAATCCTCGCCACCCCCGTCGTGCTGACGGCGGTGCTGGTATCCATTTCGCTCGCCGCCATCAACTCTCTGGGCAAGGACTCGCTGCGCGAAAAAGGTAGCAGCCTGGCCGTGGTCACCGCCGAAACCGTGAAGGCCGGCGTCCAGTATGGCGTCTTCGACGATGCCGAAAAACTGCTCACACAACTGATCGCCAACGATGGTGATGTGTCCGCCTCGGCGATCGTGGTACAGGACGGCAAGGGTATGGCGGGCGAGAAGGTGAAGAACTTCGCCAAGGGCTACGAGAACGCCGACCTGGCCGGCGCCGTAAAGGCCCTGCTCGCAGCGCCTCCGGCCAAGAAAGGCGAGCCGGTGTTCCTGGGCGAAGGCGAACCGCAATTCATCGCAGCGCGCATCGACCTCACCGCCAACGACCAGATCCAGAGCGGCTTCCTGATCGTCGCGCTAAACAGCAAGCGCATTTCGGCCGACATCAACAAGATTTTCCTCGTCATGATCGGCGCCGGCGGCGGCTTGTTGGTGCTGGGCGCGATCATCTCGCTGATGATTTCCCGCGCCATCATGAACAGCATTGGCGGCGAACCTGCCTACGTACGTGACGTGATGCGCCAGGTTGCCGGCGGCGACCTCACCGTCCAGATCCAGACACGGGCCGGCGACAACGACAGCCTCGCCTTCGCAATCGGACAAACGGTTTCCCGGCTTGCCGAAGTCATCGGCGAAGTCAGGAGTGCGGCGGACAATCTCACTGGCGCCTCGGGCCAGGTGTCAAACACCGCCCAGTTGCTGTCTCAGTTGGCCAGCGAGCAGGCTGCCTTGGTCGAAGAAACCACTGCCAGCATGGAAGAGATGAGCGCGTCGATCGTCCAGAAT
>NZ_SPMX01000087.1 GCF_012940005.1 Candidatus Accumulibacter contiguus | reverse complement strand
ACCCCAAAAATCTCGCCGCTGGTCATCTCTCCCGACCAGTCGTCGAATTCGCCCTTCACCAGACGTTCCATGGCGACGATTCGTTCCGGTGCCCAGTTCGTCAGATTGGCGATGGTTCGTGTGCAGACTTTGCCTCCCTCGCGATAGGACTCGCGAAGCAGGATGGCCGGCCTGGACTTTCGGTTGGGGACGCGGGCGATGTACATGCCGACAATAATAGCCAATAGCACATTGTTTGTAAATAGCTATTATTATATTTACATGCCTACATTTTTGCCGATTTTCTGGTTTCTTGCCATGAATCAACGACTTACCTCAAGGGCTCCGGGAAGGTCCGCCCGGATAATCGATCTGTCCCACCAGCAGGCGCTCGCGCTGGCCGAGCTGGTCGGAGTCACCTTCGACGTGGAGCGATTTCGGCTCGCCGCCGGGCTGATGCTTCAGCGTGAAGGCTGTCACCACTCCCGTGCTGCCCGGCGGCAAGGTGGCGACGAGGTCGTCCCAGGTGACGGTCCGCGGCGCCTTGAAAGTATCGAACTGCGCCTTCAGCCAGGCAAGCCAGACCTGTTCTTCACGGGGGTTGAGCGGGCTGCCGAGGCTGACCTCGACCCAGACCTCGAGCAGCGGCGGCTCGAGAACCACGCGCAGCGGTTTGACCCCCAGGTCGAGCGCGGCGCGTTCGTGGGTGCCGATGTCGATGTCGCCGTTGCGCAGCGTGTGGCTCGCGGACACGTCCTGCCATTTCCCGTCCTGTTTGACGAATGGCCGCGGATAGACGCTGCCATCGGCCGACGAACGCAGTTCGTTGACTTCATCGGGAGCGGTGAGAAGGGAACTGACCTTGCTCCAGCGAACACGCGCGCCGGATCCCAGGCTGTCGAAATAGCTTTGCAGCGATCGCTTGATCTGCGCGAGGACGGCTTCTCGGCGCTGCTCCGGGAAATCCTCGTGCAGTACCAGCATCGCCGCGATTTCGATGACCACCTGCTGGCTGCGCTGAACGCTGACCTGGATTCCCGCCGTGCGGACGTTTTCGACCACGGTCTTCGCCTGCTCGAGCAGCGCATCATCGATGTCGTGATCTCCGAGGACGACTTCAATGGTTCCCGGTCTGCGCGGGTCTTCGTGGACCTGGACCTGGGCGATGCCGAGCGTGCGCACCGCCTGTGCGATCGCTGCCGGCGTGCCGACGACCGTTTCCAGCAGCAGGCGGCGCGCCCGCTCGCGCAGCTCGTCGTCGCTTTCCTCGCTTTGCCGCAGTAGCAGGTCGGCGTGGTTGACGACGGTGTCCACGCCCCAGATCGGTCTCGGCATCAGATTCAGCGCGCCTGGCCTGACGGCCTGCCCGCCGGGTTCGAGCGAGCGCACTCGGACGCTGACTTCCTGCTCGCCCCTGGCCAATAGCGAGTCCTCGACCGTTGCGCAGACCGGCGCGCCGCGTCCGCTGACCAGCGTTCCTGAGGGCACCGGGATGTCGGCGGGCGCCGGTTGCGGGCGGCGGAAGGTCACCAGGCCTTCGAGATGTCCGGCGCGCTGGCGGTTCATGCCGAGCAGGGCGACGACGTGGTCGAGCGCGACGCCTTCGGCGGTGTCGAGGAAGCCGTGCTGGTAGACCTTCCTCAGTTGCTGATAGCAGACCGCCAGTTCGCGGGCGAAGGCTTCGGCCAGCGTGCGCACGACGCTGCCCTCGTTGTCGTCGGTCAGCGGAGCGCCGGTGGCGGTGGCGAGCGACTGCAGCAGGTCGCTCGTCAGCGTGGCGAAGTCCTTGCTGTCGAAAGGCGTTTCAGGCGGCATCGAGGCTCACTCCTATCTGCGCGGATTGGCCGTCTCTGGCCCGGACTTCCGCTTCGACATCGACGATACCCGGCGCATCGGAGCGCGACCGGACGACGACGCGAACGACCTCGGCAACGCGTTGGTCGTCGAGCAGCGTCTGGCGAACAAAACGGCGCATCAGTTCGAGATTGGCACGGTCCAGTCTGGCACCGAGCAGTTCGCGGATGCGGCTGCCGTAGCGCGAATGCCCGAGGGATTCGAGTTCTCCCTGGTCGACGAGCAGCCGCAGGGTCAGCGCCTGCACCAGGTTGTCGATGCCAGTGACGGCCGCCGCACCCTTTGCGCCGGTCGCCAGTTCGACGACCGGGCCGTGGCCGGTGTCCTGGAAAACGATCCGCAGATCGGTCTTGAAGATGTCGGCCATCAGATCAGCCTTCCGGGGGCGGTGGTGGCGCCTGGCGAGCAAGCGATTCCCGGCGCCACCTTGGCCTGCGTCAGCAGCAGCGCCAGCGCCTGGGCGATGATTTCGGCGATCGCATCGGCGAGGGCAGGGGCGTCGTGGCCGTGCAGGCCGTTCGCCATCCTGAGCCCGTCGACCAGCGGCTGCAATTGGTTCTTGCTCGGCGCCGGCATTAAATCAGACTCCCGGGAGCGGTGGTGACGAGGCCGCTGATGGCGATTCCGGGGGCGACCTGTACCTGCGCCGTGAACAGCTCGATCGCCTGCGCGAGGCTGCCGGCGATCACTTTCGCCAGGTCGGGGGCGTTCGCGCCGGCGATTCCCTCGCCTTTCAGATCGGCCAGCGCCAGGTTTTCGAGCTGAGCGGCGGTCGGCCCACCGGCGGGCGGTGGCAGCAGACTCCCCGGGCCGACGGTGCTGCCGCTGTTCGCTGGTGGTGGGGCGGACGCCGGGATTCCGGGCAGAACCTCTGCCTGGGTCAGGAACATGGCCAGCGCCTGCGCGGTGGTTTTCGCGAGCGCCCGTGCCAGGCCCGGTGCGTCCCGGCCGTGGATGCCGGCGCTGTCCAGCGTGGAGCGGACGAGGCCTGCGAGTTGGTCGGCGGTCGGTGAGGGCATGGCTCAGCCTTTCGCCTTGACGGTGGTCGACCCGACCAGGGGGGCGCCGGTAAAGTAGCACTTGTGGGTCATGTCGGTAATGACCCCGCCGCCGCCCAGGCCGAGATCGACCTTGCCTTTGGCGTCGATTTCGCAATTGACACATTCGAGCTTGACGTCGCCCTTGACGGTGATCTTCAGGTCGGTCTCGCCGGCGATGTCGACACTGTCGTCCTGGTGCAGAGTCAGCACCGTCTTGCCGGTCGTCAGCACCAGCGCGCCCTGCTTGTCGATGGCCAGCGAGGTCTTGCCGTGCAGCGGCGCTTCGACCCGCCACTCGTTCTCTTCGTGCAGCGGTGGGCGCGCCTGATCGGAGTACAGCCGGCCGACGATCACTGCCCGGTTGGCGTCGCCGCCGACGTAGCTCAGCAGCACCAGATCGCCGACCGCCGGCGCGCTAACCATGCCGACGTGCGGTGTGGCGATCGGCACCTTGCGCAGTTCCAGATCGCCCTCGCGGAGCTTGACGTTGCAGTAGTGGTTGCAGGTGTCGCCTTCGCCGGCATGCGGAAAGACACTGGTGACCACGGCAATGTCGCCAAGTCGCAGGGCGCGCAGCTCGTCGCGGACGACGGCGCGGATGATCGCGATCGGATCGTTCATCCAGGGCTTTCTAGGTCTCGTTCTTCGTGTCGTCGAAGTCCTTCAGGGCGTCGGCATCGAATGACTGCGCACGCTTCAGCGACTTGCTTGCGTGGTTGAGGTGCTGCAGGCCGTTCAGCGTCGGATTGTCGAGTTGGCCGGTGATCGCCAGTCCGTTGATCTTCTGGAAGCGGCGCAGCCGCCGCTGCAGCGTGTCGTCGAAGACCTTGGCGTCGGTCACGGCGGGTTCGACGTAGCCGAGCTTTTCGAGCAGACCGTTGGCCTCGGCGATGTCCTGCCCTGCGACCCCGGGCCTTGTGAAATCGAATTCATAGATCGTTTCGCTATCGAGCTCCGTTCCCCACCGCCCTATGGCCTTGCCCGGGAGATCCGCCGCTGCGGCCGGCCAGATGCGGCGTGTGCCAAGAAAGGCCAGTTCCTGTTCGCCTTGCTTGCTCTTGCCGAGGCCGCGGATGCGCACCGGGTTGTTGAGCGCCATCTGCAGCAGGCGGATCTTGCCTGAGGTCTCCAGGTTGAGATGCACTTCCGTAGTCGCGTCAAGGCCGGCTTCGTCGAGCGGCAGTTGTTCGAGGCACAGCAGACCGTAGAGCTCCTTGCTGATCAGATCGAGGTCTGCCGGGTCGGGAACCTTGTCCACAAAGGTCGTCACATTGTCGATGACGCCGCGCGCTTCGCGCAGCGGGTTGACGACGCCTTTCTGATCGACCGCCTCGGCCAGCGCCTGGGTAAACTCTTCGGTGGTGACGACCTGCAGCATTTCGCCCGATGTTTCGACCAGAGCCTTGGCGGAGTCGGCCTGCTGCAGCAGATCCCGCGCCTGCAGCGTCAGGGAGGCGAGATAGAGCACGGTGAAGGCGAGCGCTTTGTCGACGGCGGGGATGACGGCTTTCGAGATGAAATCGGTGTCGCCCCGGTAGGCACGGATGCGCGCGATGCGCACCCAGCGTGGCGCCTGGCCGGGCCGTTTGGTTCCTTCGAGCGATTCCCGCAGCGATCGCAGCAATTGGGCGACGGTCGCGAAGGGGTTGTCTTGTGGCTCTGCAGCGGGTGCTTGAGAAGGAATGGCTTCGCTCATGGCAGTTGGCCTCCGGTGGTCGATGAGGTGGGAGTGCTGGTGGACGCCTTGGGGTCTTTGACTTCCCCTTTCAGCGCCTTGAGATCGTCTGCCAGAGCAGTCAGGTGCTCGTCGAGCCCGATCAACTCGTTGGGCGTCGGCAGGCTGCCGAGTATGCCCAGCGCTGCCTTGAGGGGGCCGCGTATGTGGACGATCTTGTCCACGATCGGTTGCACCACGCCGTCGCTTTGTCCGCACAGCTTCGCCACCTGGCCCAGGCTCTTGCCGTCGCCGAAGGCATCGAGACTGTCGGCGATCGCCTCGCAGCCAGCGGCGACCTCGGCGGCTTTCTCGAGGGGTTCTTTCAGGTTCGTGGTGGCTTGGGCGAGTCCCTCCAGGATTGTGATCAGGGATTCAATGGCGGCCCTGAGCTGCTTTTCGGCACGCAGTTGGCTGGCGATCTTCGGCGCCTGCCGAGCCGCGTCCGAACTCAACAGTGTCCCGAGACGCGTCGAAAAGTGGTTCAGGTCGGTAAAGACGCTTGCCGAGTCGCTCATCGCTATCCCTCGGAAAGAGACCGGAGTGGCTTCAATGGATCGAAATCAGCGAGATGCTGGAACAGCTTGCCGGCGCTCTCGGCCACTTCCTTCAGCGTCTTGAGGAACTCGAAGCCGTCGCGCAGCGCGCCGAGCAGCGGTGCCACTTGCTTCAGATCGATCCCGGTCAGCTCGCTGAGGAAATCGACGCCTTCGTCGACGCATTTCTGCAACAGGCCGGACAGACCGTCGGCGTCGCGCAGGACTTCGACGAGGTCCTGCGCCTTGGCCAGATCGAACTTGCCGACCGCCTGCAGCACACCACCGAAATCCGAGCCCGTCAGCCGTTCGGCCTGGAGCAGGATGCTTTTGCCGAGATCGGCGCCGCTGAGGTGTTCGAGCAGTTGCGGCTGGTGCAGCAGAGCGGTGGGCAGGCTGGCCGGATCGAGCAGCACGCTCGCTGCCGCCAGACTGCTGCCGGCCCAGGATTCCGCATCTGCTGCGACATCGGCATCGATCCGGCGCTGGAGACGTTCGGCCGGCCCGGGCAGGCGCCTGTATTCACGCAGGCGCAGCGTGTAACGGTAACGATCCGGATAGCCGGCTACCTGACGGACCTGCAGGTCCTCGATGAGAACTTCGGTCAACTCGCTGCCGATCAACACATCGGCGGCGAAGGGCAGGGGTTCGGCGGCGCTTCGCGCTGCGCGCAGTCGTTCGAGCCCGGACAGCGCCGCGGCGCCGAACAGCAGGCCATCGACGAAGACCGTCAGCGGGTCGCGGCCGAGGTCCTGGAAGATGCTGCCGTCCTGGCGTGGAACGTGCTGCTCGACGAGCGTTCGCGACTCCTCGGTGTGGACGTTCTGGACGCCGTTCAGCTCGATCTGACCGATGCGCACCGTCATCTCAGAACTCCATCCGGGTCACGAAACCGCGCCGACGACCGAGAAAGTGGCTGACCTGGCGAACGCGCAAGGAACGGGGTCCCAGCAGCAGGCCGGCGGCGGCATGTCGGGGAGGCACACCGACGAGCCTGACCCGGTCGCCGGGCTGCACGCCGGGTCTGCCGAGGACTTCGATCCGGCCGCGCAGCCAGCGTGCCGCCAGCACCCGCATCTGCGCCTCGGCCACGTGTTGCGCTGCCTCACCGCTGCGAACGGCGCCAAGGGTCAGGCGGCGCGGGGTTTTGCCGGTACGACCGACGGCAACCGCGCCCTGCGCGTCGATTGCCGCCTGGCCGCTGACCCCGGCCAGATCGCTCGCCAGCCAGCAGAACTTGTCGGCACCCTGGCTGCCTGCCGCACCTTCACCGAAAACCTCGACGCTGTCGTGGATCGGCGGCGTCGCCTGGATCTCGATCTGCAGCACATTCGTCGCAAAATCGAAAGCGTGTGCAGCACCGGGTTCGGCAGGGGTGACGAAATGCGCCTTGCCTTTGCTGTCGCCGAACAGGTCTGCGCCGCACCAGTCGGCAAGTTCGAGTACCTGCCGCAAGGCGCCCGGACGGCGGGTCAGCAGGTACGTTGGAAGATTAAAGCCCTTCGTGACGCGGCCGGCGGTGACCCCTGCCCGTTGCAGGACGTCCTTGATCACGAAATCGACGTCGACGTTTTCGTAACTGGCTTCGGTTTCGAGGCAGGCCAGCTTGTGGAGATCGTCATAGGCAGTGACGTGTTGGCCGGTGGTTTCGATGCGCACCGTATCGACCGTCCCGGTGAACACTTGCTGCAGACCGTCGCCAGCATCGAGTTCGACGCGCAGCGGGTCGCCCGCTTGCGGCGCGGGGGCCTCCGGGTCGCCGAACCGCAACTCGCAAACACCACTGGCACCATCCATGCCGAGCCGAACGAGCAAAGACAGCAACTGCCGCTCGTTCCTGGCCGCGTCGCTGCTCGCGGTCTGTCGGCCGATCTCGACGCGGTAGGCCAGCGCAGCGGTCATCGCTCAGATTTCCAGCCCGTGGCGGCGCGCTGACGAACGCAGGACCTCGGTCAGTGCGTCGGCGAGAGCCGTCGGATCGAGGCTCACGCTCGCGTCGTCAGCACGTAGAGCGACCGTGACGTTGAACGTGTTGCGTACCAGGCTGGGTGATTCAATGCGCTCTGACGCGGAAGTGGCGGAAGTATCGAGCCTGGCCTGGGTAAGCCGATAGGCTTGTTCGAGTGAGGGCTCGACGGCACCAGCCAGCCGCCTGGCAGCCGTCTGCAAGTGGTTTCCCGGCCCGGGGGGCTTCGCCGCCTCGGCGGTGGCGAACGATGGTTCGGGGGCCAGGGCCTGCCGGGGGCGGAGAGGAATTGCCAGCGACCGGTGTGAATCCGGCGCCGGGTTGACGGGCTGCGAACGGTCTGCCAAGGATGCGACGGGTGGAGTGACTGCGGCGTCTGTCGGTTGGTGACTATCGCCAGACGGCATCGCAGCCGTGGGTACCTGCGGGTGTTGGTCCGGTCGCAAGGCGTGCGCTTCCGTAGGAGCCGCGGCAGCGTCGTTGCAGGCGGATGAAGCGGGCGATTCGCCGAGCGGGGACGGAGTTTGCCGGGGGCGAAGGGAAATTGCGAACGTCCCGTGTGAATCCGGTTGCGGGCCGAGGGGCTGCAAACGGTGTGGCGAGGCGGCGGCGGGTCGAGCGGTCTCAGCGTCTGGCGTCTGGCGGCCATCGCCGGACAGCATCCTGGCTGCTCGCGTTTCCGGATGTTCGCCAGGTTGGATGGGCCACTCGACCGCTGGAAATTCGGCAGCGTCGTGCTGACCGGAGACAGGGAATGATTCGGCGAGCGGAGCAGGGCGGTTGAAGTGGGGGCGCGTGCTGGCAGGACCCGCCGAGCGATCAGTCCCGACCTGGGGCGAGACGGATTGCGGGGTCGAGGAAGCGAACTGAAAAGCCTGCTCGAAGCGGGTTCCCTGCAGCGCCGTCGGTAGGGCACCTGGCGACAAGCAGCCCGGCTCGGCGCGATCGACCACTCTCTGCGGGAATTCTCCTTGCTCGACAGCCGGCGCACCGGGCTGTACCGAATCGACAGCGCCGCGCAACGGGGCGCTGGAGAAACCCGCAGCAGGTGGTCGCGCGATTGCTCGGCGCGCCGGCTCCGTCCGGTTCAGCGCCGGAAAAGGAAGCGCTGCCGATTCAGACGATCCTCTGTCGGCCGCCTCTTCCAGCCGATCTGCATCGAGTTCCACGCCGAGGAGCGCTTGCGCATCGCGCAACAGCGCTTCCAGCGGCGCCAGCAACTGGCGCTCGATGTCGGCCGAGCGGGCGATGGATGGCATTCAGTCGTCCTCGATCCGAATCACGGTCGCATCCGGGTGATCCGCAAGGCGCGCAACACGGGTCGGCGCGGCGGATTCACTGGCCGCGGTCCGATCGAGCAGGCGCAACAGGCGGTCCATTTCCACCGCCGGCGTCGCCCAGACCTGCGTCGGCGTCCAGCCGAGGGCGCGACACAGCCGGAGCGTGATGCGGTCGGCTTCGGGCGTATCGGGAATGCCATCGGCAAGCTCTTCGGGGGAAACAACGTTCAAGGCGACGACGGCCTCGAGCAGGGAACGCGTCGCGCCGGAATCCAGTTCGTCGAGCGCACGCGCCGGTTCGACGGTGACCACGCTCGTCTCGAGCATTGCCCGCAGGTAAGCGCCGAGATCGAAGCGCTCGCCGTCCGCACCGGCCCTGCGGCATCGCGACATGGCCCGGAAGCGCTCGCCACTGGTCCACGGCCGCAGGTGGAGCCGAACGCCGCCGCAGTCGTACCAGCCGCCACCGAGTGCTGCCGGCGACGTTTCGCCGCCACTCGCCCACCACAGCGCCAGGGGCGCAAAGCGGGTCTGCGCATCCTCGGCAACGCCGCTGTGCGCCAGGACGCGACGGCTGAGCTCGCGTGTATCCAGGGTCAGCCCGTGCGCCGTCGGTACGACGCACTCGTCGAGCGCAGCCAGGTGCTCCCGCAAGGGCCACGGTCGCAAGTCGACTTCTGCTCCGGCGGCTGAGCGCGCGTTCATTGCCTTGTCGAAACCCTGAAAATCGGTCGCGTAAACCAGGCCATCGATGTCGATGACGTGATCCGCTGCCGGCACTATTCTTCGCGAACCCGGGTGGCGCTGAAGGCGTAGGTGGTGACCGCCGTGCCGCCGGCGTCCATGCCGAATGACTTGCCTTCGACGTAGCAATCGTCGAAGGACAGCGTCCGCCGTGGTGCATCGGCAGCCGGGTCCTTCTTCAGATTGGCCACCAGTTGAAAGCTGCTCTGCTGGGCAAGATGCGTGTCGAGAACGAATGTGGCCGATTTGACGACCAGTTCGCCCTGGACGATGCGCAGGCCGAAGCTGACATCCACCCGTTCGCCGCTGCCGACGGCGCGGATATCCTCACGTTCGGTGACGACGCGGAAAGCCAGCGACTGCAGACCTTCGACCGCAGCGCCATCGATCAGAACGCTGCTACGGTTGGCGACAAAGATCGCTGTCATGGCGATTCACTCCTCAGACCTGGACGAAAATGGTGGCGTAGATGAAGTCGATCGCCCGCACCGGCCGCACCGCGATGTCGACCCGCACGATGCCCTGCGCGAAATCGGCCGGCGACGAATGGACATTGGCCGTGAAGGCCGGCTCCTTGCCGTCGGCGGAGCGCACCAGTGCCCCCTCCTTTTCCATCTGGACGAGGAACTCGATCAATTTCTGCTTCAGGGCGCCCCGGCCGTCCTCGCTGTTGAGGCGGCCGATGAACATCTCGCCGAGCATCCGGACGCCGCGTACTGCCCGGTCGGCGATCCGCCGCACGCTGATCTGATCGCCATCGGTGGTGATGCCGCGCAGGACGATGACGCCACGCCCGCGCTGCTCGACGACCGGCACCACCGAACTCGACAGCAGGCTGCCTTGCTCTTCGAGCGGCAGCGCGCGGCTCAGGCTGCCCATTCCGGAGAGGGTCTTGAAGGTTGGCGACTCGAAATAGTCCAGGCTGCCAATGCGACCCGCGACCGCGCCGGCGACGCCATGCGGAGCGAGCAGGACGAAGCGCTCCGAGAGCAGGGCCGGCGCCATTTTCTTCGCGTCGGTGTCGCCTGCGGTCGGAGGAACCTGGCCGAAACCGACACGACCCTGGCTGTTGCTGCTCATCTGATTGCAGTGGGCGATGACCGCGCTGTAGATGCGCGTCACGCTGTCGACATTGCCGAAGTCCTGCACGGCGGCCAGTACCATGTCGACGTCGGACTCGTTGCCCAGGTGCTGCAGGGCATTGACGTAATCGGCCTCACCGGCATCCTTGCCGGCAGCCAGAACATACTCGCCGGCAGCCGGCGCTTCGCCGGGATTGCCGGGTCCGCCGGCACGGATCACGGCAGATGCGGCCTGGAGCGATTCGGCCAGCTTCGTGTGGTCGAGACCGCGATGGACCTCGATCGCATCGCCGACCGGCGGCCTGATTTCCAGATCGAACTTCTCTGCACGATGGCTGACCAGCACGCGGAAACCGTTTGCCCAGGTGCCGGCAGCGCGCGCTTCAAGCTTGAAGGTCTTGCTCTTGCCGATCGCCAGATCGACGCTGGCCTTGCTGGCGACCGAGGACTTCAGCGGCACGATGACCAGTTCGAAGACGCCGTTGGCCAGCGCCTGGCGGGCCTCCGGCAGGCTGTACGCCGAGGCCGCGCCGCAGACCTCGACAAAGCGGCTCCAGCTCGATGCCCGCACGGTATTGCTGTCGGCGGGGACCTCGTTTTCGGTGATTCCGATCAGTCCCAAGACCCCGGAAGGAGACAATTGCGGAGGAACGACCTCCTTGACGACCGTGACTTGTACACCCGGGATGATGCGCGCCATGCTTTTTTCCTCCACTGAGAAACGGGAAACATCGGTGTCAGTTCAGGGGCAAAACAAGCTGCGAAACCGCCGGGCTGGCTTGCTCGCTTTCTCACGGGCCGAGATGGCATGGTAGCGGCGGGATTTGACCCTATTCAAGCACTGGTTACTGCGTGTGTCAACACAGGATTGAAGAGCAGTTCTCCCTGTTGATCAAGGTCTATTGACCATAGCTTGCCGAAAAGACCGGACTGCCGGCGAACACAAGCATCTTGCTCAAGCGCAAAATGAGGTCTTCCAGCGCTGACTGCTCGCGCCAGTCTATTGCCGGCAACAGCAAACACGGAGGGATCAACCATGCGCTTCCTGCGGTCGCTTTGTTTCGGCCTGCTCGTCCTCACCGCGACGGCCGGCTACGCCGACGATACCCTGCTCTGCGTACAGGGCAAGTCCTTCGTTCCGGAACACGAATTCGTCCAGACGCGGCAGTTGCGCTTTACCGCCGACGGGCCGCCGCTGGGCGACCTGCTGCCGCTGCTCGCCGGCCGCGGCGTGCGCGAGAAGCTGTGGCCCGAACTCGCTGCCGATCAGGTGCAGGTGATGCCTTTCGACGCTGCACTCTGCGGCAGCGAACCGACGGCCGAACTGACGCTTCGTTACACCGCCGACGACCTCGCTGTCTTTGAACGGGAACGTAACCGCGGTCCCAGCGAGCAGCCGCGCCTGCGCAGCGCCGAGGCGAAACCGGCCGCCGCCCGTACGGCACCACCCGGGACGCCCGACAACGCCCGGCGGCACGACTGGGTTCGCCTCTACTTCGCAACCAGCCGCCGCGCGACCGGCGCCGACAGCGCCGCGCAGGCCTTCGGCAAGGAACGCAGCGACCGCGTCAGCCTCGGCGCCGTCGAGGTGTCGATTCCCTTCGATCACCGCTGGGCGAGGCTCGAAAGCCCGTCGCTGCTGCGCCTCGAGTGGGATGCCAACCCGCAGCGGCACGTCGTCCTCGCGCCCGCGCTGACGCGCCTGGAGGCGAAGGACTGGCAAGCCGAGATCGCACGCCGGGCCGGCGCTTTCGACAAACCCGGCGTGCTGCTCTTCGTGCACGGTTACCAGAACTCGTTCGCCGACGCCGCCAAGCGCGCCGCGCAACTGGCCTACGACCTGGCCTTCACCGGGCCGACGGTGCTCTTCAGTTGGCCCTCGGATGGAGAATTGCTGGCCTACGTCCGCGATGAGGAGGACGCACGCAACGCTTGGCGGCAGATGGCCGACCTGCTCGACCAGCTCAGCCGTCTCGGCCCCGGCGTGCCGGTGTACGTGATCGCGCACAGCATGGGCAACCGCATCCTCACGCAGGGCCTCGCCGAACTGCTGCGCCGCCGCCCCGACGCCGAACGCGCTTTCCGGCAGGTGATCCTCGCCTCGCCCGACATCGGCCGCGAGGAATTCCGCCAGCGCTGGGTGCACGACCTGGCGACCGCGAGCGTGCCGCGCTTCACCCTCTACGCCTCCGACCAGGACCTGCCGGTCGCGCTTTCCGCCTGGCTGCACGGCGAACCCCGCCTCGGCGCCGGTGGCGCCAACATCGTCGTGTTCAACCGACTCGATTCGATCGACGCGAGCGCCATCACCCGCGAGTGGTTCGGCCTCAGCCACAGCTACTTCGGCGACAACGACAGCGTGCTGAGCGACCTCTTCGTGCTGATCCATCAGGGCACCGAGCCGGATAAACGGCCGCGGCTTCGCGCGGTCAGCGGGGGCAAAGGGAAGTATTGGGAGTTCCGGCGATGAAGGCGAAGTACCTGATGATCGCCGCGATCGTGATCGCGGCGAGTGGGCTGCCGGTGGAAGGAGTGCGGGCGCAGAGCGCGGACTTGAGCGTTCAGGTCGCTGAGCTTTATCGGCAAGGGCGTTATCGGGAAGCGATCCCGATCGCGACGCGAGCGCTACAGCAGGACGAGGCACAGTTTGGCATCGAGCACCCGAGTACCGCCACCAGTCTCAGCCACCTGGCGAGTCTATACCAATCGATGGGCCGCTACGAAGACGCGCTGCCCTTGTACCGCCGGGCTCTGGCGATCCGTGAAAAGGTGCTCGGGCCCGAGCATCCCGATACCGCCACCAGCCTCGACAGACTGGCGTGGCTGTACCAATCGCTGGGCCGTTACGAAGACGCTGCCCGTCCGCCGTTCGAGCTGGTTGCGCTGGGCGTCGTGTTCGACAACTTCGCTGCCGTTCGCCGTGATCTTGTTGCCCTTGACGAGTTCATCGAGCTCGCGCCGACGGTATTCATACTCGCGCCACTCGGTGGCCACACGTTCGAGATCACGCCGGTATTGCTCTTCCTC
>NZ_SPMX01000086.1 GCF_012940005.1 Candidatus Accumulibacter contiguus | reverse complement strand
CTTCACCAGACGTTCCATGGCGACGATTCGTTCCGGTGCCCAGTTCGTCAGATTGGCGATGGTTCGTGTGCAGACTTTGCCTCCCTCGCGATAGGACTCGCGAAGCAGGATGGCCGGCCTGGACTTTCGGTTGGGGACGCGGGCGATGTACATGCCGACAATAATAGCCAATAGCACATTGTTTGTAAATAGCTATTATTATATTTACATGCCTACATTTTTGCCGATTTTCTGGTTTCTTGCCATGAATCAACGACTTACCTCAAGGGCTCCGGGAAGGTCCGTCCTGAGGTCTTTGATGATCATTACATTGCCTGGCGCGTTCCGCGTGGCGCATCCGGTGCAAGCGCCGCAGCCGCCGCTCGCCCTGCGACTGGCCCCCTGCGCTGGTGATCTGGCGTTGGCAGACGCCAGTCCGAGACGCTGCGCCAGGTTCGCGCAGCGTTCGGCAAGCGCGTCCCGCAGAACGCCGGGCAGCAATCGCCACGTCGCGTAGATGGTAGCGCAAATGACCACACCATAGACGATCCATTCTTCAAGCATGGCCCGCTCCGGTGAGAAAAAGGGCGATCCGGTAGGTGACGAAAGCCGCCCCATACGCCAGGGCGAACAGGTAGCCGGCCATCAGCAGCGGATAACGCCACGAGTTGGTCTCGCGCTTGACCACTGCAAGCGTGGACAGGCACTGCGGTGAAAAGACATACCAGGCGAGCAGCGAGAACGCTGTCGGCAATGACCAGCCTGCCGCCAGCATGGGTGCAAGCTGCGTCGCGACGTCGTCGCCGGTCGCCGACAGCGCATAGACCGTACCGAGGGCGCCGACCGCGACTTCGCGCGCCGCCATGCCGGGCACCAGGGCGATCGAGATCTCCCAGTTGAAGCCGACCGGTGCAAAGATCACTGCGAGCGCCCGACCAAGCATGCCGGCATAACTGTAGTAGATCGCCGGGCCGCTGGCGCCTTCCGGCGCCGCCGGGAACGACGACAGGAACCACAGCACCACCATCAGCGCGAGGATGATGTTGCCGACGCGCATGATGAAGATCCGCGCGCGTTCGACCAGACCGAGCAGCAGATTGCGGGCATGTGGCCAACGGTACGACGGCAATTCGAGCATCAGCGGATGTTGCTGGCCGCGGCCGACCGTCAGCTTGAGGACCCCGGCGACGGCCATCGCGCTCAGGATTCCCGCCACGTAGAGGACGAACAGCACCAGTCCCTGCAGGTTGAAGACGCCAGCCACCGTGCTCTCCGGGATGAAGGCGCCGATGATCAGCGCGTACACCGGCAAACGCGCCGAGCAGGTCATCAGCGGCGCGATCATGATCGTTGCCAGCCGATCACGCCAGTTGGAGATGGTGCGCGCCGCCATGATGCCGGGGATGGCGCAGGCAAAGCTCGACAGCAGCGGAATGAACGAGCGACCCGAGAGGCCGACGGTGCCCATCAGGCGATCGAGCAGGAAGGCTGCGCGTGGCAGGTAGCCCGAATCTTCCAGAGCAAGAATGAACAGGAAAAGGATCAGGATCTGCGGCAGGAACACCAGCACACTGCCGACGCCAGCGATGATGCCGTCGACCAGCAAGCTGCGCAGGATGCCCTCCGGCATTTGCGCCATGAGAAACTCGCCACAGGCGGCCACACCGTCCTTGATCCATTCCATCGGCAGGCTGGCCCAACTGAACACCGCCTGGAACATCAGGAACAGCGTGCCCGCCAGAATGAGCATTCCCCATAGCGGGTGCAGGATGACGCGATCGATGCGCTCGTCGAGGCGGATGTCGAGCGCTGGTTCGCGCACCGTTGCCGCGAGAATCCGCCGTACTTCGCGCTGGGTGGCGGTGACGTCGGCTACATCGGGCGGCAGCCAGGACACCGGCTGAGCAGCCGCATCCGGCGCCATGGCTTCGAGCTGGGAAATCAGCTCGCCGGCGCCGCCGCGCCTGACCGCGACGGTGCTGACCACCGGCATTCCCAGCTCACGCGCCAGCGCGGGCACGTCGATGGCGATGCCGCGTTTCGCGGCCAGGTCGGTCATGTTCAGCGCCAGGAGCATCGGCAGGCCCAGGCGCTTGACTTCGAGAACCAGCCGCAGGTTGAGCTTGAGGTTGGTGGCGTCGCTGACACAGACGATCAGATCGGGACGCTGCTCATCGGCGAGCGCTCCCAGGACCACGTCGCGGGTGATTTCCTCGTCGATGCTGACGGCATTGAGACTGTAGGCCCCCGGCAAATCGAGGATGCGAAACTGTTTGCCCGACGGTGTCGTGAGTTGCCCCTCCTTGCGGTCGACGGTCACGCCCGGATAGTTGGCGACCTTCTGCCGGCTGCCGGTCAGCAGATTGAACAGCGCCGTCTTGCCGCAATTCGGATTGCCCAGCAGGGCCAGGCTGCAGGCTGCATTGGCAATGCTCATGGATTTTTTCCTCCCAGCGGAGCGACCAGAACGTGCTCGGCTTCAAATTTTCGCAAGGCGAACATCGTGTTGCCGACCCGCACCGCGACCGGATCGCCGCCTGGATGTCCGCGCGCCACGACGCGCACCCGCTCGCCATCGAGAAAACCGATCTCGAACAGGCGCAGCGCCAGTGCCCGGTCGGCTGCGTCGCCGCTGATGGCGTCGGGCCGGCTGCTCACCAGACCTTCCTGACCCAGCGGAAGGTCGAACAGGGTGATCAATTCTTGGGGATTCATCGGATCTGCCACCTTTCTTCAAGTGCCTCTTCATGGACCGATGGGCGACAAGTCCTGGCGGAAAAGTCGCGGACTGCGCCGCCAGACACCGCCTGCGGTACCATTCCGGAAGCCTTGTCACGACCCTGGTCATTACATCTGCACTATACATGAGAATGATTCGCATTGCTATACATTAAAGACAATTCTGATAAAGAGGTCAGCACATAGCATGAGCGATCGATTCCTGGCAGACGCCCTCGTCCTGGCACATCTGCTGTTCATCGTCTTCGTCCTTTTCGGTGGGGTGCTGGTGCTACACTGGCCGCGGCTGGCGCTGGCGCACCTGCCGGCCGTCTGCTGGGGTGCGCTGATCGAGTTGACCGGCGGCTACTGCCCGCTGACGCCGCTGGAGAATCGATGGCGACAGGCTGCCGGCGAAGCCGGCTATCACGGCAGCTTCATCGAGCATTACCTGCTGCCGATCATCTATCCGGCCGAACTCACGCGCGGCATGCAGTTGGCCATGGGCGCCGTGGTGATTGGAGTCAATCTCGCCATCTACGGATGGCTGGTTCGTCGGCATCGGCGTTGAGGCGCCTTGCACGTCACTCCGGCTTGCGTTTGGCGCGCGGATGCGCCTGGTCGTAAACAGCCGCCAGATGCTGGAAATCGAGGTGCGTGTAGACCTGCGTCGAGGCGATGCTGGCATGCCCGAGCATCTCCTGCACCGCCCGCAGATCGCCCGAGGACTGCAGCACGTGCGAGGCGAAGGAATGGCGCAGCATGTGCGGATGCACCCGCGCTGGCAGGCCCTGCAGCAGACCACGCCGCTGCAGGCGCAACTGGATCATGCGCATGCCCAGACGTTTGCCGTGCTGGCCAACGAACAGCGCTGCCTCGTCGGCTGCCGCCAGGCGGGGGCGCTGCGCGGCCCACAGCGCCACCGCTTCCCTGGCCTTGCTACCCACCGGAACGATGCGCAGCTTGCTGCGCTTGCCGAGGACGCGCACCTCGCCGGCCAGCAGATCTTCGAGACAGGCAAGGTCGAGGGCTGCGAGTTCGGCCAGGCGCAGGCCCGAAGAGTAGAACAACTCGAAGATCGCCTGATCGCGAACCGCCAACAGGTTTTCCGGGTCCGCTTCCAGCAAGCGGCTCGCTTCGTCAGGTGACAGCACCTTCGGCAAGCCCTTGGGGCTGCGCGGCGGCCGCACACCGTCAACGGGATTCTGCGTGGCCATGCCGCGCTGGCCGAGCCAGCGATACAAGCCGCGCCAGGCCGAGAGCGTGCGCCCGATCGAGCGGCCGCCGAGGCCGCGCGTGTGCAACTGCGCGACGAAGCGGCGGATGTGATGCGTTCGAATGGCGTCGAAGCCGGAGGCATCGGGCAATCCAGCGCGCAAACCGTCCGTCGACTCGCCAGGCGACTCGCCGAGCAGGCCGCAGAGCAGTTCGAGATCATGCCGATAATTCCTGAGCGTGTGCGCGGACAAACGTCGCTGCTGGGCGAGTTCGTCAAGGTAGGCGCTGACGCTGGCGACGCGCGCATCGGCGGTCATCGATGTCGTTTCAGCGGAGGACACGCGCCAGCGCCGCCGCCGACATTTCACCGAGACGCACGAGGTAGACGGTCCCCATGCCGGCGTAGAAGCGCTCGTGATCTTCGCTGCCGAGGGCAATCATGCCGATCGTGGCGCTCCCGCTGTGCAACGCAATCAAGCCTTGTGAACGGACATGCAGCGACGCCTCACCGAACCACGAGGAGGTCTCGAAAGCAGCCGTCGAACCACAGTAGGGTTGCGTCAGCGTTTCCGCAAACGCCTGCAGCTCCTGGCTGACCTCGGCGAATTCCGGCAGTTCGTCGCTGCCTTCCGGACGATGCCAGAGACGCAGCGCCACGTGCGGGACAGAAAAATCGTCACGCAGGTGGAAATTCAGGGTGTGCAACACCGTCTGAAAGCTCCTGGCGGTGATCAGCCCCACCGCCAGCCGGTGCATTTTCTCGCTGATCGCGTCGTTTTCCTCGGCAAACTGCAGCAACTCGCCCATCTTGCCTTCGAGGTGCCGGTTCTTGTCGCGCAATGCCAGCATCTGCCTTTCGGTGATCGAGATCGTCCGCCCCGCATACGGGTGCGGAACCACCATATTGGAGACCAGATCAGCGTTTTCCTCGAAAAACTTGGGATTGTCCTGCAGGTAACGCGCGACTTCTTCCGATCTCATAACTCAATTTCTCCCTTGAAGACGGTAAGCGCGGGGCCAGTCATCGATACCGGCGTCCCTTGGCCTTTCCAGACGATATGCAGTGTACCGCCGCGCATTTCGACACGCACCGGCGAATCGAGCAGGCCGCGCGCGATGCCCGCCACCACGGCAGCGCAGGCGCCGCTGCCGCAGGCCAGCGTTTCGCCCGCGCCACGTTCGAAAACCCGCAGGCGAATCGCGTGCCGGTCGAGTACCTGCATGAAACCGGCGTTGACGCGTTGCGGGAAACGCGGGTGCGATTCGATCCGTGGCCCCTGGCGCTCGACCGGCGCGGTGTCGACGTCGGCAAGCACTTGCACGGCGTGCGGATTGCCCATGCCGACGGCAGTGATCGTCACTTCCTCGTCGGCGATCCAGAGTGGCTGCAGCAGATCGTCGCTGTCGCTGACGAAGGGAATCTCTGCCGGGGCGAACACCGGCACCCCCATGTCGACGGTCACTGAACCGTCCTCCTCAAGGCGCGGAACGATCACGCCGCGCATCGTTTCGACGCGGATCTCGCGTTTCGTCGTGAGCCCCTGTTGATGCACAAAGCAGGCGAAGCAGCGCGCACCGTTGCCGCATTGCTCGACCTCGCCGCCATCGCCATTGAAGATGCGATAGCGGAAATCGACGTCGGCGCGCGTGCCCGCTTCGACCAGCAGCACCTGATCGCAGCCAATGCCGCGATGGCGATCGGCGAGGAAGCGCAATTGCTCGGGTGTCAGTTCGAGCGACTGGCGAATCCCGTCGAGCACGACAAAGTCATTGCCGAGGCCATGCATCTTGGTAAATGTCAGTTTCATCGTGATTCAGGATTCGGCAGTGTGCATCAGCAGCGATCTGGCCATTATAAAGTCGTCCATGACGAATCCCTGGCCAATATCGACGCATACCGATTCGCGGACGGCGAAGCCATGCTTGCGATACGCGGCGATGGCGGCCTGATTCCGCTTGTTGACCGCCAGAATCAGCGTGCAGCAACCGAGCGCCAGTGCGCGGCCGGCTGCATGCTCGATGAGCCGGGCGCCGAGGCCCAGGCGCTGCCTTCCCGGATCGACGTAGATCTTGTCGAGCTTCATTTCCTTGCCGCCAGCGATCCGCAGGCAAGACGAAAAACCGGCCAGTTGGCCATCGACATGGAGCTGATCCCACCAGAGATCCGGCATCGTCAACTCGTCGAGCAAGCGCTGCCGGTGGTAGCGCTGTTCGAGCATGAAGTCGATCTGCGCCTGGCTGATGATCCCGAGGTAAGTCTGCTGCCAGATCCGGCGTGCCAGCGCGGCAACTGAATCGACGTCGGCCGTGCCGAGGGGGGTGATCAGGACATTCATTCTTTATAAGTCATGACCGTTAGGTGGCCGGCGGCTTGCCGGCGAGTCGTTCGAGTTCGGCCCGCAGTTCCGGGAGGGCCTGCGCGAATTCCGCTTCCAGTCCGGGCAGTGCCGCTGCCACTTCGGCCGCATCCTGCTGACGAGCGAGTGCTTCGATACGGGCGGCGCGGACTGAAACACTCGCGAGGCCAATCGCGGCGCTCGACGACTTCAGGCTGTGGGCAGCGCGCGTGACTTCCGGCCAGGCCGGTTCCGGCAGACGCATGCGGATGGTCGCGATGAGCTTCGGTGCGTCGTCGAGATACAGGGCGAATACTCGCTCGACCAGCTTGCCAGTGCCGGGACGATTGAAGCTCGGGTTGTCGAGCAAGGCGCTGCGGTCCAGCAAGGATGCCGGCGCTGCCGGCAACGTGACCGGCGGTGGCGAAGCCGCCACCGAAGCGCTGGCATCGGCGGGCAGCCAGCGCAGCAGACAGGCCCGCAATGGCTCGATGCGCACCGGCTTGCTGAGATAATCGTTCATGCCGGCGTCGAGGCAGCGCTGGCGATCTTCCGGCAGGGCGTTGGCGGTGAGCGCGACGATCGGCACGCGCGACAGCGGCGGCGGCAGCGCGCGGATCGCTGCCGTCGCCCCGTAGCCGTCGAGCACCGGCATCTGACAGTCCATCAGGACCAGATCGTAGGTCGATTGCTGCACAGCCTCCACCGCCAGCGCGCCATTTTCGGCGATCGTGACGGTGGCGCCGAGTTGCCCCAGAATGGCCTCGATCACGACCTGATTGACCGGGTTGTCTTCTGCCACCAGAATGCGGGCACTGATCTTGTCGACGCTCCGGGCGGCGGTCGCCGGTTCGGGCAGCGGCGCCACCGCCCTGGCAAAAGGCAGGTCGATGACAAAGGTGCTGCCCTGCCCGAGCGTGCTGTCTACACCGATCGTGCCACCCATCAACTCGGCCAAGTGCCTGCAGATCACCAGGCCAAGCCCGCTGCCGCCAAAGCGGCGGGTCGTCGACTGGTCGGCCTGGACGAAAGGCTGGAACAAGCCGGCAAGCGCCTCGGGAGCGATGCCGATGCCGGTGTCGCGGACGCTGCAGCGCAACCACAGTCGGTCGTCGCCGGGACGCGGGTCGAGTTGGGAAACGCAGAGGGTGATCGTTCCGCCTTCGGTAAACTTGATGGCGTTGCTGATCAGGTTGGACAGGATCTGGCGCAGACGCGTCGGGTCGCCGTTCAGGGCCAGCCGGGCGGGTATCCGGAAATCGCTGACCAGGGCGTTGCCATGAGCCGACGCGAGTTCCCGGAAGATGTCGGCAAGCTGGACAAGCAGTGCCTGGAAGTCGAAATCGACAGGTTCGATGAGCACCTTGCCTGCCTCGATCTTCGCCAGGTCGAGAATGTCCCCCAGCAGCTCATGCAGTGCCCGCCCGGCGCCGCCAATGGCACGCACATAGCGCTCCTGCTCGGCGTTGAGCGGCGTCCGCTCGAGGATCTCGGCCATCCCCAGAATCCCGTTGAGCGGCGTGCGGATTTCGTGGCTCATGTTCGAGAGAAACTGCGACTTGGCGCGGCTCGCAGCCTCGGCAAGCTGTTTGGCTTCCAGCAATTCGCTGTTGCGCGCCACCAGGCGACTGGTCAGGGTTTCAAGAACGTTCACCACGACCTGCACCTCATTCCCCGACGCCGCAGTGATCTCGCTGCCGGTGAGTTCCAGCGCCAATCCTTCCGCCTTCCTGCGCAGCGCGTGCAGGGGTTGCAATACCCAACGCAACATCACCATTGCCAGCAGGCTGCTGCCCACGAGAATGACCAGGACAATCATGGCGGAGCGTTGCTTGCCTTCGTCCAGCCGCTGATAGGCCGTCGAACCGTCCAGTACCGCCACCACCACGTAGGCACTGTCGACGATCGTCAGCGGCAGATAGCCGATGGTCTCGTGCGCCTCCCTGGACTGGCGAAAGACCGGGATCTTCTGGGTCAGGGCCTCCTGGATCAGGGCGGGGTCCAGGCTGCGCGGCCGGGTCGTCGATGCGGCCAGCCGTTCCCCGGCCCGTGAGACCAGAAACAGTTCTGCGGCGAGTTCGCGGCCGAGTTTCTCCAGCAGCGCCGAGTCGACCCGGACGCCGACGCTGATCGTGCCGACCACCTGCCCTTGCGAGCGGATCGGTTCGATCGCGCGCACCGTCAAGGCACCGGCTTCGAGCTCGCTGGCCAGCATGCTCTCGCCTTGCAGGGCTTCGAAGACCCCCCAGGCGGACGACCGGTCGCCACGCGGTCCCGCGTCATCGCTCCGGTAGAGGACGATTTCCCGATCGTCGGTCACCTCGATGAGGCCAAGCTCGCTGGCCACCCTGGCATCATCCAGCGACTGACGAAGCGTCTCTGCAGCGTCTCCACCCTGCGACCGGGCCAGATTCCTTCCCAGACTGTCCCCACGCGCGATCAGCCGGGCCGTCAGGCGGGCGCGCTGCGCATGCTCCGCCAGGAGTTCCTGGAGAACGCGGCCGACGGTCTGAATCTCCTCGATCTCCTCGGCGTCCACGGTGACTTCCAGGATCTCCCCGGAGACACGGAAAGCCGTCCACTGCGCAAGTCCCGCCAGCAAGGCGAATACCAGCACCAGGGTGAAGTTGAGAGAAAGGAGGTGCCGCATCCGAAGAAGTGATCGAGGCAATTCGCTCAGCCAGCCGTGCCAGGCGGCAGGATGCCGTGCTGGCGCACGATGCGGTTGCCCTCGGGCGAGCGAATGAAATCCAGAAAAGCTTTGGCTGCCGGAGTCAGGCCGCCGGGTTTGTGAATCAGGCCGAGTTCGACCCAGGCCGGGTAGATCCCTTTCTCGAGGTTTTCCGGGGTCGGATCGACGCCGTCAAGCGCCAGGTGCACGACCCGGGTGGTGCACGCGGCCAGCGCCGAGCGATTGAGCATGCCCAGGCTGCTCGGGTAACGGTCGAGCAGCGCGATCAACTGGGGATCCAGGTTCACGGTCTTGACCCCCGGCCCGAAAACCACGTCCTTGAAGGGCTTGATGACTTTGGCGATGGCCTGGCGGCTGGCGTCGGAGTTTTCGCGACCGACGGCGCGAATCGGTGCCGTCTTGCCCCCCAGTTCGCTCCAGTTGGTGATCCTGCCGCTATAGATGTCGACCAATTGCGCTGCGCTGAGGTTACGGACGGTGACGCCAGCGCCGCCGACGATGACCACCGGGTCGCGCCCGAGGGAAATATGGACGAAGCCCTGTTTGCGTTCTTCGTCCTTGAGGAAGCGTCCGACGCGCCCGACATTGGAAATACCCTCGCCGACATCGCGCAGCGCACCGGCGGTGCCCGTCGAAGGCGGAATGACGACGCGGTGTTGCGCCTGGCGCGCGTTGAACGCCTTGGCCAGTTGGTCAAGAACATACTCCGGATTGCCGCTGCCGGGGATGACCAGATCCTCGGCGCGAGCCGTTCCGATCAGCAGCAAGGCCATCCACACCATCCACCACTGGCGCACGATACCTGATCCCATCATTCCTCCTCATCGGTCAAACGCTGAACCTGTCATTTTACAATCACCCGCGTTGCCGATTGTCGACGACGCGCCGCGCCTTGCCGAGCGAGCGCTCGATGCCGCCGATGTCAACGATGCGCACTTCGGTCGAAATACCGACAAAGGACTTGATGTGGCGCTGCAGGGTGCGCGCCACATGTTCCTTTTCGAAGGCGGGAAGGGCGCGGTACTCGGACTTGAGTTCGACATCGATGGCAACCGCGTCGAGGTGGCCGTCGCGCGAGACTTCGATCAGGTAATGCGGGGACAGCTTCGGCTGCTTGAGGATCAGTTCCTCGACCTGCGAGGGAAATACGTTGACGCCGCGGATGATCAACATGTCGTCCGAGCGGCCGGTGATCTTGTCGATGCGCCGCATCGAACGCGCAGTCGGCGGCAATATGCGGGTCAGATCGCGCGTGCGGTAGCGGATCACCGGCAAGGCTTCCTTGGAGAGCGAAGTGAACACCAGTTCGCCATGACTGCCGTCGGGAAGGACTTCGCCGGTCGCCGGGTCGATGATCTCGGGGTAGAAGTGGTCTTCCCAGATCACCGGCCCATCCTTGCTTTCGATGCACTCGCTGGCGACGCCGGGGCCGACGACTTCCGAGAGCCCGTACAGGTCGATCGCGTCGATGGCGAAGGTTCCTTCGATCTCCAGGCGCATCTGCTGGGTCCAGGGTTCGGCACCGAAGAGTCCGACGCGCAGACCGGTGGACGCCGGGTCGACCCCTTGTCTCTTGAATTCGTCGGCGAGATTGAGCAGGTAGGAAGGCGTCACCATGATGATCTCCGGCCGGAAGTCGACGATCAATTGCACCTGCTTTTCGGTCTGGCCGCCGGACATCGGGATCACCATGCAGCCCAGACGTTCGGCGCCGTAGTGGGCGCCGAGGCCGCCGGTGAACAAGCCATAACCATAGCCGACATGCACCAGGTCGCCGCGTCGGCCACCGGCAGCGTGGATCGAGCGCGCCATCAACGTCGCCCACATATCGATGTCTTTCCTGGTATAGCCGACGACGGTGGGGTGTCCGGTGGTGCCCGAGGAAGCATGCACGCGAATGACCTGGTCGCGCGGCACGGCAAACATCGCGAAGGGGTAGTTGGCGCGCAGATCGTCCTTGGCGGTAAAGGGGAATTTTTGCAGGTCGTCCAGCGTTTTCAGGTCGTCGGGATGCACGCCGTGGGCATCGAATTTGCGCCGGTAGTGCGCGACATTTGCGTAGGCGTGCTGCAGGGACCAGCGCAGGCGCTCGATCTGCAAGGCCGTGATCTGATCGCGGCTGGCGGTTTCAATGGGTTCGTAAGGTTCGTAAGCGGTGGCACTGCGGGCTGCGACCATGTTGCGCATCTCCATGCTGGGCAAAAGTCGAAACCCTATTACAAGCGAGGTCGTCTTTCAAGCCAAAAGGACGAACACTAAAGTTCTCCGGCAAATGTCCGTTGCTTGAGTTGGACCACTTTCGCCAGCAGCAGACTGCCGACCCACCTTCAACCGAACCCGTTTCAACAGTGCAGCCGCAGGGCGTTGGCGTGCCAGCGCCCATTGCCTATACAATCCTGCCCGCAGCGTTCGGTGAAACGATACAAGGAATTCGAATGAAACCAATGCCCCGAGCACCGATCCGCCACCTGGCCCTGGGCGTCGCTCTGGCCTGCGCCGCCGGCGCTGGCGCAGCCGAAGACGCCATCGACCCCCCCCGACATCAGCCTCGAAGACCTGCTCGGCGTCGAGGTGACGAGCGCCTCGCGCAAGGCCGAGCGCCTGCATGATGTCGCCGCGGCAGTGTTCGTCATCACTCGCGACGACATCGAACGCTCGGGTGCGACCAACATCCCCGAAGCCCTGCGCCTGGCGCCGGGAGTCAACGTCGCCAGCCTCGCCAACAACCGCTGGGCGGTCAGCGTGCGCGGCTTCAACGACCGCTGGGGCAATAAACTGCTGGTGCTGATGGATGGACGCAGCATCTATTCGCCGCTCTTTTCCGGCGTGGTCTGGGAAGACCAGGATACCCTGCTCGAAGACATCGACCGCATCGAAGTGGTGCGCGGCCCCGGTGCCGCGATGTGGGGTGCCAATGCGGTCAATGGCGTGATCAACATCATCACCCGCCGCGCACGCGACACCCAGGGCGACCTGCTGGTCGCCGCGGCCGGCAGCGAAGAACGCGCTCTGCTGGCTTTCCGCCACGGCGGCGAGGCCGGTGGCGGTCATTTCCGCGTCTGGGGAAAGGCTTTCAAACGCGACCAGTCGGTCACCGCCGATGGTCACACCGGCAACGACTACTGGCGAGCCGGCCGCCTCGGCTTTCGCGGTGACTGGAGCATGGGTAACGATCATCGGCTGATGCTCAGCGGCCAGATGTATTCCAGCCCGACCGGCGACCGCTGGAATCTCGCCGACCTCAGCTCGCCGCAGGGCGTCACCCTGATCGACCGGCGCCAGGGCGGCCAGGGCGGACATCTGCTGGGCCGCAACGAATGGACGCTCGCCGACGGTTCGCAGGCCGCCCTGCAAGCCTACGTCGATGTCAGCAGCCTCGAGTTGCAGGACACGTTCAAGGAGGATCGGACCACCGTCGATCTGGATTTCCAGCATCGCGTTCTCCTCGGGCAGAACCACGATGTCATCTGGGGTCTCGGCTACCGCTACTCGCACGATCGGATCAATGCCACGGGTTTCATGGTGGCGCAGCCGTCGAGTCGTGCCTTCACCCTCGCGAGCGCCTTCATCTATGACGACATCACCGTGTTGCCGAATGCGCTGCGCTTGATGCTCGGCCTGCGCGTCGAAGACAACAGCTTCACCGGCGTCGAACCGCTGCCCAACGTGCGCCTGATGTGGACGCCCTCCGACAGCCAGTCGCTATGGGCTTCGGTGGCGCGTGCGGTGCGCACGCCTTCGCGCGGCGAACTCGATGGGGAGGTCAATCTCTCGGTCACGCCGCCCGGCGCGCCGGGGAACCCGACACCCTTGCCGATTCTGACGCGCAGCATCCCCGACGATCACCAGCTGCAGAACGAAACGGTGCTCGCCTATGAGCTTGGTTACCGGCACCAGTTTTCCGCCAGTTTGTCCGCCGATTTCGCGGCTTTCTACAATCAGTACGACGACCTGCGATCGGCGATGCTGAGCACGCGACAAATCGCCCTCGCGCGGGCCCCGTACCTCATCCAGAACATCATCCCGGACAACAGCATCCAGGCGAATACCCGTGGTGTGGAAATCGCCGTGGACTGGTACCCGCTGTCGTGGTGGCGAATCCAGCCGAGCTACAGCTACCTGCGTCTCGATGCCTCGTCGAAAACCGGCGATCCGATCTCGGTCAGCAATGCGAACAAGATGAATGCCAGTGATCCGCAACATCAACTGTCGCTGCGTTCATCGCTGTCGCTGTCCGACAAACATCGCTTCGACCTCTGGCTGCGTTATGTCAGCGAGCTTGGCGCGAGAAACTCCCGGATTGCCATTCCCGCCTACACCACCCTCGATCTGCGCTATGCCTGGAGACCGACGCGCGACCTCGAAGTATCGGTGGTCGGCCAGAACCTCCTCGACCACAGCCATCCCGAGTTCGTCCCCAGCCTGCTGCCCTCGCAGCAACTCGAACTGCAACGCGGCATGTACGTCAAGGCCAAATGGCAATTCTGAGACCATTCGCGTGATTTTTTCTGCCCGGCGCTGGCCTGCCCTGCTGTCGGCGATCGCCCTGGCCATCGGACTGGATGGGCACGCGCTGGCGCAGGGCACCCTCGCCGAGCCACAGGCCAAAGCGGCCTTCGTGCTAAACTTCGCACGTTATATCGAGTGGCCCGAGCGTGCTTTCGCCAGCCGCGAATCGCCCTTGTTGATCTGTCTGCTGGGTCGCGACTCGATCGGCAGCGCGCTGACGGCGCTGCAGGACCGCCAGGTGCAGGGACGCCCGGTGGCCGTTCGGCTGCTGAACAGCATCGACGAAACACGCCCCTGCCAGGTGCTGTACATCGGTGCCTCGGAAGCACGCCGCCTGGGCCCGGTGCTGCGCGCACTCGCCGGGCAGGCGGTGCTGACGGTCAGCGACACCGATGGCTTCATCGACGTCGGCGGCGCCATCGGCATCGTCCAGGGCGATGGACGGCTGCAGTTCGAAGTCAATCGCGACAGTCTCGAGCAGGCGCAGCTCAAGGCCAGCTCCAATCTGCTCAAACTGGCGCGCAATCTGGCGACCTTGAAGGGAAAAAACTGAGATGCGTTTTGCCGACCGGCCATTGAAGGCCAAACTGATGCTGATCATCGGCGTGACGGTCGGCGCCGGTCTGGCGATCAGTACGCTGTTGTTTGCTGCCTCGGAAATCAACAACAACCGCGAATCGGAACTGGCCAAATTGACCGGCATGGCCGAAATTCTCGCCGCCAGCAGTGCGTCGGCGATTGCCTTCGACGATGCGCGCACGGCCAGCGAGACGCTGTCCGGCTTGCGCGCGCGTCCGGAGATCCTCGCCGGATCGATTACCCTGCCCGGCGGCACCGTTTTTGCGCACTATCCGGCCGAGGGCGTTGCCGCAGCGGCGGCACAGGCAGGCGCCGCGACGCCGCTGGTCATCGGTTCCTACTTTGCCGACGCGATGAAGATCGAGTATCCGATCCGCCAGGGTCGCGAGGTGATCGGAACGCTCCGTATCGAATCCGATCTGCGACCGATGTGGCGCAATACCGCGAACCGCATGTTGCTGGTTCTGGCCGGAGCGCTGATCGCTTTCGCCGCCGCCCTGCTGCTCGCGATGCGCCTGCAGCGATCGGTGTCGGGACCGATTCTCGACCTGACGCAGGTGATGCGGCTGGTGGCCAACGACAGCGACTATTCGCACCGGCTGCCGGTGCGGCAGCGCGACGAAATCGGCGAACTGATCAAGGGCTTCAACACCATGTTGAGCGAAGTCGAGGAGCGCGACGAGGAACTCCGCAAGCACCGTGCCACGCTCGAACAACAGGTCGAATCACGCACCGCCCAACTGCGGCTGGCCAAGGAGCAGGCCGAAAGTGCAAATGTCGCCAAGTCGCGTTTTCTGGCCAATATGAGCCACGAGATCCGCACCCCGATGAACGGCGTCATCGGCATGGCCGACCTGCTGCTCGATACCTCCCTTTCCGATCAGCAGCGGCGTCAGGTCGATCGCCTGCGGATGTCGGCCGAATCGCTGATGCATTTGCTCAACAACGTGCTCGACCTGTCGAAGATCGAATCCGGCCGACTCGAGGTCGAGAGGATCCCGTTCGACCCACGGCAACTCATCGAAGAGGTGGTGCAGCCCTTCGTCGAGATGGCCTCGGCCAAAGGCGTGCTGCTCAGCGAAGTGCTGGCGCCCGAACTACCCGCGGCGGTGCTCGGCGACCCCTATCGGGTCAAGCAGATCGTCAGCAATCTGTTGAGCAATGCCGTCAAGTTTACCGAACGCGGCACCATCTTCCTCTCCCTGACCTGCGAGCCCTCCCCCGCAGACCACGGGTCCCCGAGCAGTGCCGACCCGGATCACTGCCAGCTCTGCTACGCCGTCAGCGATACCGGGATCGGCATTGCGCGCGCCGACGGGGAAAAGCTGTTCGCCCCCTTCACGCAGGCCGACAACTCGACGACCCGCAAATTTGGCGGTACCGGCCTCGGTCTGGTGATCATTCGCGAGCTTGCGCAGCGCATGGACGGAGACGTCGGCTTCGAGAGCGAGGAAGGTCGCGGGTCAACATTCTGGTTCCGGCAGCGCGTCGAGCTTCACCATCAGCCCCTGGCCAGGCGGGAGTCGAATCTTTCGGCCACTACCCGGATCAGCGGACACCTGCTGCTCGTCGAGGACAACGAGATCAACCGCGAAATCTCCGGAGCGATCCTCCAGACACTGGGTTGTCAGGTGGATTTCGCGCACGACGGCGCGCAGGCGGTGGCCGCTGCCGCGGCCAGGCGCTACGACCTCATCCTGATGGACTGCCAGATGCCGGTGATGGACGGCTTCGAGGCGACGCGCCGGATTCGCGCCGCAGAGCAGGCGGCAGGCGGCGCCGCGCTACCGATCATCGCCCTGACGGCCAATGCCCTGGCCGGCGACCGCGAGGCCTGCCTGGCCGCCGGCATGAGCGACTACCTGGCCAAGCCGATCAACCGGGCGCAACTGACGACGATGCTGGCCCGTCATCTGCATGCGCCGGTGGACGCAGCCGTGGCGGACAGCGCGGCAGACGGGGAAAGCAGCGGCGACAGCGACGCGGCGCCGGCTTTCGACCCCGGCGTCGTGCAATCGCTGCCAATGGTCGCCGATGGCTCGAACCCCGCGTTTGCCGACCGCGTTCTCGACCTGTTCACCCGCAACGCCGTCGAACTGCTCGCAGCCATCGACAGCGCAATGGCCCAGGGCGATGCCAGGACCCTGCAACGATCGGCGCACACCCTGAAATCGTCGAGCGCGGCAGTCGGTGCGATGGCGCTCTCCGAAAAAGCCCGGGATCTGGAGATGCGGATACGCGCCGGCGATGCGCCGGCAGTCGACTGGCTGCAAGTGCTGCGCCATGCCTACGATGACTTCATCAGCGCGCTGGCCCGGTACCACGCCAGCGCAGAAGCAAGGAAATCGCCATGAAACAAACGCCTGTGCACGAACGTGTGCTGCTCGTCGACGACGATCTGATGATTCGCATGCTCGCCGCCGAGTCGCTGCGCCACGCAGGCTTCGAGGTCAGCGAGGCCGACTGCGGTGAGCAGGCCCTGGAGAGGTTCGAGGAGCAGGATTTCGACCTGCTGCTGCTCGACGTGATGATGCCCGGGATCGACGGTTACACGGTCTGCCAACGCCTGCGGCAACACGAGCGCGGCAAGTGGTTGCCGATCGTGATGCTGACCGGCCTCAACGACAGCGATTCGATCGAGCAGGCCTACCTTTCCGGCGCCACCGATTTCATCACCAAGCCGATCAACTGGCTGTTGCTGACGCAACGGGTACGGTATGGTTTGCGCGCCAGTCATGCCATCGCAGAAGTGACACGCAGCCAGCAGAGTCTGGCGCATGCCCAGCGTCTGGCGCGCATGGGCAGTTGGGAATGGTCGCCAGGCGATGCGCGCTTCGCGTGCTCGGACGAACTGCGGCAGATCTTCGGCGGCGACTGGAAACTCGCCGGCGCGGCAACCCTCGAGCTTTTTCTGAGTGTGGTGCGGGAGAGCGATCGCGCGGCCGTGAACGCAGCGCGCCAGGCACTGATGATCGATGGCCAGCCGTACCAGATCACCTACGGCTTTTGTCGCCCGGACGGCGTGTTGCGCGAAGTTCTCGAGCAGGCAGAGGCAGTTCGTGATGGTAGCGGCCGGATCGTCAAGATCGAGGGCTTCACGCAGGACATCAGCGAACGCGTCGAGGCGCAGCAGCGCATCGAGCATCTGGCCTTGCACGACGGTCTGACCGGACTGGCCAACCGGCAGTTCTTCGCCCAACTGGTCGAGGTCGAACTCGAGCGTGCGCGCCGCGAAAAGAGCCTATGTGCGATTCTCCATCTCGATATCGACCACTTCAAGAGCGTCAATGATGCTCTTGGCGACGCCATCGGTGACCAATTGCTGTGCGTGCTCGCCAAAAGGCTGAACGCGGCGGTGCGTGGGGCCGACCTGCTGGCCTTGAATCCACCGATGCGTGCCGCCGAAATGGTCTCGCGCATCGACGGCGATGCTTTCACCGTGCTGGTCCTCGAAGTGCGGACCCCAGACCAGGCAGCGATCATCGCGGAGCGTCTGCAGCAGGCCATTGCCCGACCGCTGTCGGCCGACGACCACGAAGTGGTGCTGACGGCCAGCGTCGGCATCGCCGTCTTTCCACGCGATGCCGATTCGGTCGAAACCTTGTCGCGCCACGCCGAGCAGGCGCTGTACGCCGCCAAGGCGGCCGGTCCATCGACCTGCCGCTTCTTCGACGAGGAAATGAACGCCGCTGCCAGCCGCAAACTCCATCTGGAAAATGAATTGCGGCACGCCATTGCCGAGGACGAGTTGCACCTGCACTTCCAGCCCAAGGTCGACGCCGCCAGCGGCCAGCTCGCTGGCGCCGAGGCACTGGTGCGTTGGCAACATCCGCAGCGCGGGCTGCTCGGGCCGGGTCATTTCATTCCGCTGGCCGAGGAATCGGGGCTGATCGTTGCCCTCGGCGACTGGGTGCTGGCAACAGCCGCCAGACACCTGCGACAGTGGGCAGACGCCGGCCTGGAAGCGCTACGCCTGTCGATCAACCTGGCCAGCCCCAGCTTCCTGCAGGAGAACATCACCGAGAAGTGTTGCGATGCCATGCGCTGCGCTGGCGTCTCTCCGCAGCAACTGATTCTCGAACTCACCGAGTCGCTGCTGGTGGTCGATGCCGAAAACACCATCGCCCGTCTGAACGACTTGCGGGCCAGTGGTTTTGCCTTGTCGCTCGACGACTTTGGCACCGGTTTTTCCTCGTTGAGCTATCTGAAGCGCTTTCCGCTCGACGAACTCAAGATCGACCGCTCTTTCGTCGCCGACCTGACCAAGGGCGGCAAGGACGCCGCGATTGCCCTGTCGATCATCGAACTCGGACGCCAGTTCGGCATGCATGTGGTTGCCGAAGGGGTCGAAACGCGCGCACAGGCCAGCTTCCTGCTTGCCCACGGCTGTCCGATCCAGCAGGGCTACCTGTATTCGCAACCGCTGCCGCTCGATCGCTTCGAGGCCCTCCTCAGGAACGGTGGCCGCTTCGACCCCTGCCTGTCGGCGCCCACCCCGTAACCCGACCTCTTGACCAACGAATGTCGGGTTACGCCCTGCTGGCTAACCCGACCTACGACCTGGCCGGTAACAGTAGGGGCTTTGCAGGCAGCATCGACTACAATGCATGCACAGCACAGAGGGTCCGGCTGCGCTGCACAGTTCATCGCCGGCAAGCGAAACCCCACATTGATCACGCCTGGATAGCGTAGTTGGATAGACAATATGAGGGAATGAAAATGCACACCATCCTGCAGACAGCCACGCGACTCGGTTCGGCCAGACGCTCCATGCACGCGCTCCTGCTGTTTCTGACACTGCTCTTCGCGAATACCGCGCAGGCTCAGGAATGGCACTATACCGTGCGTCCTGGCGACAATCTGTGGGATGTCTCGACTCGTTATCTGAGTGCTGTGGACTACTGGCCGAAGCTGCAGGCACTCAACGGGGTGACCGATCCCGAACATCTGCCCCCAGGGACGAAGCTGCGGATTCCGGTTGCCTGGCTCAAACGCTTGCCGGCCAAGGCCCTGGTCCTGGCGGTACAGGGCCAGGTGCAGGCCCTGATCGCATCCACCAACAAAAGGGTTGCCGTCGATCCCGGACTGTTCCTGCATCAGGGCGACATCCTGGGTACCGGGCCCGACAGCAATGTCACCCTGAAATTCGCGGATGGCTCGCGGGTGTTGCTGCAGGCGGATAGCGAGCTGCGACTGGCGATCCTGAACGCGCGCGGTCAGACACCGTTCGTCGAGACCCGAAGCCGCCTGGAGAAAGGTCGCGCCGATAGCGAGGTCACGCCGCGCACGACGGGCGCCGGCAACCGTTACGAAATCTGGACCCCCGCCGCCCATTCGGCCGTGCGCGGTACGCGCTACCGGATCAGCATGGATCCGACGACGGCGACCTCGCGACTGGAAGTGCTCGAAGGAAGAGTCGAGTTGCAGGGTGGCCGCAAGACCCGGTCGATCCCGAAAGGCTTCGGCACCCTGGCCGAGACCGGCAAGCCGCCGCTCGTGCCGGTGGCGCTGCTGCCACCACCGCCGCTCGGCGAGTTGCCGCCGCTGGTCTCGCGCGTGCCGATCCGCTGGAGTTTTCCGGCCGTGCCGGAGGCGGCGGCATATCGGGCACAAGTCGCGCCCAATGAACAATTCGGCTTCCCACTTAAAGCGGGACAGTCATGCTACCGATAGAGTCTGAGGATGAAGGGAGCTGAGGAGATGGGAACTGGTTGCCGCATCTCCTGTATCATCAGTTTTATGACAAAAAAACTCTACGACTCAAGCCATACGGACAACCAGCCGCGTCATTTTTGCCGCACTTACAGACCAGGGAAAACGAAGCCTGCGTGCAGTGGGGGAATTAATTCATCGCCCGAAAAGCAGTGTTCATCGCCACCTGCAAGCGCAAGCCCGTAGGAACCGACATCCTGAATCGGGGTTTTGGGAAACCGAAGAGGGGGAGGCATGGGCTGAGATTGCTGGTATTTGCTGTGCT
>NZ_SPMX01000085.1 GCF_012940005.1 Candidatus Accumulibacter contiguus | reverse complement strand
GTCACCGCCTCAGCAACCTGCTCGGCCCATCCCGTCAGAATCTCCTGGCCCGTCCCGCGGAGAATTTCTATCACGCGGCGCTCGGCTTCATCGGCCCGACGCAGATCCCCTTCGGCGTTCTCCACCAACTCCAGCATCTCTAGCACTTTCGCCAGTATCTTTGGATTAGCCTCCAAACGGGCCACCAAGTCTCTGGAATCGCAAGGTTCGATGTGGGAAATCTTAGGCATGGCTTCTCTCCGTGGATGGGTTCCCTACTCTATCGCAACTCTCCGCTAATTTCCTTACGTTTGCTCACGTCGCTGACAATTATCAGAGCGGGACTCGCCCAACACTTTCGTTCGCACCCGGGCATTCTGGGAGATCTCTTCGCTGCGGGATGCCTCGTCGTCGGTCTGTAATCCAAGCCCGCCAGCGATATCCTCGCCGGCAGCGTTCTTCTTGCGCGTACTGTGATAAGCCAGCCCCGTACCCGCCGGAATGAGCCGACCGACGATGACGTTCTCCTTGAGTCCGCGCAACTCGTCACGCTTGCCCATGATCGCCGCTTCGGTCAACACCCTTGTCGTTTCCTGGAACGACGCTGCCGAAATGAATGAATCGGTGGACAAGGAGGCCTTGGTGATGCCCAGCAACACATGCTCGTAGCTTGCGGGCAGCTTCCCCTCGGCGAGCATGCGATCATTCTCGTCAAGCAGGTGGGCGCGCTCGACCTGCTCACCCTTGATGAATTTGGTGTCGCCCGGATCCAGTACATTGACCCGGCGCAGCATCTGACGAACAATCACCTCGATGTGCTTGTCGTTGATCTTGACGCCCTGCAGGCGATAAACGTCCTGCACTTCATCGGTGATATAAATGGCCAAAGCTTCAACGCCCAACAAGCGCAGAATGTCGTGAGGATCCGGTGCCCCATCGACGATCGACTCCCCCTTGTTCACTACCTGCCCGTCATGCACCAGGACATGCTTGTCCTTGAGAATCAGGTACTCGTGAGTAAGCCCGTCAAGATCGGTAATCACCAGCCGCTGCTTGCCCTTGGTATCCTTGCCGAAGGACATGGTGCCGGTGTATTCTGCCAGCATACCTGCATCCTTGGGCGTACGCGCTTCGAAGAGTTCGGCCACGCGCGGCAGGCCGCCGGTGATGTCCCGCGTCTTGGCTGACTCCTGCTGCAGCCGCGCGAGCACGTCGCCAACCGAAATCTGTTGCCCATCAAGCACGTTGATGATCGCGCCCACCTGGAAAGTGATGGTCACCGGGTGATCGCTGCCATGCATCTTGACTTCCTGGCCGTCGGGCTCGAACAACCTGACCTGCGGACGCAAGCCCTTGCTGGGCGCCTTGCCACCGCGCTTTGGATCAATCACCACCAGCGTTGAAAGGCCTGTGACCTCATCGATCTGCTTGGCAACGGTCACGCCTTCCTCGACATTCTCGAACTTCACGAGACCCGAGTACTCGGCGATGATCGGTCGCGTGTGCGGATCCCAGCTGGCCAGCCTGGCACCGGCCTTGACGGCTTGACCGTCAGCGACCTGCAATGTCGCGCCATAGGGGACTTTGTGCTTCTCACGCTCGCGACCGTTGTCGTCGGTAATCAGGATCTCGCCGGAACGGGTGATGACAATCTTCTCTCCCTTGGCGCTGGTAACGTAGCGCATCGTCGAAGTGAAGCGCACCACACCGGCACTGTGCGTCTCGACGTGGCTCGCCACGGCGGCGCGTGACGCTGCACCACCGACGTGGAAGGTACGCATGGTCAACTGCGTTCCGGGCTCGCCAATCGATTGTGCAGCGATGACGCCGACCGCTTCGCCGACATTGACCGACGAACCACGACCGAGGTCGCGACCGTAACACTTGGCACACAAACCGTAACGGGTTTCGCAGGTCAACGGGGTACGCGCCTTGACTTCGTCGATACCCAACTGATCGATCAGATCACAATGATCCTCGCTGATCAGCGTTCCCTGCTCGATGACCGTCTCCTGCGTATCCGGATGCACTATGTCGGAAGCCGTGACGCGACCGAGGATACGCTCGCGCAAGGCTTCGATGACCTCACCGCCTTCGATCAGCGCCTTCATCGTGACCCCATTACTGGTTCCACAATCGTCCTCGATCACCACCAGGTCCTGCGTTACGTCAACCAGTCGCCGTGTCAGATAACCCGAGTTGGCGGTTTTCAATGCCGTGTCCGCGAGCCCCTTGCGTGCACCGTGGGTCGAGATGAAGTACTGCAGGACGTTCAGGCCCTCACGGAAATTGGTGGTGATCGGCGTTTCAATGATCGATCCGTCCGGTTTGGCCATCAGGCCGCGCATGCCCGCCAACTGGCGAATCTGCGCCGCTGAACCGCGCGCCCCGGAATCGGCCATCATGAAGATCGAGTTGAAGGACTCCTGCATCTCCTTCTCACCGTGGCGGTTGGTGACTTCCTCCTGGCCAAGCTGCTCCATCATCACCTTGGCAACCCTGTCGCCGGTGCGCCCCCAGATGTCGACCACCTTGTTGTAACGTTCACCGTTGGTGACCAGACCGTTGGTGTACTGGTTCTCGATTTCCTTGACCTCTTCGTCCGCCTCGGCAATGATCTCGCGCTTCTGTGCCGGCACCAGCATGTCGTCAGAACAAATCGAAATGCCGGCGCGGGTCGCCAGCCGATAGCCGTTCTGCATCAGCTTGTCGGCAAAGACAACGGTTTCCTTGAGTCCACAGCGGCGAAAAGCAGCGTTGATCAGCTTCGAGATTTCCTTCTTCTTGAGGCTCTTGTCGATCAGGCTGAATGGCAGACCTTTCGGTAAAATCTCGGAAAGCAGCGCACGCCCGGCGGTCGTGTGATAACGCGTGATCTTTTCCTGCCAGCCGTTCTCGCCGTCACTCTCGTATTCGGTAATACGAACCACAATGCGTGCATGGATATCGAGCTCACCGGCCTGCATGGCGCGCGTCACCTCTGCCAGGTCCGGGAACATCATCCCCTCGCCCCTGGCATTGATCCGCTCGCGAGTGGCGTAGTAGAGACCAAGAACGATATCCTGCGACGGAACGATGATCGGCTCGCCATTCGCTGGCGACAGGACATTGTTGGATGCCAGCATCAGGGTTCGGGCTTCCATCTGGGCTTCCAGCGACAAGGGCACGTGCACCGCCATCTGGTCACCGTCGAAGTCGGCGTTGAATGCCGCGCAAACCAGCGGATGCAACTGGATCGCCTTGCCTTCGATCAGCGTCGGTTCGAAGGCCTGGATGCCGAGACGGTGTAGCGTTGGCGCGCGGTTGAGCATGATCGGATGTTCGCGAATCACCTCTTCGAGGATATCCCAGACCACCGCCTCCTGCATCTCGACCATCTTTTTGGCCTGCTTGATGGTGGTCGCCAGACCCATCACTTCGAGACGGTTAAAAATGAAAGGCTTGAACAGTTCAAGTGCCATCAGCTTCGGCAGCCCGCACTGGTGCAGCTTGAGTTGTGGTCCGACGACGATCACCGAACGACCGGAGTAATCCACACGCTTGCCGAGCAGGTTCTGGCGGAAACGGCCGCCCTTGCCCTTGATCATGTCCGCCAGCGACTTCAGCGGACGCTTGTTGGCACCGGTCATCGCCTTGCCGCGACGCCCATTGTCGAGAAGCGAATCAACCGCTTCCTGGAGCATGCGCTTTTCGTTGCGCACGATGATTTCCGGCGCCTTCAACTCGAGCAGGCGCTTCAGGCGATTGTTGCGGTTGATGACGCGGCGGTAGAGATCGTTGAGATCCGAGGTCGCAAAACGCCCACCGTCAAGCGGCACCAAGGGACGGAGATCCGGCGGCAGCACCGGCAGCACTTCGAGCACCATCCACTCCGGCTTGATGCCCGATTTCTGAAAGCCCTCCAGGATCTTCAGACGCTTGGAGAACTTCTTGCTCTTGGTTTCCGAGGTGGTCGTCTCCAGCTCGCTGCGCAGCGTTTCGACTTCACGCGCCAGATCGATGGAACGTAACAACTCGCGAATGCCTTCAGCGCCCATTTTGGCTTCGAAGTCGTCGCCGTACTCCTCGACCTTGGAGGTGTAGTCATCCTCGGTCAGCAACTGGCCGCGAGCCAGGGGCGTCATGCCGGGTTCGAAGACCACGAAAGCCTCGAAGTAAAGTACACGTTCAATGTCGCGCAGGGTCATGTCGAGCACCATGCCCAGACGGCTCGGCAAACTCTTCAGGAACCAGATATGGGCGACCGGGCTGGCCAACTCGATGTGTGCCATGCGCTCACGACGCACCTTGGCCAGGGTGACTTCAACGCCACACTTCTCACAGATGACGCCCCGATGCTTGAGCCGCTTGTACTTGCCGCAAAGACACTCATAGTCCTTGATCGGGCCAAAAATCTTGGCGCAGAACAGCCCGTCACGCTCCGGCTTGAAGGTACGGTAGTTGATTGTTTCCGGCTTCTTGACTTCACCATAGGACCATGAGCGAATCTTTTCCGGCGAGGCAAGGCCGATGGTGATCGCATCGAACTGCTCTTCCTGCGTCACCTGCCTAAACAAATCCAGCAATGCTTTCATCTTTTGCTCCTGTGAGGAGTGCGCTGTCAGGGGAAAGGGTCATGCGGTGGAAGGATTTACATTCCTCACTCACCCCAAGCCATCAGAAACGTTCGAGATCGATATCGATCGCCAGCGAGCGGATTTCCTTGACCAGGACGTTGAACGATTCCGGCATGCCGGCGTCGATCTTGTGGTCACCCTTGACAATGTTCTCATATACCTTGGTCCGGCCATTGACGTCGTCGGACTTGACGGTGAGCATTTCCTGCAGCACGTAGGAAGCGCCGTAGGCTCAAGCGCCCAGACTTCCATCTCTCCGAAGCGCTGACCACCGAACTGCGCCTTGCCACCCAGCGGTTGCTGGGTTACCAGCGAGTACGGGCCGGTCGAGCGCGCATGCATCTTGTCATCGACCAGATGATGCAACTTCAGGACATGCATGTAACCGACGGTAACCTGACGCTCGAACTGCTCGCCGGTACGCCCATCGTACAGCGTCATCTGGGCCGATTGCGGCATGCCCGCCAGTGCCAGAACAGACTTGATTTCGGATTCCTTGGCGCCGTCGAAAACCGGCGTCGCAAAAGGCACTCCGGCCTCCAGGTTGCCCGCCATTTCAAGGATCTCGGCGTCAGTCAGCTGATCGAGTTCCTCCGGCTTGCCGGTGCTGTTGTAGATTTGGTCGAGGAAGCCGCGCACCTCCCTGGCGCTTGCCTGCCGGCGCAGCATGGCGCCGATCTTGAAGCCCAGACCCTTGGCCGCAAGCCCGAGGTGAACCTCGAGAATCTGGCCCACGTTCATCCGCGAAGGCACACCGAGCGGGTTGAGCACGATGTCGACGGGACGACCATCAGCCATGTAAGGCATGTCCTCAACCGGTACGATGCGCGAGACCACCCCCTTGTTGCCATGCCGTCCGGCCATCTTGTCGCCCGCCTGCAGGCGGCGCTTGACGGCGACGTATACCTTGACCATCTTCTGCACGCCCGGCGGCAATTCGTCACCCTGGGTGAGCTTCTTGCGCTTTTCTTCAAAGGCGATGTCGAAGCCCTTGCGGGTCTGTTCGAGGCCCTCGCGCAGCGACTCGAGTTGCTGCGCGACGTCCTCATCGGCCATCCTGATATCGAACCAGTGATGTGGGTCGATGCCGTCAAGGTATTCCTGGGCGATGAGGGTGCCCTTGGCCAGCCTTTTCGGCCCGCCATTCGCCGGCTTGCCGACGATCATTCGCGCGGCACGCGCGAAGGCATCGCGTTCGACGATACGCAGTTGATCAGCAAGATCGAGTTTGTAGCTGCGCAAGTGATCGTCGATGATCGACTGTGCTCGTTTGTCGCGCTCAATACCCTCGCGGGTAAACACCTGCACGTCGATGACCGTCCCGGAGATACCCGATTGAACGCGCAAGGAGGTGTCTTTCACGTCAGACGCCTTCTCACCAAAAATCGCGCGCAGCAGTTTCTCTTCCGGGGTCAGCTGCGTTTCGCCCTTCGGCGTCACCTTGCCAACCAGCACATCGCCCGCCTCGACCTCGGCACCAATGTAGACAATCCCCGATTCGTCCAGGCGTGAGAGTTGTGACTCGCCAAGGGAGGCAATGTCGCGAGTGATTTCCTCGGGGCCGAGTTTGGTATCCCGCGCGACGACGGTCAGTTCCTCGATGTGAATCGAGGTAAAGCGATCCTCTGCGACCACGCGCTCCGAGATCAGAATGGAGTCCTCGAAGTTGTAACCGTTCCACGGCATGAAGGCGACCAGCATATTCTGGCCAAGTGCCAGTTCACCCTTGTCGGTAGATGCACCGTCGGCCACCACGTCGCCCTTGGCAATGTAGTCACCAACGCGAACCAGCGGCCGCTGATTGATATTGGTATTCTGGTTGGAGCGTGTGTACTTCACCAGGTTGTAAATGTCGACACCGACTTCACCTGGCCCGGTTTCCGCATCATTGACCCGCACCACGACGCGCGAGGCATCGACATAATCGACCAGCCCGCCGCGCAGCGCCTGTACCGCAGTGCCCGAATCCACCGCCACGGTTCGCTCGATACCCGTTCCCACCAGTGGTTTTTCCGGACGCAGGCAAGGAACCGCCTGACGCTGCATGTTGGCCCCCATCAGCGCGCGGTTGGCATCATCGTGTTCGAGGAAGGGAATCAGCGATGCCGCTACCGACACGATCTGGCTCGGCGCCACGTCCATGTACTGAACGCGCGCCGGCTCGGCGAGAATGGTTTCACCCTTTTCACGACAAGTTACCAACTGATCGGTCAACACGCCTCCATCGCCAAGCTCGGAGTTGGCCTGGGCGATGATGTAGGCGCCCTCTTCGATGGCTGAAAGGTACTCGATCTGATCGGTGACCCGGCCATCGACCACCTTGCGGTAAGGGGTTTCCAGGAAGCCATACTCGTTGGTGCGGGCAAACAGCGCCAGCGAGTTGATCAGCCCGATATTCGGACCTTCCGGAGTTTCGATCGGGCAGACCCGGCCGTAGTGAGTCGGATGGACGTCCCGCACTTCAAAACCGGCTCGCTCGCGCGTCAAACCGCCCGGGCCTAGAGCCGAGACACGACGCTTGTGAGTGATCTCGGACAAGGGGTTGGTCTGGTCCATGAACTGCGACAACTGGCTGGAACCGAAGAACTCCCGGACTGCGGCGCTGATCGGCTTGGCGTTGATCAGATCGTGCGGCATCAAATTGTCCGACTCAGCCTGTGACAAGCGTTCCTTCACGGCACGCTCGACACGCACCAGCCCGGCGCGAAACTGATTCTCGGCGAGTTCGCCAACCGAACGGACGCGGCGATTACCCAGATGATCGATGTCATCGATCTCGCCGCGACCATTGCGCAGTTCGACAAGCAGTTTGATGACTTCAACGATGTCACGCGGTGACAGCGTCAGCTGTTCGCGCACCTCACCAGAAGCACCCAGCGCCTTCAACTGCTCAAACAAGGCCACTGCCGCCTCATGGGTCAGGTTTTCGGCCACTGCACGCGGGCCGTGGCTCAACTCGGCAAGCACCTGTTCGGCAGTAGCAACGGAATCACCCGCCAGGTCGTTGATCAGTTTGACGATGGCGTCACGCTTGGACGGCACATGCTTGATCATGACCTTGTATTCGATTACGGCTTTCCGAGCCACCCGGCGGTTGAACTTCATCCGGCCAACTCCGGATAGATCGTAGCGGTCATCGGAGTAGAACAAGCCGTTAAAGAGAATTTCCACCGCTTCTTCGGTTGGCGGTTCACCGGGACGCATCATCCGGTAAATGGCGATGCGGGCCGCCTGCCGCGAGACGGTTTCGTCGGCGCGCAAGGTCTGTGAAATGAAGCCGCCGCGATCGAGGTCGTTGATATACAGGGTATGTATCGACTCGATTCCGGACTCGGAGAGTTTCGCCAACAGGCTCTCGGTGATTTCGTCATTGGCGTTGGCCAGGATCTCGCCACTGCTCTGGTCAATGATGTCCTCGGCAATCACCCGGCCAATCAGAAAATCATCCGGAACAGCAACCTGCTTGATCCCGGCCTGATCGAGTTCACGGATGTGCTTGGCGGTAATCCGCTTGTCCTTGCCGATGATCAGCTTCCCGGACGAGTCGTTAAAGTCGAAACGCGCGACTTCCCCGCGCAAACGCTCTGGAACGAGCGCAAACTCGACTATCCGCTTGCCCAGATAGAAGGTGTCAAACTCGAAAAACTCACGCAGAATGCGCTGCGATGTCAGGCCGATCGCCTTCAACAACGTAGTGACCGGCATCTTGCGGCGACGGTCGACACGGAAAAACAGCAGATCCTTGGGATCGAACTCGAAATCCAGCCATGATCCACGATAGGGAATGACGCGTGCGGAAAAGAGCAACTTGCCGGAACTGTGCGTCTTGCCACGATCGTGTTCAAAGAACACTCCCGGCGAGCGGTGAAGCTGCGAGACAATGACCCGCTCGGTACCGTTGATGACAAAGGATCCGGTTGTCGTCATGAGCGGAATCTCGCCCATATAGACTTCCTGCTCCTTGACTTCCTTGATGGTGTCCGGCGCTTCGCGATCGAGAATGACCAGGCGCACCTTCGCTCGCAAAGCCGACGCGAAGGTCAGGCCACGCTGCTGGCATTCCGTGACGTCGAAAGCCGGGTCGGAAAGCGTGAAGCTGACAAACTCCAGCCGCGCATTGCCACTGTGACTGACGATCGGAAATATCGAGGAAAAGGCAGCCTGCAATCCCTGGTTCCTGCGCTGGGCCGGTGGCACTCCTGCCTGCAGGAAAGCAGAGAACGACTCCAACTGGGTGGCCAGCAAGAACGGCACGTCAAGCACGGTGCTGCGCTTGGCGAAGCTCTTGCGGATACGCTTTTTCTCGGTGTAGGAGTAGGTCATGGTCGCTCCGAACTCAGAAGGCAAATCCTCTAGCGTACCGGCGAGGGTCGCAACTCCCGCCGATCCGCAACGGACAAACGCAAAAGGACTAGATCGGCACAGAGAGGACGCGGACCCGCCCGACCTGTCTTCGCTACTCGCACTTGCGTTTGCGCGCTGCACAGCATTGCTTCGACCATCAGGGACATGCGCTACCTACCTATGGGGGCTACGCAAAGCTGTTTCCGGAAAAGCAGAAAAGGGCTGACAACCGCGAGGCTGCCAGCCCAGCTTGCTCTACCGATATTACTTGATCTCGACCTTTGCTCCGGCGTCCTCGAGAAGTTTCTTGAGGGCTTCGGCATCGGCTTTCGAAATGGATTCCTTGACGGCCTTCGGTGCACTGTCAACCAGATCCTTTGCCTCCTTCAGACCAAGGCCCGTAGCTGCGCGAACGACCTTGATCACTTCAACCTTCTTCTCACCGAAACTCGAAAGCATGACGGTGAACTCGGTCTGTTCTTCAACCACCGGCGCAGCCGCGCCAGGCGCGGCGACGGCCATCGACGCCGCAGAAACGCCAAATTTCTCTTCGAACGCCTTGACCAGGCTGTTCAGTTCCATGACAGTCATCGAGCCGACGGCTTCGAGGATGTCTTCGTGGGTAATAGACATAATTAACTCCTAAATCTGAATGGACAAAAAACGCTGCGATCAGGAAACCGCTTCTTCGCGCTGCTTGGCCAAGGCGGAAAGCGCACAGGCAAAACCGGTGACCGGTGCCTGCATGATGCCAAGCAACTGGGCAAGCAATTCATTGCGACTCGGAATCGATGCAAGTGCCTGCACGCCAGCCTTGTCCAGAAGCTCGCCAGCAAAGCTACCGCCTCGCACAATCAGCTTGTCATTGGTTTTTGCAAAGTCGTTGAGCACCTTCGCCGCGGCGACCGGATCTTCCGAAACGCTGTAAATCAGCGGCCCGGTCATCTGTTCGGCGAGACTGGCGAATACCGTGCCCTGCACCGCCCGCCGTACCAGCGTGTTTTTCAGCACCCGCAGATAGACACCCGAGGCGCGTGCCTGGGCACGCAGTCGCGTCAGGTGAGCCACCGGCAGTCCACTGTACTCGGCCAGCACGACCGTCTGGGCACTGGCCATCCTGGCCGAGACCTCGGCAACGACGACCTTCTTTTCATCAAGATTGAGACCCACAGGCCCTTCTCCTCCCATCAAGTCAACAAACGGCGCATTCCCTTGAATGCACCGCACCCACGGCGACCTTGATCAGGGGTTGCAGTGAAGGACACCAGGCCCATCGCTGCGCAGTCCTTTTCGGGGCACACCGTCTACGCAGGCCGCTTGCACACTTAAGCTTTCGGCAAATGCCTTCGGCACCTGCGGTCTTTGACGATCCATCGGCACTGCGATAACGCACTGCCGACAACCCAACAAAGCTCTTGAGCGGACCCGCACGCAACAGGCGATCCGCTGAATTCCTAAAGCGTGGACGCATCCACGCGTACACCCGGCCCCATCGTGCTCGACAGCGCGACCCTCCGGACATACTGACCTTTCGAGGTCGCCGGCTTAGCCTTGATCAGCGCGTCAAGCAGCGCCTTGAGGTTGATTGCCAGTTTATCGGCGTCAAAAGACGCGCGACCGATCGTGCTGTGAATGATGCCTCCCTTGTCGGTACGGTATTGAACCTGTCCGGCCTTGGCATTCTGCACGGCAGTCACCACATCCATGGTGACCGTACCGACCTTCGGATTCGGCATCAGGCCACGCGGCCCAAGGATCTGACCCAGTTGACCGACCACACGCATGGCATCCGGGGTGGCAATGACTCGATCGAAATTGATCACGCCGGCCTTGATCTCGGCGGCCAGGTCTTCGAAACCGACGATATCGGCGCCAGCCGCTTTGGCAGCGGCGGCCTTTTCGCCCTGGGCGAATACGGCAACGCGAATCGATTTGCCGGTTCCCGCCGGCAAGACGACCGAACCCCGTACGATCTGATCGGACTTGCGAGGATCAACACCGAGACAGACGGCGACATCGATCGATTCATCGAACTTGGCTGTCGCAAATTCCTTGCTCAGCTTCAGCGCGTCGCCGACGGGATAGGACTTGTTCGGGTCAATCTTGCCCTTGAGGGCTTTTTGACGCTTGCTCAATGTTGTCATTTCAGATGCCCTCCACGGTAACGCCCATCGTACGGGCACTGCCAGCAATCGTGCGCACCGCGGCATCCATGTCGGCAGCCGTCAGGTCGGGCATCTTCTGCGCCGCAATGGCTTCGCACTGGGCGCGCGTCAGCGTACCCACCTTGGCGGTATGAGGCTTGGCGCTACCCTTTTGAATACCAATCGCTTTCTTGATCAGAACCGTCGCCGGCGGGGTCTTCATGATGAAGGTAAAGCTCTTGTCCGCGAAAGCGGTGATTACCACAGGGATTGGCAAGCCTGGCTCCAGGCCCTGCGTCTGGGCGTTGAAGCTCTTGCAGAATTCCATGATGTTCAAACCGCGCTGACCCAGCGCCGGGCCGATCGGGGGAGACGGATTGGCCTTCCCCGCCGGCACCTGCAGCTTGATATAGCCGATGATTTTCTTTGCCACGGTGGGACTCCTTTATGCGGGTTCAAGCGCGCTAGTGACAGCGCTCCCCAAACGACAAACGCGGCCCGATAGCCGCACTACTGCGGCGCGTCAAATGAAGCGCACGCGCCGCCACTCACTTGCCGGGTCATGCCTTTTCGACCTGCCCAAACTCCAGCTCTACCGGCGTGGGACGACCAAAGATCGTCACCGAAACACGCAAACGGTTTTTCTCGTAATTCACCTGCTCAACGGCGCCGTGGAAATCGGTAAAGGGACCATCCTTGACGCGAACAATCTCTCCGGGCTCGAAGAGAACTTTCGGGCGCGGCTTGTCGACACCGTCCTGCATCTGCTGCATGATCTTTTCGACTTCCTTTTCGGAAATCGGTGTCGGCTTGTTGGCCGTTCCACCGACAAAACCGGTCACTTTTGGCGTGCTCTTTACCAAGTGCCAGGAGTCATCGTTCATTTCCATTTCCACCAGCACATAGCCGGGGAAGAACTTCCGTTCGGAAATGCTTTTCTGGCCCATCTTGAGTTCCACCACTTCTTCCACAGGCACGAGAATGCGGCCAAACGCATGCTGCATGGCCTGTCTCTGGATACGTTCGAGCAATGCGCGCTGCACGCTCTTCTCGAACCCGGAATAGGCGTGTACCACGTACCAGCGCATGCTCATACCTTCCTCCACCCAAGAACCACATCGTACAGAAGCCATTCCAGACTCTTGTCGGTCAGCCAGAGAAAGAGAGCCATCACCACCACGAACGCGAATACCAGACCTGTGGTCTGCATGGTTTCCTTGCGCGAAGGCCAGACGACCTTTTTTGCTTCGTTCGTCGCCTCTTTGGAAAAGTCGAAGAAACGACGACCTTGCTCAGTTTTCCAGGCGGCCGCGGCAGCAAGACCAGCCCCAGCCAAGACGGCGAGCACACGCAGGATCATGGCCTGGTCGGCGAGAAGGTAAAAGCCAGCGACGCCGGCCACAAGCAGCAATACCGCTAACGCAAACTTGAATTTATCGGCCATTTAGTCCGCTTCGGTTACATGGATGGCAGGGGCAGAGGGAATCGAACCCCCAACCTTCGGTTTTGGAGACCGACGCTCTGCCAGTTGAGCTATGCCCCTGCAGCAGAACTGCGGCAGTTCCAAAAGAGCCGCCGCTGCACCTTGACTGGACTTTATTCGATGATTTTCGCCACCACGCCGGCGCCGACGGTACGTCCTCCTTCGCGGATCGCAAAGCGCAGGCCTTCTTCCATGGCGATCGGGGCAATCAGCTTGACCGTCATCTGGACATTGTCCCCTGGCATGACCATTTCGACGCCTTCCGGCATGGCGATGGCGCCGGTCACGTCCGTCGTCCGGAAGTAGAATTGCGGACGATAGTTGTTGAAGAACGGCGTATGACGCCCCCCCTCTTCCTTCGACAGACAGTACACCTCTCCGGTGAAATGCGTGTGCGGCTTGATCGAACCCGGCTTCGCCAGCACCTGCCCGCGCTCGACGTCGTCACGCTTGGTGCCGCGCAGCAGCACGCCCACGTTGTCGCCGGCCTGACCCTGGTCGAGCAGTTTGCGGAACATCTCCACACCCGTGCAGATCGTCTTCACCGTCGGCTTGATGCCGACAATCTCGACTTCTTCACCCACCTTGAC
>NZ_SPMX01000084.1 GCF_012940005.1 Candidatus Accumulibacter contiguus | reverse complement strand
TGAGCAGTTGCCGGCATGGTTCGCCGCCGTGCGCCAGATTCCAGAATCCCCGTCATCGCCGCCTATCTCCAGACTGCGCTGCTGACTGGCGCGCGCCGTGAAGAGGTGGCCAGCTTGCAATGGGAAGATGTGGACTTCCAGTGGAAGGCGATGACGATCAAGGACAAGGTGGAGGGCGAGCGCACTATCCCGCTTATGCCCTACGTTGCCACGCTACTGGCCGCCCTGCCCCGTCGCAATGAATGGGTATTCAGCAGCCCCACGGCGGCATCTGGAAGGTTCAGGAACCGCGCATCATGCACAGGCCCTGACCGCTGCCGGTCTGCCAGGACTCAGCATTCACGGCCTGCGCCGTTCCTTTGGCACCCTCGCCGAATGGGTGGAATGCCCGGCTGGAGTCTCGGCGCAGATCATGGGCCACAAGCCAAGCGCGACCGCCGAGAAGCATTACCGTGTGCGCCCGCTCGACCTGCTGCGCATGTGGCACACCAAGATTGAGGCATGGATTCTCAACGAGGCAGGTATCGAGCAGCCCGCCGAAGCCGAGGCGCGCTTACGTGTCGAGCTTACGCTTCCGCCCACCGCCTTTTTTCGGAGCTTATCCCCCGTCGCCTTCTTCCGCTATGTCCAGGTCGGCCAGTCCTTGTCGGATCGTCTTGCGATCGATCTCAAACAACTGCGCGATGTACTGCTGGCCCCCATGCCCTAACTTGTCAGACTCCACCGCCGCGTACCGGCGACGATCCTTTTCCGATAGTCGCCGATAGAATTCCTTCATTCGCCGCTCTACGTCTTCCCGGTAATAGCCCACGCTGCATTCCCTTTGCTGTTTTCAGAACAACCAAGCAAGCAAGTGGCATGCCCGAGCGCACAGTCAAAACGGGAAGTTATTTCGTAGGCGTTCCCAAGCCTTCGCCGCCGTGCCGGCGATCGTCGTCCCTGCGGCCGTCAGGTAGTCGCAAACATGGTAGAAATCGACGAGGAAGTGGCCGTGGAGTCCGAACTGCTCACTCACTTGATCGGCAATCCATGCGGCGCCGTCGCTGACCGCATGGACCTGGGTCTTCCGCCCCAGTCCGGCCTGAACCGCCGTGCGCAATAGCGTCTCTCCGACCTGATCGGGCGGTCCCACGGTGGCGCCGAACACCGGGGTGACCGAGCCCGGCGGATCGACCAGACTCAATCGCGCTTCCTTCCAGCCCACTTGGCGGGTCTTGCGGCGGTCCACTTTCGCGCTCTGGTCGTTCGATTCGGCCATCTCCACAACGGGAATCATGCTCCCGTCGATCTCGGCGATCAGTTGCGCCACCCCGTCTCGTTCCGGGATCTGTGCCGCCGCTTTCGGGCACTCGTCGATCGTCTGAGCATGCTGCAAGACGATCGACCAGCACGTACTGGCGCACACCTCGATACCGTAATGCTCTTTCAGCTTCTGCGGAATGCGCGCCGCGGGTGCGTCCGCCCCAAAATCGACGATCGCTCGCTGCAGCAGCTCTGAGCAGCCCCGGCAGACCACCTCCGCCGAACGCGTGAATGGCCGGATCTCCGGCCCACGGGTCCCTTGCCGGAAGACCTGCTCCGCTACTTCGATCTGGCCGTACCGGGTCTGCCAATAGACGTTTTTTTTTCCTTCCGCTGCACGCCCGGTTGTTGCGCCACCTCTTCTTCCTTCCGCTGCGCTTGCCGTCGCGCCCAGCCGTGCAACGCTTCGTTGCCCAGCTGCCGCAATTCCTCCGTCACCCGCCGCTCCGCCTCCGCCGCCTTCTCGACATCGCCGGCCGCGTTCTCGACCACCGCCAACAAAGACTCCATCTTCGCCCGCAGCTCGGGATGATCTCGCAACCGATCTTCCAAACTCCGACTCGGCTTGAGTCGCCCCTCCATTTCCGACCATTGTTCTGACATGGGTTTCGCTCCACGTTGAAGTAACCCATGACTATTTACCTCACCTCCGGCCATTTGTCTAGTGCCGAATGCCACCGACCACCACCTCGCACCGGCGCCAGTCGCACTTCCGATTGCACCCATTTGGCCGCGCGGAGTATATCTGAACCAGGTATGCCGATACCTGCGCAGCGAGTTTCCCCGGCTACCGACCTATCAGCGGTGTGTCGAGTTGCTTCCACGCTGCGCGATCGCGCTGGCCGCCCTGTTCGAGGCGCTCACGGGCAAGTGCTCCGGAGTGTCGATTGCGGATTCGACTCCTATCTCCGTCTGCAAGAACTTGCGGATTCCTCGCCACCGGGTGTTCCAGGGCATGGCGGCGCGGGGCAAGAGTTCTACCGGCTGGTTTTTCGGTTTCCAACTCCCTTTGGTCATCAATCACTTGGGCGAACTGCTGGGCGTCAAGCTGACCCCAGGAAATGTCGATGACCGCAAGCCCTTGTGCGACTTTGCCGAGCGGCTCTTTGGCAAGCGGTATGCGGACAAGGGCTATATCGCCCAGTGACTGACCACCTTTCTCAAGGATCTCGGCATCGACTTCGTGACCCAGGTCCGGAAAAACAGGAAGCCCGTCGCCCTCGATCCCTTCGACCAGGCGATGCTACGGCAACGATCCCTCGTGGAAACCGTCATCGACGAACTGAAAAACCTCTGTCAGATCGAGCACACCCGCCATCGCTCGCCCATCCATTTCGCTGTCAATTTGCTGGCTGGCCTCATCGCCTATTGCCTGATGCCCAACAAGCCCAGACTACCGCTTCAGGACTTCCGCCGGCTCTCACCGTCCCCCAAACTTATCCGGCGGATCTACTTGAGTTCGATGTTCCAGCTACGCAGTATGCCGACGTCGGCCCGGGCGCGATCCGATACGTTCAATGTCCACGTTCCCATCATTGGTTGACCCACCATTCCGCTAAGAACACCTGACACTGCCGAGTCGAAGGTCGTAATCAGATTGTCCGCAGAACCACCAAGCTGCGGATGCAATATGACGCTCCGACCTGTAGGCGAGGTAAGGGCGACCCTTAGATCACCGATAAAGGTGTGCTGAATATTCACCCCGACCTTGATTTGGGTAACTGTGCCCGACTGCGCGATGACAATCGCACTCGAAATGCCTGCGGTCTTGTTGTCGGGAATGGTTGCCATCGGATTCTTCTGACCGGACGCCACCGAAACAACCGGCGCAGCGCCCACCTTGAACTTGATCTTTTCAGCCGGCGCAGTAATGTCCGAAATCACGAGTTGAGAATCGCGGCCGTCCCATTCTCGCGAATTGGGCACTGATGTGGCAGACAGCGCGATGCCCCCTATCGCACCGTACAGGTCGTTGCCGTCGCCGGCATTCACATCCAGTTCGAGGTCGCGGCGGCCGTCCGCCTGGAGCAAAGCGCATTGGTAGTGTTTCAAGGCGGTGCCCTGTTGCAATTCGTTCGATCCCATAATGTCGCAATGGTAGACCGCAAGGCCACTGGACGGTAAACCACGGTCAAAACCCATCCTGGTACGATTTTCAACCAAAAAATATTCGTTGGGCTTGGACGTACGGTACTTCATCACGGTATTGTAGTCACCACTGCGTGCCTCGTGGGTAGCGCTGGTAGCCAAATCGATCTCGTTATCGCACCAGCCTGCAAGGTCGCGCAGATAAGCACAAACCGGCGAGGGGCTGCGTCCGCCATCATTATGATTACCCGACCCCATCAGACAATAGCCACCTATGCCTGCGCTCTTCACGCTGTCGCCGTCGCGCTCGCCGTAATCGTACATGTCCGGAAATCGGCACAGCAGGTGGCCATTTTCGTGACAAAATGTGCCGATGGTCAAATCTGCTGGCGTGCGGCCAAGACTGGTCAGCAAATAGAGGTCGGTCCTCACCGTCCCGAAATGCAGATCAATGTGCCAGTTATGCGGCCAGAGCTCGCCACGATACTGGGTCTGACCCGCATAGAGCACGTTCAACGCATCCACGATGCCCTCATTGCGTGAATCGAACTGCGTGATATCCAACCCATCCGCCACGGCAAGCTGAAGCGCCTCCTCAACCAGCAGATTGTTGAAATAGAATTCGCGATTCCTGCTGAGCGTATAGGGGCCCACGACAATGTTGGTGTATTTAAGCTTACCTGACGACATGCGCTCAAAGTACTCTCGGGCCGAGCAAATATTGCCGTTGCGGGTGTAGTTCACCCCGTTCAACATGTCGTCCACGTCAGCACGCGACACGGTGCTCGCGACGTCCTGGAAATTCACCAGAATTGTAAGGCCCTTCACCGCGCCCGATGAAAGTGAGCGGCCCTCTAGCAGCCCCTGGTTTGGACCCAGCGTCCGTACCACTTCCGCCTCACGTTGACCGCCAGACATCGCGGCGCGGCGCAACTTGCGTGCGCTGGCGCGGGCGACAATGGTGTCCTGAGATTCCTGCAGATGCCGCACCAGCCCAGCAGGTACTGTTTCCGATAGCGGTATGCCCGTCGAGCGGAAACTTCCTGTCGATAGGCGCGCGTAACAAAATACGCCGAGCTCATCATCGTAGACGGCAGAGTAGCCGTCCATGTTCTCGTAGCGTGCGTAGTGCTCGTCGCCAAACACTTTGAGGGCGATTTCTGGACCCTTTGACTGACCGAAAGTCAGGACTTCACCGAATATTGCGCTCATTGCATTACTCCTTTTTGGGTGTAGCGCGCCCGTGCCGTTCCATTTGCAGAGTGCGCTCGTGGATTTTTTGCATCCTGACCTCGTCGGACTCCGTCACGTGTCGCTCAATGTCCGCTGGCTCTGGCGATGTTACGCCTACGCCTGTTGACTCAAACTTGCCGTTGACAACCCGTGCATAGCAAAACAAACCCAACATTTCGTCATAGATGACCGAGAACCCCTCAGGGGTTTCATAGGTGCCATAAAGTTCAGTGCCTCGCACGATGAGGTCAACATCCGGTCCATTGGCCTGAGCCAAAGACACCTTTTCGCCGAACATACCTACCATGCGAGAGGCCTCGTAAAGATTTATCTTGTTCGAGTGATCCTGACAAGTATCTAGTTGCGGCGCGCGGTTGCCTTAAAAACTGTAATCTCACTCCAAGTAACAAGTCTAGTCTTACTCAACACATTTGCAATATACTTTGGATGTAGGCAAAAACGAATGAATCGCAAGTCTCTACAAGAGCTCCTATTGTGTAGAGTCGAGATGTGAGCCGTAGGTTCGGCTTGTCTGTTTCCGTCCCTTTCGTCTGACGGTGCCCCAGTAGCCTGGCCATCGCCCCGTTTCCACATCCCGCTCATCGAACCGGACGTGCGGATATGTGGCGTTGCGAGGGCACGGCCATGATTCATCGAAGATCCAGTCCGCTGAGCGCCCCATAAATTTGTTGGTTACAGCGATCGAAGAAACGCCATCAGTGCCGGATCGTTAGCCCAACGTCGTGTTACCTTGGGGTGGTCGGTGACCTCGCATTTCAGAGTGTGGCCGCAACGATTAAGGAATCCGTGTTCTTGCGACAGACGAGCGCCAGCCAAGGCACGCAGCGCTTGGATGCTCTCCTGCCACAGCAGGTACTGGCGCTGCTTGCGTCCTTTGCCAACGATACGGACAGTGCCGGAAGTGAAATCAAGGTCACCGACCGTCCGATGGGCCGCTTCGCTGGCCCGTGCGCCCGTGTTATAGAGAAACAGCAGCAAGGCATGGTCGCGGTCGCCTTGAGATGTGCGCCGAACGTGGGAGTCGATGGCTCGATAGGCCGGACTGACTCGACCCAGGCAAAAATAGTTCGCCCAGCCGATCAGTTTCCGGTTCAGCCGCCCCACGACCACCTCGGCCTCCAGTATGGTCCGGCTGCGGTCGGTTTCCTAAATGATGTTTTCCACCATTCGTTTGACGCTTCTCGGCGAGGGCCGGGTGCCGATGTAGGCGCGCCCAGTTTTTTGGCTGTAGCACCGCTCGAAGGTGTATCCCAGGAAGTCGAACCGCTTTTGCGGTATTTGACACAGAGGTGTCTTGTCGTCGTTTACCGTCAGCTTCAGTTTCTCCATCATTCCGCGCATCGCATCCATGGCATCCTCTGCCCGGCCTTTCGCTTTGGCATGTAACGCGGTCCGCAGTTTCTGAACGCTTATCGGAGTTTGCAGGTTGCCCAATCTCGTGTCCCTTCCCGCTTCTTGCGTTGGTCTTGAACTGAGGCCCCTTTCCTCCATCGGCATTACCCGACTTCATCGGTACCACGGGCCTCTCCGCCACCCCATCTCGCCCAGCCTGTCCCTCGCGGGCGTCCGGTTGGTCTTGCGCTTGACCACGGGATGGGGCTTCCCGTGTTGCGTCTGCCTTCCTCTTCCACACATGCCGTCACCAATACCCCGGCGGAACCACAGACTGCGTTTCGCTCGCATTCGCCTGTGACATCGGCCTTCCCCGTATTCACGCCGGGTCGGCTTCCGCATCACCCTTTTCGAAGCCTGCACGGAGGCAGGATACATGCCGAGAACCGCGCTAATGGCGGGGCACGCTTCCTCATTTCTCTGCCTCGCCTCTGCTCGGTACACCGAATCGATGTCTGGTCACAAATGCTTACAAATCGCCCCAAGGAATCGTCATCGCCTGGCGCTTCCGGGCGTTATTTGATTCATGAAAACGACAACTACCTCCCTCTGCATCGTACTCGGCCTCGCGCTGGGTTGTTCAACTCCTGCTCTGGCCGATCGCGGCGACTATCGCGGCGACTATCGCGGCGATCACCGCGGCTACTACGCGCCGCCACAGCATGATCATCATCGCGGCCATCATTCGCGCGGATACGGCTGGGCTGCGCCGGCTGCCGTACTGGCAATTGCCGGCATCGCTGCCGGAGTCGCGGCCTCCAGCTACTACGCACCGCGCCAGGCGTATGTGGCACCGGCGCAGCCGGTCTATGTCGCACCGCAGCCGGTCTATGTGGAGCCGCCAAGCGCTTTCTGGAACTACTGTGGATCGCTCGGGCAGTATTACCCGAACGTTCGCCACTGTCCCGAAGGCTGGCAGCTGGTTCCGGCACGTTAAACGTCAGCGGTGCATGCGCCGATCCTCTCTGTCCGAGTAAGGGCATGCGGGGTCCTGTCGATGTAGATTATCGGCTGACATCGACGACGACCCGCCCACGTACCTTGCCGTCGAGCAATTCGCTGGCTACGGCGATGGCTTCGGAGAGACCGATTTCACGGGTCATCGCGTCGAGCCGGGCGATCTCGAGATCCTTGCCAAGACGCGCCCAGGCCTCCTTGCGCACCGCCAGCGGCGCCATGACGCTGTCGATGCCGTAGAGGGTGACGCCGCGCAGGATGAAAGGCGCCACCGTTGCCGGAAAGTCCATGCCGCCGGCCAGGCCACAAGCGGCTACCGCACCGCGATAGCGGGTGGTCGCACAGGCATTGGCGAGGGTATGGCTGCCGACGGTGTCGATGACACCGGCCCAGCGTTCCTTGCCGATCGGTTTGCCTGGCGTAGCCAGCTCCTGGCGATCGATGACTGCCGCCGCACCGAGTGCTTTCAGATGCTCGGCTTCGGCGCTGCGGCCAGTCGATGCCAGCACTCGGTAGCCGAGTTTGGCGAGCAGGGCGATGGCCACGCTACCGACTCCACCGTTGGCCCCGGTGACGAGAATTTCACCGTCCTGCGGCTGGATGCCGTGCCTCTCCAGGGCCAGCACGCAGAGCATGGCCGTGTAACCGGCGGTGCCGATGGCCATCGCCTGGCGCGCCGTGAAACTGCTCGGCAGCGCCACCAGCCATTCGCCCTTGACCCGCGCCAGCTCGGCCAGTCCGCCGCAATGCGTCTCGCCGACACCCCAGCCATTGAGGATCACCCGCTCGCCCACCGGCCAGGCCGGGTTGCTGCTTGTCGTAACCGTACCGGCAAAGTCGATTCCCGGCACCATCGGAAAGCGGCGAACGACCGGCGCCTTGCCGGTGATGGCCAGGCCATCCTTGTAGTTGAGCGTACTCCATTCGACATGCACGGTGACGTCGCCTGCCGGCAAGACGGTATCGTCGATCTGCTGGACTTGGGCCTGGTAAGCGGCGTCGTCTTTGGTGATCAGGATTCCCTTGAACATCGTGATTCTCTCCTTTGCTGAGTTGAATTGGGCCAAGCCACGACAAAGTAGCAAATAATTGCCTTCCAGGCAGGGCTTGTCGCAAGAAATCTCAAAAAGCCCACAGATTCCGAGTCGCCCGACTTTCCGGCGAGGCGACGAAGCAGGTGGAAAACGAATCGTTTACCCTGGATTGCCCCCAACAAGGCAACCCTGGTCCCCATTATCCTGCTTTGCTGGCCGTTGGTTGGCACCATTCAGAACGAGATTGACTTCGCCTGCAACGCCACCGATACTGCGTGCGGGCAGTTGCAATGCCTACAGGGATATCTTTTCTTGTACATTGGTTTAACAAAGGAGGGAAGACATGCGCGCAGTCACTATAATGCTTTCGGGATTTCTGGTACTGGGCCTCGCCGGCACCGCCGAGGCCAAGAAAGGCAAGGACGACGGGGGTGCAGCAGTCCCCGAATGCGGCAAGAACACCAAGGTCGCTCGGCTCAATGATGAGGGGATCATCACCCTCAAGGAAAAGAAGAAAAGAGGTTGCATCATCGACGTGAAAGCGCTCCATCCGACGCAGTCGGCGGTGGGAATGGACGCTGTCGAGTGCAAGGCAGCAAAGATATCGAGCAAGGCCAAGGCCGGAAAACTCGACGAGTATCTGCGCGAGGACAATCGCTGGGTTCCAATGGTGCGCGGTCCGGGCGGCATCTTCTACCTGACCGACCACCACCATCTCTCGACCGCCGTCTGGAATGCCGATATCAAGGACAAGGACAAGAAGGTCTATGCCTTCCTTCTCGCCGACTGGTCGAACATGAAGGAAGATGCTTTCTGGCAGCAGATGGTCAAACAGCACGACACCTGGCTGAAGGATCCCGCTGGCCAGGACATCACCCCCGCCCAGCTTCCCAAGAGCATCGGCAGCTTGCAGGATGACCCGCTGCGGACCCTCTCGGCCTGGGTGAGAGGAAGCTGTGGTTACGTCAAGTGCGATCCGCCCGGGGCCGCCAAGGACGAGGACGACCTGAGTTGTGCGGACAAGTTTCCGAATGTGACCTGCGCTGACGCCTACTTCCTCGAGTTCAAGTGGGGCGCCTACCTGGCCGGGGTTCCGGAGGTCAAGGATGCACTGGCGGGAGAGGCTTCCTGCTCGCAGCAAACCCCCCTGAACACCCAATGCCTCGACAATCAGTATGACAAGCTCAACAAGGCCCTGCCTGCGGCGATGCAAGCAGCGGCGGCACCTGCAGCGCAACAGGCGGTAGGCGAAGGCGCTGGCTACAATTCCGTTGTCCAGACCGGTATAGCGCAGCCCAAGCACTGCAAGTAGACGTCAATCGGAGGAGGCAAGCGAAGGGGGACAGAAGCAAAGGGCCAGGGTCACAGGTTTGCGTGCAAAGAACGAACCGACCCTGGCCGTCCGCAGTAACAGCAGTCAAGCTGATTGGTCGCTGCCGGTATCCCTTTCTGGCTTTGCAGCGGCCATGGCAATGATTCTGGTGGTGACGATCACATCGCCACGATGATCAGCAGCCGAAATGTTTACACCATTTTTACGTCCTGTTGACGACACTACAGGCATCTCCCCTTGACTCGGCAGTCCAGCCATGAAAACCCGCTCACCATCGAATTGGCAGCGCGCCCGTTATTTACTGGCTGCGGTGCTCTGCGTTCTGACGACGCTGGCTACAGTTCCGCTGCGCGAGGTGCTCGATCTTGCCAACATCGTGATGATCTTCCTGCTGACGGTGTTCGTCACCGCGGCATGGCTGGGACGCGGCCCGGCGGTAATGGCGGCGTTCCTTGGTGTGGCCTTGTTCGACTTCTTTTTCGTTCCACCACACCTTTCGTTTGCCGTGGCCGACGCACAGTATCTGGTGACCTTCGCCGTCATGCTGGCCGTCGGGCTGATCACTTCCCAACTGGCCGCCCTGCTTTCGGAGCGCACCCAAGAGGCGCAAGCGCGCGAACATGATACGCAAGCGCTCTACGATCTGGCCCGAGACCTTGGCGGCACCCTGACCGTCGACCAGGCCAGAGACATCGCACAGTGCTTTCTCGGTCGCCTCGATCTGGATGTCATCGTGCTGGTTGCCGACAACTCCCGGCCGGGCCTCCTGTTTCAGCAATATGGCGGTCGCCGCCTGAGCGAACTGGAACTGACTTTCGCACGTTCGACCTACGAACACCACACCCTGGTCGAAACCGATGCCCTCGCTGGCCTCGGCGTGGCGATCGTCTTTCTGCCCCTAGTGGCACCGACGCATATTCTCGGTGTCCTGGCACTGGCGCCGCGCAGCGATGACGTCGATAGCCTGCACTCGCAACGGCCCCTGCTGGAAGCGGTGGCATCGCTGCTGGCGATCACCCTCGAGCGTCTGCACTTCGCCGCTGCAGCGCAGCGCGGGGAAGTGCAGGTTGCGGCGGAGCAGTTGCGCACATCGATTCTGTCGTCGCTGTCGCATGACTTGCGCACCCCGTTGACGAGCCTGGTCGGACTCGCCGATACCCTGGCGAAGCCACCCCTGCCCGAAATGCCATCGAGACGGCCACCATCATTCGTGATCAGGCCCGCGCGATGCACCATCTGCTGTCGAATCTTCTTGAAATGGCCCGCCTGCAGGCGGGCAACATCCCCTTGAACAAGGAATGGCAAGCCTTCGAGGAGATTGTCGGGTCGAGCACACGCCTGCTCGCAGGACTTCTCGCCAGTCGTAAGCTTGAAATCGACTTGCCGAAGGATCTGCCGCTGCTGCACTTCGACGCCGTACTACTGGAACGAGTGCTGTGCAATTTGCTTGAAAACGCCGCCAAGTATTCCCCCGAGGGATCGCGTATCCAGTTGGTCGCGCGCACACGCGACAGCTTCCTGGAAGTCGCGGTCGGCAACGACGGCGCCGGCTTTCCCGTGGATCGACTCGACCAGGTCTTCGAGCTGTTTGCCAGGGGCGAGCAGGAGCCGGCGGTTGCCGGCACGGGCCTCGGGCTGGCGATCTGCAAGGCGATCATCATTGCCCATGCTGGCACGATTGTCGCCGAAAACCGTCCCGGCGGAGCTTGGGTGCGTTTCACTCTACCCCTCGGCACGCCGCCCGCCATGGAAGAAGAGGCTACGAGATGAGCGAGACGCAGGCGAGCGTGATCGTCGTCGAGGACGAACCGCAAATTCGCCGATTCGTATGCGAAGCCTTGCGCAGCGAGGGTTGGGCTTCGCTCGAGGCGGCTACGGCAAGACAGGGGCTAGACGAAGCCGCTCGCGGCCAGGCCGATCTGCTGATCCTCGACCTGGGCCTGCCCGACATGAATGGGATTGACTTCATCCGTGATTTGCGAGCCTGGTCACCACTGCCGATTCTCATCCTGTCGGCACGCTCGGCGGAACGTGACAAGATCTCTTCCCTCGATGCCGGTGCCGACGACTATCTTTGCAAACCCTTCGGCGTTGGCGAACTGCTCGCGCGGGCGCGTGCCCTGCTTAGACGCCATTGGCACAGCGGTGAAACCAAACCTCAACATCGCTTCGGCGACGTCGAGGTGGACCTCGCCCGCCACGTTGTCAGCAAGGGCGGCGTCGAGATTCACCTGACGCAGATCGAGTATCGCCTGCTGGCGGTGATGCTCGCCAACAGCGGCAAGGTGATGACCCATCGCCATCTGATGCAGGAAGTCTGGGGGCCGGGACATAGCGAACAGGCGCATTACCTGCGTATCTACGTCGGTCGCTTGCGCCAGAAGCTGGAGATCGACCCAGCGCAACCGCAACACATTCTGACCGAGACCGGTGTCGGCTACCGCTTTCAATCCTGAGAACCGAGGTAAGCATCATGTCTTCAACTACGGCGCAAAGCCGCCTGTCCGCGCTGTCGCTGTCTGCCCTTGGCGTCGTTTATGGCGACATCGGCACCAGCCCGCTGTATGCGCTGAAAGAGGTCTTCGGTGGCGCGCACCATCCCGTGCCGATCACGCCGGACAACGTGCTCGGGATTCTCTCGCTGATCTTCTGGTCGTTGATGATCGTCGTCAGCCTGAAGTATGTAACCTTCATCTCGCGTGCCGACAACAGGGGCGAAGGCGGCATCATGGCCCTGATGGCGCTGGCTTTGCGGCCAGCCGAGCTGGGATCGACGCAGCGCCGGATCATCGTCATTCTCGGCCTGTTCGGAGCTGCTCTGTTCTACGGTGACGGAGTCATCACGCCGGCGATTTCTGTACTCTCGGCGGTCGAGGGCCTGGAGGTGGCGACCCCTGCCTTCACGCCTTACATATTGCCGATCTCGTTGATCATCCTGATCGGACTGTTCGCAGTTCAGCGGCACGGAACCGGCACGGTAGGCAATCTTTTCGGGCCGATCATGGTGCTCTGGTTCTTGACGCTGGGCATACTCGGAATCCTCAGCATCGCCGACAACCCACAGGTGCTGCGTGCGCTGGGTCCATGGCACGCCTTCGCTTTCTTCGAGGACAACCCGATCCTCGGATTCTTTTCCCTGGGCGCTTCCGTGCTGGCACTGACCGGAGCCGAAGCGCTGTATGCGGACATGGGGCATTTCGGGCGCAGGCCGATCCAGCTCGCCTGGTTTGGCCTGGTCCTGCCAGCGCTGCTGCTCAACTACTTCGGCCAGGGCGCGCTGCTGCTGCGCGATCCGGAAGCCATCGCCAACCCCTTTTACCTGCTGGCTCCAGCTTGGCTGCTGTATCCGATGGTCGTGCTGGCCTCGGTAGCGACGGTGATTGCCTCGCAGGCGGTGATCTCCGGCGCTTTCTCGATTACCCAACAGGCCATGCAGCTCGGTTTCTCGCCGCGCATGGAGATCAGCCATACCTCGGACCAGCAGATCGGGCAAATCTACCTGCCGGCAATCAACTGGACGCTGCTGCTAGCCGTGCTTGCACTGGTCATCGGCTTTGGCAGTTCGTCGAATCTGGCCGCGGCGTATGGCATCGCCGTCACCGGCACGATGTTCATCACCAACCTGCTGGCTTTTGTCGTGGCGAGATACCTCTGGGGCTGGTCGTTCTGGCGCGCGTTTCTCGGCGCCTTGCCCTTCGCGTTCATCGATTTGGCCTTTTTCTCGGCCAACTCGGTCAAGATCGCCGATGGCGGCTGGTTCCCCCTGATTTTTGGCCTCGGCGTCTATCTGCTGCTGTCCACCTGGAAGCGCGGCCGCGATCTGCTCAATGAACGCCTGGCTGCAGATGTGATGGAGACCACGGGCTTCATCCACGGTCTTGAAGGAGTGACGCGCGTACCCGGCACGGCGGTGTTTCTCACGCACAATCCAGACAACCTTCCCCACGCCTTGCTGCACAGTCTGAAACATTACAAGGCCTTGCACCAGCGCGTCGTGCTGGTTTCGGTCAACATCCTGGACATCCCCCGTGCGGAGCCAAACCGCAGGCTGGCCGTGGTGCGCCTGCCGGGTGACTTCTGGCAGGTGAGGGTATTCTACGGTTTCATGGAGCAGCCAAACCTGCCAGACGCTCTTGCAGGATGCGCCGATTCCGGGCTCCGTTTCGACCCGATGGACACCTCGTTCTTCCTCGGGCGGGAAACGCTGATTCCACATTTGAAGTCCGACATGTGGTCCTGGCGGGCCAAGATCTTTGTCGCCATGTTCCGCAATGGGGGCAGCGCAGCAAGCTTCTTCGGTCTGCCGGCCAATCGCGTGGTCGAGTTGGGAACACAGGTCGTTCTCTAACGTTTGCGAATTTGCCCGGAGATCGCAGTATGATATCTGCCAACAAGCAGACGGACCGCCTCGATGAGCAGCAGACTGATCACCACCTGGAGCGACTATGACGGCGCCGTGCAGGAAATCCTGGATCGGTCGACCGCGACGCTACAGATTTTCGATGAAGACCTGGCGCCGCTCAGACTCGAAAGTCCTGAGCGAATTGCCGTGCTGCGTGGTTTGCTGGTGGCGCGGGAATCCCATCAGCGATTGACGATCGTCGTGCAGAAGCCGGATTTCGTCAGACAGTACAGCCCGCAGTTGATGCACCTGCTGACCGTTTATGCGCCGTCGCTGACGGTCATCCACTCACCACCCCACCTCGATAAGTTCAAGGATTCCCTGCTGATCGCCGATGGCAGGCACACGCTCATCCGTTTCCATCGCGATCATGCACGCGCCCGACTGATCCTCGATGACGTCCACGAGTGCACTCCCCATACCAAGCGCTTCGAAGAAATCGTCGCCGCCGCGCGGCGAGCCACTCAGTCCGACCACGCTTGGACTGTGAGGTCTACCCCTCCCATCTCGCGAGGGATGGGTCGGGGGAGAGGGAGACGGTCATGACTTTCATGATCAAGGGCGCTGGAGAAGTCATGACCGTTAGCGCTGAAGGTTTCGCAGCGTTCGTACACTTCGCCGATTGCGCATGCGTCGGCATCGAAACTGCGCTCGATCAGCGTGGTCTGCCCGTCGCGCTGCCTGGTGAGCAGCGTCGAGGCGCGGGTGCCGTAGTTTTCGGAGCGAACGAAAACCGCCGAGAGGATGCGCTCCCATTCGAGCGGCACGCCGGTTTCGGGCAGGTGGGCATCGGGAACGATTTCCTGATCGGCGAGCAGCGCGAAGAACGGCGCCGGCGCCGGCAGTCCCGACAGGGCTGCGGCAAAGGTCGCCTTGGCGCTGGCCAGCTTCGGCCAGGGGGTGTCGATGAGATGGTTGGATAGGCCGTAGATGCCCGGTTCAAGCCAGTGCGGCTGGCCGTCGCCGCGGTTGCTGAAATAGCCGAGGTGCTGCTCATCGCCGACGAAGAGATTGAAGCCGTTGTAGTCGGCCGCCGCCGCCGCGACCTCTGCCAGGTACGCCGCCGGGCTGGCCTTGCCGATCAGGAAATCGGCCACCAGGGCGCCGCGCGAGCGCGCATCGGGGTCTTGTTTGCCGCCTTCACGGTAGTTCGTCAGGGCGGCGAAACGCCGCGCACGGCTGACGCCCAGCCAGGTGCCACCGGCTTCGAGGTCGCGCCCGGCGAGCACCTGTGGGGCTTCTGGCCAGAATGCGGCGGGCGCTGCTGGGCGGGCGAAGAACTCGTCGCGGTTGGCTGCGACGACCAGCGGATAGTCGGAGTGCACCTGCCAGGCGAGGACAATCAGACACATCGTGGGATGCTCAAGTCGTAGTGACGGGGTGACGCACGGGCTGAAGGTCAAGGTGCGGGCCACCTGCGGCGGAGAGTTCGAGGTCCCCCGCAGCGACGAAATTCTCCTGGACGATGGCCAGGGCATCATACCCATCGAGGGGTGCCGGCGCGGCATTGACGATCATGCCACAAGGATGCTGGGGGTTGGCCGGGGAATAGATGGCATCGCCAGCAGCCATCGGTGTGGCCGCGTGTGCATGATAGAGGTGGCGCTTGACCTTGCCGAGATACTGTGTGCGGGCGACGATTTCCTGACCAGGATAGCAGCCCTTGTGGAAGCTGATCGCCCCGAGCTGCTCGAAATTGGCCATTTGCGGAACGAACTCCTCTTTGGTTCGCTCGCTGATCAGCGGCACGCCGGCCTGAATATCGAGCCATTGCCAGACGGTAGTGCCGACCGGGCGGGCCTGCGACGACAATTCCTGCCATACCGCCAGGGCGGCATCGCGATCGACGAGGATCTCGAAGCGGCTTTCGTCGAGGCGGACGACGGCCCCCGCAGCGAAAACGGCAGTGCTCAAGGGCGTCGCTGGAACCGGCAGCATGGCGGTCTGCAATACCGCTTCAGCTTGCGGACCGGCGAGACCGATCAGTGCGCAAGCGCCGGACAGGTCAATGATGCTCACCTTGCTGCGTAGAATGAACATCTGCAGGCGCTTGTGGATCGCTGGCAACAGGTCGGCAGACAACTGTAACAGGTAGTCGGAGCCGATGCGGAAAAGCAGGAAGCTGGCGAGCATCCGGCCTTTGGCCGAGCACCAGGCCGAATGCTGCGCCGCGTCGCTGTTCAGATGCTTGACGTCGCTGGTCAATTGATTGTGCAGAAAAGTGGCCGCTTCAGGGCCGCTGACCTGGATCACGCCGAGATGACTCAATGGCACGACGATTGTCGTCGCCGCGGCTGCCGCCAGTTCTGCAGCGGCATCGCCGAAATCGGTGACCCAATCCTTCTCGATGCGTGCACCGGAAGTACCCAGAATTTCCTGCCAGATCGAGCTCATTGTTGCCTCATCTTCATCCAGTAGTGAGCGTACAAACCCCTGGCCTGCGGCCCTTGCCCGCATGGACTGCGATCAGAAACGCGGGAGTTCGGTTCAGGGCGGGGTGTTTCGGCTATTATAGAGCCACTCGAAGTCCATTCTCCCTGTTCCAGCCCCGCAGCCTGTCGGTTCGCCGGATTGATGCGCAAACTCCTCAGTCGCCTGTTCGTTTTAATTGCCGTTGTGTGCGCGCTGCTGAGTGCGCTGATCGCCAGCGTGCTGCTGACGCCGATCGGTCTGGAACGTGCGACGGTCGATTTCACGATCACGCCCGGTAGCAGCCTGCGTACCGCGATCCGAGAGATCGCTGCGGCCGGTGTCGAACTCGATCCCTGGGCGCTGGTCCTGCTCGCCAGGCTGCTGGGCGTCGAAGCTTCGATCAAGGCCGGCAGCTACGAAATCGCCCGCGGCGTGACACAACTGCAATTGTTGAGGAAACTGACCCATGGCGACTTCACGCAGGCGGAACTGGCATTCATCGAAGGGTGGACCTTCCGGCAAATGCGCGAGCGCCTCGATGCGCATCCGGACCTTCGCCATGAAACCACGGGTATTCCCGAAGCCGAGATCATGCGCCTGCTGGGCGCACCACAGGTGGCCGCCGAGGGACTCTTCTTTCCCGACACCTATCTTTTTGCCAAACGCAGTAGCGATGTCGAACTGCTGGCGCGTGCCTACCGCGCGATGCAGCGGCATCTGGAGCGCGAATGGTCCGCGCGGGCGGCTGCTCTGCCGTATCGTGATCCCTACCAGGCCTTGATCACTTCGATCGTCGAAAAGGAGACCGGGCGCGAACAGGATCGCTCGCTGGTGGCCGCGGTGTTCGTAAACCGTTTGCGCCAGGGAA
>NZ_SPMX01000083.1 GCF_012940005.1 Candidatus Accumulibacter contiguus | reverse complement strand
ATCGCTGGGCCGTTACGACGACGCGCTGCCCCTGTACCGCCGGTCGCTGGCGATCCGCGAAAAGGTGCTCGGGCCCGAGCACCCCGATACCGCCACCAGCCTCAACAGCCTGGCGTGGCTGTACCAATCGCTGGGCCGTTACGAAGACGCGCTGCCCTTGTACCGTCGGTCGCTGGCGATCCGCGAAAAGGTGCTCGGGCCCGAGCATCCCGATACCGCCATCAGCCTCAACAGCCTGGCGTGGCTGCACCAATCGATGGGCCGTTACGACGATGCGCTGCCCTTGTATCGCCGGTCGCTGGCGATTCGCGAAAAGGTGCCCGGGCCGGAGCATCCGGATATTGCCAAGAGCCTCAACAGCCTGGCATGGCTGTACCAATCGATGGGCCGTTACGACGACGCGCTACCTTTGTACCGACGCGCCGTCCGAATCGTCGCAGCTGCTGACATTTCCGACCCGATCCGGGAGCACGGCGCCATCGCACATCTCGCGCTGGTCTCGGCCAACCTCGCCTACTTCCTCGAAAAGCATGCCGGCCAGTCGAGCCTCGATGAAGCGATCTTCTACTATAAACTCTCGGTTAACACTCGCCAGCGGATGCGGGCCGGCACGCGTGGGCTTGACAAGGCGATCCGCGACTCCTTCACTGAAAAACTGGCAGGGCCGTACCGGCGGCTCGCTCGCTTGCTGATCGAGCGCGGACGGATTGCCGAGGCCGAACGGGTGCTGCTGCTGCTCAAGGAGTCCGAGCTCACCGAGTTCCTGCGCCGCAACGGCGGCAGCGACCAGCGCGGCGAGCAACTAGTGTGGGCTCCCGAGGAAGAGCAATACCGGCGTGATCTCGAACGTGTGGCCACCGAGTGGCGCGAGTATGAATACCGTCGGCGCGAGCTCGATGAACTCGTCAAGGGCAACAAGATCACGGCGAACGGCAGCGAAGTTGTCGAACACGACGCCCAGCGCAACCAGCTCGAACGGCGGACGGGCAGCATCATGGCCGAGGCGACGGCGCGCTTCGTCGAGGCCAGCCGTCGCGCCAACGAAACGCGGATCAAATCCTTCGACAGCGCGCGCACCGGCCTGTCGACCAAGCTCGGCGAGATGCAGCAGCGCGCAAGCGGCGGCCTGCGCACCGCCGGTCTGGTGCTCCTGCCCGACGCCAGAGGTCTGACGCTGATCGTCACCACCGACGAGGGCGCGGTGCCGCTGCTGCGCGAGGTCAGTGAAGCCGAACTGAACACGCTGGTCAGTAGCCTGCGCACGGCGATCGCCAGCCAGAAGGACTACCGGCAGCCCGCCGAGGCGCTCTACCGCCACCTGATCGAGCCGGCCGAAGCGCAACTCGGCAAGCAGGCGGCCATCCGGCAATGGGCGATTCTGCCCTACGGCAGCCTGCGTGACCTGCCCTTTGCGGCGCTGATCAACCCGGCCGACGGCAAGCACCTGATCGAGCAGTACGCCTTGGTGACGTTGACCGCCGACGGCAGCGGCCGCTTCGAGGGGCTAGAAACGATCCCGAGGGCACGCTGGCAGGGCGTCGCGCTCGGCGCTTCGCAGCCCGACCCGGAGTTCGGCAACCTTGCTCTGCCCGGAGTTCTACGCGAGGTGTGTGGCGTCGTTCGCGACCAGCAGGCCGGGCCCTGCCGCTCCGGCGAAGGCGTCGTTGCCGGGCAGCGCTACCTCGATGCCGGGTTCACGCCAGAGATCCTGCGCCGCCTGATGAGTCCCGGCGGCGGCGCAGGACCGAGCTTCCTGCACATCGCCACGCACTTCAAGGCCGAGAAATCGCTGCTCCTGCTCGGCGACGGCAGCAAGCTGCGCGCCGCCGACATCGTCGCCTGGACGCCTCGCCTTGGGCAGTACGATCTGATCGCGCTGTCGGCCTGCGACTCGGGAGTGACCGAAGCGGCCGTCGAATCGCTCGGCGCGATGTTCCGTTCGCAGGGCGCCAAGGCGGTTCTGGCGACGCTGTGGCCGGTCGCCGATGTCGGTGCCGCACCACTGATGGTCGAGTTCTACCGCCAGCGCGGCGAACGGCAGGCGATGAGCAAGGCCGAAGCGCTGCGCCAGGCGCAACTGGCGATGCTGGGAGGCCAGCTGCAAGCCGGGAAGCCGGGAATCGACCTGCGCCATCCGTATTTCTGGGCGCCCTACGTGTTGATGGGCAACTGGTTGTGACGGCGAGTCGCTTGGGTCGGCGGCGAAAAAGCCCTCTCTTTTGTCTGGCCACCGCAAGCCCGATGGCTGACCACGGCAGTCGAGGGGCGATTGGCGACGCTCTGGAAGGGGTGTCGGCGGCCCACGCCGATGAAGACCGGGGCGGGTAGCGGGCAAGCATCCATTGCACCGACGGCCCTGTCGGAGAATTCAGATCACCACGAGATGATGGCTTTTTGCCTCAGGAACGGCTTGCCGCGGGACCGCACGATCCAGCGTCACCAGGCAGCCGCCTTGCTGCACCGCCAGTGCCAGCAGATAAACGTCGGCCACCTGGCGGGAGCCGAGTACGGCATTCCAGGCAATCCGGCCGCTATCGAGGATGCTCACGGCGTCCGGCCAGAAAACGTGATGGCTGGTCGCCGTCGCCGCGGCGAGACGTTCGGCTATGGCCCCGGCCGGCAGTGCGTTCGGGTAGCCGGGTTGCGACATGATCCGGATACAACCGTTCTCGGTCAGCGGGCACGACGCCCAGCCCGACTGAATGTTCTCCAGCAGCCAGGCCATGGCTCTGGTGTGATGCAGGTGGTCGCTGTCCAGCAGGGCGATCAGCACATTCACATCGAGCAAGGCGCGCATCAAACGCCTTCCTCGTCTCTCAGTTGGTCTACCTGCTCGTTGGTGACCACTTTCCCCCGTGACGGGAACGGGCGGAAACCGTGGACGGCCGCCGGCTCGCTGGTGCTGCTGGTCGTCGATGGCGGCGATTGGGTCAGGGCTTGTCGCAAGAGATGCGAGATCACCCGGCCGGCCGTCGTCCCGCCACGCCGGGCAAGCTCCTTGGCAGCCAGCAGAACATCGTCTTCGATATCGAGTGTGGTACGCATGAGCATTCTCCTTACGAGTGATGCATTGATGCTAACGCATCAGAAAACTGCAAGCAAGCAACGATACCAAACCCGATGGGATCATGGATCACAGCTGTGGTTTGATCATGCCAACCGACGATTCCCAGCTTTCACGCCAGGTCGTGCGTCAGCGGTACAAAGGAACTGGCCAGATTGACATGGGGAGAAAAGCGCGGCGATACTTCGCGAGGGATCGTTGAATTTCCTATCCTTTCATGAGCCGGTCAGGGTGGGACCGGCAAGGAGCAGGCGGGGCGACAGGAAAGCGGAACGTCGGTATCATGACGGAAAGCCGGGAGGAGTGAACATGGATCGAGTGCATCTCTGGTTGGGCAGCGTGCTGACGATGCTTCCCCTGGTGGCCCTGGCCGGCGGGAACGAGCCGACCCTCTTTCAGATTCGCGAGGGCGACCAGATCGGCCTCATTGACCGCGGCGGCAAGGTAATCGTCCCGCCGGAGTTCCGGGAGGCACCCACCATCGGCAACCCCCTGATCCGCGTCCGCAAGGGGACGCGCACCGCGTACTATGCCCACGACGGAACCCTCGCCATTCCGCCCCAGGAGGAACTGACCGAACCCTACGCCGAAGGGCTCACTCCGGCGCTCCTCAAGGACGAGGGCAGCAAGCGGCTCTGGGGCTATGTGGATGCTCGCGGTACGGTGGTCATTCCGCAGCGCTTTCAGGCCGCGGATGTCTTTTTTTTCGCGAAGGCATGGCCCGCGTGTGGAGTGACGGCAAGTTCGGGTTCATCGACCGCAGTGGCCGGCAGGTGATCACTGCCCGCTTCGACAGCGCCGAGGATTTTTCCGACGGCCTCGCCCTCGTTCGGGAGGGGGAGAAGCGCAAATTCATCGACAAGACCGGAAAGACCGTCCTGGAGGCGAGCTGGGAGCGGGTTTCCGCATTCGGCGACGGATTGGCGGCGGCCAAGGACGGCAAGCTCTGGGGTTATGTGGACAAGAGCGGCAAGTGGCTCATCGCCCCCCGCTATTCCTATGCGAGGCCGTTCTGGAACGGCCTCGCCGCCGTCACCGACGGCGGCCGCAGCCTGTGGATCGACCGGCGCGGCACCATCGTCTGGCAGACTCAACCTTGAACCACCCCTTTACGGAGACTCCCTTGAAAGCACGCCATCTGGTTGCCATCGCCCTGCTTGCCCCTTTCGCCGCCGGCACCTTTGCCAATGACGCCCTGCGCACCCTGCTGGAGGATTCGAAAGCCAGCGGCAAAGGCGTGAACCTCTACGTTAACGGACAGACCATCCCCGCCGTGGTGGTGGCAGTCGATGATCGCTACGTGCTTGCCCGCAGCCAGTCCCAGGGAACGATTGTCATCCGCCTCGAGCGCCTCGATGGCGCCTCCGGTTTCGTCAGCGGCGAGCGAAAGGCCCAATAGCTACTCTGGCCGGCCGCCAGGGCGCGGAACTCGGCGCTGACGCAGGCCTTGCGGAGCACGGCGGCGCCTTCGTCGGCGGATACCACGGCGCCGTCCTTGCCGAACAGCGAGGGCATGTAGACGGTGAAGCCGGCATCGCGCACCCAGCGGGCAAATCGGGTGATGTGCGGGCTGATGCCGGGCATTTCGGCCAGGACGATGACGGCCGGCCCGCTGTCGCTGACGAAGAGGCGCTTGGCCTGGTCGTCGAAGCTCGGTTCGCGGAGGGCGAAGTCGCTCAGGGGGGCGTCCTGCAGCAGGGTTATGTGGGGCATGGTGTTCTCCGTGATGGCGACAAGCGGTGGATGTCCGACGGCGATGCGCCGTTGAGGTACTTGATGTCCGCTCTCGCTGGAGAACGACTGGCCTTCGGCGCCGGTAATGATCGCAGCGGCGATGCGGCGCCCCGCCTGATGGCTTGGCGAATCCGGTGGGCCGAGGATTGGATGGCCGGGCACCCTTAACGTCGGGGATCGATGCCCGGCCCGCTGGCTAACGGCCGTAGGTGCCGGTCAAGATAGCCTTGCCGAGGCTGTTGGCATGAACCATGTAGCCGACGAGTGCCGTGCTGCCGTTGGCTGGCAGCTCAAGCTTCTCAACCTTGAGGGCATGGAGCGTGAAGTGGTAGTTGTGCGGGCGGTCCCCGATCGGTGGACACGGGCCTCCCCATCCGGGGCCGCCGAAATCGGTTTTCCATTGGGTCGCTCCCTCCGGCAGGCCAACGCCATCCGGTTTTCCCGCTCCGAATGGCAATAGTCGACTGGTTGCGGGGATGTCGATGACAACCCAGTGCCACCATCCGCTACCGCCTGTCGGGGCATCGGGATCGTGCACCAGCAGCGCAAAACTCTTCGTTCCTGCCGGCGGATTCGACCATTCGAGTGCTGGCGAGAGATTCCCGCCAGAACAACCGAATCCATTGAGGACATGCTTCTCGGCCAGTGTTCCTTGATGGACGAAGTCTGCGCTTTTCAGGGAGAACGGTTCCGCAGCCTGCCCCGTCGACAGGAGCGCGACGGAACAGACGGCAAAAAGATGTTGACGCATGTAGCTACCCTTTCCTTGTTTCAAGTGATCAATGATTCCGCACCAATGCAGACCGCTTCGACGCGGTTGCCGAAGGGTCGTAGAGAAAGGCGCCGAAGTGGTTGGCGCGATACTGCGGTCGGAGGCCGGGGCGCCCTTGTCCGGGCCTCCGTGGGTGAGTCCGACGTGGTCGAGTACGAACATGGCGAGTGTCTCCAGGAATAACGGTGATGGGTATCATACAGGCACCGTTCAGCGGTTGCGCGCTTTGATGGCCCTCAGGATTCAGGGTGAGGAGGCAGTCGATGAAGGGCTGGAGCGGCTCGCTGCGGGGGGCGCCGTTCAGCGTGACGATGTAGTACGAGCGATCCGAGACGACGCTTTGCGGCGCGGGCTGGACGAGGGTGCCATCTTTTGGCCAGCCCCTCCCGCAGGCAACCCAGCCCCTCGCGGACGTAGGCCAGGCCTTCTCTGCTGGTGCGGACATCAAGCACCTCAGCCAGTCGACGCCAATGAAGGTGCGCGAGTTTTCCCGGTTCGCCGTCACGGTCACCAACCAGATCGAGAATCTGGGCAAAGTGGTGGTGGCCGCTCTGTACTGACGACAGCAGTTTCGGCATGGAACAGCCAAGCGTGAAGCACAAGGCCGGGCGGCCAGCAAGATCGATGAAATCGGGATGGATTCTGTAACCGAATCGAACGTCGAGCGTTATTCAATTCCGTGTGGCCCAACAGAAAGGTTATCCATGTACTCGAAACGTCGTATCACGGTAGCGGCACTATCCCTGATCGTGCTGTCAACGCTGTCCGTTGCTGCGCCCGCAAGCGGACTGATCTCAAGCAAGGTCGAACTGACCACGAGCAATGACAATGTACAGGTCACCGATTTGCGTGCCGTACAATCTGACCGCCTGCTCCGTGTTCAAGCCGAGCTCACCAATTTCTCCCCGTATAACCAGCAGGTCTATTACCGATTCAAGTGGCTGGACAAGAACGGTTTCACGGTATGGGATGACGAGCCGTGGAAACCGATGATTGTCTACGGAAGCCAAAGGCAGATCATCAACGTCAGCCCGCCATCACTGTTCGCCACCGACTTCCGCCTGGTTCTGCACTCTTCGCAGCGCTAGAGGTCTGCTTCGTAACACAATTTCCCCAGGAAATCAGCCGTAGGTTGGGCTGAGCTTGCGAAGCCCAACAGCCCCCGCGATAGCGCGCGCGCAGGACGTTGCGCGACGGGCGCCTTCCCGCCTCGGCCAATGATGGCCGTTTTTGTCCCGCGATTGTCCCGGTGCGGCATCGTTCATTTGCTCGCCTGGCCTTACGATGGCGGCACGTCAAACGAAGGAGGTCTGGAAATGTCCGAAAATGATGTCGTCAGGGGTCGTCGTGCAGCGCTGGTGGTGATCGATGTGCAGGAGTCGTTCCGGCACATGCCCTTCTGGTCCGAAGCCGATCTGCCGGCGTTCAGGGAGGCCTTGCTGCGCCTCGACGCCGGTTGCCGGAAACGCGGGGTGCCGGTGGTACATATTTTTCACGTCGGTCAGGCCGGGCCGTTCACCGAGGCCTCGGGATATGTGCGCGCGCTCGACTGGCTGCCCGGTTCGCCCGACGTGTGCTTCTTCAAGCACACGCACAATGCCTTCTCGGACACCGGCCTCGACCTGTGGCTGCGCCGCCGCGGCATCGAGCGCCTGATCATCGCCGGCATCCGCACCGAACAATGCTGCGAGACGACGACGCGGGTCGGCTCCGACATCGGCTACGAGGTCGATTTCGTCAGCGAAGCGACGCTGACCTTTCCGATGACGCATCCGGTCAGCGGCCGCAGCTACTCGCCGGCGGAGATCAAGGAACATGCCGAACTCGTGCTGGCCGGGCGCTTTGCGCGCATCGTCAGCGTCGACGATTGCCTCGCCGCGCTGGGAGAAGGACATGCTTGAACTGCGCCCGAACTGCGAGTGTTGCGATCGCGATCTGCCGCCCGACTCGCCGGCGGCGATGATCTGTTCCTTCGAATGCACCTTCTGTGCCGATTGTGCCGACACCCGGCTTGCCGGGCGTTGTCCCAACTGCGGCGGCGAGTTGCTGCGCCGGCCGATTCGCCCGGCGGACAAGCTGGCACGCTACCCGGCGTCGGCGCAACGGGTCCGCAAGCCCTGCGCCGGCAGCGACCTGCCTGCCACTGCAACGACCGCGGCACAGGCCTGAGCGCATGCGTCCGCGCGATCTCGCTCTCGCCCTGTTGGTGGTCGTCGTCTGGGGTGTCAACTTCGCGGTCATCAAGACCGGCGTCGCCGAAGTGCCGCCGCTGTTGCTCGGCGCCCTGCGCTTCCTGCTCGCCGCCTGCCCGGCGGTGTTTTTCCTGCGCGCGCCGAAAGTGCCCTGGCAGCTCTACCTCGCTTACGGAATGACCATTTCGGTCGGGCAGTTCGCGTTCCTGTTCTCGGCCATCCACGTCGGCATGCCTTCCGGGCTCGCTTCGCTGGTGCTCCAGTCGCAGGCGTTTTTCACGATGCTCTTCGCCGCCCTGTGGCTCAAGGAGGGCTGGCGCAGCAGCCAGCTCGTCGGGCTGCTGCTGGCGGCCTGCGGTCTGGCGCTGATCGGCTCGGCGCACGGCGTGTCGATGCCGCTGCTCGGCTTTCTGCTGACCGTCGCCGCGGCGTCGCTGTGGGCGGCCGGCAACATCGTCACGCGTGCGGTCGCCGCTTGCGGGCCGATCAACCAGCTCGCCTTCGTCGTCTGGGCGAGTCTCGTGCCGCCGCTACCCTTTCTCGCGCTGTCGCTGCTGATCGAGGGCCAGCCGGCGATGGCTGCCGCGTTGAGCGACTTCAGCCTGCGTTCCTTCGCCGCCGTCGCCTACCTCGCCTGGGCGGCGACGCTGCTCGGCTACGGCTTGTGGACGCGCCTGCTGTCACGCTACCCGGCCAACCAGGTGGCGCCGTTCAGCCTGCTGGTGCCGGTGGTCGGGCTGACGACCGGCTGGCTGGTGTTCGACGAAGTGCTGCGGCCGGTGCATCTCGCCGGCGGCGCGCTGCTGATGCTCGGCCTGGCGGTCAATCTGTTCACCACCCGCCTGCTTGGCTGGGCGAGGGCGCGGCCATGACGCTGTCGGTCTGGTTCGTCCTCACGCCGGCTGGTCGTCTACCAGCGCCGCGGCGGCAACGATCCGCAGCTCTCGCCGTGGCTCGCCCACCGCAACCACCTGCACCCCGCCGTCCATCGCGCGCAGGACGCGATCGCGCAGGATCCCGCGCGTTCGTGGTCGGTCGACGAGCTTGCCGCGCAGGCGCATGTCAGCGCCCGCCATCTGACACGCCTGTTTGCCGAGCACGCGGGCATCAGTGTCGTCGGGTATCAGCAGCGGCTGCGCGTCGCGCGGGCGCGCGAACTGCTCGCCGAGCGGCAACTCTCGGTCGAGCGAGTCGCCGAGCTGGCCGGCTTTGCCTCGGCTCGCGATTTCCGGCGGGTCTGGCAACGCCATGAAGGCGGCACGCCGAGCACGCTTCGCGCTACGGGCGGGCGAGGCAGCACCCTCGGCGATCGCCAGCCGTCCTGAGCGACTCGCTGAGCAGGCTCTACGGCTATCCGCTGCGCGAAGTGGGTGAGCATGGACAACGCTGGTTCATGCCCCCCTGGCAACAGTAGCCAGCCCGGAGCAGTCGTCAAGGTCCGCGGGCGCGTTCTCGGACGTCGATACCGCGCTAGAAGCCGCTTGCACGCTGGGCATGTAATCGAAGTCGGCAACCAGGATATGGTTGTAGAACCAGCCGTTGATCAGGAACTTCACTTCCTCGGCGATCTCGTCGAGAGTCATCTGCTTGGCGTTCTCCAGCAGATCAAAGAGCATCCGGCGAAACTTCCGGTGCAACTTCTGATGCGCCTCAAGGCCGGGGTAGTGGCAGGCAATCATCAACTGCTCTTCTTCGTGCAGATGCACCTTGACGTATTCAGTCAGGATCGCCAGTGTTTTCAGCACCCTGATCTGGTCACCATCGCCTCTGAAGGTTGCGGCAAGATCGAACAGTTGTCGGTGCTGCGCATCGATTGCCGGTACACCCACCTCGATCTTCGATGACCACTCTGCCAACTCAAATTTCATGCTTTGCTCCAACTGTTGTGAAGGGGTGACTCGACCGTCTCACGAGGGTATCGGGCGTGTTGCCATATCGATCTGTTCGGAAAGGGTCAGCCATTGCTCTTCCAAGGCAGACAACTCCACTGCGATCTGGTTCAGTCGGCGGCCGCTGTCGGCCAGTTCCTGTGCCGACAGCGGTGTCGACAATTGCGCTTCGAGAGCGTGCTGTTCCTTCTGTAGGTCGAGCAGGAGCTTTTCAATATGTCCCTGCTCACGCTGCAGTGCTTTCAGCTTGCCGGGAGCAACGATGTCACCCGCAAGCGACACACGCTTGAGCGGCTCTTTCGCGATTTTCAGGGATTCCCGGAGGTTTTCCCGGCTGCGTTTCGCCTCGTCGAGCAGATAGCGTTGATAGTCGTCGAGGTCGCCGGTAAAGTCCTCCATGCCACCGCGGGTGACGAGCCAGAATTCGTCGCACACCGATCGGAGCAGAGAACGGTCGTGGCTGACCAGCATGACGGTTCCCTCGAATTCGTTGAGTGCCATCGCCAGGGCTTCGCGGGTAGCGAGGTCGAGGTGGTTGGTGGGTTCGTCGAGCAACAACAGGTTGGGGCGTTGCCAGACGATCATGCACAGGACCAGGCGTGCCTTCTCCCCGCCGCTCATCGTGCCGACCGTCTGCTTGACCATCTCGCCACTGAAATTGAAGGTGCCGAGGAAGCTGCGCAGATCCTGTTCGCGGTCGCTTTGTCCGGTGGGCGAGCCTTCCTTGGCCAGGCGCAGCAGGTGTTGCAGGGGAGTTTCGTGCGGGCGCAGGACGTCGAGTTCCTGCTGCGCGAAGTAGCCGATGTTGAGGCCCTTGCCTTCACTGACGATACCGCTGCAGCAGGGCAGGACGCGGGCAATGGTCTTGACCAGCGTCGACTTTCCCTGACCGTTGGCGCCGAGGATGCCGATGCGCTGCCCGGCCATGACCGATCGGTTGACCCGGCGAACAATCACCGTCGGTGGCGTGCCGGCAGGTGCATCGGCCGGTGGCGGGTAGCCGAAGCAGGCATTGCTCATGACCAGCATCGGGTTGGGCAGGCTGGCGGGGGCCTTGAACTCGAAGGTGAAGTCGGCGCTGGTCAGCACCGGCGCCAGACGCTCCATTCTTTCCAGCGCCTTGACCCGGCTCTGCGCCTGCTTGGCTTTCGTCGCCTTGGCCTTGAAGCGGGTGATGAAACTCTGCAGATGGGCGATTTTGTCCTGCTGCTTGAGGTAGGCGTTTTGCTGCAGATCGATCTGCTGCGCGCGGGTTTCTTCGAAGGTGCTGTAGTTGCCGCCGTAGCGCATCAGCTTGCCGTTCTCGAGGTGCAGGGTCACGGTGGTCACCGCATCGAGAAACTCCCGGTCGTGGCTGATCACCACCATGGTTCCAGCGTAGCGCTTGAGCCAGGTTTCCAGCCAGACCAGCGCATCCAGATCGAGGTGATTGGTCGGTTCGTCGAGCAGCAAGAGATCCGACGGACACATCAGCGCCCGCGCCAGTTGCAGGCGCATTCGCCATCCTCCCGAGAAGCTGTCGACCGGATTGTTCAGTTCGGTGGTCTTGAAACCCAGGCCGAGGATCAACGCCTGGGCACGCGCCTGTGCATCGTGTGCGCCGGCGTCGTGCAGGGCCAGGTAGGCGTCCGCCAGGCGTTCGCCATCGCCATTCTCGCTTTCGGCCAGTTGTACTTCCCGCTGGGCGGCCAGCAGCGCCTGGTCACCTTCGATCACGAAGTCGGTGGCGCTCAGGCTGCTTGACGGCATCTCCTGCACGACCTGCGCCAGGCGCCAGGCAGCGGGCCGCGAGAATTCGCCGGCGTCTTCGTGCAGGCTGCCATCGAGCAGCGCGAAGAGGGTGGTTTTGCCAGCGCCGTTGCGACCGACGAGGCCGACCCGTTCGCCGGGGTTCAAGGTCACCGTCGTCTGGTCAAGCAAGGCCTTGGCGCCGCGACGCAGGCTGACGCTCTTGAGCGTGATCACGCCGTCGAAACTCCCGTCGATGCTCCGGTAATGGGCGTGCAGCCGGGCGCCTGGTCAGCAACAGCCAGGCTCACCGGAAGATCACGGTCTTGTTGGCATGTACCAGCACCCGGTCCTCGAGGTGATAGCGCAGCCCGCGCGCGAGGACCGCCTTTTCGATGTCCTTGCCATAGCGCACCATATCTTCGATCGAATCCGAATGGTCGATACGGATCACGTCCTGCTCGATGATCGGCCCCTGGTCGAGTTCCCTGGTGACGTAGTGGCAGGTGGCACCGATCAGCTTGACGCCGCGCCGAAAGGCCTGGTGGTAGGGCCGGGCACCGACGAAGCTGGGCAGAAAGGAATGGTGAATATTGATCATCTGTCCGGGGTAGCTGTCGCACAGATCGGCGGGCAGAATCTGCATGTAGCGCGCGAGCACCATCGTGTCCCCCTTCACTTCCTCGTAGATACGTCTGATCTCGGCGTGCGCTGCTGCCTTGTTGTCGGGGTCTACGGGTACATGGTGGAAGGGGATGCCATGCCACTCGACCAGCGCCTTGAAAGTGTCGTGATTCGAGATGACGCAGGGAATCTCGATGTCGAGTTCCTTCGCCTGCCAGCGTGACAGCAGATCGTAGAGGCAGTGTTCCTGCTTGCTGACCATGATCACGACGCGCCGTTTCACTGCCGAATCACTGATTTTCCAGGCCATCGACAACTCTTCGGCAAGCGGGCGGAAGCGCTCGCGAAACTCGGCCAGATGAAAAGGCAGCGACTCTGCTTTCACCTCCATGCGCATGAAATAACGCCCGTCCTGTTCACCGCTGCCGTCGTCGGCGTGATAGCTCGATTCGAGAATCCAGCCGCGGTGCTGGGCAATGAAGCCGGAAACGCGCGCGATGATGCCGATCTGATCCGGGCAGGATCCGGACAGGGTATAGAAACGCTGCGAATGCATGCTGCGTAACCTTTCTAGGTGGGTGTGACCGCGACGAAGGCCTTGTCGATCTCCGCGCGCAGCTCGGCGTAGGACTGCGTGACCGGGAACTGCGGGAATTCGCGAATGACCTGCTCGGGCGGGTGAAAAAGGATGCCGGCGTGCGCTTCGCCGAGCATCGCCGTGTCATTGTACGAATCGCCAGCGGCTACCACTGTGAACCGGAGTTCCCTGAGGCGGCGCACTGCCTCACGCTTCTGATCGGGCATGCGCAGACGGTAGCGCACCAGCATTCCGTCGGCGTCGGCTTCGAGGCTGTGGCAGAACAGTGTCGGCCAGCCGAGTTGCCGCATCAGCGGGTGCGCGAACTCGTAGAAGGTGTCGGACAGAATGATCAACTGATAGGCCTCACGCAGTCCATCGACGAAGGCCCGGGCGCCTTCGAGCGGTCCCATTTCGGCGATGACCTGCTGGATATCTGTCAGACCGAGCTTGTGTTCGCCCAGGATGGCGAGGCGGGACTGCATCAGCTTGTCGTAGTCCGGCTCGTCGCGGGTAGTACGGCGAAGCTCCGGAATGCCGGTGCGTGTGGCGAATTCGATCCAGATTTCGGGGACGAGGACGCCTTCAAGGTCGAGGCAGACGATTTGCACGGCAAGCTCCCAGAAAATGAGGTTTGAAGGAAACCCGCGATTCTACCAAATCCTTGGAACTGCACAGCAGCGCTACACTGGCCGCCTCATCGCAGTATGATGAAAGACCTACGGACCTTCCGAGAGAAACGAGGAGATGATGATTACGCCCAATATTCTTGCTCTTGTTCTGGCAGGCGGTGAAGGCACCCGTCTGCACCCACTGACCCAGCATCGTTCCAAGCCATCCGTACCTTTCGGCGGCCGTTTTCGCATCGTCGACTTTGTTCTCTCCAACCTGGTCAACTCGAAGATCTTCTCCATCTACCTGCTGGTCCAATACAAGTCGCAGTCGTTGATCGAGCACATCCGTCGTTCCTGGTTGCTGGCGCCGATCTTTCCCGAGCAGTTCATCGCGGTGGTTCCACCGCAGATGCGCGAGGGACCGGAATGGTTCCAGGGCACTGCCGATGCCGTCTATCAGAACCTGGGGCTGATCGAAAAGCGTTCTCCGGACCTCGTCGTGATATTTGGTGCCGACCACATCTATCGCATGGACGTGCGTCAGATGGTCAATTTTCACTTGCACAGCCATGCCGACGTCAGTATCGCCGCCTTGCCGGTTCCCATCGGAGAAGCCTCGGCATTCGGCATCATTGACGCCGACGAAGACGGGAGCGTGCGCAGTTTCCGAGAGAAGCCGACCGACCCGTCGCCGATGGCCGGTGATCCGACGCGCGCCTTCGCCTCAATGGGAAACTACATTTTCACGACCGATGTGCTGATCAAGGCGTTGCGGGAGGGGCACCGGCTGGGAGAAAGAGATTTTGGCAAGGATCTCCTGCCACGCCTGATTCAGACGCAAAGGGTGTTTGCCTACGATTTCTGCGGGAATCGCATCCCCGGCATACGCGCCTCCGAGGAGCCGGCCTACTGGCGCGACGTGGGAACCATCGATGCCTATTTTGCCGCCCACCAGGATCTCCTGGGTGCCGAGCCGAAGTTAGATCTGTTCAATCCCAAATGGCGGATCGGTTCCAGTAACTATCAGGGGCCGTCGCCGAAATTCTTCCACGCCGAACTGGACAACAGCATCATCAGCGCCGGTGGGCTGATCAAGGGGGCTCGCATCCGCAATTCGATCGTTCGCCGCGAAGTATTCATGGAGGAGGATGTGGAACTCGATGAGTGCATCATCATGGACTACGCAGTGCTGCGCAAGGGGGCGAGGCTCCGGCGCACCATCGTCGACCGTTACAACACGATCGAAGCCGGTGATCGTCTCGGCTACGACGCAGACGCCGACCGTCGCCGATTTACCGTCACCGACTCGGGAATCGTGGTCGTTCCCAGAGGCCAGGGAATGGATATCCGTGCGGAGGAGAGGATGTTTCGCTACCTGTAGTCGTCGGCCGAACCTCTTGAGGATTTGCCTGTTCCTCGGCCTTACGGTTGACGGGGCTGAAAGGCCATTGACCGCGCCGACACGCTGAAGGCATCCGAGAAGCAGGCGCCGTCTTCAGCGCCATGCTTCTTGAGGAAGGGGAAGATCGCCTCGACCATGCGTACCGAGCCACAGGCGTAGATTTCGTGCTCCTTGAGTTCCGGGAAGTCTTCGAGTATCGCCTCATGAACCAGGCCGGTACGGCCGCTCCAGGAATCCTCGGGCGCCGGATCCGAGAGCACCGGAATGAAGTGGAAGTTCTCATGCTCACGCGCCCAACGTTCCGGCAGGTCCGGCAGGTACAGATCCTTGCGGCTGCGCACTCCCCAGTAGAGATGGATCTGGCGCTGCAGCCCGCGCTTGAAGGCGTCCTCGACCATGCTCTTGACCGGTGCGAAGCCGGTTGCGCCGGCGACGAAGACGATCGGCCGCGTGGATTCGCGCAGCGTGAAGTCGCCGATCGGGCCTTCGAAGCGGACTTCGTCGCCAGCCTTCATCGTGTCGAAAACGTGCGTAGTGAAACGGCCGCCAGGCATCAGCCGGATCTGCAGTTCGACAAACTCGGCTTCGTGTGGCGGATTGGCAAACGAGAAGGCGCGCCGCTGACCGTCTTCAAGGATGATGTTGATGTACTGGCCGGCCTTGAAGGCGATCTGCTGTCCCTCTGGTAGCTTGAGCAGGACGCGCATGACGTCATCGGTGAGCTTCTCCATGCCGACGACACGGGCGCTGTACTCCTGGAAGCCTTTTGGCAGCGTTCTCGCCTGGTACTCGATCTCGACGTCTTCGAGCGCGCTGGCGCAACATAGCAGGACCTTCCCTTGCGCCAGTTCGGCGGCGGAGAGTGCGCTCGGCTGGTAGAGGCCGGGGTCGACCTTGCCCTGCAGCACCGTGCACTTGCATACGCCACAGCCGCCATTGCGGCATTCGTAAGGGAGATCGATGTCCTGGCGCAGGCCGGCGTCGAGCAGTGTTTCGCCAAAGCGTGCGCTGATGGCCTGGTGGTCGGGGTGAAAAGTGATCGAATTCTGTGCCCTCGCCGAACCCAGCCGCTGCGGTGGTAGCCAGGGCAGAAGGAAAAACAGGGCGGTGAGACCGAGCACCCAGTACCAGAGATGCAGCGGATTGATCACGTAGACCAGCGCCAGCACCGGCAACTCGAACCAGTCGAAATCGATGTTGGTCGGCACCACCGACATGTCGGCTTCCCCACCCTGGCTGAGGATCGGCTTGACCAGTGCGAGTGCCAGAAACATCAGCGTGACGGCGATGGCGATCGGGCGGGGGGGGATTGATGTGTGCGCGCGGGACGCGCTGAACATGTACCCACATGATGAAAGCGACGATCAGGGGCGCACCGATGTGGATGAAGGCCAGCAGCGTGAACAGGCGGCTGTTGACGCTTTCGAGGTAGAGGAAGTTGCGGATCAGCGTGCCATTGAACATCGGCAGGACATCGAACCACTCGGCGGTAGCGATGACCACGAACTGTGCGAGCTTGTCCCATACCAGCATGAAGCCGTTGACGCCGGCAATGTAAACCAGCCATAACAGGGCCACGCCGGTCAGCCAGGAGAACGAACGAAAGCCGCGATAGCGGTCGTAGGCAAAGTGCCGCAGCATGTGCAGCAGCATCGTCAGGATCATGCCGTCTGTCGCGTAGCGGTGGATGCTGCGCAGGATGCCGCCGGCCCACCACTGGTCGTGGGTGATCCGCTCGACCGACTCGAAAGCGTCATGGACGCCGGTATCGGCGAAGACGTAGAGGTACAGGCCGGAGCCCACCAGCAACCAGAACTGCCAGAAGCTGATCGTTCCCAGATGATAGAAAGGGTTCATCTTGTCGCTGAAAGCGACATTGAACACGTTCTCGATGCGCATGAACAGCCAGCGCAGGAGTTGTTGCAGGACCTTGACCATGATCGAATTCAGCTCAGGAAATTAGTGCCTAGTGCGGCGGGATAGGTGGTCGGCCGGAAGCGGCGCCCGCATCCAGGTACGTCGACAGCGGTAGTGATCATTTGAAGAACAGTCCGCCGTGGTCCGGGTTGAAGTCGATCACCATCACCTGCCCAGGGACGAGGGTGACCTCCGCTTCCTTGCTGAAATTGAAGCCGGGTTTGATGAGCTTGTCGTTCATCCTGACGGCCACCTGGTGCTTGCCGGCTTTCAGCTCGAAGCGTTTGTACACCGTCGAGACCCCGTCCTTGTAGAGGCCGGTGGGGTGCATCACGGTGCGGAAAGCGGGTTGACCGTCGAAATCGACTTCCAGTCTGATGTCGGATCGTTCGCGCGGGCAGTCCATCGGCGCGCGCATGTTGGGTGGCAGTTTGGCGAGTTCTTCGGGGGTGCGTTTGCGACACTCGCGGTCGCCCAGGTGGCTGATCGACAGCTTGATCAACGCGACGTCGTCGGGAATCTGCCGGTATTTGGGCGAGGTCGCAAAATAGCCGATGAAAGCAGCGAAAGCGCCGTAGAGGATCAACTGGCCGACGATGGCGGCGGGTTTAAGCATGATAGGAGGCTTTCCGCTGATAGGGGGGAAGTTTTTCGCTCGAAACCGATTCGAGCCGGGTTCTGAACTCGGCCAGCGCATTGGCCAGATTTCTGCTGTCGTGGGCTGCGGCAGGATAGAGTTGCAGTCGTGCAGCCGGAACGGTCTTGCGCAAATGCGGTTCCCGCTGGCCCAGCAGGCGTTCGCTGGTCCACCGTTCGCCGAGGCGGAAATCGCAGCCGCCGCTACGGCAGGTGCTCACGAACACCCCGTCGGCGCCGCCGCGCAGCGCATATTCAACGAAGGCCGGCGGCAACATGCCGGTGCACAGCAGGGGAATCACTGCCGTGTCGGCGGCTGCCAGGGTGCTGGCATCGGCGCCGCGCGCACAACTGAACACGACGATCCTGCTGCGGCCAGTGAATTGTGCCAGTGCCTGCTCGAGCTGCTCGCGTAGCGCATTGACCGGCTGCTGCGGCATGTCGATGCCGGTGAGCAGCGTCTCCTGTCTGCGGAAGGGCGTCGAGGAAGGGCAAGCGCCGGCGCAGATTCCGCAAGCCGCGCAGAGGTCGGCATCGACGACAGCCAGTTGCCAACCTGGCCGCCGAGGGTGCGGCTGCATGCTGATCGCGGCATAAGGGCAATCGGCGAGGCAGCGATCGCAACCGGTACAGTTGGCTGCATCGACGGTGGCGACCGGCTGTGGCTGTGGGTGAGGCAGAACGGGCAGGATGAAGAGCAGTGCCGTCAGGCCGAACAGCAGCGTCCAGATGAGCGCTGGCGAGCTGAGGTCGGTCAGTGGATGAATGAACAGAATGAACCAGTCGAAGCCGAGATCGCCGGGGACCGTCGCCAGATTGGCCGGCGGATTGCTGAGCGCCGGCTTGAGCAGCGAAAGAACGAGCAGCGCAGCCAAGGTGCCCAGCATGGAGCGCCGGGACGGCAGGTAATCGACATGGCTGATGCGATGGACATGTGCCCACAGGCCGAGGATCAGCAGCAGCGGCACGCCGAGATGGAGGAACACCAGCATGGTGAAGAAGCGGTCGTTGATCGAGTCCGGCGCCATGAAGTTGCGCGCCGACGGTTCGCTGAAGATCGGCAGCCAGTCGAGCAGTTCGGTGGTGGCGGTGGCCGACAACTGCGCAAGCTGATCCCAGACGATCCAGTAGCCACCGATTCCTGCGATGTAGGCGAGCCAGATCAACGGTACGCCGGTCATCCAGGAATAGAGGCGGAAGCCGTGGTAACGCCCGTAGCTCCATTCGCGAACGAGGTGCAGCAGCATCAGCAGCATGAAGCCATCAGAGGCATAACGGTGCAGACTGCGCAGAATGCCGCCGAGATACCATTGTTCGCTGCTGAGGTAGCCGATCGAGCGGTAGACGGCGTCGATGCCGGTGTCGAGCACCGCGTACAGATAGAGCCCGCTGCCGACGGTGATCCACAGCAGATACAGACCCAGCGCGCCGAGATGGCGCAGCGGATTGTCCTCGCCGCCGAAAGGCGCGTCGAGAGCTTCCTCGAAGCGCAGGAAGACGCTTTTCGTGCCATTGCGCAATGCTGCGTGGAGACTCACGTCGCTGGGGTTCCTGGGCCGGTGCCGGTCATGATCATTAGTGCTTGATTATATTTCTGGTGGGCGCTTGGCGTCTTGACACGAGTCAAATTCGAAACAAGCAGATCGTGACCGATTGACGAAGAGAGGCCCCATGCATCGATTCCGCAACATGTCGCTGCTGTCTGGAAATGCTTGCTCAAGGCACCCGGAGCATACCTTGGCGTGAAGACCATCGGAAAGGCACTGTGCAGGAAAAGGTTTGATGATGGAGGGCAGGCGTGAACCTGTCCTCTACTCCACCCTTTTAATGTGAAAGTCGCGTATGCGACTCACGAATCTCCCCTCCCCCCGCGCGGGGGCGAAGGCGGGGTTTCGCGGAGCACTGCTCCGCGCCGCCGCAGCCGGCCCGCGATGCAGCGTGGGCCGTGGGAGGGGTCGGGGGGAGAGCATACAAGGGAAACGGTCATGACTTTCATGATCGGGGGTGCCTGGAAAAGTCATGGCCGTTAGCCCTGGCGATCATCGAGAGCCTGAAACACAAGAGCCAGCAGGCGACGGCGATCCATGCGCGACTCGACCTTGACCCAGTGTGGGCCGCGGTGAATACTGCTACCAATGCCCGGCTCGAAGCGGGCGTCATGAAGACCGGTGCTGATGCGGTTCAGAGCAAGAAAAAAATGACCTGAGATGAGGAGAACGAATGATGGAAACAACGCTATACCAGACTGATTTCTACACTTGGGCACGCCAACAAGCCGACATGCTGCGCGCAGGACGCTTCGACACCATCGATGCCGAACATTTGATTGAGGAACTTGATGCGATGGGGTCACGCGAGCGGCGCGAACTGGCGAACAGGTTGAAAATTCTGTTGACGCACCTGCTGAAGTGGCAGTTTCAACCAGAGCGGCGGGGCGCAAGTTGGGCGCGCACGATCCGCGTGCAACGCATGGACATTGCCGATTTGATTGCCGACGAGCCGGGCCTGGTGCCAGAGATTCCCCATGCGTTCGAGAAGGCATACCCAAAGGCGTTGCTGCTGGCGGCAAACGAAACAGGCATGGATGAATCGACCTTCCCCAAGCAATCGCCGTACTCAATCGAACAGACGATGGCGGATGACTTTCTGCCAGAGGGCAATTGAAAGAACCTGCGTTTTTGCTGCGCTTGGCTCCCGGCTGATCCCTGCGGGCGAAAACCGGGAACCCTTGCCCGGTTGGCATAGCACCTGCACAAGGTTGACGCGGAAGGGCGGAAGGGTGCGTAATTCTACATTAACAGATTCTAATGGCATTTTTGGGTGCTGGCGGCTGCCTTCGGTAGGCGCTGTCGCGGGCGCTTTGTCGCCGTGCATGACGCTCGGCGATGATTCGCACGAGGTCTTCGCGACCGTGAATCTTCACCGGGAGCTGCGCCACGAGCATGTCGACGACATCGGCACAGGACAGTAACTCGGCGTAGGGTGAGTGTTGCCGCCGCTCCTTGACGAGAAAGAGTAGTGCAACGCAGACGAGCGCCATGTGGTTGTACCAAGCCCGCCACTTGCGTACCTGGTAGTCGGCCTCCCACAGCCAACCTTTCGCATTC
>NZ_SPMX01000082.1 GCF_012940005.1 Candidatus Accumulibacter contiguus | reverse complement strand
CATGGAGCAAAATGGGGGTCATGTCTTGGGTTGCGGCTCACCAATGGGGTCAGGTCTCACCAATGGGGTCATCACCAATGGGGTCAGGTCATCACCAATGGGGTCACATCACCAATGGGGTCACACATCACCAATGGGGTCAGGTCTTGCACATCACCAATGGCATCACCAATGGGGTCAGGTCTTGCAATCCGGCATTTTCCGGGCTAGACCGCAACCTATGGCAAAACCACCACGCATTGAGCTTGCTGGTGGTTTGTACCTTTTGATCCGCTACGGCCAGAAGTTCAGACCACGGCCAGTCGCTCAACGGTATCCGGGAACTTCTCGACCAAGCGAATCAGCAGCACAGCCTGAGCGTTCGGTTTGGCCCGACCCTGCTCCCAGTTTTCCAGTGTCCGGGGATTCGTGCGCAGGTAGCCGGCAAACACCGGGCGCGAAAGATGCAGGCGCTCGCGCAACATGACCAGCTCCTCAGCCGTCACCTCCGGCACGGGTTGAACCCCGACCTTGTGCGTGCGTAGCGTCTGCTTGTCAGCGCGCTCGTTCGCCAAGGCACCAAAGCCCTCGGCAATCTCGGCAAACAGGTTTCGCTTCTTCATCGTCTGGCCTCCAGTTCAGCTTTCAACATTCCCTTGAGCGCCTTTTTCTCATCGGCGTTCAAGTTCTCCATTTCATCCTTGTCGTACAGGGTGAAGAGCCAGAATTGCCGGCCACTATCCCACCAGTAGTAAATCACTCGTAGTCCACCCCGCTTTCCTTTGCCACGGCGAGAATCGCCATGACGCAACTTGCGCAGCCCGCCCGTCCCTTCGATCACATCGCCGGCTTCCGGGTTCTTCAGCATGTACTGTTGCAACCTGCGAAACTCTTCATCGTCCAGGTAGTCGGCACGATATTTGGCAAACGCCGGCAATTCGGCAAAAATAGCTTGCATGGAGAAAATATACGCAAGTTGCGGATGTTTTGCAAGGTCCAGCGAGCAAAAGCATCTTGGGGGGTCACATCTTGGGGGGTCACACATCTTGGGGGTCAGGTCTTGTAATCCAGCAATTTAAAGCCATAAACTTCATCCTATGGCAAGATCACTACGTAGAAAACGGGGTCATGTCTTTCTTTTTCCAGAAAGAATGGGGGACACGGTTTTCTGAACGAGGGTTAAGTTCATGAAGCGCAGGATATACGTTGAAACCTCCGTCATCAGCTATTTGACGGCTCGCCCCAGCAAGAACGTAATTGAAGCTGGCCATCAGCAGAGCACTTACCTCTTCTGGGATCGCCGTAGCGAATTCGATCTGGTCGTGTCAGAACTTGTTGTCACTGAATGCGGCGCTGGAGATGCCTCTGCGGCGAGCAAACGGCTTGACGCGCTGTTGACCATACCGCTGCTAGACATTACTGCGTAAAGTGTTGAGCTGGCGAAGGGGCTGGTTGTTGCGGGAATCGTTCCGGTCAGGGCGGCTGAGGATGCCATGCATATTTCGATTGCCACAGTTCATTTCGTGGATTATTTGCTGACATGGAATTGTCGGCATATTGCCAACCCGGAGATCCAGGCGCGAATTGCCGAGCATTTTCAGCGGCTGGGCTTGTTCCTGCCTTTCATTTGCACACCTGACGAGCTCTTGGGAGACGACAATGACTGATAGCATCATTCACGAAGTACGTGCGATTCGCGAGCAGCACGCCGCCAGCTTGGATTTCGATCTCGACCGCATTTTTGCCGATCTACAGGCACGTCAGAACAAACACGCCGCCGAGGGGTGGACGATCATTCCGGCTCCTGCCGGACCGCCACCCGAGTCTAACTTGGCATTGCAGCGGACTCGCTTCGCTCGCCGTTGAATTTGTTGTTAAGGTCTTGCAATTAGGGTCACGCACGCAATTAGGGTCAGGTCTTGAATCCAGCAATGTAAAGCCTAAACTTCATCCTATGGCAAGACCCCTGCGCATCGAGCTTGCCGGTGGTGTGTACCACGTCACCTCGCGTGGCGACCGCCGGGAGGCCATTTACCGGAGCGACGAAGATCGCGCAGGGTGGCTGGCTGTCCTCGGACAGGCCTGCGCACGCTTCAATTGGCGTTGTCATGCCTGGTGCCAGATGACCAACCATTTCCATATGGTGTTGGAGACGCCCGACGCCAACCTCTCGCAAGGGATGCGGCAGTTGAACGGTGTCTATACGCAGCAGTTCAACCGCCGCCATGCGCTGGTCGGGCACCTGTTTCAGGGGCGCTTCAAGGCAATTCTGGTCGAACGTGAAACCTACCTGCTGGAACTCGCGCGCTACGTTGTACTCAACCCAGTCAGGGCGGGCATGGTGGCGCGGCCGGACGACTGGTCATGGAGCAGTTACCGCGCGATGGTCGCAGCGGCACCGACACCGGAATGGCTGGAGACCGATTGGCTCCTGGGCCAGTTCGGCGACGAGCGCGCTCAGGCGCAGGCCGGCTACGCAGCCTTCGTCGTCGAGGGAATCGGACAACCGAGCATCTGGAAGGGGCTTCGCCACCAGATCCTTCTCGGTAGCGAGCGCTTTGTCGAGCAACGCTTTGGTGCCTGGAAGCCCATGGACAAGTTGCGCGAGGTGCCCCGCGCGCAGCGGCGGGTGCTGGCCAAGCCGCTCACCGAGTTCGCTGCGGCGTACCCGCTGCGCCGCGAGGCCATGGCGCGTGCTTTTCTGACCGGAGCGTATTCCATGCAGGAGATCGCGGAGCATTTCCGAGTACACTACTCGACGGTCAGCCGGGCGGTAAGTTGGCTCGATGGAGGCGGAAATTCTGCCTAGCCGCGTCAACGGTTCTTGTTGATGATCAAGTGCCCGACTTGGCCCCAAGACAGCGGAGCATTGATTCGTTGATTCGGCAAACCTTGATCCCGCACTTGGGGTATGACCCCGCACTTGCGTGTTTCGGGTTCTCAAGCTCGGCATTGGAGTGAATTAATCATCGGTTCCCTAAGGAGCGAAGTTCAAAGTTGGATGTTCGACACCCGTTGGGGCTCTCCTTAGAAGGTCCAACCCACATTGGTAACAACGGCTTACAAATAATCTGCCCCGCTTTTCTTATCCCGATCTCGATCTGAGGTTAAACTGGTTTCCTCGTACCGGATCCCGCCTTCAGGGCAAGACAAACGAAACGAGAGGTAGCCGCGCGATGATCCAAACCCAGTCAATCCGCTTTCGCATCGCCGCCATGGTGTCGCTCGCCATCGTGCTGTCGCTGGGCGGCTTCGCCCTGTTCCTCAACGCCGAGATTCGCGACATCAACGAACGCGACGAGACCGAGCAGCTCCGGAAGACGAACATGATGGTGCTCGACATGATCGGGCAAACCGACTCGATCCTTCGCGGGCAGGCTGAAAGCTGGGCACACGCTTTCTCGACTGCGCTCGCCGGCCGTTACACGCTCGAAGGCGGAGACGACCCGGTTCTCAAGCTCAATGGTGTCGCGCTCAACGGCAGCATTGGCGAGGTTGATACCTTCAGTCTGCGGACCAAGGGCAACGTCGCGACCGTCTTTGCGAAGAAAGGCGACGACTTCGTACGCGTTACGACCTCCGTGAAGAAGGAAGACGGCTCGCGAGCCGTCGGCACGCTGCTCGGCAAGGAACACCCGGCCTACGTGCTGGTGCGTGAAGGCAAGTCCTTCACCGGCAAGGCCACCCTGTTCGGGCGCGACTTCATGACCAAGTACGACCCGATCCGCGACGCGGCCGGCCAGGTGATCGGCCTGCATTTCGTCGGCATCGACATCGTCGAATCGATTGCGCGCATGAAGGAGACCATAAAGAAGATCAAGCTCGGCACAACCGGTTACGCTTATGTGCTCGACGCTACTCCCGGGCCGAAGGCCGGCACCCTTATCGTCCATCCGGCGTCGGAAGGCAAGAACATCATCGAAGCCAAGGACAACGAAGGCCGCCCGTTCATCCGCGAGATCGTCGAGAAAAGAAACGGCACCATCATCTACCCGTGGATGAACAAGGAGGCCGGCGAAACCCGCCCGCGCAACAAGATTGTCATTTACAACGACTACAAGGACTGGAACTGGATCGTCGCCTCGGGCAGCTATACCGAGGAAATCTTCAGCCTCGCCGACCGCGCACGCAACCTGACGATCGCCGCCACCTTCGTGCTGACGATCGCGCTCCTGGCGATTCTGACCTTCTACCTGAACCGCATCGTGATCCTGCCCCTGATCGGACTGGTGGGTAGCTCGCAGCGCATTGCGAACGGCGACCTGACGGTCCGCCTCGATACCGGCCGGGGCGACGAAATCGGCGCCGTGATGCGTGCGATGCACGAGATGGCCGAAAAGCTCGGAACGATCATCGGTGGCGTCCGTTCCGCATCCGACACCATCGGTGATGCGGCCCGACAGATGTCGGTAGCGACGAGCCAGGTGAGCACGGCCACCGAGGCACAGGCGCAGGCCTCGGCGGCCTCGGCGGCGGCCCTCGAAGAAGTCACGGTGAGCATCAACGAGGTATCGACGCTGGCCGGCGAAACCGAGGCCAGCTCGCAGAAGACCTCCCGCCTGACCGAGGAGAGCGTGGCCGCAATTCACGCCGCGGTCGACGAGATCGAGTCGATGGCCGGCGCGATCAGCGCGTCGTCGGAGCAGGTCGCCGGACTCGTCAAGCGATCGGAAGATGTCGGGGGGATCGCTGGCGTGATTCGCGAGATCGCCGACCAGACCAACCTGCTGGCGCTCAACGCGGCCATCGAGGCGGCTCGTGCCGGTGAGCAGGGCCGCGGCTTCGCGGTGGTTGCCGACGAGGTGCGCAAGCTGGCCGAGCGCACGGCCAAGGCAACGCATGAAATCGCCCAGATGATCGGGCAGATTCAGGACGAGACCCGCCAAACCGTCTCCGGCATGGAGGCAGTCGCACCAAAGATCCAGCACGGGCTTGCCAAGGTGAGCGCCGTGTCGGACATGCTCGACACGATCTCATCCGAGGCCACAGACTCCCGGACGCGCGCGCTGGAAGTGGCGAACGCGACCCGCGAACAGGCCGTGGCCGCCAACGAGGTGGCCAAGAACGTCGAGCACGTCGCGCAGATGACCGAGGAGACGAACGCAACGATGCGCGCCAACGTCGCGAACGCCGCGCGGCTGCAACAGATGGCGCAGGAACTCCGCCAGCAGGTCGCCTACTTCAAGGTGGCCTGATCCGGCTGCTCAGGTCGGAGGCAGCTTCTTCTGCAGGAAAGTCGCCGTGCCGGCGGCCGGGTCGAGTGTATAGGGCCGGAAACCCGCGCGCTTGTACACCTTCATCGCCACCGCATTGCCGGTAAGGACGCTCCAGCGTCAGCTTGCAGCAGCCCCGGTGGCGCGCCTCGACCTCGGCAAAGGCCAGCAGCGCCTGCCCGATGCCGACCCCGCGCAGGCCCTTGCGGGGGTCGAATTGGGGTCACCCATTAGCCGGCCCCTGTCAATAGGGTTGCCCGTCACGATGGCGGCGGGCACCAACCGCGGTTGGCTCGCGGCAGAGGCGAACTGGTCAAGCCTTTTGCCTTTTCAAAACCTTTGTTCTCGCGATCATTTCTCCTGCGTCCAGGGCGGGCTGCGCGTTTTGCAGCCCGGCGTAGCGCACCCTGGATGCCCGACGGTGATTTAGGCGGGTGTCAGGGGGCAAAGCCGCGCACTTCGGCTTGGCCACCTTACAGACCCTGCTGAAAGCTGGCTACCGAATGGGGGCCTTGATCGTCGTTCCGGCTCCCCCCCCGCTACGCCGCCACCTGCATCAGATAGGGCTGCTTGGGCGGTCGAGGTCGTCGGCGCGCCGGATATGATAGTTGTGTACGACGGTGAGCGCTGCGAGCTTGCGGTCGCTCAGGCGATGGCGACCCTGGTGATGTAGGGCCAGTTGGCCATTGCGGCCCTCTACCCCGGAGCTGCTGCGCTGAACTGCAGGGGGATGCTGAAGTGCGCCGCCCACACCAGTTGATGCAGCCAGCGCACGCCCTCTGGGGTCTCCACCCACGCCGCCAAGACCGCTGGGGCCGCGCCGACCGCAAGCGGTTTGCACCATTCCTGCAAGGTATTGCGGGCCAGGCCGAGGTCGGCGGCCACCTGCCGTTGCGGCTGTCCCGCCGCCACGCGCGCCGTGGCCGTCCCAAGCTGCTCCGCCCGCTCCAGGCGCGAGCGGCGCTTCACGACCCACCGACCATCGACGGCCGTGCAGCGCGCAGTGGCACCGGCCTCGTGTCTCAGCTATAGTCAATCCCGGCAGGACCTTCGAGCATCTTCCTTCTCCCTCGGTGAGTTTGCACTTCCAAGGGTACGAGATTTCGAGGGTCCTGCCACTCCTTTCTCCACGCTCAGCACTCGGCCTTGGCCGGAATGATGATCAAGACCCGAATGGATAGCGGTATCCGTAATAGAATGCGGGCTGGCAGAGAAAAAGCACGTTCATGAAAAAAAAAATCTAATCCATATTCTCAACCACTCGAACTACTACTTCAGTGCTTGAATCAACTTCACCCTGAAGAAATTCAGAAGCGCTTTGCACCAAACGGTGAGGGTTTGTTCTTACAAGAAGTTGTCGATGTTTCAAGATTATCAACTACCGAAGATCTGTTGGATTCTTTTGGAGTGGATATGACATGCCCAAATCACCCAAAACCTGAAACTGAGGAGTGGTGGATGATTTTTTCAATGGCACCCTGTATGTAAACAGTTAATCTCTGGCGTAGAGCTTAGAAAGAGTATCAAGAAACTGTTCCCGTCCTGAATGCAGATCTCTTCTGCACACAATTGGCGAGTTGCGGGATCAGGTCTTGAAAGAACACAAGTGGCAGCACCAACCCGAGCGCCGAGGCGCCAGTTGGGAAGTGACGATCAGCAGTCGGCGACAGAGAATGATCCGTCGCCTGAACAAGACACCGAGTCTGCGTGGCTGCCTCGACGACCCGGACTGGTGGACCGATGCCTGCAATCTGGTCAGTGCCGAGACGGGAATTGGAATGGACAAGTTCCCCCGCCATTGCCCTTGAGCGATCACAACGGAAGGAAGTCCTCGACGCCATCGGTCTTTCCTTCCCGCTCAAGGCCAAAGCCGACAAGCTCGCCGCGTGGGCAGGCGCCGCTTTCGCGGCATCGGCTATTTGGTTATCAAAAATCGATGCTTGCAGCATAATTGCGCTTGCTGGCTGGAGGAAGATCCGTCAGACAGCACCCTGCTCGTGTGGCGCAGCAACTTCCAGGCCGGAATCGGTGAGCTGTCGTATGCGTGCAGCCGGCGCTCTTCCGTGGAGGAGGCCTTGCGTGTCCATGGCCAGCCGGGAATCTTCAACAACGATCAGGCTCGCAGTTCACCAGCGAAGCCTTCACCAGCGTGCTCAAGCTTGGCGGCGCGGGGGAGAAGCCAGGGCCCAGCCACTCGGATAGCATATGGTTAAAAGCCATCAACTATATGATTTGTTGTGACTTATCTTGCAGTCGATTGCCTTTCTGTAGGCCGTCTCGCCTCCCGGACCATTCGGTCATGCTAGGGCAGACAAGGTTTGGACTACCGAGGAATCTGCCAAGTGTATGAAAAACTAGCATAAACAGCGCCTTAGCGTATGCATTCCGAGTGGCGAGGCCCTGGGGGCGAGGCGAGACCTCGGGCAGGGGGCCTGTTGAATTCCATAGCCAACGGAAACCCAGCGCAGCGCTGGTACTCTGCTCTCTGCAGCGGCCCCACGTCAATCCTGCGCAGCGCCGAACACCGGCTCGCAACGGACCTCGGTCTTGACCGAGTTGGCGATGAAACACTCCTCGTGCGCCTGGCGGTGCATTTCCGCCACCTCGGTAGCCGTCGGCAGGTGGTCGCCCGAAAAGGCGACCTCGGGTCGCAGCGTGACGAGGGTCATCGCCAGCTTGCCATCGCTGTTTTTCGCCATGACGCCGAGCGGGTTGTCGGCGTAGCGATCGATGCAGAACCTGCGCCGGGCAGCGATCGACAGAAACCACAGCAGGTGGCAACTGGCCAGCGAGGCGACAAAAGCCTCTTCGGGATCGACCGCGGCCGGGTCGGACATCGGCACCGGCACGACGTGCGGCGACGACGAGGCAGGGATGTCGACACCCCCGTCGAAGCGCAGCAGGTGCTTGCGGCTATAACGGTTACCGAGAAAATCCTGCTCGCCGCGGAGCCAGAGAATTTGTGCACCATATTGGGTCATGGCTAAGGATAGGAGATCCAACGCCACTCCCGCAAGGTACGGTGGCATTTTCGAGCAAGGCGATCCATTCGGCGGTGCTGCGCAATACCGTGATTTGCCGACGACATCGCCAGCGGCTTCAGAAAGCGGCGATGCCGGTTTGCGCCCGGCCGAGGATCAACGCGTGTACATCATGGGTGCCTTCGTAGGTATTGACCACTTCGAGGTTCACCAGGTGCCGGATGATGCCGTACTCGTCCGAGATGCCGTTGCCGCCGAGCATGTCGCGCGCCATGCGAGCGATGTCGAGTGCCTTGCCGCAGGAGTTGCGCTTCATGATCGAGGTGATCTCGGGTGTCGCCGTACCTTCGTCCTTCATCCGCCCGAGGCGCAGGCAACCCTGCAGAGCCAGCGTGATTTCGCTCTGCATGTCGGCGAGTTTCTTCTGGACCAACTGCTTGGCGGCCAGCGGGCGGCCGAACTGCTTGCGATCGAGCGTGTACTGGCGCGCCGTGTGCCAGCAGAACTCGGCGGCGCCGAGGGCACCCCAGGCGATGCCGTAGCGTGCCGAATCGAGGCAGGTGAACGGTCCCTTGAGCCCCCGCACTTCTGGAAAAGCGTTCTCCGCCGGTACGAAGACCTCGTCCATCACGATCTCGCCGGTAATCGACGTGCGCAGACCGACCTTGCCATGGATGGGCGGCGTCGACAGGCCCGGCATTCCTTTCTCGAGGACGAAGCCGCGAATTGCGCCGGCGTCATCCTTGGCCCAGACGATGAACACGTCAGCAATCGGCGAGTTGGTGATCCAGGTCTTGTTGCCCGAGATCCGGTAGCCGCCGTCCACCGCACGCGCCCGGGTCTCCATGCTGCCCGGGTCGGAGCCGTGGTTGGGCTCGGTCAGTCCGAAGCAGCCGATCGATTCGCCGCGTGCCAGCCGGGGAAGGTACTTCTGCTTCTGCTGCTCGGTCCCGAAGGTATGGATCGGCAGCATCACCAGCGAAGACTGCACGCTCATCATCGAGCGAAAACCCGAATCGATACGCTCGACCTCGCGCGCGATGAGGCCGTAGCTCACATAGTTGAGCCCGGCACCGCCGTACTCGGGCGGAATCGTCGCGCCAAGCAGTCCCATCTCGCCCATTTCCAGATAAATCGCCGGATCGGTTTGTTCGAGGCGAAAGGATTCGAGAACGCGCGGCAACAATCTACCCTGGCAGTAGTCGCGCGCTGCGTCGCGCAACAGGCGTTCTTCTTCGCTCAGTTGCGCTTCGAGCAACAAGGGGTCTTGCCAGCAGAATTTCACTTTCGATGCATTTGCCATGGTCTGTCCTTTTGCCGTTCGCTACGTCCTGGTCTGCGACATGCCCAATCTTGCTGAGGTTATGGGAAAAAGACAAGACATGCGCGCAGATGCGCAGCTCTCGCCGAGTTGCTGCACGCTACAGCCCGGCGAGAGCTGCCACCCAGGCTTCGGCGCTCGGCCGCAGCAGTTCGAGGATCGGCAGCGGATAGACGCCGACTGTCAGAATCAACAGGGCCGGCAAGAGCAGCAAGGCCAGCTCGCGCGGCAGCAGGTCTTCGGCGGTGGCGAGGTCGGGATTACGCAAGGGGCCGAGAAAGGCCTGCCGGAAGGGCGACAGAAAGGCTGCGGCAGCGAGCACCATGGCGAACAGCGCTGCGAGGCCGGCACCGGTATGGCTGTGCAGCGTTTCGACGATGATCAGCAGTTCACCGGGGAAGCCGCTGGTTCCCGGCAGTCCGATGCCGGCCAGTCCGAAGAGCAGGAAGAAACCGGACAGGAGCGGCAGGCGGTGGATCACGCCACCGAGCTGGCTGATGTCGGTCGAGTCGGTACGGCGCTGCAGGAAAGCGAGGACCAGAAAGCCACCACCGGCGGCGACGCTGAAGTTGAGCAGTTGCAATAGCGCTCCCTGCAGCGCCGAAACCGAGAACGATGCCAGTCCCAGCACGACCAGCCCGACATGCGACACGCTTGCGTACGCCAGCATGGCACGCAGATTGCTCTGCGCCAGCGCCGCGACGCTGCCGTAGAGGATGGCCACGGTACCAAAACCGGCGAGCAGCCAGTGCAGCTCGCGCGCCGCGAGCGGCGCCAGCGGAATGGCGAAGCGGATCAGCCCGTAGGCGCCGAGTTTGAGCCCGACCAGCACGGCCGTCACCGCCGCCGGCGCACCCATCGCCAGTGCGGGCAGCCAGGTGTGCAGCGGTAGCAGTGGCACCTTGACGCCGAAACCGGCGAGCAGCAGCAGGAACACCAGATACTGGGTTCGCTCCGGCAGCGCTGTCGCCAGCAGCGTTGGCAGATCGAAGCGCAGCGCTCCGCTCAGTTCGGCATGCCCGAAAGCCAGCGCCAGGAGGCCAAACAGCAGCGGCACGCCGCCGGCGAGCATGACCAGGAAATAGCGCACGGCAGCCGCCTGGCGGCCGGCGCCCAAGCCCCACAGGCTGACCAGGAAATACAGCGGCAGCAGTGTGAACTCCCAGAAGCAGAAGAACAGGATGCTGTCGAGCGCGCAGAAGACGCCGAGGGTGGCCGCTTCGAGCAGGAGCAGCAGGGCGAAGTACACGCCAGGGAGCGCAGCCGGCGCATGCTGCCGCCAGCCGGCGACGACCGAACCGCAGAAGAGCAGCGCCGTCGCCGGCAGAAAGAGCAGCGAGAGGCCATCGACGCCGAGCAGGTAGTTGATATTGACTCCCGGGATCCAGGTCGCCGAATCCAGCAACTGGAAGTCGGGGTCCTGGTCATCGAAGACGGCGACGATCAGCAGCGAGCAGAACAGCGTCAGCATGGCAGTGCCGAGCGCGACCCACTGCGCCCATGATTTGCGCCGCCACAGCGCCGTCAACAGCGCGCCAAGCAGCGGCAGCGACAGCAGCGTACTCAGTAGCGGCCAGGACGCCAGTTCAACCATGGTGGAAATAGGCCGACAGCGCCTGCGTTGCCGTATCGGTCAACTGCAGCCAGGGCTCAGGATAGAAACCGGCGGCCAGCAGCACCAGCAGTGTGGCGCCGCCAACGAAATACTCCATCCGGCCGGTGCGGGCGATGCGGGCTGCCGGTAGATCCCTGGGCCGCGGTGCGAGAAAGGCGCGCTGGAAAGCCCATAGCAGGAAACCGGCCGCAGCGACGTTGCCGAGCGCCGTGGCGACCGTCGGCAAGGCGCCAAAGGTCTCGATCGACGCTTCCAGAACCAGGTGCACGGCGTCAAAACCGGGTGTCCCGGGCATGCCGAGCAGCGCCAGGCCGCCGATCAGGAAAGCAACGGCGATGAAGGGAACGCGGTCGAAGAGACCGCCGAGCTGATCGAGATTGGTGGTGCCGGTACGGCGGTATACGTAACCGACCATCAACAGCATCACCGTAATCGCCAGGCCGAAGTTGACGGCCAGCAGCAGTGCGCCCTGCAGGCCGGCCGGATGCAGCGTAAACAGGCCAATCACGATCAGACTGGTATGGCTGACGACCGCAAAAGCCATCAGCCGGCGCAGATTGGCCTGCCGGAAAGCCATGCTCGCGGCGAAGAAGACGCCGACCATGGCGAAGGCCACGACATAGGGCTGCCAGATCATCACCGCTTCGGCGGTCAGTGGCAACAGGAAGCGCGCCATGCCGTAGATGCCGACCTTGACCCCGAGCAGCAGCACCGGGCCCACGGCAATCAGGCCGTAGCCGGCCGAGTTGGGAAGCCAGCCGTGCAGGGGAAACAACGGGGTGCGTACCGCCAAACCATAAAACAGCAGGTAGAAGGCTGCCGATTGGTATTTGCCGATCTGTGGCGTTTCCAGCAATTCGAAGAGGTCGAAGCTCCAGTGGCTGCCAAGGACGTCGGCGTGGCTCCAGACCAGAACGATGGATCCGGCCATGAACAGGCACCAGCCGAAGAGCTGATACTGCAGGAAGCGGGACAGGGCCAGGTTCTCCTCTCTGGCCGAAGCCCAGCGCCAGAGCAGGTAGCCGACCAGCGCCAGTTGTACCGCCGAAGCGCCGGCAAACCACAGCAGGTTCATCGTCGTGAGCATGGTCATCTGTGACGACTCGATCAGCAACAGCACGCTCAGGAGCTGCACCGGCGAGATCTGCTGGCGGGCCATGCCATAGAAAGACAGCAGCACGCCGAGTAGCGCCGTGAGCAGGATGAACAGCACGCTCACCCCGTCGGCTGCAGCATGGTAAGCGAATACATCGACGCGTTCGGCGAACTGCAGGATGCTGGTCGACACCTCAATGCGGGCGTACAGGTCAATCGCCACGACCAGTTCGGCGACCGCGAAGATACGGCCGAGGACCAGCGCCAGGTCGGCCTCGCGCATGATCAGCAGCAGCAGGGCTGCCGCCAGTGGCAAACATTGCAGCGTCGCCAGCGGCGGGTAGCCGGCCTGCGCCGCCCAGAGAATTTCACTCACAGGATCACCACGAAAGTCGCCATCACCATCAACATCAGATAGCGTGGTTGTTCGAGCAGCGACTCGATGGCATCCGCGTAGTGTGCGGCGCGTTGCAGCGACTTCTCCATCGCCCCATCGCCGCTGAACAGCAGGGTGCTTTCCAGGCCTTGCATGCGGTCCGCGAAGTTGAACAGCGCGCGACCAGCCAGGCCATGGCCACGAATCAGTTCGTCGGCGGCGTCACCAGTGGCAAAGTGTTCATCGTCACGGGGCGCGCCGACGAGCGGGTCGATGAAACGCTCGTCGAGCGCCCGCACGTCCCGGCCGAGAGCCAGAGTAGGGCGCGTCAGCAGGCTGTTGGCCAGCGGCTCGATCCAGAAGCGCTGCAATGCCGCCGTGTACCACCAAGCTTGTGTGGCCAGCCAGCGCGGCACCGGCGGCGCCGGCCGACGTGCCAGATGCATGTACGCCGGTGCGAGCAGAAACTGATATGCGCGCCAAGCGGCATGCAGGCCCGCGTGGCAGGCGGCCAGCCAGAACAGTCCGAGACCGCAGCAGCCGACCATCAGACCGACCTGCGTCACGGTCGAGAAAACCAGCGCCGACTTGACATCGCTCTGCACCAGCGCACAGAGGCCGCCGTACACGGCGGTCGCCAGACCGACGACCGCCAGCAGCGCCAGCAGGTCGGGCACCTGCTCGAGCAGACCCTGCAGGCGGCAGAGCAGATAGACGCCGGCGTGTACCATCAGTGAACCGTAGAAAATCGCCGAAGACGGCGTCGGGCCTTCGAGTGCACGCGCGATCCATGGCGTAAATGGCAATTGCGCCGACTTCACCAGCGCCGCCAGTACGAAACCGAACGCCAGCAGGCGCGCCGTGACCATGGACATACTGCCATCTCCGGCCAGCCCGGCCCACTCGAGGCTGCCTGCCGACCACGTCGCGAGAGCGATTCCGAGCATGAAACCGGCATCACCAACGCGATTGCAGAGGAAAACCAACAAGGCGTTGCCGGTCGCGACCGGTCGTTCCCAGGCGTATGCGATGAGCAGCCAGGAACTGAAACCGGCGAGTTCCCAGCCGACGAAGGTCAGCACCGCGTTGCCGGCCAGGACGATCAGCAGCATGCCGGCAAGGAACAGGCCGATGCCGAGGAAGAAGCGCGGGAAACCAGGCTCCCGGTGCAGATAGGTCGCCGAAAAACGGATCGCAATCCAGACGATCAGGGTGACCAGCGTCGCTGCCGGCAGGCTGTAGGCGTCGGCCACGAAGGACAGGCGAACCGCTACTGTGCCGATACGCAGCCATTCGCCAAACACCAGTTGCTCCGGCAGGGCGCCAGCGATGGCCAGCAGATCGAAGAGCAGCAGCAGCAGTAGCGCGCAGAGAGCGGCCGTGCTGGCGATGGCGGCGGTCAGCGGTTCGTCTGCATCGCCCGCGCCGCGGCGCAAGAGCAAAAGAATGGCGAGCAGCGCTGCTGACAGCAGCGGCAACAGCGGCACCAGCCAGAACAGGTGGATGGCCAGTGCCAGCATGTCGAACAGCCCGCCGGGTGCGCTCATGCGGTCACCACCGGGCGCCGCAGCAAGGCCGGCGGCAAGGGTTTGCGCTGGCCGGCGAACCAGTCGGACGAACTCTCGGCCTCGGGCACGTCCGGCGCCGGCTGGCCCGTTGCCTGGGGAGTCCAGGGTTGCCAGCCGGTCGCCGGCGCGAACAGATGGATGGCTCCCGTCTGCGGGTGTTTGGCGGCAAGAACGATCCAGTCCTTGCCGATCAATTCCTGCAGGGGGGGTTGTCGCTGGTAGATCGCATTGATGATTTCCAGCGTCTGTTCGACGATCACCAGCAGTCGCATCGGTTCATGGATCTCGACCATCTGCAGCGGCAGGCCGGTTCGCAGGTCGGAACTGGCCCCCTGCATGATTCCGAACAAGCCGGTCAGGTTGTGCATGATTTTGCTGCCACAGCCATAGCCTTCGTTATTGACGGTCGAAAAGTAATATTCCAGGTTGATTCCGGCGCCGACCGGGCCAGCCGCCAGCAGGGTCGCTTCGAGTACGTGCCCATCGGCATCCGGCAGCGGATCGTAGGAAATCAGGAACACCCGTCGATCGAAAAACGCCCCGCGGCTCATCGTGCGGCGGCCGACGAAAGCCGCCGCAACGGTGGCATGCCCGAGTTCGGGCCGCGCCTGGCCGATGTCCTGGCGCCGGTTTGCCAGATGTGCCTGCGCCTGTTGTGGCGAGGGGTCGAGCGGCGCCGATGCGAAACGACGGCAGCGCTCGACGGCATGGTGACGCGCCGCTTCCTGACAGTCACGGCGCAGTGCGGCAAAAGCCTCACGATGACTGGCTGGCAATTGCTCGAGGTCGTACCAGACGTAGCTCTCGTCACAGGTGTTGTGCTCGGCGCCGATGAAGTGCGTCGTCTCCGGGATGACGATTCCCTGCCGCGCGAGGCTGAGGCGCAGCGCCGGCCGGTTGGCCATCGCCGCAAACACGCGCGCATTCGGTCCGCCGTGGCGGCCGGAACAGGCACCGCAATCGTAAGCGGCGAGATGCGGGTTGTTGCGGCTGTCCGAACCGTGGCCGACGATCAGTATCAGCGGCGCGAAATGCTTCGTCAAACCAATGCTGCGCAGGAAAGTGCCGACGCGGGTCAGCTGCTCCTCTTCGCTGAAGCCGAGTCGTGGCGCGTCGCTGCTGGCGGCCCGTTGCGCTTCGCCGGGCTCGGCGGTCAATTCCAGTGTGCCTGGCAACGGCTTGTCGAAGCGGTCGCGAGTTCGCTCAAGCAGTGACCCGAGACGTCCCGGCGCCAGCGTCCGCGCCAGTAGCGCGAGCAATGCCCAGGGCGCGGCGGCGGTGCTCAGCAGCGCAGCCTGCAGCCAGCCACGCCGGCTGCCCTGATGCAAGCGTTCGCGCCACGCCAGGCGCAGCTGGCGACGCTGCTGATGCCGCCGGTACGCTGCCTCGGCGCCGGGCGGCACGGTCTCGCGCACGCTATTCGCCGGGCGTACGACGATCGGGCACAGAGCCGTCGGGAGCTCGTCGTCGAGGCCCTGCCAGAGCATCGGGGTGCCGAAGAAACCGGCTGCACCGAAGGTCTCAAAAGCCGGGTTGACTTCTTCGAGGTGGCGGCGACTGCCTTCTTCGCGATCATCCATGCAGAAAACCCACTGCGCCTGGGCTTTGCCGGCCAGCGCCGGTGTGCGGCCATGATTGGCGAGCAAGGCTGCAAAGATCTGTTGCCGATAGTGGTGTTCGTAGGCCAGCAGCCAGATCAGGCCGCGCTGGTCGCCAGTCAGGGAATCGGCGCAGCCAAGCAGGGCATCCACCCCGGCTCGGCCAAGCTCGCGCAGCTCGCGACCAGTCCGCCCCAGTCTTTGTGCCAGGACGAACAGCGGCCAGGCGGCCAGTGCTTCCGTGTCGGTCGCCGCGGCGTTGCGCGCTTCCACCAGGCGGTGGGCGAAATGCGGCCAGTCGCCATGCGCAGCCTCAGCCGTCAGATGCGGCCGTAGCTGGTCGAGCAAGTCGTCCGGCAACTGGCGACTGCCGGCCGCGTGCCTGACCGCCAGCTCGGCCGGGTGATTGATGAAGTAGCCACCCAGTTCGTTGAGCCGCAGGCCCCAGACACGGCGCAGCAACTGTTCGGCATAGAGGCGTTCGAGCACCACGCGCACGGCAAGAAAATCAGTCAGGCTGACCGGCGGATCACCGGCTGCGGCGTGCGCTTCATGCCAGTGGCACATGCCTGCCCAGCCCGCTAATTCCATCGCCAGTCGCTGCAGATAGGCGCTGCAGCGCGAATCATCGACATCCAACAAGTGCATTTCGTTGGCGATCACCTGCAGTGGATCGTCGGCGAGTTGCTCGATGTCATGGCGTGCGCCGGCGAATTCGTCGAGTTCCCAAGCCCAGTCGCTGCCGGCGCTCCGTCGCCACGCCACAAAAAAACCCTGTGCTCGTGCCGGGTTTCTCCAGGCGGCCAGGCCATGATCAAGATGTGCCGCGAGATGGCGAATCAGGGATGCCTGCAGCGCAAGTCGGATATCCTCACCCGTCAAATGGGCGAGCAATGCGCCCAGCGTCCATTCGTCGCCGAGACGGTCGAGCAGTTCTTGCCAAATCGTCACGGCAGCGGTCGCCGAGGGCTCGGCGCAAGCGACGGCGGGCCGGGCAGTCGGCCCGCGCAAGGCGCAAGCCGCTGCCCAGAGGTCGGCGACGGCTGCGGCCTCATCGTGGCCGTCCGCAGCGGCGGCGTGCAGCAGTCGCTGCCGCATGAGCGGGTCGAGATCCGCTTGCAGGCGCTCGCACGCCGATTTTTCCTCGATTTGCCAGCGCAGACGGGGCGGTGAAATGCTCCCCGGCGGCTGCAGCAGTGCTGCCTGCAGGATCTCGCCGCGACGTAAGCCGGGCAGCGCATCGCCGAGCAGCAACTCGTCGGCCCGGGTTTCGGGCGATTGCCGCAAGGCGGCGGCGAGATCGTCCGCGTTCACCCGCCCTTCCCGGAACAACTTCCGGTAGCGGCCCTCGTCGAGCCAGGGACGTGCGCCGGTCAGGCGGTTGGCCGCACTGAGCGCTTCGGCGAACGGCAGATGCTGGAAGGCATGCAGGGTGTTGTGATGAACGAAATCGCGCAAGGGGGCCTGCGCCGGCAGCAGGTGCGCAAGCTGCTGCACGCTGGCCTGCACGCTTTGCAGGCTGGGTGCGGTGGCGATTTTCGCAGGTGCTGATGACGGAACGCGCGAACTCATTCAAACTCCAAAGGCTTTGGCCAGCTGGCTCAGCGAAGTGGCCATCAGGCGTAGCAGTGGTGCCGGATGGACGCCAATGCAGACGATGCCGCTGCTCAGCAGCCAGGCAGCCGCGCATTCCACACGATTGAGATCGGCGAAATCCGCTACCCTTGCCGAAGCAGCACTGGCAGGCCGCTCGGGTCCGGTCGACAGGCAGCGAATCGCGCGCAGCGCGTAGGCGGCGGAAATCAGCACGGCGATCGACAGCAGGAGCAGCCAGCCACCCCAGCGGCGATAAGCGCCAATCAGTACCTGCAGTTCGGCGATGAAGCCGGCGCTGCCGGGCAGGCCGACCGAGGCCAGCAGCGTGAACACGATAAACACGGCGAAGCGCGGTGCGCTGCGATTGAGCGAACCGTAAGTCGCCAGATCACGGCTGTGCGTGCGCTCGTAGAGCAGCCCGATGAGCAGGAACAGCAACCCGGCCGTCAGTCCATGCGCGACCATCTGGGTCAGTGCACCGCTGAGTCCCGCCGGGTTGAGCGCGGCGATGCCAAGCAGGACGACCCCCATATGCGAGATCGACGAGTAGGCGATCATTGCTTTCAGGTCGGTCTGCCGCCAGGCCAGCACCGCGCCGTAGACCAGACTGATCAGCGCCAGCAGCGCCAGCCAGTCCTGCAGCGCCAGCGCTGCTGCCGGCAAGGTGGCAGCCGCACGGATCAGCCCGTAGGCGCCCATTTTCAGCAGGATCCCGGAGAGCAGGATCGAAATCGGACTCGGCGCCTCTACATGTGCCAGTGGCAACCAGCCATGCAGCGGGACGATCGGCATCTTGACACCGAAACCGAGCAGCAGCCCGAGAAAGACCAGCACCTGCGTACGCACCGGCAATTGCGCACCACCGGCGGCCATGTCGACCATCGCGAAACTATGGCCGGGGGCGACATCGTAGAGTAACAGCAGGGCGATCAGCATGAACACCGATCCCCCCAGCGTATACAGGACAAAATTGAGTGCTGCCCGGTGCCGGTTGACCCCTCCCAGGCGATCGATCAGGAAGAACAGCGGGATCAGGGTCAGTTCCCAGCAGACGTAGAACAGCGACCAGTCGCGAGCCGTAAATACGATCAGCAGCGAGGTTTCAAGGACCAGCAGCAGCGAAAAATACAGTTTGGCGCCGCTGCGGATGCCGGTCGATGTGAAGATCGCGACGAAACAGAGCACCGTAGCCAGCAAGACCATCGGCAGCGAGATGCCGTCCACGCCGAGCGCGAATTGTGAGCCGACGCGCGGATTCCACGGCCGGGTTTCAAAAAACTGGATATCTGCGCTGGTGGGATCGAAGTCGAGCAGCAACAGACCGGCACAGAACATCGTCGCGGCAGCGATGACGCTCGCCAGATGGCGCAGCAGATCGACGCGGCGGCTGGGCAGCAGCGACAAGCCTGCGGCGCCAATGAGCGGCAGCAGCAACAGCGTCTTCAGCATCTTCGGATAAAAGCCCCGGACAGCGAAACAGCACCCCTTGATCTTCTTCTTTTCATGGACGACGATTATGCCAGTAATGGCTGTGGTCGCATCACCCCAGTCCCCAGTTTCCGCATTCTGGAGTCGAAAAATGGGTCAGACAATCTGCCGAAATCTGCGTATTCATGGCCGGGTTCAGGGCGTCGGCTACCGCTGGTCGTTATGCGCAGAGGCCGAACGGCTTGGCCTCTCCGGCTGGGTCCGTAACCGAAGCGACGGCAGCGTCGAAGCCCTGGTCAGCGGTCCGGTCGAGGCGCTTGACGCGCTGCTGCTCTGGGCACAGCACGGGCCCTCGATGGCCAGGGTCGACCGCGTTCTCTGCAACGAGGGCAATGCTGCCCAAATCGGTGCGACGAACGGGTTCCGGCAGATTGCCACGCGCTGAGTGCTTTTCTGCGGACAGCGCTACCTCGGCTTCGCTCAGCCGTCGTGCGGGTTTGCCGAGGTAGGCGCCGTGTGGCTTACCGCTTCGACGCCGGCAAGGACGCCGTCCATCGGCGCAAGGCGCAGGTCGATCGTGAAGCGTGTCCGGCCCGATTGTGGTGTGCCCAGGATCCGGCCAACAGGCAAAGAAGCATGGGTACGCTGATCAGCGTCGCCGTGCCCGGCTCAGGAATGGGCGTGAGGCTAGCGGCGGCAGAGAACATGGGCGCACTCGGGTTGGTCTGATCAATGTCCCAATAAGCCAGCCGACCCAGCACATCGCTGCCCAGCACGTTGTCGTCAAATGGATTGTCGGCAGAGTTCAAGGCGATGCCTACCGGGACCGTGAAGCTCGGGAAGCTCGGGTCGCTGAACAGGTCGAGCTGGAGTTGGGCCATGCCCACTTCCATCGTGCCAAAGTTCGTCTCGACCTGTGCCGTCGGCAGTGTGCCTGGATTCAATCCCAGCAGCGAAGCCAGTTGGGAAGAAATGATCGTGTTTGAAAAGCCGCTCTTGAGAATGAAAGGGATGCTGGATTGCGTAGAGAAAGCGCTGCGGATATCGACGCCCAGCCGGAAGCCGCCGTCGATAGCCTCCTCGCCCTGCGGCACGGGGTGGCGAAAGGGCGTGACTTCCTCGGATTTGGTGCCTTTGGGACGGCCATCGGGATTGGTGGCTACCGGGCCGGAAAAGGCCAGGAAACTGGCGATGGCGTTGGCCGTTGCCACGCCGCCCGTAGCCCCCTGACCCTTGGCCACGAAAAAGTAGTAGCCATCCAGTCGCCCGCTGCTGTCGAAGTTGGCTTCCAGATAGCCGCTGCCCAAGGTGGCTTGTCGCCCGGGCGGGAGAGTTCCCACGCTGGCCGTGGTGGGCAGGGGGGGCGAGCTCGCTGCCTGACCACCAGGGGTGACGGGCGCACTGCTGAAGCCGATGCCGGCGCCGGCCGGGATGCTTGCTCCGGTGGTGGTCGGTGATACTCCGTTAATCCCGCGTTCGGTTCCTGGAGTTCCTCCGCTGACGCCCAACTGGGTTCCGACCGCGGCAGTCACTTTCAACTCGGAACTGGTCGAGCCGCCGTCAATCAGGGTCTTGATGGTGATATCTTTGCCCGCAGTGTCCTTGGCCTTCAGGTCGATGAAGGGACGCGTATCCCCTGCGGTAGGTGGTGCGGCCAGGGGCACGACGAACACGTCGGCCGCGGCACTTCCCGCTTGCAGCATGCCGACGCCAAGCAACAGCCATCTGCCAGAGGCTTTGCCCGAGTTGCGTACGAGTAGTCCATTGATTCGGCCACGGCAGGAGAAACCTACAACGCACGCCAGGCCGACCAGCACAAGAACCAGGCCTCCCGGTTCGGGAACTGCGGCGGCGACGCGAACCTGTGCCCATTCGTCGCCAGTCGCTTGATAGTCCATGCCGCTGGAGTCGCCAGAGAAGAAAACCGTGGCATGGGTGACGGCGAACGCCTCGAGAGAAACGCCGGCGATCAGCATCGAACTGAACTCGCCCGGCCGGTACTCGTGGTCGAATCCAGTGAGCGGCTGAAAAACCGATAATGGCAGACCACTGGCAGTCAGTTGGTCGATCGGGTACTCGGTGGAACTGATCGTGTAACCCACGTTCTGGAAAGTCACCGTGTATGGGCTGGTATTCTCCAGAGTGATCCGCAGGGTGTCGTTCTGCGGATCGTAGGCGAAGTCGAAGTTGGACTTGGGGACCGGGACGCGGAACGGAGCCGTGGGGAATGACCACGCCTTGGTCAGCACCGTAGGCTTCTTGCCCGTGCCGAAGATGCCGAAGTGCCGCTTCGTCGTCGGCGTAGTGGGAATCGTGTTGGAACCGGCGAAGCGAACGATGGTGTTGTTGAAGCCTGGCTGAAGGCTGGTGCTGCGGGTGGGGTCGGCGAAAGCGTTGGTGATCGAGGTCTGTCCGCCACTGGTAATCTGGGCTGCGACGTCGCCGGCAAGCAGAAACTCAAAATCGGTGGCGGCGCGGGTGTCGGTTTGGTAGTAGTCTTCGTTGATCATCCAATCCGCTGCAATGGCCTGGGCGACCGACAATAGTCCGAGGAAAAAAACGGCCATGCGGCCGAGCAAAGCCTGGAATCTGTGGAACATGTTGAGCTCCTTTACAAGTGTTTCCTCCAAAGTATCTTCTCCGTTTTGGCAGGAGAGGGTGGTGAGTCGCTGAGGCGACTTTCACAGGAAGGGGCACAGTTACCCTTAGGAACGCCCACGAAATAACTTCCCGGTTTTATGCTGTTGAATTTGGCAGGATGGTGTAATTCCATGGGGGCAGTAGTGCATCGGCGACGATGCGCAGGGATGCCTTGAGATCAAGCGCCGCTTTCCGTCCGGTTTCGTAGACGCGATCGATAATATCGACGGTGACCTGAAGTCCAGTTCGAGTCTGGGTACGCTCGATCAGTTGTTTGACCAGAGGCACGCTTTCAAATACGACGCCTTCGCAAGCGCGCGTGACATGGGGGGAAGACGCGGTGCTCAATCGGATTGTGCTTGGAGCAATACGGCGGGAAGTGGGCGATCCGAATTTCCAGCTTGAGCCGATTGGCAAGCGCTTGCAAGTCCTGCTGAAACAACGGCGAGCGTGAGGGGTTGCTGCCACCGCC
>NZ_SPMX01000081.1 GCF_012940005.1 Candidatus Accumulibacter contiguus | reverse complement strand
GTCGCGGGATTGTCCAGCAGCCGGTAGGCCGCTTTGGTTTCCGCCCAACCCCCGCAAGCCACCGGGATGCTTCCGGTCGGTTGTGCCGACAGATCATCCACCAGCTTGATCAAGCGCCGCGTCCGCCGCGCATCCCCCAAATCCAGATCCTTGAACTCCTCCGCTGCCCAACCCATGCCATACCTCCGCAAGATTACGAAATATACGTTTTAACAACAGCTTGAAAACTGTTGCCGTTTGCATATATGGGGTGGGTAAGCGGAAATGCAACAGCGTTTGCTATCGCGTTGGAGTCAAGCCACGCCGCGCGCTCCTATGTCAAGTGAGTTGTGGGTAATCGGGTGCTTTTTATAGTCCTGACGATATTACTGTGCTTAAAGTGCTTTCTGGGCCTGATCCCGTGCTCCAAACGTTTGTACTGGACAAACTAAATCTCGAAGCTGTATTTATGAGCACCTATGCTGCAGGGATGGGGCAATTTGATAACTTGGTCCTCGATTTGTATTCTGCCCCTTCAACTGTACCAGAGCCAAGCACCCCTATGCTCTGGCTTGCAAGTGCGCTTTGTGTGGCAAGCAGGGCGCGCAAGAAGATTTCAGCATCTCGTGCCAGAGCGCGTTCGCACCACCTCAGTAGTGTTAGCCCGCCCGCCCCGGAAAAGGTGGATTTTCCCGCCGAGGACCATACCGGAGGTCACCCCATTATCTGCGGGAGAGTACCCGACAATGTGCGGTTCGCTGTTGCGGATAAGGACGCGGGGGTTATGGCCAAACTGCTGGAGGTAATCGTCAACTACCTGCGCAATCGTTCCTTCTGAAAGCTGCTCAGCCGGTTCCCCCGGCCCCGATGGTGTCTGTTTTGGTTACCAAGGCACTACTCGGCTTCTGCATACCTGCGCCGTAGCTCATCCAGTTGCGGCTTCTTCGCTGCCAAAATCGCAGCGGCCCGAACCTTTGAGGCTGCATAGTGCCGGTTCAGCAGGCCCTTGGTATAGCTCTCCAACTGCTTCAGGCTTTTTCTCGTGAACTTTCCATCTGGCTTGGCGATGGCGAGCAGTTCACGCCCAACTTGTTCTATCAAATCACGGTTGGTATACACGAACATGCATGCATCCTCTTGGCACTGCCTGAACTGCTCAGCGCACAACGCATCCTTTGCGTTGTTGTAGTCCCACTGTTGCCAACAGTCGCCTCGCAGTTCGGCAATGACGCAGCCGCACAGGTCGATGAACCCATCGTTATAGCTTTCAGCTACGCCCAAGTAAGAAACAACATAGCCGAGGCATCTTAGCCCAGGGCGGTATGGAGTGCCGATTGCTCTGCCTGATACGGGCAGGATGCGAACGTCTCTAATGTATGCGCCGTGCAATACGCTGGCAACGAAATGGGCGGATTCATGAATCGCGGACTCCAGGCGGCGCTGGTCGATAGTAGTGGGTGTTTTGGTCATGGGCGTTCCTTTGTGGTTGAAAAAAGAGTGGTTACTTGCAGGGAGGGTGCCAGGTGGCGCGGAATCCTTGGGGGCTCTCATCGCCCCGCCAGCAGCGCTTGCGCGTCCATCCAAGTTTTCGTAGCGCTGCGGCGACATCGCATGCACGACTGGTCTGCGCGAAGCGGCCGGCGAGTTGCACCCGCAACACGTCGATACTGAGGCCCTCGGCCTTGATGCTCTCGGGGATCACCGCCAGGAGCTTGGCCAGCCGCTGATCCAGTGGGGTCAAGCGCTCTTTCCAGGTGGCGTGCTGTTTGTCCTGCTCAGCGCGGCGTGCCTGCTCAGCGGCTTGGATGGCTGCGGACGAGTCGGCGACGAGGCCGGCGATAAAATCGCTCAGGTGGTTTTGGGTCATTGTGATCGGTCCTTGCTGTGATGGAGTTGTGATCTGTGCGCCAGGGGTGTTTTGCGGCTGCCTCGGGTGCCTCAGCAGTGCCTATGCATGACATATGCATGGTGAGGCAGCCACAAGCCCAGTATCCATGCGGTTCTCCATGTTCTGCCTCTCCTGCCTCTCTTGTTCTTATAGGTAAGTAAAAAATATAGGGGAGAGAGGGTGTAGAGCATGCACGGCGGGAGTGTGTACAGTGAAAGACGGGGAGAAAGCCAATTCCCCCGAGGCACGCGAGGCATCCAGTATTCATGCGGGTTCCAGCCGAGGCACGTCCCGAGGCACTGGTGAGGCGTGGTGCTGCACGTGAGGCACGGAAGTCTCGGTTTTCTCCAGTTCCGCACGCCAGGCTGCTTCTGGCTGGGCCTTCCAGTATTGCGTGTTGACGAGTGCCAGGGCGCGAACTTTTTTCCCGTTGGAAAGCCGGACTTGGGTATCACGGCGATACGCACCCATGCGGACGAACACCTTGCCCACAGTGCTGACCGAAGGTGGAGTGCGAAGGTGGTGGTACTCGACCATGAATTTCTGTGTCAGGTCTTCCGCGGTCGCCACCTGGCGCCTGAGTGGCAGCGCGCCGGTCACAGTGTCATGCGCGTAGCGATCCAAGTCGGAGCGCCCAGCATCGACCATCGCGGCCTTGGATTTTGTCGCCGGAGCGTGGCCCTTGGGATCGAAGCCGGTCAGGTCGAGGTTTTGCAGGTGGTGCAGCAGGTGCGCCAGCCCGCCGTTACGCCGCCAGTGCAGGAATGTTTGCTTGAGTGGCTCCGGGAGCGCGCCTGCCTGCACGTCGTGAATATAGAAGCGCCGGTCGTTATCGCTGAGGAACATCCCGTCAGCGTGGTTCGACAGGTACACAGCATTCATCAGGTTTTCCACAACTCGCTTCGGCTGCCCCTTGTCGTGGGTGCGCAAGGTTGTTGCAGTGCCCCATAGTTTCAGCCTATCTCTTGATTTGTCGCTCTTGGATGCGCGTATCTCATCAGCAAGGACGAACACAGTGCCGGCAATCCAGCCGCAGAAGTCGTCGTCGACCTCAGATTGTCCAATCAGCGCATAGTGGTGGGGGTTGAACAACGCCCCGATGGTTTCAAAGAGCAGGTTTTTGCCAACACCTTCTTTCTGCGACCAAACGACAAGGCTGACGAACATCTTGACGCCGGGGAACTGGATCAGATGGGCCAGCCATTGAAGGGGATACCGAGCAGCCTCAAACAAGTGCGCGTACGCGCCTAAAAATGGAGCAACATCGCCTGGCACAGGCTCCACAGCGAACCCTGCCCAGATGTTCAGGCACCCGTCAGCGGTAACTATGGGTTCTCCGGGCCTTGTGACGATGGCGCGAAACTGGCTCCGCCGCTTGTCGCTTAGCCATTGCCGGGAGGCCGGTACCTGCTTTGTCCCAGTCGGGGTAGCCACGGCAACGAAGTCGTTTGCGTGGGCCATGTGGAAGCTATCGACCCTGATGAAATCTCGGTGTTTGCGGCGATAGATTGCGGCGTCCTGTTCGATCCATGCGTACTCCTCGTTCATTCTGTCCAGCCACGGGGCAGCCATTCCAGTAACTACAGCAGGGGCTTCGTCGGTATATCCAAGCTGCACTGGGCTCTTGCAAGTCTGGGTGCAGCCCTCGCACTTGTTCTCTGCGGCTTGCCGGAAGCTGGCGCAGGTGGCGGGGCCGGTGGCCCAGTTGTCGATCTTCTGCTGGGTTTCGTACTCGCTGTACTCCGGGTGCCCGACGCTCCACTCGTGGCAGCGCAGCACGCCCTCTGTGGTGTGTTTCACGACGCCAATCATCTTGTGCCACAGAGGCTCCGGGACGTTTCCCAGCATGTCCGCCACGTACGCCACGGTGGGGCAGAACTGAACGATGCGATTCGCCGATGATGGGGGGTACTCGATGCCGCCTCCCAGGTCGTCGTCTTCCTCGGGCATGGCCGTGATAGGTGCAGGGACGCTGGTGCCCAGTGCCGCGGCGAACAGCTCCAGCGTGATGTCTTGCCCCTCGTTGATCAGGCGCACCGGGCGGGCCGGGCACTTCTTGCGGTTGTGGGTGCCTACTGGGCGCAGCACGCTGGCGGAGTCGGCGGTACGGGAGGGGTCCTGTTTGAATCCCAGGGCGGTGAGGCGGTCCTTGAACTGCCGCGCCAAGGGCGTCCAGATGGCGGTGGTAACGTCTTCGGTCAGGGTTACGTAGCCATGCAGGCCGCCGCCGGAGTCAACAATCAGTGGCAGTGGAAGTCCCAGTTTCTTCCAAACTCGCCCAATGTCCAGCAGCGCTTCCTTCTTGCTGGCGTACTTGGCTGGGTTGTTCGCATCTACGTCGGCGTCGACCCAGAACGCCTTTACCCACCCGGCGTTGTCCTGCGTCCTGAGCTTCTTGGGGAGGTCTTCCTTGAACGTGCTGCAGGCGTGGTACACCGTCCTGCCCGCACTGTCGAAGGCTTCAATGGCGGCTGCCGCTTCCTCCACAGTTTTGTACTTGTAGTGCTTCCAGTAGGTCTGCGTACTGCCAGCCCTACGAACGGGTTCTGCGATGACGACTATCCCCTGAGAGGGGAGGATTTTGCGTAGAAATCCTTCGGTGTCGCGCCCTTTGCTGACGAGGATTTTTCGGGGAAGCGCCCCGGTGCCGCGCTCTGGCGGCCCAGCAATTGTGTTAACATGTTCGTTCATTGAAATGCTTTCCGGCCCGGCTTCTGTCCGGGCTTTCTTTTGCCCGTACGCCGTGCTCTTTGGTTATTCGATATGGTGTTTACGTGTAAGCACGTTTGGCTAGCCCGGATGGTCAGGCTGCGCGAAGGTCGCCGACACGCCACCTCGTAGAGCGCGGCCCCGCCTTTACAGGAGCAGGACAACGGCCGGCCTTTACGTCTCGCCAGACAGAAGCAGGAGAGCGCCCAGTGATGGCGCACACGACTGGGAGAGCGACTAGGGCATATGGGGGAAGGGATTCAAACAGCTTAAGCTGTTCGGCCAGTTTGGCTGCCTTGGCGGCTTTCCTGGTTTCGGGGGTGGTGTTACTTGGCATCGTCTTCTCCGACCTGAGCACCGTTGATTCGGTATGGTTGGATGATGCCTTGTTGGTCAAGCGTAGTCAGGTGACGCTATTTGCGTATTATTTGTCCCGCCGCATCGCACTTGTACGGCGCAATTATTTTGTGTAAGTCGCCGTCGCTTAGTGCAGCTACAAGCCCTCGCCCAGCAGCCCAGTCCCGATCAATAGCCCTCGCCGCATCGACTGCACCGCCAAACTCAACAAAGGCACTGGCAGCGTCAAGTTTGGCAGTTTCAAGTGCGTTTGTTGGGTGGGTCGGTTCAAGTTGCCTCCGGCGTAGCTCGATATATGCGCTCACGATGTCAGCGGGAGTGAAGCCGTAACCCTTCGGTCGGCCTTTAGGTGAGACTAGACCCAGCGGTTGTCCGAATATCTCGGTCGGATGCTTGCCACCGAAGATTTCCCGGAAAGCGTCGTGGAGAACTTGCAGCGTCTCGCCGTCCGGGTTCTGTCCGCTCTCAACAGCGTGGACAAGATTGATCGCGGCCCGTATCTGTGGCGTGTCTACTGCCAAGGGCTTTGGTAGTTTTCTACGATACAGAACCATCAGGCCACCTTCCCGAACGGAATAACCTGTGCTCCTACTTTGAGCGAATCGAGCTTGTCCGCCCACTGCTGCATCATCTGCCGGCGTTCGGGCATGTACTCCGCCTGGTTGTAGCTTGCCCGAACCGAGTTTCTTTCCGCGTGGGCGAGTTGCCGTTCTATCACGTCCGGCCTGAACCCAGCCTCGTTGCACATGGTGGAAAAAGTGCCCCGCGCACCGTGGGGGCTGAACCGATCAGAATAACCGAGCTTCGTAACCGCGTTGCGCAGTGTGGCGGTCGGCATGGTTTGCGACTTGGTGCCCTGCGTCGGGAAAAGGTACTCTGCATGGCCGGTGAGGTCGCGCAGTTGTTTGAGAAGCTCCAGCGCCTGCCGGGAAAGCGGCACGACATGCTCTTCGTTCATCTTCATGCGCGCCGCAGGAATGCGCCACTCTGCCCTGTCGATATTGAATTCTCTCCAGGGGGCGCCGCACAACTCGCCTGGCCGCACGGCGGTCAGCATCAGCAGCTTGAGGGCAATGGCCGTGGTCTGGTGCCCTGAGTAGTCCTCCAGCTTGCGCAGGAAGTCGGGCAGGTCGTCATCCCTCAAGTGCTTGCGGTGTTCAACGACACGGCGTGCAATTTCTCCCTTGAGCGGGTCAACCACGTTGTACTCGGCGCGATGCGTGATGATGGCGAGCTTGAACACGCTGCCGATGATCTGACGGGCGAGAATGGCACGTGTTGGGGCCTGGCGTGCTTCGATTTTGCGCAGCACCTCGTGAATGATCGGCGTCTTGATGTCCTTGATCGGGAGAGCACCGATGCGGGGATTGATGTCCTTTTTCAGGATGGTATCGACATGCCCCGCGTAGCCCACGGACCATGCGCCCGATTTCGCTCCATACCATTCGGCGGCTACGGCCTCAAACGTCGTCGCCCGCTCATACTTTCGGGTGGTTTCTTCGAGCTTGCGCTGGTGGGTGGGGTTTATGCCCTGCTTGACCAACTGACGGGCATCGTCTCTGCGTCGCCGGGCGTCGGCAGCCTTGACTTGCGGGTACTCGCCGATGACGAACAGGCTTTCCTTGCCGCCGAGTCGGAAGCGGTAGCGCCAATGCTTGCCGCCTGATGGGGTCACTTCAAGGTATAATCCGCCCCCCGTCTGTCAGTTTGACGGGTCTTGCTTCTGGCTTGATGTTCCTTATCTGGGTATCGGTCAGCATAGGGACTCCGGAGAGGGTGTGGGTAGGCAAAGGATCGCTGAAACACCAACGAATTCAAGGCTTGAGAAGAAAAAGCGGGTAGATTTTTACAGCACCTGCCAACATACCCGCAGTCCTACCCGCATAATGTTGAGCTACAGCGATGCAAGCTGACACGAATTGCTACAAAAATTGCTTGTTAATCAGGCGGTTATGATGATTAATGATACCATTTTGGTTCGCTTGATACAAGTCTAATGCACATGCAACACATCCGCAATTTTTCCATCATCGCGCATATCGATCACGGGAAATCGACGCTCGCCGACCGCATCATTCATCTTTGCGGCGGTCTTTCCGATCGCGAGATGGAAGCGCAGGTGCTCGACTCGATGGACATCGAGCGCGAACGCGGCATCACCATCAAGGCGCAGACCGCTGCCCTGCAATACCGGGCGCGCAGCGGCGAAGTCTACAACCTGAACCTGATCGATACGCCTGGACATGTTGACTTTTCCTATGAGGTGTCGCGTTCGCTGTCCGCCTGCGAGGGAGCTTTGCTGGTGGTCGATGCGTCACAGGGAGTCGAGGCGCAGACTGTCGCCAACTGCTATACGGCCATCGAACTCGGCGTCGATGTCGTGCCTGTACTGAACAAGGTCGATCTGCCGTCGGCGATGCCTGACCAGGCGCGCCAGGAGATCGAGGACGTGATCGGCCTCGACGCTTCCGAAGCCGTGCTGGCCTCGGCCAAGACCGGCTTCGGCGTCGAGGACATCCTGGAAGCGATCATCGAACGCATTCCCGCGCCCCAAGGCGATCCCGATGCACCACTCAAGGCCTTGCTGGTGGATGCCTGGTTCGACAATTATGTGGGTGTGGTGATGCTGGTACGGGTCTTTGATGGCACGCTACGACCCAAGGACAGGATTCGTCTGATGGCTGCCGGCTCAACGCACCTCTGCGAACAGGTCGGAGTGTTTACTCCCAAGGCGGTATCCCGCGACGCCCTGCGCGCTGGCGAAGTCGGGTACGTCATCTCGGGGATCAAGGAACTGCAGGCCACCAAGGTCGGCGATACGGTGACGCTGCTCGAACGACCGGCGAGCCAGGCCTTGCCGGGCTTCAAGGAAATCAAGTCGCAGGTATTCGCCGGGCTGTATCCGGTGGAATCGAACCAGTATGAGTCGCTGCGCGAATCGCTGGAGAAGCTGAAGCTCAACGACGCGTCGCTGCGCTACGAACCCGAGGTCTCGCAAGCCCTCGGTTTCGGTTTTCGCTGCGGTTTCCTCGGGCTGTTGCACATGGAGATCGTCCAGGAGCGTCTCGAACGCGAGTTCGATCAGGACCTGATCACCACCGCACCGACCGTCGTCTATGAAGTCCTGCTGCGTGATGGCAACCTGGTCAATGTCGAAAACCCGGCCAAGCTGCCCGAACTGTCGAAGATCGAGGAGATCCGCGAACCGATCATCACCACCACGCTATTCGTTCCGCAGGAATATCTGGGCAATGTCATTACTCTGTGCAATCAGAAGCGCGGCAACCAGATCGACATGAGCTATCACGGCCGGCAGGTGCAACTGGTCTACGAAATGCCGATGGCCGAAGTGGTGATGGATTTCTTCGACCGCCTGAAGTCCGTCTCGCGCGGCTACGCTTCGCTGGACTACGAATTCAAGGAATATCGTGCGGCCGACGTGGTCAGGCTGGATGTACTGATCAATAGCGAGCGTGTCGACGCCCTGTCAGTGATCCTGCACCGCGCCAACTCGGTCTATCGCGGTCGCGAACTGGCGGCCAAGATGCGCGAACTGATTCCGCGTCAGATGTACGACGTCGCCATTCAGGCCGCCATCGGCGCCAACATCATCGCCCGCGAGAATGTCAAGGCAATGCGCAAGGATGTGCTGGCCAAATGTTACGGTGGCGACATTTCGCGCAAGAAGAAGCTGCTCGAAAAGCAGAAGGCAGGCAAGAAACGCATGAAACAGGTCGGGTCGGTCGAGATTCCACAGGAGGCTTTCCTTGCTGTGTTGCGTGTTGGCAAGTAAAGCCAGGTAAAGGAGTGATGGAGTGAATTTTGCGCTGATCCTGTTTGTCCTGTTGCTGGTCAGCGGCGCGATCTGGGCGGCCGATGCTTTTGTCCTGCGCAAGCGCCGCCCGGCCAACGCCAAGGATCCGTGGTGGGTCGAGTACGGGGCTAGTTTCTTCCCGGTGATCCTGGTGGTTTTCGTGCTGCGTTCGTTTCTCGTCGAACCGTTCAAGATACCCTCGGGATCGATGATTCCGACCCTGCAGGTTGGCGATTTCATTCTTGTCAACAAGTTCACCTATGGCATTCGCCTGCCGGTGCTCAACCGCAAGATCATCGACATCAACAACCCGCAACGTGGTGACGTGATGGTCTTTCGCTATCCCGAGGATCCGTCGCTCGACTACATCAAGCGGGTGGTCGGCGTTCCCGGTGACAGCATCGCTTACCAGAACAAGAAGCTGACGATCAACGGACAACCGGTGCCAAGCACGCGCACCGACGATTATCTGCACGCAGAGCGCCTGTACTATTCGCGGCAATTCATCGAGAAGCTGGACAGCACGGAGCATCGAACGCTCAACGATGAGGATGCCCCGCCCTATGTTCAGGGTCCGGCACAGTTTGCCAATCGTCAGGATTGTTCCTACAACGCGCAGGGAGTAATCTGCAAGGTACCGCCGGGTCAGTATTTCGTGATGGGCGACAATCGCGACAACAGCCGTGATAGCCGTTATTGGGGTTTCGTTCCGGACCAGAACATCGTCGGGAAGGCTTTTTTCATCTGGTTGAATTTCAGTGATCTCAAAAGGATCGGATCGTTCAGGTAAGGAGTTGTGGCTATGAATCGTCAGCGTGGTGTGGCCCTTTCGAGTCTGGTGGGCTGGGGCGTGTTGATTGCTTTGGTGGCGATTCTCGCGATCCGGGTGCTTCCGGAATTCATGGATTATTACAAGATCCGGCAGGCGGTCAAGGCGGTGGCTGCAGGTTCCAATGGCAAGACGGTGCCCGAACTGCGGCAGGCTTTCGGCAAGTATGCAGAAATCGAGCATATCAAGACCCTCACCCCGGCGGATCTCGACATATTCAAGGAAGACAACCAGGTGGTCATTGCCTTTGCCTACGAGAAGCGGATTCCGCTGGCTGGCAATGTCAGTCTGCTGATCGATTTTCGCGGTTCCTCGTCGGGGCGCGGCTCTTCGCAATGACCGCTTTCCGTCTCGAACAGGCGCTCGGCCATACTTTCCGGGATCGAGATCTGCTGCAACTGGCGCTGACACATCGCAGTTTCACTTCACCGCACAATGAGCGACTCGAGTTCCTTGGCGATGCGATTCTCAATGCCGTCATTGCGCACTGCCTGTTCGAGCGCTTTCCGCGGCTTCCCGAAGGCGATCTCTCGCGACTGCGAGCCAATCTGGTGCGCCAGGACAGCCTGCACCAGCTTGCTTTGGCGCTCTCGCTGGGGGACTTTCTGCGTCTTGGCGAGGGGGAGCAGAAGAGCGGCGGACAGCAAAGGCCATCCATTCTGGCCGATGCCCTCGAAGCGCTGTTTGGCGCGCTGTGGCTGGATGCCGGTTTCGACGTCGCTGGCCGGGTGATCGTCCGTGTTTATGCCGGCGTGCTGGATCGACTGACTTCCGGACAGGGAATCAAGGATGCCAAAACGCGCTTGCAGGAATATCTCCAGGGCGCCCGGCTGGCCTTGCCACAGTACTCGCTGGCCGGCACCGAAGGCGAGGCGCATGCACAGCAGTTCCGGGTGGCCTGTGTGATCGAATCCCTGCACCTTCGCACCGAGGGCCGCGGCGGCAGTCGCCGGGCAGCCGAACAAATGGCCGCTGAACGTGCGCTGGAAAGCCTGGAAAGCGCTCATGACTTTTCTCGGCAGCCGCGATCATGACCGGCATGAGCGAAATTCGCAGCGGACAGATTGCCATTGTCGGCCGCCCCAACGTCGGCAAGTCGACCTTGCTCAACCAGCTGATTGGCGAGAAGCTCAGCATTGTCTCGCGACGGGCGCAGACCACTCGCCACCGCATCCTGGGCATCCTCACCAGGTCGGATGCGCAGTACGTTTTTATCGATACACCGGGTTTCCAGACCCGTTATGGCAATGCACTGAATCGGGCGATGAATCGTGGCGTTCGACAGGCGCTGGCCGAGGTCGACGTCGTCCTGTTCGTTGTCGAGGCCGGGCGCTATGACGATCGCGACCGGGTGGTACGCCAGCTCATACCGAATGAGTGCCCGGTGATCATCGTGGTGAACAAGATCGATCAGTTGCCGGACAAGATGCAACTCCTTCCGTACCTTGCTCGTCTCGCCGGCGAAGGCGAGTTCACGGCGATCGTTCCGGTCAGCGCGATGCGCGGCTCGCAGATGGAAGTCCTGCTCGGTGAGACGCGCAAGCATTTGCCGAATACCGACTTGCTGTACGGCGAGGATGAAATCACCGATCGCAGCGAAAGATTCCTGGCTGCCGAGTACATCCGCGAAAAGCTCTTTCGCCTGATCGGCGACGAATTGCCCTATGCCGCCGCCGTCGAGATCGAAAAGTTCGTCGTCGATGGCGCCTTGCGGCGCATCAGCGCCGCCATCCTGGTCGAGCGCGAGGGGCACAAGTCGATCATCATCGGTAGTGGTGGCGAAATCATCAAACGCATTGCCTCCGAGGCGCGCCAGGACATGCAGCGGATGTTCGATGGTCAGGTGTTTCTCGAAGTCTTTGTCAAGGTCAAGTCAGGTTGGGCCGACGATGAGCGAATGCTCAAGACGCTTGGCTACGACTAGCGCGCGCACGCGTGCCGACGAACGAGTAGAGAAGTGACGCAGCGGCACAAGGTCGATGCCCAGCCGGCTTTCGTACTGCACGCCTATCCGTACAGCGAGACCAGCTTGATCGTCGATGTCTTTTCGCGCGACCATGGTCGTGTCGCTCTCCTGGCACGCGGCGCGCGCCGGCCACGCTCGGCCCTGCGCGGCGTCCTGCAGGCATTTCAGCCGCTCGAACTCGGTTGGGCAGGTCGTGGCGAGGTGCAAACGCTGATCAAGGCCGAGTGGCAGGGCGGGCAGCCGTTGCTGGCAGGCAAGTCGCTGTTCTGCGGCTATTACCTGAACGAGCTGTTGATGCACCTGTTACCGCGCGAGGATGCGCATGCCCGACTTTTCCTGGTCTATGCCGAGACCCTGCAGCGCTTTGCCAACGGCACACAGGAGTCCGACCTGCGCTGCTTTGAGCGGGCGCTGCTGCAGGAACTCGGTTATGGCCTGACCCTTGAAACCGATGCGACCGGCATCGCGGTCGACGTCGATGCGCATTATGTCTACGAGATCGAGCGTGGTCCGGTGCGACTACCGGGATCCGGCAGTTCGCTGCGGGCAGTCAGCGGCAGGACGCTGCTCGATCTGGCGCACGAGGATTTCTCCGATCCGCGCTCGCTGGCCGAAGCCAAACAACTGATGCGCACACTGATCAATCATTACACCGATGGCAAGAGTCTCGCCAGTCGCAGAATTTTCAGGGAGCTACACGAACTATGATCGAACTTGGCGTAAATATTGACCATGTGGCGACGATTCGGCAGGCACGCTGCACCTACGAGCCCGATCCGGTGTGGGCGGCTGTCGAAGCGCACCTCGGCGGTGCTGATGGCATCACCATCCACCTGCGCGAGGACCGGCGACACATCCAGGATGCCGATGTCGAGAAACTGCGCGACCTGGCGCAGATCAAGCTCAACCTCGAAATGGCAGCGACCGACGAGATGGTCGCGATTGCCTGCCGAATCAAGCCGCAAATGGCGATGCTGGTACCCGAGGGTCGCCATGAAGTAACCACCGAAGGCGGGCTCGACATCGTTGCTCAGGAAGCCAGGCTTGCCGAGTCGGTGGCCCGCCTCAGCGATGCCGGCATCGTCAGCAGTGTGTTCATCGATGCCGATCCGACACAGGTACAAGCCGCTGCACGCATCGGCGCGCGCGTCTGCGAAATACACACCGGTCCTTATGCGCACGCCTTTTATACGCAAGGGCGCGACGCCGAAAGCCTCGCCGTGCTTGCCGAACTCGAAAAAATTCGCTTTGCCGGAGAAGCTGCGCGTCAACTCGGCATGCGTTTCAACGCCGGCCATGCACTCAACTACTTCAACGTGCAACCGGTCGCGCAACTCGCAGGCATCCGCGAACTGCATATCGGGCACGCGATCATCAGCCGCGCCATCTTCGTCGGCCTGCGCGAAGCAGTGGGTGAAATGAAACGCCTGCTGCGCGAGGCACAGGCCCGGTCGCTGGCCCGGCCCTCCCGGCCATGATTGCCGGAATCGGCACCGACATTGTTGCCGTTGCCCGCCTCGGCAGGCTGTACGAGCAGCACGGTCAGCGCGCACTGGCGAAACTGCTTTCGCCAAGGGAACGTGCCGAGTTTGCCGGCGTCCGCGATCCGGCCCGGTTCCTTGCCAAGCGCTTTGCGGCCAAGGAGGCATTTGGCAAAGCGCTGGGCATCGGACTGGTTGCACCCGCCAGCTTGCCGAGTATCGGCGTCGTCCACGATTCGCTGGGCCGGCCGCTGTTCGAGTACGCGGCGCCGCTCGCCGCCCACCTTGCACAGCGCCGACTCGTCGCGCACCTCACGATCAGTGACGAGCATGACTTCGCCGTCGCTTTCGTGATCATGGAACAGCAATGAATACCAGCAGAACTCTCCCGCTCGGCCCGCTGATGATCGACATTGCCGGGCTGCACTTGTCCGCTCTCGAACGCGAGCGTCTGTGCCACCCGTTGGTCGGTGGCCTGATTCTGTTCGCGCGCAACTACGCGTCGCCGCAGCAGCTCGAGCAACTCACGGCCGCCGTGCATGCCTTGCGCTCGCCGCCCCTGCCGATTGCCATCGACCATGAAGGGGGCCGGGTGCAACGCTGCCGTGACGGTTTCACGCGCCTGCCGGCGATGCGTCGTCTCGGCGAGCTGTGGGACCGCGACCCGCAGGCGGCGCTGCACGCGGCACGCGGCGTCGGCTATGTCCTCGCCGCCGAACTGCGCGCGCGCGGTGTCGACCTGTCATTCACGCCGGTACTCGATCTCGACTGGGGACGCAGCAGCGTCATCGGCGACCGTTCGCTGCACGCCGACCCGGCCGCAGTGGTGCCACTGGCCGGCGCGCTGATCGAAGGCCTGCACCGCGCCGGCATGGCCGCCTGCGGCAAGCACTTTCCGGGTCATGGCTGGGTCGAGGCCGATTCGCACGTTGATCTGCCGATCGACGAGCGCCGGTTCGAAGAACTGGCGCCTGACCTCGAACCCTATCGCCGGCTCGAACTCGACGCGGTGATGCCGGCGCACGTCATCTATCGCTGGCTGGACCCACGGCCGGCGGGTTTCTCGCATTTCTGGACAGGCCTGCTGCGCAATGATCTCGGCTTCGACGGCGTCATTTTCAGTGACGATCTGTCGATGGCCGGCGCCAGTGTCGCCGGCGGCATCATCGAGCGCTGTATGGCGGCCTGGGATGCCGGCTGCGACCTGCTGCTGGTGTGCAATTCGCCGGATGCGGTCGGCGAACTTCTGGCGAGCTGGCAGCCACCAAGCGATCCGCTGCGGGCTCAGCGTGTCGGGCGTCTTTTGCCGACCAACCCCGCTGTCGGCTGGGCTGGTCTGCAGCAGGATTCGACTTACCTGGCCGGTGTGGCTGCAGCCTGCAGCCTGCTGTCCTGATGCGAACTGGAGCCAAAACTTCCTGCTCAGAAATCCGCAACTACTCGATACTTGTGACTGCCGGTGATGGCATGTTGCGGCGCCCCGGAATCGTCAGGTACAGGCGCCTGGCGTTGTGCCCGAAGCCAGAAAATACGCCGGCTTCCGGTTTTTTGGTTGCTGCCTTGGGTTGATACAACTGGTAGATTTGCGTGACCAGTTGCACGTAATTGCGCGTTTCAGGATATGGTGGAACCTGGTTCTTGTATTGTTGCACCGCACCTTCGCCGGCATTGTAGGAAGCGAGCACCAGGTCCTGCTGATTGGGGAACATTCGGTGGAGGTCGCGCAGATAGCGTGCGCCCAGGCGGATATTGGTTTCCGGGTCGCTCAGTTTCTGTTCAATGGTTTTATTCTTGTCGCCCTGCAAACCGTAGCGTTCGGCTGTTGCCGGCATGACCTGCATCAAACCAATGGCGCCTTTAGGGGAAATCGCGCCAGGATTGAAACCCGATTCTGCCGCCATGACTGCCTTGAGCAGGGCAGCTTCGACAGCAAATTCATTGCTCGCCACTTTCAGCAAGGGCTCAAACTTCTTCAGGTTGGGATGTTGCGACAGATAGCGCAATAGTTCGGGTTTTGCCGGGCCGATCGGCGGGGATTCCGACGCATCGAAGTGCTTGCCGCGCAGGAATAGCTGATAGCGCGAGTCTATTTTTTCGGTGGCAAAATGCGCCGCTCCTTGCTCGTCAATGTAGCCATAAATGTTGGCGCGGGTGCTCGCAGACATGAGACTCAGAAGAAGCATGACGATAGAACTGAAAAATCGCATGCGAAATTCACTTCCGTTTGATTGGCACATCCGAGTGCCGGGTTAATCAAGCAGGATCCCAGCGGCCCTGTCGATCGCTTGGGTAAACCTGGGAATCGGGTATCCGCTGGATCTCGCCCGAGTATGCCCAGCTTGGGCAGCTGCTGTCAATCCTGATCATGAAGTTGACCTGCGTCAACTCGCCCGAACCCTTGAGCCGCTAAGGTCCAGGTTTTTCTCGGGACTTTTTTCCGTGCAAGGAGAAGCAATGACCGCAGGTGTGATGTCAACCCCGCCCGTGGCAGCAGCCAGCCGGCTTCTGATGTCAGGCAACGAGGCGGTGGCACGGGCCGTGTGGGAGGCCGGGGTACGGGTGGCAGCGGCCTATCCGGGAACGCCCGCGACCGAAATGCTCGAATGTGTGGCGACCTATCCGGACATCTACACCGAATGGTCGGTCAACGAGAAGGTTTCTCTCGAAGTGGCTTTCGGCGCCACCATGGCCGGTTCGCGCGGCTTCTGTGCGATGAAGCATGTGGGCATGAACGTCGCTTCCGACGCGCTGATGACGATGACCCTGACCGGCGTCGCCGGTGGACTGGTGATCGCGATCGCCGACGACGTCGGCCTTTCGTCGTCGCAGAACGAGCAGGATTCGCGCTACTGGGGCCGTTTTGCACATCTGCCCCTGCTCGAACCGGCGGATTCGCAGGAAGCGCATGACTTCACGCTGGCTGCCTTCGAACTCTCGGAGCGCTTCGAGGTGCCAGTGATCCTGCGTCTGACGACCCGTATCTGTCACGTCAAGGGACTGGTTCGCATCGGTGCGCGCAGCGAACGTGCGGTCGCCGGGTTCACCAAGGACGTCAGCCGCTGGGTGATGGTGCCGAGCGCTGCCGGGCGGCGTCTGCCGCTGATGTTCGAGCGCGAACGCCGGCTGCGTGCCGCCGCCGAGATTTCCGAACTCAACGTCGTCGAATCGGGCCCTGATCGCCGCGTCGGTTTTATCACCTCCGGCCCGGCCTACATGCATGTGCGCGAGAGCTTCCCTGATGCACCGGTCTGCAAGCTCGGTTTCTCTTTCCCGCTGCCCTTCGATCGCCTGCGCAAGTTTGCCGAACAGTGCGAGTTGCTGGTGGTTGTCGAAGAGGTCGAGCCCTTGATCGAGACCGAACTCAAGGCGCAGGGCTTCACCGTCACGGGCAAGGACCTGCTGCCGTTGTCCGGCGAACTGTCGCCGCAGGTGCTCAAGCCGGCAATCGCCGGCCTGCTCGGCGAAGCCTTGCCCGAACTCGCTCGAACCGCGCCGATGGCGGTTTTTCCGCGTCCGCCGACCATGTGCGTCGCCTGTCCGCATCTGGGCGTCTACTACACGCTCTCGCAGTTGCGCAATGTCACCATCTCGGGCGACATCGGCTGCTACACACTCGGCTTCGGACAGCCGTGGAATGCACTCGACGCCTGTATCTCGATGGGCGCTTCGATGGGCATGGCGCTGGGCCTCGACAAGGGGCGCAGTGACGCCGAGAAGGACAAGAAAATCGTTGCCGTGATCGGCGATTCGACCTTCCTGCACATGGGCATGCAGGGGCTGCTGGACATCGTCTACAACCGCGGCAACGTCACCGTCCTGTTGCTCGACAACCGCGCCGTCGGCATGACTGGCGGTCAGGACAATCCCGGCAGCGGCCGCGACATTCACGGCAAGGAAGCGCCACGCGTCGATTTCGCCAATCTGGTCAGGGCACTCGGGGTGCGTCCGGAACGGGTGCATGTGCTGGACGCCTACGAACTGCCGGTGCTGCTGCGCACCCTGCGTGAAGAGACGAAAATCCCCGAGCCGTCGGTGATCATCACCAACCAGCCCTGTGTGCTGATCAAGGACTACCACGCACTCAAGCCGTACCGGGTGCTTGATGAGCGGTGCACCGGTTGCGGCAACTGTGTCGATGTCGGTTGCCCGGCGATCCATGTCACGCGTCGCGAGCGGGTCCGGAAAGCCAGCGGACGCGAAGTCGATCTCGCTTTCGTGCGCATCGAGAGTGCCGCCTGTACCGGCTGCGGCCTGTGCCTCAAGCCCTGTGCACCTGACGCGATCGTGCATGTCGATACGCTGGCGATGCCGATCAAGGTGATCAGGAAGAGCGCCGAGCTTGCGAGGAACACGCAAGATGTCTGAAACAGGCCGATTCGACACCACCAACATTCTCGTTGTCGGCACCGGCGGCCAGGGCGTGATGACCGCCACCGAGATCCTCGCCGAGGCGGCGATCGCTCTCGGCCATGATGTCAAGAAAACTGAAGTGGCCGGCATGGCACAGCGTGGCGGCGTGGTCTCGTCGCACCTGCGTTTTGGTGCGAAGGTGCTGTCGCCGCAGATCACGCCCGGCACCGCCGACGTGCTGCTGGGTTTCGAGGCCGCCGAAGCGATGCGCTGGCGGCACATGCTGCGTCCCAAAGGTCTGGTACTGATGAACACCGGCCGTCTGGTGCCACCGATCGTCGAGCTTGGTCTCTACGACTATCCGGATGACCCGGTGGCCTCGATGCGCGCCGCCGGCACGCAGGTCTTCTCCTTCGACGCCTCACAGATTGCTCAGGAACTCGGCGATATCCGGCTCGGCAATACGGTCATGCTCGGCGCCATCTCGGACCACCTGCCCTTTCCGGCCGAAGTCCTCGAACACTGCATCCTCAAGCGTTTCGCACGCAAGAAAGCCGAACTCGTCGAACTCAACCGACACGCCTTCGCCGCCGGCCGTGCCGCCGCCGAAGCGGCGGCGAAAGCCGAGGCGGGCGTTGCCTGATTTGCGATAGACTCACGCTCTTATCGGCGATCAATGCGATGCACGACCGAGTTGACGCGTGCGCTGGAGATGAAGTGAATGGCAATTCTCGAAGGCATACAAATTCAGAACTACCGGGCCTTGCAGGATGTGACGCTGGGCAAGACGCTCTACGAGCGCGAGCAGGACGCTCTTCCGAGACTGGTTACAGTCATTGGTGCGAATGGGTCCGGCAAGTCGAGTTTGCTCGACGCCTTGGGGTTTCTCGGTGATTGCCTCGCAGAGGGAGTAGAAGCGGCGTGTGACAAGCCGCATCGGGGTGGTTTTGAACGTATGCGAACACAAGGTTCTGTTGAGCCAATCAAGTTTGAAGTTCGCTACAAGGAGACGCCCACCAATGCGAGGCCGATTAGTTATTCGCTGCATATCGCCTGCGATGCCCAGGGTCGCGCCCAAGTAGTCTATGAACGACTCCGTCAGCGTCGAAAGGGACAAAAGTACGGCCAACCGTATTCGTTTCTGGAACTGACCAACGGGCAGGGCTATGCCTGGTCCGGTACGGAGGGGTTTGAGGAGGGAACCGGAACCGGAACCGGCGCACCCACCGCAAGGGAAGGGAGCGAGCGAGTACCAGTCAAGATGAAGGACCGGCAGGTACTTGGCATAGCCACTCTGGGAACGCTCGCCAATCATGACCGGGTTGTTGCTTTTCGAGATTTCCTGTCGGGTTGGTATCTCTCGTACTTTGTTCCGGAATTGGCACGCAACCCGAGTCAAGCCGGTGCCGATCCACATCTTGATCGCCGAGGCGAAAACCTTTCACGCTATCTCCAATATGTAGAACGTGCGAACCCCGGAGGATTTCGCCAGATGCTCGAACGAATTGGGAAGAAGGTTCCCGGAATAATTGACATCAAGGCGAAGACCGAGAGGGACCGCCGCCTGGTGCTCGAATTTTCTGCCCAGGGGTTTCCTGAGCCTTTCTATCAGCAGGACATGTCCGATGGTACGTTAAAGATGCTTGCCTATCTATTACTGATGGAAGATCCCAGCCCGGCACCGTTGATTGGTATCGAAGAACCCGAGAACGGCTTGCATCATCAATTGCTGGCAACACTTGCTCAGGAATTCAAGGAATATGCGTCGAAAGCGCGCGGCCCGCAAATCCTGATCACCACCCATGCGCCCAATTTTGTCGACGCGCTGACTCCGGATGAGGTCTGGATTCTTGACAAGGGGGCTGATGGCTTCAGCCATCTGACTCGTGCGTCCGATGTGCCGGGGGTGCGCGAAATGTTCGCTGAAGGCATCCCGATGGGGAGCCTCTGGTACAGCAACCATTTCGGCATCGGTAACCCATGATCTGGTTCGAGGTGCTGGTCGAAGGAGCTTCCGACGTGCCGGCAGTCAGGGAAGTTCTGACGCGGCATTTCGGTCTGCTGGAGAACCTACACTTCCGTATCCACCGACACAAAGGGCGCGGTATCTTGCCTGACGATCTGCTCGGCCAACCTGATCCGAAGCAGCAGACCTTGTTGCATCAACTCCCGGCGAAGCTGAAGGGCTTTTCGCATCTTGGTGATCAGGCATGCGTGGTGGTCCTGATTGATGTGGACCGTGACCCGTGTCGCGAGTTGCTGGGGCAATTGAACTCGATGCTGGCACGGCTGCCCAAGCGACCGCCCCGTGTTCTGTTTCGGTTGGCGATCGAGGAAACCGAGAGCTGGTTTATCGCCGACGTAGATGCCGTTGCCGCAGCCTACCCAAAGGTGCGAGCACAGAAATTACAGAAGTTGCGCCGTATTGTGGCAGACGAGATTGTCGGCGCCTGGGAGGAGCTGGCAGTCGCCCTGGATATCAAGGATTCCGAGGTGACTGGCGCGGACAAGTACGCTTGGGCCGAGCGCATCTCACCATACCTGAATCTCACGGAACCGCATTCACCCAGCCTGCGAAAGTTCGTCGATGGTATCCATCGAGAAGTGCTGAAACATCCGGCAGGAAGCCGATGACAGGGCGTCCAGGGCTATTTGCATGATCGCGGATGAGTCGGGCGGCAGCCGAAACTGGCGACGAAAGCCGAGGGCGCACTGCCTGATTTGCGCTAGAATCGCGCCCTTATTGTCGACCGGTCGACCGATGCGCAGTTTTTACCCTGGCATCTGACGGATCGATCGGCAGATTGCTTATTCCTTCCGTGCACTCAAGAATAACACCCCAGGAAAATCCACGATGACGGCAACAATCCTCGACGGCAACGCGCTGGCGAAAAAAACTGCGCGCCGATTTCAAGACACGTGCCGAAGCACTGCTGGCCAGTCGCGGCACCCGCCCTGGCCTGGCGGTGATTCTGGTCGGCGAAGACGCTGCTTCGCAGGTCTATGTGCGCAACAAGGTGAACGCCTGTGCAGCGGCCGGTTTCCACTCGGAGAAGATCCTGTATGCGCCTGACATCGAGCCGCAACGGGTTTTCGACAAGATCGCCGAACTCAATGCCGACCCGAAGATACACGGCATCCTGGTGCAGTTACCCTTGCCGAAGCACTTCGACAGCGACGCCGTGCTCAAGGCGATCACTCCCGAGAAGGATGTCGATGGTTTTCACGCCGAAAATGTCGGCGCGCTGATGCAGGGCCATCCGCGTTTCATTCCCTGTACGCCCTATGGCGTGATGAAGTTCCTTGCCGATGCAGGCATCGATCTCAAAGGCAAGGAAGCGGTGATCCTCGGGCGCTCGAACATCGTCGGCAAACCGATGGCGATGTTGCTGATGCAGGCCAGCGCAACGGTCACCATCTGTCATTCGCAGACCCGCGACCTGGCCTTCCACACGCGCCGTGCCGACATCCTCGTTGCCGCGCTCGGCAAAGCGCGCTTCGTCACCGCCGAGATGGTCAAACCGGGTGCCGTGGTCATCGATGTCGGGATCAACCGCCTGCCCGACGGCAAACTCTGCGGTGACGTCGATTTTGCGGCGGTCAGCGAAGTCGCCTCGGCGATCACACCGGTGCCCGGCGGCGTCGGTCCGATGACCATTACCATGCTGCTCGCCAACACCCTCGAAGCCGCTGAAAGAGAGGCCCACTGATGTCGCAACGCGAACCGCTGGTCGGCGTGGTCATGGGCTCCGATTCCGACTGGCCGACGATGCAGGCGGCTGCGGTGATCCTCAAGGAGTTTGGCGTGCCCTTCGAGGCGCGCGTCGTTTCGGCGCATCGCACCCCGGATTTGCTGTTCGAATACGCGGCCGCGGCCGGCCAGCGCGGACTGAAAGCAATCATCGCCGGTGCCGGCGGCGCCGCCCACCTGCCGGGAATGCTGGCGGCCAAGACCACCGTGCCGGTACTCGGCGTGCCGGTGCAATCGAAAGCGCTGTCCGGTCAGGATTCGCTGCTCTCGATCGTGCAGATGCCAAAAGGAATTCCGGTGGCCACTTTCGCCATTGGCGAAGCCGGCGCTGCCAATGCCGCCTTGTTCGCCGTCGCCATGCTGGCCACCGGCGATCCGGCGATCGCTCGGCGCCTCGGCGACTTCCGTCGCGCACAGGCCGAGAAGGTGATGGCCATGAAGCTGCCGGAGGTGTGAGCGGCATTCCTGACCAGTCGCCCCAAACGGTCATGACTTTGCAAGACACTCCCGATGATGAAAGTGATGACCGTTTCCCTCTCCCCCACCCCTTCCCCGCGAGGGGGGAGGGGAGATTCGTGAGTCGCTCGCGACTTTCATAGTAAGGCTTTCCCGGTACGGCACGATGATTCTTCCCCCGGCAATTCTCGGCATGCTTGGCGGCGGTCAGCTCGGCCGCTTCTTCGTTGCTGCAGCGCACGAGATGGGCTACCCCGTCTGGGTCCTCGATCCCGACCCGCACAGCCCTGCGGCGCTGATCGCCGACCGTCATCTGCTGGCGGCGTACGAGGATTTTGCAGCACTGGACGAGCTGGCGCAGGGCTGCGCGGCCATCAGCACCGAGTTCGAAAACGTCCCGGCAGGAACCCTCGACTATCTCGACAAATTCGTGGTCGTGCGCCCAGCGGCGGCGGCGGTCAGCGTCTGCCAGAACCGCATCGCTGAAAAGACCTTCCTGCGCGACCAGGGCCTGCCACACGCCGCCTTCGCCGCGGTGCACAGTGAACAGGATCTGCGCGAGGCCGCTACCGGTCTTTTTCCCGGAATCCTGAAAGTCGCCCGCTTCGGCTACGACGGCAAGGGACAAGCCGTGGTGGCCAATGCTGAGCAGGCGATTGCCGCTTTCCAGCAGTTCAAGGGCGAAACCTGCGTGCTGGAGCAGAAGCTTGCGCTCGACTACGAGGTTTCGGTGGTGCTGGCGCGCGACGAAAGCGGCATCGTGACGAGCTTTCCGGTCGCCGAGAACAGTCACCGCAAGGGTATCCTCGATGTCTCACTGGTACCGGCGCGTGCATCGACCGAACTGCGCGCCGCGGCCGCTGCACTTGCTGCCAGGATTGCCGAGGGCTTACGCTATATTGGCACCCTGGCCGTCGAGTTCTTTGTCGTTCGCGGCGAACTATTGATCAACGAAATGGCGCCGCGCCCGCACAACAGTGGCCATTACACCATCGACGCCTGCATCACCAGCCAGTACGAGCAGCAAGTGCGTGCCCTGTGCGGCCTGCCGCTCGGCGAAGCGCGGGCGCACTCGGCAGCGGCGATGGTCAATCTGCTCGGTGATCTCTGGTATGAAACGACACCGGCCGGCCATCACTACCGCGAACCCGACTGGTCGAAGCTGCACGCTTTTCCTGCCCTCAAGCTGCATCTCTATGGCAAGCATCACGCCCGTCCCGGTCGCAAGATGGGACACTTCACCGTTCTCGATGGTGACCCGGAACGTGCCCGGCAAGTCGCGATGGCCGCGCGCGCCGCGATCGGGATCGTCGATGCGCCCTGAAAATAACGACATCGATCATGCCGTAGCGCTGCTGCAAGCCGGCGAGCTGGTCGCCTTTCCGACCGAGACGGTCTATGGCCTCGGTGCCGACGCCGCCAATCCGGCCGCCGTCGCCCGGATCTTCGTGGCCAAGCAGCGGCCGGCCGACCACCCGCTGATCGTACATCTGCCGGCCGACGGCTATCTCGACCGCTGGGCGCGGGACATTCCCGCCGTTGCCTGGGAACTCGCCGAAGCCTTCTGGCCCGGCCCGCTGACCCTGATCCTCAAGCGCGCGGCGGCAGTGCCGAAAGTCGTTACCGGCGGTCAGGACAGCGTCGGCCTGCGCGTACCAGCGCACCCCCTGGCACTGAACCTGCTGCGTGCTTATGCGCGTGCCGGCGGCGGGCTGGCCGGCATGTGCGGCATCGCCGCGCCGTCGGCCAACCGCTTCGGTCGCATCAGCCCGACCGCAGCCGCACATGTGCGCGCGGAACTCGGCAATGCCGTACCCCTGATCCTCGACGGCGGCCGCTGCCCGGTCGGCATCGAGTCGACGATTCTCGATCTGACACCCGCCGAGTCGCTGCCGCCGCGTCTGCTGCGCCTGGGGCGGGTCACTCCCGAACAGATCGCGACGGTCATCGGCATCATGCCGCAGATCGTCACTCGTCCGCCGGACGCCGCTATGCCGCGGGTTCCCGGTTCGCTGGCCGCACACTACGCGCCGACGACGCCGCTGCACCTGCTGCCATCCGCGCGCATTGTTGAGGTCATCGACCTTCTGCAGAGCACGGGTCGGCGCTGTGCCGTACTCTGTCACAGTCGGTTGCCCGCCACGCCGGCAGCACACGCCTGGCGCTGCTTGCCGGCCAACCCCCGCGCTTACGCCAGTGCGCTCTACGCCGCCCTGCGTGAACTGGATCAGGCCGACGCCGAGCTGATCATCGTCGAGGAGATTCCGGCAACGCCGGCCTGGGCGGCGGTCGCCGACCGTCTGCAGCGCGCG
>NZ_SPMX01000080.1 GCF_012940005.1 Candidatus Accumulibacter contiguus | reverse complement strand
GCACAGCAAATACCAGCAATCTCAGCCATGCCTCCCCCTCTTCGGTTTCCCAAAACCCCGATTCAGGATGTCGGTTCCTACGGGCTTGCGCTTGCAGGTGGCGATGAACACTGCTTTTCGGGCGATGAATTAATTCCCCCACTGCACGCAGGCTTCGTTTTCCCTGGTCTGTAAGTGCGGCAAAAATGACGCGGCTGGTTGTCCGTATGGCTTGAGTCGTAGAGTTTTTTTGTCATAAAACTGATGATACAGGAGATGCGGCAACCAGTTCCCATCTCCTCAGCTCCCTTCATCCTCAGACTCTATCGGTAGCATGACTGTCCCGCTTTAAGTGGGAAGCCGGAAATGCCGGCGCAGGACGGCCAGCAAGGGCGCGGCTGCTGTTGCCGCGCCATCCGGCCAGACGATGGCGATCTGGCGCGGCGTGCTGGCCAGGAAATCGACGGCCAGCAAGGCCTCGGTCATGGCGATCGGCCGCTCGCCGAGTACCCCGGCATGGGCACGCAGGCCGCGTTCGGCGATCTGGCGCCAGCGGTCGTCGTCGGTGAGAACGCCGAGGCGGAGTGCATTCAGCAGGGCGACCGAGGTTCCGGACGGTTCGGCGCCGTCGTAGGCGGGCTTTTCACGCGCGATCAAGCGCTCGTGCTCCTGGCTGCTCATGAACCAGGCGCCCGCCGGATCGGCGAACAGGCGCTCGGTGGTCTCGGCCAGCGCCAGAGCGTCGCGCAGGTGGCGCAGGTCGAAGGTGGCTTCGTAGAGGTCGATGAGGCCCGCTGCGAGGCAGGCGTGGTCGTCCAGGAAGGCCGCCTGCCGTGCCTGGCCGTCCTTGAAGCTGCGCCGGAGTCCGCCGTCGGCACCGCGCAGGTGGGTGAGAACGAAATCCGCCGCCCGCACCGCCGCGGCGACGTAGCGCGGCGCGTCGAGAATCCGTCCGGCGACAGCGAGGGCCGAGATCATCAGCCCGTTCCAGGCGGCGAGGATCTTCTCGTCGCGCAAGGGCGGCGTGCGTCTGGCGCGTACCGCGTAGAGCCTGGCCCGCGCAGCGGCCAGCGCTTCCCAGGCGGCTTCGTCGGGACGTGGTACGTTGAGGATGGTGTAACCTTCCCAGTTGCCGCCCGGGTGCACGTCATAGTGGGCAAGGAAACGTTCGGTCATGCCGCCGTTGTCGAGAGCGTCCAGCTCGCGCCGGATCTCGTCCTCGCGCCAGACGAAGAAGCGTCCTTCCTCGCCCTCCGAATCGGCGTCGGTTGCCGAATAGAAGCCGCCGCCGGCGTCCGTCATCTCGCGCAGGACGTAGTCGCAGGTCTCATGTGCGACGCGGGCGAAGTCGGCGCGGCCGGTGACCTGAAACGCCTCGGCGTACGCCACGACCAGCAGGGCGTTGTCGTAGAGCATCTTTTCGAAATGCGGCAGCAGCCAGCGGCTGTCGGTGGAGTAGCGGTGAAAGCCGCCGCCCAACTGATCGTAGAGACCGCCGGCGGCCATCTTCTCCAGCGTCAGGGTCGCCATGCGCAGTGCGTCGGCATCGCCGGTGCGCTGGTGATGGCGCAGCAGCAGGCGCACCGGGATGTGCGAAGGGAACTTCGGCGCCCGGCTCAGGCCGCCGTGCCGGGCATCGAAAGACTGCCGGTAATGCTCGACGGTGGCGTCGATGACGTCAGCGGCGGGCAGGCCGATGGCGGCGTCGGTGCCTCCTGCTCCGGATGCGCCCTGCATGTGTTGGCGAACGGCCTGCACCAGCGCGGTGCACGCCTGACCAACACGATCGGGATCGCGCTGAAAGGTGTCGGACAAGGCGCCGAGCAGCGACAGGAAGCCACGCCGGGTACCGCGATCGCCGTCGCGCGGCGGGAAGTAGGTGCCGCCGAAGAAGGGTTCGCGCGCCGCGGTCAGCCAGACGCTCATCGGCCAGCCGCCGGCACCGGTCAGTTGCTGCACGGCGCTCATGTAGACGGCGTCGATGTCGGGGCGCTCCTCGCGATCGACCTTGATGGCGACGTAGTGATGGTTGAGGAAGCGGGCGATCGCCTCGTCCTCGAAGGACTCGGCCTCCATCACGTGGCACCAGTGACAGGTCGAATAGCCGATCGACAGGAACACGGGCCGGCCGAGCCGCCGCGCTTCGGCGAACGCCTCGTCACCCCAGGGGAACCAGTTCACCGGGTTGTGCGCGTGCTGCAGCAGGTAGGGGCTGCTCTCCAGCGCCAGTCGGTTGGTAAACAGCGGGCGGCCGTCGGCGTCGAGGTGATGCGTGCGCGGCACATAAGCCGGCCCGCGCAGGGCAATCGCGCCGGCAAGCCGCGCTTGTAGCTCGGCGGCAAACGGGTCGGCTCCGGGGGGGCGTATCATCAGGCATTGCTGGCTCCTCGTGGTGGGCAGGCGGTTCAAGGGGAGCGGTGAGTATAGATCAAGCGCGGTGACCCTTCCGACACGCCATCTTCCGCAAGCGCCCCAAGGCGTCTCGAAAATCGAATGTCGCGCAGACGACTTGCGATAAGCGCGTCTTTCGGGGCTTCGAAGCCGATCGAGACATGCCGAAAATGTCTCAGACAGAGTGAATGATGGAGTGAATGTTGACGGACGGACCCCGAGTGGCTACACTTGCGCCTCGCGTGTTCCTCGATAGCTCAGTCGGTAGAGCGTCGGACTGTTAATCCGCAGGTCCCTGGTTCGAGCCCAGGTCGGGGAGCCAAAGAATCAAGTACTTAGCCCAGCTTTCAAGGTTGGGCTTTTTTGCGGGGTTACGCCGGGGTTACATTTGCCGTAATCAAGCCGGTTTCTTGGCCATCAAATCTGATGCGCTTGCATGGCATGTCGTGAGACAACGCACCTTTTGCCGGCAGTTCTGTGATGCCAAGAAAATGCAGGCAGCCCGATCTGGCCACCGTCGCCGGCAACAGCGGGTTGAACTTGGTCACCGCCTCGCCGTTACGCTCCCGGCAACGCAGTGTTGCTTTTCTGCAACAGGTTTCATTTCCGCCGTGTCCGACCGCCTGAGCACTGGCCACCATGCTGGCTACCAATGTTGGCTACCATCGCCGCGGACACCATGAACCTTGCCCTGAACCATCGCCGCACCAAAGAAAAACCCGGCGCTTGGCCGGGTCTGTTCTGGCCTCAATCAATCGGCCTTCGATCTGGCGGAAGAATCTCGACCTCCTGCAGCTTCTGCAGCATGCACTCGTACTCGCCGCTGCAATAGCTCTCGTTCGGCAGATCCAGCGCATAGAGCAGATGGAAGCCGTTACCGGATTCGGCCGCAAGAGGATCAGGCCAGCACTCAGCCTGCAATGCCTGCCAGCACGCCCGCGCCGCCGCCTTGGCGCCTTCCAGTTGCGCATCGGTCGCGCTTGTGTCGGTCGGGTCGGGTCGAAATCGAGCAGCAGCCAGCGCCGCCCGGTCACTTGTCCGTCAGTCGTCGTCGCCGCTGCGCCGCTCTCGATCCGATTGGCGTAGCGGCTCAGCAATTGCGGGTCGATCGGGTTGAGAGTCACATAGACCGTCGCGCCGGTCCTGTTCAGCAGCGCCGCGTGCTCTGCCAGCGCTTGCCGGTGCTCGCCATCGAAGTATCCCGAGTCGGTGCGCTTGCGGCCCTTGGCAAAGGATCGCAGTTCTATCACTGCGTCAGGCGGGTAAAGCGCCGCCAGTGCGTTGAGGATCGCCGCGGTATCGGGCTGGGGAATGGGATAGGGTGCGTTCATCGCCGCGCCCCCCGTCGCCAGCCGCGTTTCGGTTTCCGCGAGGGGTTGGCGAGACCAAGCCAACCTTTCTGCGGGTCGAGTACGGTAGAATGGCGCGCAGCGAACGCAGTACCTTCAGCCGCTTCCGGCAGCAGCCGGGGCGGCTTTTTGTTGGGTTGGATCATTGCCGACCCCCTATGCCGTTGCGCCGGTTTCGCGGGTGCGCTTTTCCAGCCAGGCGATAAGGTCCGCGCGCCGATACCGCACGTTGCGGCCGATCTTGATGAAGGGAAGGTTGTAGCGCCCGGTGCTGCGCCACACAGACAGCGTGCCGGGGGAATTGTCGAGAAACTGCGCCGCAGCCTTCTCGTCGAGAAGATCGCGGCCCGCGTCGATAATGCTTTGAATGGTCATGGTTCGCTTCCACTAAAAATCCGGCTTGCCTGCCGTATGGTTGCGAACTTTAGAGAAAGGGAAATGGGTTGATAAGCCCGTCAGCGCGCAGGGTGTAAGCCCTGCGCTCTGACATTACACTTTGCCGGCAAACATTACACTTTGCGCGCAAAGCGTAGGTTTTTTCGCCTCAGCGCCGATATGCTTACGCGCCGTTCGGAAAGATACGCCGATTATCTTGGCAGCTTCTTCAGCGGCAGCGTCCATGCTTTTATGGTTATGTCCGCAATCGCGGTACCATGCTCTGATTCGTTCTACTTTTTCGCGGTCTTCGGCATGGCTTGCCTGTGGCCTTGATCATCATTCCGGCCAACGCCGAGTGCGGCGCTTGGAGAAAGGAGTGGCAGAACCCTCGAAATCTCGTACCCTTGGAAGTGCAAACTCACCGAGGGAGAAGGAAGATGCTCGAAGGTCCTGCCGGGATTGACTATAGCCCAGATACGAGGCCGGTGCCACCGCGCACTGTACGGTGGTCGATGGTTGGTGGGTCGTGAGGCGCCGCTCGCGCCTGGAGCGGGCGGAGCAGCTTGAGACGGTCAACGCGCGCTTGGCGGCGGGACAGCCGCAACGGCAGGTAGCCGCCGATCTCGGCCTGGCCCGCAGTACCTTGCAGGAATGGTGCAAGCCGGTGGCGGTCGGCGCAGCCCCGGCGGCCTTGGCGGCGTGGGTGGAGACCGCTGAGGGCGTGCGGTGGCTGCATCCACTGGTGTTGGCGGCGCACTTCAGCATCACCCTGCAGGGTGGTGCCGGAGTTTGGGTGGTGTGCCAATTTCTGGAGTTGAGCGGGCTGTCGGCATTCGTCGGTGCCAGCTACGGCACCCACCAGGGCCTCAATGCGGCCCTGGAGGAGGCGCTGGTCGCCGTCGCACATGAGCAGCGCGCGGCGCTGGCGCGGGGCATGCCGCACCGAGATCTCACGGTATGTGAGGATGAGACCTTCCATCCGCAGATGGGTTTGGTGGCGCTGGAGCCGGTGTCGGGCTTTCTTCTTCTGGAGCAGTACGCGGCGGATCGCAAGGCGGCGACCTGGACGCAGGCGCTCCAGGCGGCCCTGGTCGGGTTGAATGTTGCCGTGATCCAAGGCACCAGCGACGAGGCCACGGCGTTGCATCGGCAGGTCGAGGTGGACCTGGATGCGCATCATTCGCCGGACCTCTTCCATGGTCAGCACGAGGTATCGAAGGCCACCAGCCTACACCTGGCCCGCCAGGTCCGGCAGGCCGCCGCGACGGTGGTGGCCGCTCAGCAGGCTTGGGCGGTCGAGCGGGCGGCCCAGCAGGCGTACGAGAACCAGTCGCCTCGTCCCCGCGGTCGCCCACCCGCGTTCGCCGCCCGCCTCCAGGCCGCCGTGAGCGAGGTGGTGCAGGCCGAAGTCGCGCACACCCAGGCGCAGGCGCGTCAGAGCGAAGCCCGCGAACTGGTGCGGGAGCTGGGCATCGGGTATCACCCGTATGACCTGGAGTGTGGACAGGCACAACCCGTCGAACCCGTCGCGCAGCGCTTCAACGACGTCTGGGCGCGGCTCGGGCGTATCGCCCAGGCCGCTGATCTGCCGACGCGCGCCCGTGAGCGCCTGGCCAAAGCGCAACGTCTGACTACCCAACTGCTGGCCACCCTCACCTTTTTCTTCGCCACCCTGCAGGTGCAGGTCGAGGCCCTCGCGCTGCCCCCCGAGCTGGAGCGCGCCCTCGTCGAAGAACTGATTCCCGCTCTGTATCTGGAGCGCGTCGCCGAGCGCAGCACCCTCGCCGAGCCGCGTCACCGACTACGCGCGCTGAGCCGCCAGTTGCTCGAACCGCTGCGTCACGGCGCGCATCCGATCCAGGCCTTACCGTCCACCGAGATCGCGCGCCTGGAACAGGTGGCCGGCGAATGCGCCGATCGCTTCCAGCGCAGCAGTTCCGGGGTGGAGGGCCGTAACGGACAACTGGCCCTGCATCACCAGGGCCGCCATCGCCTGAGCGACCGCAAGCTCGCGGCGCTCACCGCCGTGCACAACTACCACATCCGTCGCGCCGACGGCACAACCGCCGCCGAGCGCTTCTTTGGCCGTGCACACGAAACGCTGTTCGCGCAGGTGCTCCAGCGCATGCCGCTACCCCCACGACCGGCGCGCGACGACCTCGACCACCCAAGCCGCCCTATCTGATGCAGGTGGCGGCGTAGCGGGAGCGGCCGGAATGATGATCGAAGCCCTGTTTCGCGGCGAGGTGATCGAACTCGCCTGTATGGCCCATGCCCGGCGGAAGTTCTTCGATCTCCATCAGGCGAATGGGAGCCCGGTCGCGGCCGAGGCCCTGCGCCGTATCGGCGAGTTGTATGCCATCGAGGACGCTGCGAAAGGGAAGACGGTCGAGGAACGGGCCCGACGACGAAAGGAAACCAGTCAGCTGTTGCTCGAAGCCCTGCACCTATGGCCCCAGAACACTCGCCGATCGGTGGCCGACGGCGGCGCACTGGCCAAGGCGATCGACTACAGTCTGCGGCGCTGGCCGGCCTTTGCCCGTTCTGCCACGAACGGTTTCTATCCGATCGACAACAACCCCGTCGAGAATGCCATTCGCCCGATCGCCATCGGCAAGAAGAATTGGCTGTTCGCTGGTTCCGAGGCGGCCGGCCAACGCGCCGCGGCGATTCAATCGCTGCTCGAAACCGCGCGTGCGAACGGTATCGAGCCCATGGCCTGGCTGACCGACACCTTGGCGAAACTCCCCGACTGGCCAAACAGCCGCATCGACGAGCTGTTACCTCTCAAAAAACCAGTGTAATTGTGCGCACCCAGGGGTGGGTGCGCTGAACGCTTACGCTGTTACTGCAGCTTTTGACCCCGCAGCTTGACCCGGACATGACCCCGCGGCCTGGATGTGATGCCCGCGTGTGAGCCACCGCCTTGGGACAGGGTCGACACGCCGGTCGGTCAGAAGAACCCGCTTGGAGAACTGGCGCCCGAATACGAATTCGGACAACGCCTCTCCTGGTAGCCTCTCGTCCAGCCCCATGGTGGGACGGAAACTCCACAGTCGCCAAGACCCATTGACAGTGGGAACAGGCTTCGGCTGTTGACTACTGGTCCCGGAGTAACTCCTGCAGTTGGATTTCTCATCGTTCGCCCCTGAGCGATGACGACCGGAATCCTCCTAATTTCCCATCCTTGCCGAACACGACGCGAACCGCTTTACCGAATACCATAGATCACTTCCACCCGGCGCATGATCTGGCGGCATTCGGTTGTTCTACAGGCCGGCATTGCTTCCCCTCGACCGACGCTATAGCGACGCAGCGGATGAATCTGTTTCTTGGGAACGCCGTAGGTGCGAAGGAGCTTGGCGACGGCTTCGATACGCCGCTCCGCTATCGCCAGATTATATGAGTCACTGCCCAGGTCGTCCGTGTAACCGGCCAAGGTCACCACCTGCGCCGGATTCGCCTTCAAGCGCACTGCATGATGCCGCAGTTTGTCCTGCCCCGCCGTATCGATACGGGTTGCGCCCTTGGCGAAGTAGATGCTGTTAGCTTCCTCCAGCGCTACAGAATCCGTTTCCTTGGTTGAGGGCGCATCCAATGGGGTATCTGGGGCTGAAGAAGAATCAAGCGACTGTTGCGGCATCGGCTCTGAAGGTGAAATGGCCAAGGTACTGCATCCGATGAGCATTACGCCATAGAACAGCTGTATCAGGCTGGAGAGCCTGGACATGATCTGAGCAGGCCTCATTCCGGATCCCGCAGCATGTCTGCCAGCGGTATGCTGGCGAAGGCATCGTCTCGTCCGGGCAGATGCCGTATCAACTCAAATAGATTGATATACAATGTTTGTAGGGCGACTTCCGGCATGGCGGCAAGCGCTTCAGGAAGGACGCCTTCTGCGGACCCTGGTAGCGCCGCGATGGCCTTCACTCCGTCTGGTGCGAGCTGGAGACCGACCCGGCGCTGATCTTCCTGCTTGCGCGTCTTGATGAGGCATCTTCGGGCGACCAGTTTTTCAACAAGTTGACTACAGGTAGACTGGTGTATACCCAAGCGTGCAGCGAGATCTGTCACGCCAAGCCCCGGGCAGCGATGCACTTCCTGCAGAATCCACATCTGTGAACCAGGGAGTCCGCAACGATCTTCCACCTCACGGAAATACTGGCGCATCGTGCCGTAGATCACACGGAACTGTTGTAGAACCGCCAAGTGGACCGGCGGTGTGGCGGCCGTCAAAGGATGTGTCATCGGCGTGAGGCATTGCTCTAATCGAGATAGAAAGACTATTATATTCACCATCAATGTAATATCGATAGATTTTTTGTACTTGCACCTTTGGCGACAGCATTGTGCCAAGGCCGCTGGTCACGTTTTTGTGCCACTCAGAGCACCGGTAAGGGTTCGCGACTCGATGTTCAATTCGATCCAGATTTTCGGCGTGGCGCTTCTTGGCGGCCTGGGTGCGGGCGAGTTTTCGCGTCGTGCGCTGGCTTTACCACGAACCACCGGCTACGTCGTTTTTGGATTGCTGGTCGGCCAGAGCGGACTGGGTTGGATAGCGCCTTATCACATCGAGTCCAACCAGCTTTTCATCGATCTGGCATTGGGCCTGATTCTGTTCGAATTGGGCTATCAAGTTCCGCTGGTGGCAGTCAGTGAAGGATGGAACCGACTGAGCGCGGGGATACTGATCTCCCTGACCACCGGAGCGACCGTAGTTCTGGCGCTCCTGGCAATGGACTTCTCCGCCAGTTCCGCAGTTTTCGCGACAGCCCTTTGTCTGGCCACTTCGCCAGCGATCACGATTGCCACCTGCAGCGACGTGGGCGCCAGAGGAGAAAAAACCGGCTTGCTGTTCACCATGGTGGCAATCGATGGATGCGTTGCCTTGGTTGTCTCTACCTGGTCAATGCCGCTTCTGGTCGAGGATGGGGCGATTTACAGCCTCGCCGGCGCCTGGACAGCGACGCAGGAAGTCGGTGGGGCCGTGGTGCTCGGTGGTGCCTGCACTGCGCTCGTCCTGACCGGCGCTCAACTCCTGGGACGGCGTTCGGAACACCAGCACCTGTTGATTCTGGGAACCATCGTCCTGGGCGTTGGAACTGCGATCCACCTCGACATTTCCGCATTGCTGCCCATGTTGCTCTTCGGCTATCTGACGCGCGCCCTGGATCGAAACAAGCAGGTCGTTGCCATTCGGATTGCCAGTGACGCCCGGATTTTTCTCGTCGCCACGTTCGTTCTGGCCGGTGCCGCGCTCGACATTGGAGTTGTCGTGGAGAGCTGGCCGGACGCTGTCCTGGTGATCATCGCGCGCTTCGCCGGGCAACTCGCAGGCGTTCTCTTGAATCGCAATCGCCTCTGCTTGGGAACCGCATCTTCAATCTACCTGTCAATTGGTTTACAGCCGATGTCAAGCATTGCTTTGGTTCTTCTTGCCAACATGCAGACGCTCTACTCCGGGCTTGAGCCACGACTGACGGGCGCCTTGCTGGCGACGATTCTTCTCATGCAGTTGTTTGGCCCCTTGGCCACGCAGACGGCGATCAAGGGCTTCGGCGAAGCAACCTATCTGCAATCGGACGACCCGGCAGCAGAGAAGCCTGCCTCCAACAAAGGTTCCTGGGGAGACAAATCATGAGCAGACGCCCTTTACGTATCGGTCTCTCCGCACGCATCTACCACCCAGTGGTCGGCGCCACGGGTTTGCAGTCGAAGTCCCTACAGTACCTCGAGCAATCGGTGGCGCACTGGGTGATGTCCCGCGAAGTGATGGTGTTCATGATCCCCGCGGTCAGTGGCGACGCCATGGTCCATCGCAGCAGCATCCGGCTCTCGGACTACCCGGAGTATCTCGATGGCCTGATTCTCCAGGGTGGAGCTGACCTCAGCCCACAAAGCTACGGGGAGGAGCCGTTGCACCCCGACTGGGCTGGCGACCGGGTGCGCGACGCCTACGAAATGGAACTTCTGCACGAATTCATGGAAGCCGGCAAGGCGGTCCTCGGCATCTGTCGCGGAGCTCAACTGATCAACGTGGCGCTTGGCGGGACACTCTATCAGGACATCGCGACACAGATCGAAGCGGCGGGCGAGCACGTCCATAGCGATTACGACCAGCACAGTCACGCGGTCGAGTGGGCCACAAAGTCCGGCTTGGCGAAGCTCTACCCGGGCAAGACCGCTGGGCGGGTGGTTTCGATACATCATCAGGCGATCCGAGCATTGGGTCGGGACCTGCAGGTCGAAGCGCGCAGCACCGCGGACGGCCTGATCGAAGCCATTCGCCTGCAAGGCAGGCCGTATGTGCTGGGCCTGCAGTGGCACCCGGAGTTCCATCCCCCCGGCAGCGAGGTACTGTTGGACTGCACGCCAATCCTCGACGAGTTTCTCGCTGCCGCGCGCGGCCGATTCTGGTGAGCGGGACGAACCAATGCTGAACGAGATTCTGTCGTCGGCACGCACCGCCTGGGAAGGCTTGCAGGAGCGCCTCTTCTTCCTGCCACCCTTCCCCGATGAACTCGATTCTCTGGCCTTGTTCAGCATGCTGCTGGTCGTCGGTTTGCTGGTCGGCGAGTGGTTGCGCGCCAAACTGGGCTGGCCGAAAGTCATCGGCTACGTCCTGGCAGGAACATTGTTCGGCCCCTCCTTGCTCGGCTGGATCAGCATTGAGGCACTGGCCCAGATACGGCCAATGGCCGATGCAGCGCTCGGACTCCTGATGCTCGAGATCGGGCGACGCCTCGATCTGCGTTGGCTCGGTGAAAACCGCGACTTGCTGAGAGCCACGCTTGGCGAGATCACCCTGTCCTTCACGGCCATTTTTCTCTTCGCCTGGGGGGTGGTTGGTCTGATGGCGGCATGGGCGGCCGCGGCGGCGGCTGTTACCATGGCCTCGGCGCCGGCGGTTGTCCTGCTGACCGTCGAGGAATCGAACGCGCAAGGGCAGGTCAGCGAACGGATCATCCTGCACACGGCGCTGAGCGCGGCTGCGTCATTCGTCGTGTTCGCCGTCGTCGTCGGCGTGGTACATGCGCAATACAGCGACGACTGGCTGAATGCCGTGGCCCATCCGCTGTGGGTGGTGGTCGGTTCCGTGATGATCGCCTGGCTGATGGCGCTTCTCGCTCGTCTGGTCGCGGCACTGTTGCCAAAACGCTCTCTGGCACAGGTCTTCATCCTCGTGGCCACGGCCTTGCTCGCCGTTGGCACCGCCCGCATGTTGGCGGTGCCGGTTTTTCTGACCCTCTTCCTGATGGGGGTAATCCTGTCGTTCAGCGATCAGGAAAGGACGCTCAGCTATACCAACCTGCCGGAAGGACACTGGTTGCTGGCGATCATCCTCTTCGTCGTCGTCGGCGCCTCGCTACCCTGGCAAGACTTCACCTGGCTGATCGGACTGCAGGCGATTGGCCTGTTGATCGTTCGGGCGGTGGCCAAGGTGGCTGCCCTGGCATGGGCCGGCGGTGACCTGGGCGTTGCCAGGCGGGTGCTGGTTGGCATCGGCATTCAGCCGCTGTCGGCCACTGCCGTTTTCATGGCCTATGAAATCGCCGGACTCTACCCGGAAATCGGCCGTTCGTCGCTGTCATTGCCGCTGTTTGCGGCCGCCATCATGGAACTCGCCGGCCCTGCCCTCTGCCGTTTCGCCGTGGTGCGTGCCGGAGAGACCGCGGCGACCGACAACAGCAAGGAAGGAGTGGCATGAGCCAGCCAATCGCCGAATTCAAACAGAGCCAGCCACTGACCCTGGGGGTCGAGCTTGAGTTGCAGCTGGTTTCAGTGCGCGATTTTGATTTGACGCGTGGAGCGACGGATCTTCTCGGCAGCATGGACTACGATGGCCGCTTTGGTGAAATCAAGCTTGAAATTACCGAAAGCATGATCGAGGTCAGCACCCTGCCGCGTACATTCGTCGATGGCATTGCTGCCGATCTGGTCGGCCTCCGACAAGCGCTCGTCAGTCAGTGCGCGCGCAACCATATCGCCGTCTGCGGCGGCGGCACGCACCCCTTCCATCGCTGGGCGGAGCGCCGGATTTGTCCGGGTGATCGCTTCGATGAGATCTACCACCGTTATGGCTACCTGGCCAAGCAGTTCACGGTCTTTGGCCAGCACATTCACGTCGGCTGTACATCCGGTGACGAAGCGATCTGGATGACGCAGGCCCTGGGACCCTATGTGCCGATCTTCATTGCGCTGTCGGCGTCGTCACCGTTCGTCGATGGCGAAGACACACTGTTCCAGTCCGCTCGTCTGAACGCCGTCTCGGCCTTCCCCTTGAGTGGGCAATGCCCGGCCTTGCGCGACTGGGCAGAGTTCATTGAACATTTTTCCTTTCTGCAGGCCTGTGGCATCGCTCGCAGCATCAAGGACCTTTACTGGGATATTCGTCCCAAGCCCGAATTCGGCACCGTGGAAATCCGCGTTTGCGATACGCCACTGACGGTCGAGCGCGCCGCAGCCCTGGCGGCCTTGGCGCAAAGCCTGGTACGCCATCTCTTGCGAACTCGACCCGCGCTTGACACCCAACGGCATCTGTATGTTGCCCGCTATAACAAGTTTCAGGCGTGCCGCTATGGTTTCGATGGGCAGATCTCGGATCCGATCGGCCTGCGGCAAGTCCCTCTCCGGCAGATCGCCCGTGAACTGCTCGCCGTGTTGATCGAGGATGCCCACGAACTTGGCTGTTCCGCCTGGCTGCAACTGCTCGACGCCTCCCTGGCCGGAGAGATCTCCGACGCCAGCTGGTTGCGCGGGCGTCAGGCCATCCACAGAAACCTGAACGATGTCGTCCGTGAGGCCACAATGCGCTTTCGCAATAAAAGGAGCATGCACCTTGCCGAGGGCCCACGATGAAGCACTGGCTGACATTGCTGGCGTTGATGGTACCTTGGGCGTGGCCACTGCATGCGGCAGAGGAGTGTGTCATCGAGTCGGTCCCCAGGAGTGCCAAGGATCCTGGCCCGTGGATCGACCAGGACAACTGGTTGGCACCTGAAAATTTGCGCATCGGCTTGCAGTCATTCGGCAGCTTCACGCCTTCGCTGAAGATCAGGGCGACAGGAACAGCCCAGATGTTCCGCCCTGCTCCTCGACAGCTCGAGCTCGACAAACTCAAGGCCCGCGACCCGCTCGATCAGCAGCTCCGCGATGTCGGATTCCTGCTGGCCACGCGCTTGTATGCCGATGGGCTGTTGGTGCTGCGCGACGGCAAGGTGGCGAGCGAGCGCTACTGGAATGGGCTGGTAGCGCAGGACCAGCGACTGCTGCTTGGCGGAACCCGACCACTGCTCTCCCTGATGGGTGCCATGGCGGTCGCCCAGGGCAAGCTCTCGCCGGACCGCTCGATCATTCGCTACATACCCGCCCTTAGTGGGCAGACGGGGTTGCGAAAGCTGTCGATTCGGCGCCTGCTCGAAGGAGAGAGCAGCTTCGATTGGTCGTCGCACGACGTCAATGACTGGTTGGCGGCCGGTGGATGGAACTCCGGCAACACGGCCGGAGGGATTCGCGCTTGGCTCAACCAACCGGGTCGTTGGGAAAGGGACTTTTCCCCGAACCCGCAACTCGGCGAAGTCGGACCTGACACCGACCTGCTCGTCTGGGCACTTGCGGAAGCGTACCGGGTTCCGCTCACGCGGACTTTTTGCCAGGAACTGTTCGAAAAACTCCGACCCGAGAACGCAGCCCTCTGGCTCACCGACTCGCAGGGAACGGAACTGTCCGCTGGATTGGCGCTCTCGCTACGCGATTTTGCTCGTTTGGGGCAACTGCTGATCGACGCCAGGAACAGCAATCGACGCAACAAGGTCCCGAACTGGTTCATCGAAACGCTGACAGCCTCCGCCGGGCTGCGCATAGCGAATTCTTCGGATCTTGCTGGCCTCAGAAAGGGAAGCGAGTACCGCTATGGTTTTGTGCACCTTGGTGGAGCACCGAACCGCATCGCTATTATCGGCCCCTACGGCAACAGCCTCTACGTCGATTTCGATCGCCGACTGGTGATTGCCATTTTTGCAGCCTATCCGAGGAATCACAGCGCCGGCATGCGGGCGACACTTGAGCAGGTCTGGGACATGCTGGGTTCGGCAACACAGCCCAGCGGCAAGCGTTGAAGCTGGAGTTGAGGGAGGCTACACTCGGCGAACGGTCTTCTGGATCATCAGGTGTCAATGGCGGTGGAAACCCGCGTAAACCTGGCGCAGAGGTGTGACGGGCCTAGCGCTTGGCGAGTTTCTGTCGGCGAACCAATCGAATTGTTTAGGGCGACTCGGAGATCGATGGCGCGGCAGAGCCATGGCAGGTCGATGCCCGATCGGCGATTGGCAGTGAAACGGGGATGACAAGGGTGTTCGAGACGCGGTAAAAAGAACCCGCCAAGAAGAACGAGCACGACACCGGCCCAAACCACCAAGTTCACACCGATGCCGTACCCCACACCGTGCTCGGCACGGGTGCAGGGAGAGAATTCCACGAAAACGTCGACTTCTGCTGCGCCTTCACCAGCCCGAAGCCAGCAATGGCGGTCGTTTCCAGCCGATGGGTTGTAGTTGTGAATTCCCGAGTTCGACACTTTGCGCTTGCAAGAGTCGAGCGGTTTGAGATCCCAGGTTGTCCTTTTGCGGTCCTTTTCACCGTGAAGCGGCCTCACCTCGATGGTCCATCGCTCCCTGCTTGAATGCCTATGTGATGAACAACCGGAGAATTGCTAAGCATTCGGCACGCTGTATCAGGGAAGCTCATGGGTAATCAGAATCGCTCGGAAGTCATTGACGTTGGTCAGCGTCGGCCCGGTGATGACCGAGTCGCCCAAGGCTTCGAAGAAGCCGTGGGCGTCGTTGTCATCCAGGCTGACGAGCGGCTTGATACCCTTGCCCCAGGCGCGAGCCAGGCTGTCCGGTGCGAGCCAGGCGCCGGCGATCTCTTCCTGGCCGTCCACCCCGTCGGTGTCGCCGGCGATGGCGTGGATGCCGCGATGCCCATTCAGCGCCACGCCCAGGGCAAGCAGAAACTCGACGTTGCGCCCGCCGCGCCCGTTGCCGCGCACCGTCACCGTCGTCTCCCCGCCGGAGAGCAGGACGCAGGGCGCTGCGAAGGGCTGGCCGCGACCAGCGACCTGCAGCGCGATTCCGGCCATGACCTTGCCCACGTCGCGCGCCTCCCCTTCAATGGCATCGCCCAGGATGTGCGCCGCCACGCCGGCTTGGCGTGCCACCGCAGCGGCGGCTTCGAGTGCCATCTGCGGTGTCGCGATCAGGCGCGTTTCGACTCTGTCCAGACGCGCGTCGCCAGGTTTGATCGACTCGCCGCGGCCATTTTCGAGGATGTCGAGCACTGCTGGCGGTACGGCGATGCCGTAGCGGCGGATGATCGCCAGGGCGTCGGCGCAGGTGGTGGGGTCAGCAACCGTCGGACCGGAGGCAATGTCGATCGGGTTGTCGCCGGGCACGTCGGAGATCATGAGGTTCACCACGCGCGCCGGATGGCAGGCCGCCGCCAAGCGCCCGCCCTTGACAGCCGAGAGGTGGCGGCGAACGCAGTTCATCTCCGAGATCGAGGCGCCGGATTTGAGCAGGGCTTTGTTTACACCCTGCTTGTCCGCCAGGCTCAGGCCCTCGAACGGCAGGGCGAGGAGCGACGAGCCGCCGCCCGAGATCAGGCACAGCACGGTATCGTCGGCGCTGAGTCCCTGCACCAGGGCGTGGATGCGCTGCGCTGCAGCGACTCCGGCGGCGTCCGGTACCGGGTGAGCGGCCTCGACGATTTCGATGCGCTGGCAGGGAACGACGTAGCCGTAGCGAGTCACCACCAGTCCCGACAACTCGCCCGGCCAGTTCTCCTCCAGCGCCTTGGCCATCGCCGCAGAGGCCTTGCCGGCACCGATCACGATCAGTCGGCCGCGAGAGGGTTCCGGCAGATGCAGCGGGATGCAGTGCGCCGGCTGCGCGGCGGTGATTGCCGCTTCGAACATGTGGCGCAGCAGTCTGCGGGCTTCATTGGTCTTCATCGTTCGTCTCCTGATCAGGCAGCCAGTTGCGGGCGCTGCGTGGGCAAATTCGTTTCTTCCAGGCTGCTGGCTGCCTCGTCACCCTCGTACAAGGCCTGCAGGTCTTCGGGATCGCTCTTGCCGTCGAGCACCTGGTTGAGACGCTCCCGGTCCACCGAGCCAACCCAGCGGGCGATCGCCACCGTGCCGACCGCGTTACCGATGGTGTTGGTGATCGCACGGGCTTCAGACATGAAGCGATCGACGCCGAGCAGCAGCACCATGCCGGCGACGGGTATCTTGCCCATCGAAGCCAGTGTCGCCGCCAGAGTGATGAAGCCCGAACCGGTCACGCCTGCCGAACCCTTCGAAGTCAGCAGCAGCACGCCCAGCACCAGCAGTTGGTCGGTCAGAGTCAGTGGCGTGTTGGTGGCCTGAGCGATAAAGATCGCCGCCATAGTGTAATAGATACACTGTCCATCGGGGTTGAAGGTCAATCCTGAAGGCACGACCAGGCCGACCACCGGCTTCGAGATGCCGGCATGCTCCAGTTTCCGCATAAGCTGCGGGACGACCGACTCGGACGAACTGGTACCGAGGACGGTGAAGATTTCGTCCTTGATGTACTTCAGAAACTTCCAGAGGCTGAAGCCGGAGAGTCGGGAGATGCCTCCCAGCACGAGGACAACGAACAGAAAGCAGGTCAGGTACATCGTGGCCATCAACTTGCCGAGCGAGACGATCGATCCGAGTTGACGACCAGCAGGCCAAGCGCCAGCGCAAAGGTCGACAGCACCTCGAAGTAGATCAGCGCCCGGACACCGACGCGGCCGAGTTCCTTCATGTTTTCCATGCGGGCAATGCCCAGTACCACGGTGGCAAAGATGATCGGTGCGAACACCATCTTGATCAGCTTGATGAAGACGTCACCAAGCGGCCTCAGGTCGGTTCCGATGTTCGGGGCGACAACGCCCAGAATGATGCCGGCAGTCACGCCGATCAAGACCTGGACATAGAGTTTTCCGAAAAAGCGGCGAATCATGATGTCTCTCCTTCCTCTTCCGAGGCGATAAGTGGCCCCACAGCTCTGGCATGGCTGTGTTGAAGCCGAATGGGTGACGCCTTGACGACAAGCCCGGCGCGTCAGGCGGTCGCGCCGGGCTGGAACGACGGTCAGGCGGCCTGGCGCTCGGCGCTGACGGCCAGGTGATCGCACACGGCCCGGGTGACTTCGGCAGTAGTTGCCTTGCCGCCGAGGTCGCGGGTATGTAGCGCCGGATCGGCGGTGACGGTCTCGACGGCCTGCATCAGGCGTTTGGCAGCCTCGGCTTCACCGAGGTGTTCGAGCAGCATCACGGCCGACCAGAAAGTCCCCACCGGGTTGGCGAGGCCCAGGCCCATGATGTCGAAAGCCGAACCGTGGATCGGTTCGAACATCGACGGATAACGGCGCTCGGGGTCGATGTTGCCGGTCGGCGCGATGCCCAGGCTGCCGGCCAGGGCCGCTGCGAGGTCGCTGAGGATGTCGGCGTGCAGGTTGGTGGCGACGAGGGTGTCGAGCGACGCTGGACGGTTGACCATGCGCGCCGTAGCCGCATCGACGAGTTCCTTGTCCCAGGTGACGTCCGGGAACTCGCGGGAGATCTCGGTCGCGATCTCGTCCCACATCACCATGGCGTGGCGCTGGGCGTTGGACTTGGTGATCACCGTCAGCAGCTTGCGTGGCCGCGATTCGGCCAGGCGGAAAGCGAAGCGCATGATGCGCTCGACGCCGACGCGGGTCATCATCGAAACATCGGTGGCGGCCTCGATCGGGTGGCCCTGATGCACGCGACCGCCGACGCCGGAGTATTCGCCTTCGGAGTTCTCGCGCACGATCACCCAGTCGAGATCCTCTGGCTTGCAGCGCTTGAGCGGGGCGTCGATGCCGGGCAGGATGCGGGTCGGGCGCACGTTGGCGTACTGGTCGAAGCCCTGGCAGATTTTCAGACGCAGTCCCCAGAGCGTGATGTGGTCGGGGATGTCGGGGTCGCCGGCAGAGCCGAAGAGAATGGCATCCTGGTTGCGCAGTGCATCCAGTCCATTGTCCGGCATCATCACGCCGTGCTCGCGAAAGTAGTCACCGCCCCAGTCGAAGTTCTCGAACTCGAAGCGGAAAGTGCTGTTCGAAGCGGCCAGCGCTTCGAGAACCTGCTGACCGGCGGGAACGACTTCCTTGCCGATGCCGTCGCCGGGAACCGTGGCAATGCGATAGGTCTTCATCATTTGTCTCCTGTCTATGAGGTGGTGGGGGGGTGGCACGGTGCGTACTATAGGAACTCCACAGGCTCCTCGAGTCAGTTGTTGACGCGCATCCGGTCGTTCGTCGACTTTCTCTCGGAAGCGTTTACCAGGCTCGGGAAAAGCTCGGACTAAAACCTGGAAACTCTCTGCCGATGCAGACAGGCCGTCGCGCGACTTAAATTGGAATGGATCTGAGCGCGGCAGCCGAAACAGCAGGATGTAAGGGGAGAGGCCGCTTGTTTCAGACAGCTGAGACGTCGTTTCTCGCTCGTCGGCGCCCAGTGACGAAAATCCCCTCCATCGTGCCGTGCTGATCTCGTCTGAAAGCTATTGGCAGATTCTTCGACTCAACACCGAGAGCGCCAATCTGCTACCGTTCGCCCTAGGGCGAGATGTCCAGGTGCAGACCACATGCTCGAGATTGAGCAGGCCGAACGCACTTCGATCTCGCTCAACTCACCGAACAATCGGAGTTGCTTTTCGCATCTTCACTCGCTACAGGAGTCCCTCGTGAAACGCCTTATCGGACTTTGCTTCTTCATCGTCGTCACCACGGCCCTCCTCAACACTGATGCAAATGCCGCAGAGCCAGCTCTGAAACTCGGTGTCGGGCTGTTCCAACCAGACAAGGAAAAGAACGATGCCACCTACCGCCCTCTGGCGACTTATCTTTCGAACAAGCTCAACCGACCGGTAGAACTACGCACGGTCGATAGCTGGGAAGGCCTGGCCAAGTCGCTGGCCAACGGCGAGACCGACATTGCCCTGATGGGACCATGGGGCTATGTGCTGGCCAATCACCAGGCAGGAGCGCAGGTGGTGTCCACGATCCTCTACGACGGCAAGCCTGAATATTTCGCCATCATGGTGACCCACCCGAACTCCGGCATCAACCAGCCAGCCGACCTCAAGGGCAAGACTTTCGCCTTCGGTGACAAGGGTTCTACCTCCGGTTACCTGATTCCGCTGCACTATTTCATGACCCAGGGCATCGACCCCGAGCGCTATTTCAGCAAGGTGCTATACACCAAGCATCAGGCGATCGAAACTCAGGTCACCCAGGGGATACTAGACGCCGGCGCAGACTACAACCGTAACCGCAATGCGATGATCGAGCAGGGTCTGATCAAGGCCGAGCAATCGAGGATCATCTGGCAATCCGCGCCATTGCCGAACGATGCTGTTGCTGTCAGCAAGGCCCTGGCCGCCGACAGAGCCTTCGTCATTCGTTTGCAAGCGGCGCTCAGCGAGGTCGGTGATGTCCTGAAGACCGAGCCAAAGCTTCTGCCGCCGCATTACACCGGCTTTGTCAGCCGCGACAACAATTTCTACAAGCCGATTCGCGATGCCGGCCTGGCAACAGGAATCCTGCAGGCGAAATGAGGATGGTGCGTGTCTCGCGCTTTGCCGATCGATTCGGCGGCCGGCTCGGCTTTCTTGGACTGGCCCTGGCTTATGCCATACTGGTGATCGCTTGTCTGGGTTCGCTCGCTGACGAAGGCGAATTGACGCTGGGGCGAAATCCCCTGCACAACCTGATCAAGACCGTCGGCGAGTTTGCCCGGCCGAGTTTCCTGGATGTCTGGTTCGGCAAGCCGAATCTCGAATACCACAGCGACGACGGCACACTGTTGCGCATCGAAAACCGCCAGGAGGTCGAACTCGGTTACCTCGCCGGGCTCGCGCGAGCGACATGGACGACGGTGCGCATTGCTACGCTAGGCTCATTGCTCGGCGCCGTGCTGGCCTTGCCGCTGGCGGTGCTAACCGCGCGCAACCTGGCGGCGTCGCGGCCGCTGTTCTGGCTGGCCAAGGCGATCCTCGATGTCGCACGCTCGATACACACGCTGGTGTTCGGGCTGGTGCTGGTTGGCATCGTCGGCCTCGGGCCGACTGCCGGCATTCTCGCCATCGCGCTGCATTCCATGGGCAGCTACGGGAAGTTGTTCGCCGAAGCCATCGAGTCGCTGGACATGGCGGCCATAGATGCCGTGCGCAGCGTCGGGGCCGGGCCGGTGCAGGTATTCTTCAACGCCGTCTGGCCGGCAGTGTTGCCACAGTTCGTTTCCAGCCACCTCTACCTCTGGGAATTCAACATCCGTGACTCAACCATCCTGGGAATCATCGGCGCTGGCGGCCTTGGCCTGCTGATCAGCGAAGCGACTTCACTCTTTCAGTGGGGCCGGTTATCGACCGTGCTGCTCGTGATCATCGTCCTGGTCGCCGGATTCGACGCCCTCAGCCGGCGAATCCGCAAGGCGCTGCTATGAGCCGACCCTGCGTTTCTCTTGAATCGGTGCTGTGCGCGGTGCACGGCCGTGCGCTGCTGGAAATCGACCATCTCAGCGTCGCAGAGGGCGAACGCGTCGCCATCGTTGGCCACAATGGCGCTGGCAAATCGACCCTGCTGCGCCTTTTGAGCGGCTTCCTGCAACCGGTTCACGGCAGCGTGGAAGTACTCGGCCGAACCCTGGACCGGCCATTGCCGCCAGGCGAGCTGCGCGCGCTGCGCGTGGAAGTCGGCCAGGTGATGCAGGGCATTCATCTTGTAGGCCGGCTGTCGGCCCTGGAAAATGTGCTCATCGGTAGCCTCGGATGGATCACCGGCTGGCGTAGCTGGACGCGCTGCTTTCCGGCCAACGAAGTGGCTAATGCGGAGGGTGCACTGCGTGCCGTCGGCCTTCTGGCGCGCGCCGATACCCGAGCCGACCGGCTGTCTGGCGGCGAGCGGCAGAAGATAGCCATCGCCCGGCTACTGATGCAGCGTTCGCGGCTAATTCTCGCCGACGAACCGACGGCAGCCCTCGACCCGTCCGCGGCGAGCGACGTCTGTCGACTGCTGGTCAACGCCGCCGCCAATGCCTCCCTGATCACCGTCGTCCATAACCCATCGCTGCTGCCGCTGCTGGCCGATCGGGTCATCGGCCTCAAGATGGGGCGGATCGCCTTCGATCTGCCGCCGGCCATGGTCGGCGAGCAGAAACTCGTCGAACTGTATCGACCAGACATGGGCTCGAATCGAACGTACTGGGGGGCTTCGGCCATTCCAGGCTCAGAGGCTGGGGTGGAGGCGTTTTCATGAGCGATGTTGCCGGACGAGCCTGCCCTGTTCGCTACTGCCCCCCACCAGTACTCACGTGCCCCGATAACGAGTTGTGATCCAGGGTGCGATTGCACCACCGTCCACGACCGACACGCCTGGCTCGAAACGCGATTGCCGCCAGGCGAATGCCGGACTATCATCTCGTATGTCATCGAGCCTGGGAACCTGCCATGCCCACCCTACGGAAGATCCGCGAACGCGCTGCCGTGCCTTATCACCGCTGGTCGGTGGAGGAGTTTCATCGCATGGCCCAGTCCGGTTTGCTGGATGAGACCGACCGCGTTGAGTTGATCGATGGAGAACTGGTGGATATGGCGCCGATAGGCAGCAGGCATGCGTTTCTCGTCGACCGTTTTGCCGAGTGTCTCGGCAGCGGCCCTTCCGCCAGTTATATGGTGCGGGCGCAGAACCCCATCGTCCTTGACGAACGGAGCGAACCGCAGCCGGACATTGCCCTCGTCAAACGCGCCAACTATGCCGACCGACACCCGACAGCCGCTGACGTCCTGTTGATCGTCGAGGTTTCCGACACAACCCTCGAATACGACCGCGATGTCAAGCTTGCGCTCTATGCGCGCCAGGGCATTCCCGAGGTCTGGCTGTGTGATGTCAAGGCCGGCAAATTGGCGGTCTATCGCGAACCCATCGAAGGGCAGTACCGCCTAATGCACATGCCCACGAACTGCGAAACAGTAGCACCGCTGTGGGTGCCGGGGGTCTGGGTTGCATTGGCGGACGTGCTGGCGTGAAGGGAATCACGAGCCGGGCGCCTTCTTCTCGCCCATGCAGGGGTGTGAGCTTGTCCCGCTAACGCTGGAAATCACATCCGGCAAGGATGCTACAACCGGATAAGGAACGTTTCAAAAACAATTTGCGAAAGCTGATCAATGGAATCCCACCGTTTTTCCAGTCCAGCAATGAATTTCCGCAGGTTGTTTTTTGAACGTTCCTAAGAGGGCTGCGTACAGGGGATCTTTTCAGGCGGCAGCCAGCGCCTGCTCCAGATCGTCGATCAGGTCGTCGATATGTTCGATGCCGACCGAGAGACGAATCATTTCCTCGGAAACGCCCGCTTTGGCCAGTTCTGCCGGAGCCAGTTGGCGGTGCGTGGTCGATGCCGGGTGGCAGGCGAGTGACTTGGCGTCGCCGATGTTGACCAGCCGGGTAAACAACTGCAGCGCATCCTGAAAGCGAGCGCCGGCCTCCGCAGCACTGCAGTCGGTGCCCTGGACGCCAAAGGTGAGAATCCCGGAAGCCTTGCCGTCCATGTACTTCTGCACCAGCGCGTGGTCTGGATGATCGGGAAGGCCGGCGTAATTGACCCATGCCACCTTGGCGTGGCCCTGCAGATAAGCGGCGATCTTTTCGGTGTTGGCGCAGATGCGGTCCATGCGCAACGGCAGCGTCTCCAGGCCCTGCAGAATCAGGAAGCTGTTGAACGGCGAGATGGCGGCACCCATATTGCGTAGCGGTACGACGCGCGCGCGACCGATGAAGGCAGCCGGCCCCAGGGCTTCGGTGTAAACGACCCCGTGGTAGGACACGTCCGGCTCGTTGAGACGCCGGAATTTCACCTTGTGTTCCGCCCAGGGAAAGCGCCCGCTATCGACGATCATGCCGCCGATCGAGTTGCCATGGCCACCGATATACTTGGTCAGCGAGTGGACGACGATGTCGGCGCCGTGCTCGAAGGGACGGCACAGATAGGGCGAAGGGACCGTGTTGTCCACAATCAGGGGCAGACCATGGCGGTGCGCAATCTCGGCGAGTGGTTCGAAGTCGGTAATGTTGCCAAGCGGGTTGCCGACCGACTCGCAATATATGGCCTTGGTCTTGCCGTTGATCAGTTTTTCGAAACTGGGCGGTTCGGCCTGGTTGGCAAAGCGCACCTCGATACCGTACTGTGGCAGGGTGTGTGCGAAAAGGTTGTAGGTACCGCCATACAGGGTTGCCGCCGAGACGATATTGTCACCCGCTTCGGCGATGGTCATGATCGCGTAGGTGATCGCCGCCTGGCCCGAGGCCAGCGCCAGTCCGCCGATGCCGCCTTCCATCGCGGCAACGCGCTTTTCGAGGACATCCTGGGTCGGATTCATGATGCGCGTGTAGATGTTGCCGGCCACCTTGAGGTCGAACAGGTCGGCGCCATGCTGGGTGCTGTCGAAGGAATACGAGCTGGTCTGGTAAATCGGTACGGCGACCGCCTTGGTTGTCGGTTCGGGACTGTAGCCGGCGTGGACGGCGAGCGTTTCTAGCTTCATGCAGGTTCTCCCTGGGGGTTGGCGCTTGGGCAAGGATCGATCTTAGCATCTCGGATGGCCCACTTAGATGCCGGGGAACTCTCCATTGCCGATGCGCACGCGATCGCCGCTGCGCCACAGCGGTGCTTGCGATTCGTTGACGGTGCGCATGCTGCCATCGTGGAGGCGAACGGTGACCTGGTACAGTGGACTGCCGCTCCCCTTTTTCGTCAACTCGCGCACGTCGACTACGGTACCGCAGTCCCGGCAAGCGCCAACAGCAGGTCGGCTGTGGTTGACGTAAAGCGTGTTCTCCTGTTGCGAGTCTTTCGCTATCGGCCTGGTGCCACGGTTAGTGTGGTAGGAGCTGGAAGTCGCAATGGATCGCCCCTTGCCGGCGACTGCTGCGGTCGGTCGAGTGGCGACACTCTTGCTTGCCTGGCTTGCGGGAGCTTCGCTGACGGTATGCACCGTGACCCTCGAACCGGCAGGGATGTTCAGCGTCGCGGACTTTTCCGCGGGCGTAGCGCTGGCGGTCGGCGTGGGCGCGCTGGTCACTTGCGGTGCCATCATGGGGCTCGGCAGCCAGCCCAGCAGCGCCGCGACACTGGTGAGGCTGAGCAGGGTGACCGAGGCTGCGGCAACGAGAATCATCGGGTGGGTGCTTGGGGACTGGTTTTCCATACCCTGGATTTCCTGGAAAAAAATCGCAGTGTAACGCTTTGCGGGCAGCCGTGGAGGGCGACCACTGCGCAATTTTCACGCTCAGGCTTGACGGAGGATTCACCTGTCGCTGCGCCACCGCTGGCTGCGGCCACGCAGCAGGAAGCGGCCGGGATCGACGGCGTTGACCAGGTCGTCGGCGAGCGGCAGTGGCGCACCGGTGATCAGGCAGGCCAGCAGTTCACCGGCGAGCGCCGACCAGACGATGCCGCGGGCGCCAAAGCCGTTGATCAGGTAGAGACCTGGCAGGCGCGGCATGGCAGCGAGCAGCCGCGACGGATACGCCGGATCGATGGCGGTGGCGTCGGCCAGTGCGCCGATCATCGGCAGACGATCCGGCGACAGCGGGCGGAAGCCGACGCGGCCGCCGAGTTGCGCCGGGTCGATGCCATGGCTGTAGCCTGGCAGGATGAAATCGAGTTTGGCCAGGTTTTCGGCATGATCGGCCTGGCGCAGCGCGCTTTCCTGGTCGTCGACACAGAAGGTCGCGCCGGCGCAGCGCAGGCCGTCGATTGCCGGCGTCACGTAGCCGAGGCGGCAGACGACAATGGCCGGCGGCGAAGCCGTCGCGGCCGGCAGATGCGAAACCTGCCCGCGCGCAGCGCGCAGCGGCAGATGCGCGGCGGGGGCAAAGCATCGGGCAGCCGCTGCGTTCGCCAGAATCAGCACCGGTGCTGCGGCGATGAGCTTGCCAGCGGCGTCGCAGGCCTGCCAGAGATCCGCCTGCTGCCTGATTTCTGCGACCTGGCATCGATAGTGCGGCCGGATCGCCGTCGCGTGACGAGCCAGGTTGGCCCGGCAAAGCGAAGCGGGATCGACCCAGCCGCCAGTGGGGAACCACCAGCCGCCCTTGGCGACCGGCCAGCCGGCCAGCTGGCTGGCTTCGTCACGGTCGACGAAGCGCAACTCATCGGCTGCAGGCTGCTGGATTTCGACCACCCGCTGCTGCGTCGCGGCGTGTTTGTCGTCGCGCGCCAGATGCAGCACACCAGTACGACCCCAGCGCAGCGGCAAGCCGGCGGCGGTCAGCGACTGGAGATGCGCATGGGCGTGGACGAAACCGGCCCGCGTCAGTCGTGCCAGGCGGTTGTGATCGAGCGAGGGCAGCGGGCGCAGAACGCCGGCGAGATTACCCGAAGCGCCCTCGCCGGGCGCGTCGGCGCGCTCGATCAGATCGATCGTCCAGCCGCGTGCCGCCAGCCGCTCGGCGGCACTGCTGCCGGCCAGACCGGCACCGATGACGATCGCGTGCTGTGGCATGCGCCGGGAGTGCCGGTCGATGAGCACTCTGGCTAGCTGCAGTTGCCTACTCCGGCCGCATCTGCGGAAAGAGGATCACGTCACGGATGTTTGCCGAGTCGGTCAGCAGCATCACCAGCCGGTCGATGCCGACACCGCAGCCAGCGGTCGGCGGCAGGCCGTATTCGAGGGCGCGGATGTAGTCGGCGTCGTAGTACATCGCTTCCTCGTCGCCGGCTTCCTTGGCTTGCGCCTGTTCGAGGAAGCGTGCCGCCTGATCTTCGGGGTCGTTCAACTCGGAGAAGCCATTGGCGATCTCGCGGCCGGCGATGAACAACTCGAAACGCTCGGCGACCTCGGGGTTGCTGTCGCTACGGCGCGCCAGCGGGCTGACCTCGGCCGGGTAATCGATGATGAAGGTCGGATCCCAGAGATCGGCTTCGGCAGTCTCCTCGAAGAGCTTCAGTTGCAGCGCACCGAGCCCGGATTCTGCAGCGACCTCGACCTTCATCGCCGTCAGTTTTGCACGCAACCAGGCGGCGTCGCCGAGTTGTGCGATGCTGTAGCCGGGATGGAACTGACGGATCGCTTCGATGATCGTCAGACGGGCAAAGGGCTTGGCGAAGTCGATGCTGCGGCCCTGGTATTCGAACACTTCGCTGGCCAGCGCCTCGCGTGCGCTGTGGCGCAGCAGTCCTTCGGTGAAGTCCATCAACTGGCGGTACTCGGAGTATGCCTCGTAGAATTCCATCATCGTGAATTCGGGGTTGTGGCGCGGGCTGAGCCCTTCGTTGCGGAAGTTGCGGTTGACCTCGAACACCTTTTCGAGGCCGCCGACGACGAGGCGCTTGAGATACAACTCCGGCGCGATGCGCAGGAACAATTGCATGTCGAGCGCGTTATGGTGTGTCGCGAAGGGGCGCGCCGTCGCACCGCCAGGGATCGGGTGCATCATCGGCGTCTCGACTTCGAGGAAGCCGTGATGGATCATGAAGTTGCGGATCGATTGCACGATGCGGCTGCGGACCACGAAGGTGAAGCGGGATTGCTCGTTGGTGATCAGGTCGACGTAGCGCATGCGGTACTTCTGTTCCTGGTCGGTCAGGCCGTGGAACTTTTCCGGCAGCGGTCGCAGTGACTTCGAGAGCAGTCGGATCTCCATGCACTGCACGGTCAGCTCACCCGTACGGGTGCGGAACAACGTGCCGACGGCACCGACAATGTCCCCCATGTCCCAGCGCTTGAATGCTGCATAGGTTTCATCGCCAACCTGGTCACGGCTGACATAGGCCTGGATGCGGCCGGAGAGGTCCTGAACGGTGATGAACGAGGCCTTGCCCATCACCCGTTTGAGCATGATGCGCCCGGCGACCCGGACGGCGACCGGCGCCGCGGCGAGTTCCTCAAGCGTTTTGCTGTCGTAGAGATCGTTGATCTTGCCGGCAGTATTTTCGCGCGCAAAGTCGTTCGGGAAGGCCTGGCCGCTCTGCCGCCATTCGGCGAGCTTGGCACGACGATCAGCGATGAGGTGGTTTTCGTCCGGCTGCAGCGCAGGGTCGGGGAGGTTTTCGGTCGGGGACATGATGGGGTTTCGCGATCAGTACTTGTCGTGAAAGTCGCTGAGCGACTCACGACGCCCCCCCTCTCCCGCCAGCGGGAGAGGGGTTGGGGGGTGAGGGAAACAGGCATGGCGTCGGCTTGCATCATTCGGAGTGGCATTCTTCGCCATGACCGTTGGTCGGGTTGGGCATGCGGCTCAGACACCCTGTTTCAGGCTGGCTTCGATGAACTGGTCGAGGTCGCCGTCGAGCACGCCCTGGGTATTGCCGACTTCGACGTTGGTGCGCAAGTCCTTGATCCGCGACTGGTCGAGCACATAGGAACGGATCTGGTGACCCCAGCCGATGTCGGATTTGGCGTCTTCGAGCTTCTGCTGCTCGGCCTGGCGCTTGCGCATCTCGGCTTCGTAGATACGCGATTTCAACATCGCCATTGCCTCGGCACGGTTGCGGTGCTGCGAACGGTCATTCTGGCACTGCACGACGATGTTGGTCGGCAGATGCGTGATGCGCACCGCCGAGTCGGTCTTGTTGATGTGCTGACCACCGGCGCCGGAAGCGCGGTAGGTATCGATGCGCAGCTCGGCCGGGTTGATGTCGACTTCGAATGAATCGTCGATTTCGGGGTAGGCTGTCACCGAGCAAAAACTGGTGTGGCGGCGTGCATTCGAATCGAAGGGCGACTTGCGGACCAGTCGATGGATGCCGGATTCCGAACGCAGCATGCCGTAAGCGTAGTCGCCGGTGAGCTTGATGCTGGCCGTCTTGATGCCGGCGACTTCGCCTTCCGATTCCTCGAGCACTTCGACCGCGTAGCCCTTGCGTTCGCCGTAACGGATGTACATGCGCAGCAGCATCGCCGCCCAGTCCTGTGCTTCGGTGCCGCCGGCGCCGGCCTGGATGTCGACGAAGCAATTGAGCGGGTCGGCCGGGTTGTTGAACATGCGCCGGAATTCGAGGCCGGAAACTTCCTTCTCGATGGCGTCGACATCGGCGATGACCGCGTTCAGCGTGTCGTCGTCATTCTCCTCGCGCGCCATCTCGAAGAGATCAGTGGCGTCGCGCAGGCCATCGCCGACACGGTTCAGCGTCAGCACGACGTTTTCCAGCAAGCGCTTCTCGCGCCCGAGTTCCTGCGCGCGCTCGGCGTTGTCCCAGACCTTCGGATCCTCGAATTCGCGTGCGACGGCCTTTAACTGATCGGCTTTCTGATCGTAGTCAAAGATACCTCCGCAGTTCGGTGGTACGCTGACCGAGGTCGGCGAGCCGGTTTTCGATGAGGTTGAGCTGTTCGGCTTCCATACTGGACCCTGCTTGCTTGATGAATGGACTGTGCATTATATACGTGCAGCGAGCCGAACCGGGCGGGCAGGCAAGAGTAGGCAGGTGTAACGTCATCCTGGCGCCACGCCATTGGCCATGCGGATGGCCGGAAAGAAGAATCCACCACCTGTTCATCATTTCGCCCACTTAGTTGAGCACGGGAGTTTCACGAAGTGCAGTTTCGGTGATCTGCTGGACTTCTTCCAGGGTGGTAACGGCCAGGGCATCCCTGGCGACCGTTTCCATCTGTTCGATGGTCATCTGTCGCAGGAAGCGGCGGATACCCGACGCCTGGAAAGGGTTCATGCTGAAGTTCCGGACCCCCATTCCCACCAACAGGCAGACGGCCGCCGGAATTCCTGCTGCTTCTCCACACACCGAGAGGTCAATCCCCTGATTCAGGGCAGTCCGCACCACATGGTCTGTCGCCCGCAGCACACTGGGATGCAGGAACGCCAGTGCGCCAGGAGATTCCTGTGACTGGCGGTCCGTGGCCAGGATGAAATGGGCGAGATCATTGGTCCCGATGGATACGAAATCGACCATCTTCACGATCTCACGGATATAGATCACTGCCGCCGGGGTTTCGATCATGGCACCGATGGCTACCCGCCTGGCCAACTGCTCGACTTCGATCAACTCGGCGACCCGATGGCGTGCTTCCCTCAGATCGGCCACCCCAGTGACCATGGGAAACATGATCCGCACATCACCCAACCGCGCGGTGCGGAGGATGGCCTGAAGCTGGGTGCGGAACAGGGTTTTCTCGGCTAGGGAAAGTGCCAGGCCACGTCCGCCCGTCCGGAAAACAAAATCACTCTCGGTGCGCTTGAATTGCGGGATTTTATCCCCGCCAAAATCCATCGTGCGGATGACGACGACAGATGGATCAAGCGTCGCAGCCACCGCGGAATAGGCCGCAAGCTGCTCGTCGAGAGTGGGCGGCTCGGCGACATCGAGAAAGAGAAACTCGGACCGGAAAAGGCCCACGCCATCCAGCCGATACTCCGACACCAGATGCGCTTCATCCGGTCTGCTGATGTTCGCATACAGTCCGATGCGGATGCCGTCCCTGGTAGTGGGCTCCTGCTCTGGGTCGGCTGCCGCCGCGGACTCGTGCGTGGCATGTTGGCTCCGGCGCTCCGCGAAAAGCTCGGATTGAATCCTGGACGGTGCGACGGTGACCGTGCCGGCTTCTGCATCCACCAGCAGGTGGTCGCCCGTTGCCAGCAGCGCCGTGGCATCCTTGATGTCGCTGATCGCCGGGATGTTTCTGGTGCGGGCAAGAATTGCGACATGTGACGCGGCACTGTTACGCTCGGTGACCAGGGCCACCAGATTGACGCGATCGAGCTGGAATATGTCGGACGGCAGGAGTTCGGTGACGACGAGTATCGTGCATGGCGGAAGTGAAGCCAGATGGTTGGCTGGTGGCTCGCCGGAGACCCCGAGATTGCGCAGAACCCGACGACCAATGTCACGGATGTCGGCACTGCGCTCCCGAATGGCGTCCTGGGTCGACCCGTCCAGGCTCTCGGCCATTTCCCGAACTTCTTCCGCAACAGCCTGTTCGACCTGGATCAGATCCGCACGTACGCGCTGCTTGCACACCTTCCAGAACTCGGTGTCGTTGAGCATGGCCAGGTGTACGTCCAGCAGGGCGCTCTCCGCCGCGGCCATATCGCCGATGAGATGCTGCTGTCTGTTTTCCAGCTCCCGGATCGCAGCCGCCAATGCGCTGTCGAGCCGGTCGATCTCAGCCTCCACATCGTCCTGTGTGATCGGCTGCTGCTCGAAGGTCGATTCGCCTTCCGATGGCAGGTAGATCCACGCCACTCCGTCCGCCATGCCAGGGGAAATTCCCCGCCCTTGCAGGGTTGCACTCGTCATCCGGGCAAAGGCGCGCAGTTGGCTCACCTCGCGTTCCCTTGCCGTAGCCGTCTTCGTCAAACCTCTGGTCCGTGCCGTGGCTTCACCGACCAGATACGCGTACAGCAGCATGGCGGCGATCTCGATCACGGCGTTGATGTCGGCAATGACAAGCGATGCGTCGGTCCCCCAGGGAAATTCAAGACCGATCCTCAGTACGGGCAGCGTCATCGCCAGACCATATGCCAGATATCGCTGGCTACGCCATGCTGCCAGGCCCACCGGAAGGACATAGATGAGTGGGAATTGGATCTCGGTGCCGGTGACGATGTCGATCCACAACACGAGCGCCGCCAGGAGGAGGCTGGACAGCCTGGCATATCTTTTTTGGATCCTGTCCAGGCATCGCAGGGCGCGCGGCATGCGCCTGTTCATCTCCCATACTCTGGAGGCGGCGGAGGCGGATTGCCCGGTGGCGGTGGCGGTGGCGGCGGGTAGTTGTCAACCGGTGGCTGCTGGAGAAGCATCGGTGCAGATGACCGAGGCTGCGTGAATGTGCCGGAGACGGGAACATTCTCACCCCTGGCGTACATGCACTGGACGTAGGCGTGGTCGTAGCGTCGCTGGTTGCCGTAGGCAGAGGTCCGGGCGGTATCCGTGCCGGCCAGGCTGCCGATGAGGAGCCCGGTACCGGCGCCTACGCCTGCCCCGTCACGTCCACCGATTGCCGCACCGACAATGGCACCGAGCAGGGTACCCAACACGGCGCTGCGTACGCCGGCGTCGCTGGCTGCCTGTTCCGCTGTGGCACCACCCACCTGGCTGAGCGCATATTGCCTGCATTGGGCATCATCCAGGCGAAACTCGTCGAAGGTCTTGCCCGTGCCTGGAAGGGCCATGACGCTTGGACCGGTCGGTAAGCTGACACAACCGCCGATCAGCGTCAGACCCGATAGGGCGACCGCAGTGGCCAATAATGATTTCATGTCGATCCCTTCTGGTCGGGGTCAGGGTTGGCCCGGAGGCTGCGATGGCACCGCCTGCCAGCCGCTGGGACACTCCCTGAGGTACGGATAGTAGCTCTTGGCAGCCAGGCAATAGTACCAATAGTTCGTCTGCGGGGCTGCTGCCGGTGCAGTCTGAAACGCCAGAGGTAGGGTCGTCTGTTGCTAGGTGGGCAAGCGGGCAGCAGTACGGGCAATGTACCGCCTGGAACATTTACACACAACCCGGCTGTCCCAACATTTGTCTCTAGAATGTGAGGACATCGCAGCCATGTCAGGATTGTCGGTTGCGCCGACGTTGCCGAGCGCATCATTTCTTTGGCCAACTGGTCTCGCTGGCTGGCACCTGGATGCAGCAGATCGCCATGATCTGGTTGGCCTATCGCCTTTCCAACTCGGCCTTCGTGCTGGGAACGATTGGCTTCGCCAGCCAAATCCCGATCCTGATTTTTGCCTCGATCGGAGGGGTATGGACCGACCGCCTCGACCGGCGGCGGCTGCTGATGTGGACACAAGCGCTGTCGATGCTGCAGGCCATCGTACTGGCTGCCCTGGCCTGGCAAGAATGGGTTTCGCCCGGACTGCTGATGGGTCTTGCGTTATTCTTGGGCTGCATCAATGCCCTGGACGTTCCGGCTCGACAGGCGATTGCGATTCAATTGGTGGACGATCCGGATGACCTGCCGAATGCGATCGCACTCAATTCGCTGCTGATGAACAGCGCTCGCTTCGTCGGTCCGGCACTCGCCGGATTCGTCGTCGCCGCCGTTGGCGAGGCCATCTGTTTCCTGCTCCATGCCCTGTCCTACTTGGCCGTGCTCATCGCGCTGGGAGCAATCCGGATTACCGTCCTGCCCAATCGGTCGATGCCCACCCCGGACGGGTCTTCCCCCGTAGCTGTTTAAGTGCTTGAAAACATTAGTACCGTTACATGCCTACAAATGAGCTAAGTGCTTGAAATTATTAGAGCGAGGGGGGAAGATCCGCCGGAGGCGCTTCAACAAGGCCTTGGCCGCTTGCGGGGCAATCACGCTGGTCGCGGGAATGATGTATCGCCATCTGGCCATCCGGGGAAACCGCAAGATGCGCCGATTCTGACGCTGGCCGCAACCTCGCCGTGACGGGTGATTAGCGATGCTCGTAAATCACGAAATCGAAAGCAGGGATACTCCCGGGAGTGGCAGCGGCCGGCGCTTGGACGTTTCCGGTGCGACGGGAGACTTCCCGCCACTCGGCAAGCGAAACTTCGGGGAAAAATCGGTCACCCGGCGCATTCTCGGCGACTTCGGTCAGGTACAGACGTTTGGCCAGCGGCAGGGTCTGACGATACAGTTCTTCACCACCAATGATGAAGACCTCAGCGACTTCGCCTGCCAGAGCAATCGCCTCTTCCAGCGAACGGGCCGGCGTTGCTCCGCTGGGCAAGTAACCGGGGTTGCGGCTGACGACGATGTTGTGCCGTCCGGGCAATGGGCGAAAGGCTGTCGGCAACGATTCCCAGGTCTTTCTGCCCATGATCACCGGCTTGCCGCGAGTCGTTTCGCGAAAATTCCGCAGGTCTTCCGGCAAATGCCAGAGTAATTGCTGGTCCTTGCCAATCGCACGGTTGCTGGCAACGACAGCAATCAGCGAGATCCTGGGGAGCAGTCCTGCTACTGCCGGCGCCTGCACACGCATCGGCCTGCAGGCCTAGACAGCAACCGCAGCAGCGATGTGCGGATGAGGATCGTAGCCTTCGAGCACGAAATCCTCGATGCGGAAGCTGAACAGATCGCTTACCGCTGTTTGCAGTCGCATCGTCGGCAAGGCACGCGGAGTACGCGTCAGCTGCAGGCGCGCCTGTTCGAAATGATTGCTGTACAGGTGTGCATCCCCAAGTGTATGCACGAAATCGCCCGGCCGGTAGCCGCAGACCTGCGCCAGCATCAAGGTCAGCAGCGCGTAGGAAGCGATGTTGAAGGGTACGCCGAGAAAAATGTCGGCGCTGCGCTGGTAGAGCTGGCAGGAAAGCTTCGCCCGGTGATCCGCATCGGATGCGGCAGCCGGTGCGACGTACAACTGGAAGAGCGCGTGACACGGTGGCAGCGCCATGCGCTCGATGTCACCCGGATTCCAGGCGGTGACCAGGTGGCGGCGCGAATCAGGGTTGTTCTTCAGGCCGTCAACGAGTTGCGCGATCTGGTCGATTTCGCTTCCCTGCGCAGTCTGCCAGTGACGCCACTGCTGGCCATAGATGGGACCGAGATCACCGTTCCGGTCGGCCCATTCATCCCAGATGCGGACGCCGTTGTCCTGCAGGTAGCGCACGTTGGTGTCGCCCTGCAGGAACCACAATAACTCGTGGATGATCGATCGCAAGTGCAACTTCTTGGTGGTCAACAAGGGAAAACCGGCACCAAGGTCGAAACGCATCTGCCAGCCGAATACCGAGCGCGTGCCGATACCGGTGCGGTCTGCCTTGAGGGTACCCCGTTCGAGGACGTGCCGCATCAGGTCGAGATACTGCTGCATGCTGTGTGCCTGTCGATCTGCCAGAGCGCATTGTAAATCGGTAATCGGTACTGCGGCGTCGCCTTTCGCAGGGCAGCCACTATTGATCGGCAGGGATTGTGCTCCTGGTTTACAATTCCCCGTCTCAACCCGGTAATCCGTTCCAAGTCTGGATCTCAATGCGCATCCATCTGTTCCCGCAACGTCCTGACCATCCCCTCGCTGACGCCAAGGAGTTGAAGCGGATCCTCGCCGAGCTGCACGTCGATAAGGCAGCCAATGCCGTGGATGAACTGACGAGCTGGTTTGATTCCTTGAAGCACGCCAGGAACTTTCGCCTTGACCACTACTTTGACGTGCTTCGCCAGCTCGATGATGCCGGGCAGCCACATCTGCGGCGCCTGGCGCGCGACTACCTGTACTCGTCATACCTGTCGAGGCGCGAACAGCAACGGCTATGGGAGCGGAGTTACGGTTATTGGGCGGCGGTCGCTGCGCTCTACGACCTGTGCACCACACGCGCTCGACTCGAATCCAAGGACAGAGGAACGGATGCCTTCAAAATCTCGCTGCCTCTGGCCGACGCGCGCTTGCAGGCCGCCCTTCGGACATGCATCAAGTGGCTAACGTATCGCTACGAGCCGATTGAGAAAGATCTCTGGAAAGGCCTCGGGAGAACCGTTCTGGCGGCCGAAGCGGCTGGCCACGCACAGAAGCCGGTACCGCTGTATCCCGGCCCCATGAGCTCGAGCAGTGTCGCCCAGCAATATCTGCACGCCCTGGTGTTCTCTACCTCTTCGATGGATAGCTTGGTACCGCAACAGATCGAACTGGCTGATCGACTGATCGCACATTTCCTGCCCGCCTTTGTGTGTTCGCCGGATTGCCGAGCAGGGAGCATATATTGGGTCGACGCGACAAGGGGCTCGGCACCGGCGCGGCTGGCTCGTCAACCCGGCGCGGCAAGACCCGGCCTGCGCTTCTTCTCGCCGGGGCAGGCGCTCGCTGGACTCGAAGAATTGATCCATGTGGTCGAACGCGACGAGGTTCCGGCCAGCCTCAATCTCGGTGGTGAATTTACGCAGAAAGCCTTGCTGCCGGTATTGCGCCATTTGCGCGTTTGCTGGGCACTGCAACCGCCACAGCGACGCCATCAGCGCCATACGGTAGCGACGCGAATGGCCGTGTTGCCGGGTTTCGACCACAGCTATACGGTCTTTTCTGGCGCAGCGGCGAGTCTGCAAGCGGAGGCGCAAAGCTGGGTCGTCGAAAACGTCAGCCTCGGAGGGCTGCGCACCTGCTTCGACGATTCATCGACCGACCGGATCACGCTGGGCTCGCTGCTCTGCATGCAAGTGGAAGGTGGCGATAACTGGCTGCTGGGAATGGCCAGGCGCTTCAACCGACTGGCCGGTGGACGCGCCAACCTGGGTGTGCAACTGCTCGCGCGGCAGGCACAGAGCATTGAGCTGCGACCACGCCGCAGTGGTTTCTCGGCAGCCGTCGCCATTCCCGGCATCTGGTTGCACGATGGCGAAGTGCCTGGCATCGTACGCATCGTGCTGCCCCTGGGGAGCTTCAGTGTGCGCGAGACCCTGGATTTCAGCCAGGATGGCCGTCTCCATCTGCTGACTCCGATGGAGGTAGAGTCAACTGGCAGCGACTACGAGATTGCTCGGTATAACGATCAGTCACCTGCCTGACTCCGCTTTGGTAGAATGCGCCTTTGACCCGGTTGCGCCAAAGCCAATGACCCGCAAGATTCTCGTCACCTCCGCCCTGCCGTATGCGAACGGCGCAATCCACCTTGGTCATCTGGTCGAGTACATTCAGACCGACATCTGGGTACGTTTCCAGAAAATGTGCGGACAGGAATGCTGGTACGTCTGCGCCGACGATACACATGGCACGCCGATCATGCTGCGTGCCGAGAAAGAGGGAATTACTCCGGAGGCGCTGATCGAACGCGTACATGGCGAGCATACGCGCGACTTTGCTGGCTTCCACGTCGGTTTCGACAACTACGATACGACACATTCCGAGGAAACCCGTGCCTGCGCCAACGAAATCTACGCGCGTCTGCAGGCGGCCGGCCTGATCGAGACACGCACCATCGAGCAGTATTACGACCCACTCAAGCAGATGTTTCTGCCAGATCGTTTCATCAAGGGCGAATGCCCGAAATGCGGTGCGCACGACCAGTACGGTGACAACTGCGAGAGCTGTGGCTCGGCGTATACCGCCAACGAGCTGAAAAACCCCTATTCAGCGGTTTCCGGCGCCAGGCCGGAGCTGCGGCAATCGGAACATTTCTTTTTCCGGCTGTCGGATCCACGCTGCCAGGCTTTTCTACGGCGCTGGACGCAGGGCGAGGGTCGACTGCAGAACGAAGCGGCCAACAAGCTGCAGGAATGGCTCGGAAGCGAAGGCGAGAACAGGCTCACCGACTGGGACATCTCGCGCGATTCACCGTACTTCGGCTTCGAAATCCCCGACGCTCCCGGCAAGTACTTCTACGTCTGGCTCGACGCGCCGATCGGCTACATGGGCTCTTTCCGGAATCTCTGCACCAGGGAAGGCCTCGATTTCGACGAGTACTGGCGGCCGGATTCGACCGCCGAACTATATCACTTCATCGGCAAGGACATCCTCTACTTTCATGCGCTGTTCTGGCCGGCGGAACTCGAAAATGCCGGCTACCGTACGCCAAGCAAGGTCTTCGCACATGGTTTCCTGACCGTCGATGGCGCCAAGATGTCCAAGTCGCGAGGCACCTTCATCACCGCCGAAAGCTATCTGGTGCAAGGCCTCGACCCGGAGTGGCTGCGCTACTACTATGCAGCCAAACTTTCGGGTTCGATGGAAGACATCGACCTCAACCTCGACGATTTCATCGCCCGTGTCAATTCCGACCTGGTCGGCAAGTTCGTCAACATCGCCAGCCGCTCGGCCGGCTTCATCGTCAAACACTTCGCCGGCCAGCTGTGCACCTGTGACGAATCGCTGCCGGCGATCCAGGCCATCCGCGAACGTCGGACGGCGATCGCCGACCATTATGAAGCGCGCGAATTCGGCAAGGCGATCCGTGAGATCATGGCCCTGACCGACCTTGCCAATCAGTACATCGACAGCGTCAAGCCCTGGGAACTGGCCCGGCATGCGGGTCGCGAAAGCGATTTGCAGGTCGCTTGCAGCAACGCCCTGAACCTCTTCCGGCTGTTCGCGATTCTATTGAAGCCGGTATTGCCGGCGCTCGGCGCCAAGGCAGAAGCCTTCCTCAATGTCGCCCCCTTGGTCTGGGAGGACAGCAACACGGTCCTCGCTGCCGGGCATGCGATCAACGCTTATCGGCACCTGCTGACACGCGTCGACAAGAGACAGGTCGATGCACTGCTTCTGGCCAACCGTGAATCTCTGGCGTCACCCCCACAAGCCGCCCCGCAGAAGCACGCCGAGCGGCAGGAGAAGGCGGCCACCGTCGCCGTCGCGCAGGCTGCCGTCGGTGCCAGCACCGGGCCGCACATCAGTATCGACGATTTCATGAGCGTCGACCTGCGCATTGCACGCATCAGCGAAGCCACACCAGTGGAAGGCTCCGACAAACTCGTTCGCCTGCTGCTCGACGTAGGCACGCTCGGCACCCGGCAGGTCTTTGCCGGCATCCAGGCCACCTACGATCCGGCCACGCTGGTCGGCCGGCTGACGATGATGGTGGCCAACCTGGCGCCGCGCAAGATGAAGTTCGGCCTGTCTGAGGGCATGCTCCTGGCCGCCTCCGACCCAGACGGTCAGACACCGGGTATCTTTCTGCTCTCACCCGATGCCGGTGCAAAGCCCGGCATGCGCGTCAAGTAAGCCGGCATGGACAGCCGACAGCAGCTGAACTCCGGACGCAAACGAATGCCCAAGCAACGCTGCCAGCATGGTCGACGGCAGTCCCCTTTACACTTCACTCCCGATAAGGAATCCACATGACAAGCACAGTAACGCTAGGCGGCAAACCGTTTCAGGTCCATGGCAGCTTCCCGCAAAAGGGCGAGACAGCACCGGCCTTTACGCTGGTCGGCAAGGATCTGGCCGACGTTTCGCTAAGCCGTTTTGCCGGCCAGCGCAAGGTTCTCAACATTTTTCCCAGCATCGACACGCCGACCTGCGCCACCTCGGTGCGCAAGTTCAACGAAATGGCAGGGAGGTTGAGCAATACGGTGGTACTCTGCATTTCTGCCGACCTGCCCTTCGCGCAGAGCCGCTTTTGCGGTGCCGAAGGACTGGACCAGGTATTGACTTTGTCCTGCATGCGCGGTCGCGATTTTCTCGAAGCCTACGGCGTGGCCTTGAGCAATGGTCCGCTGGCGGGGCTGGCGGCGCGTGCGGTGCTAGTTCTCGATGCCGACGACCACGTGCTGCACAGCCAGTTGGTTGCCGAAATCAAGGACGAACCCGACTACGCCGCCGCGCTGCAGGCGCTGGCCTGATCCCTGCAACAGGCCAATGTCCGAGACCATCAGCACTGAACCGACCAAACAACGACAAGGTATCCAGTCGATCGAAGTCGGCACGCGCTTGCTGCGGGCGCTGGCGGCCGGCAGGCGGTCGATGATGCTGCGCGACGTCGCCCGTAACGCCGGCATGCCGGCGGCCAAGGCGCACCGCTACCTGGTGAGCTTCATGCGCATGGGGCTGGTCGAACAGGACGCGAATACCGGCCGCTACGATCTCGGAGAGTTTGCGCTCGAACTCGGGCTCGCAAGTCTGGCGCGGCTCGATCCCGTGCGACTGGCAGGGCCAGTGCTCGACGACCTCTGCGAACGTAGTGGTGAAACAGTGGCGCTCGCCATGTGGGGCAATCACGGCGCTACCTGTGTGCGCTGGGTCGAAGCCGGCGGCCCGGTGACGATCACCCTGCGAACCGGCGTCGTGCTGCCGCTGACTTCGTCGGCCACTGGTCTGGCTTTCGCGGCTTTCTATCGTTCGCCGTATCTCAGGAAAATGCTCGACGCCGAAGTGCGGGCGACTGCCGAGGCAAGCAATGCGCAGCCGGCAGCGGTATTCGAAGCGCTCACCGGGCAACTCGACGAAATCCGCAGCCACGGCATCTCGCGCGCTTCGGGCAGCGTCACACCGGGGATCAATGGCTTCAGCGCCCCAGTCTTCGATCACAGCGGACACATGGTCGCCGCGATCACCTCGCTGGGCATCATGGGGAACTTCGGAACGCCCACGAAATAACTTCCCGGTTTTATGCTGTTGAATTTGGCAGGATGGTGTAATTCCATGGGGGCAGTAGTGCATCGGCGACGATGCGCAGGGATGCCTTGAGATCAAGCGCCGCTTTCCGTCCGGTTTCGTAGACGCGATCGATAATATCGACGGTGACCTGAAGTCCAGTTCGAGTCTGGGTACGCTCGATCAGTTGTTTGACCAGAGGCACGCTTTCAAATACGACGCCTTCGCAAGCGCGCGTGACATGGGGGAAGACGCGGTGCTCAATCGGATTGTGCTTGGAGCAATACGGCGGGAAGTGGGCGATCCGAATTTCCANCTTGAGCCGATTGGCAAGCGCTTGCAAGTCCTGCTGAAACAACGGCGAGCGT
>NZ_SPMX01000008.1 GCF_012940005.1 Candidatus Accumulibacter contiguus | reverse complement strand
GATCCCCTTCGGCGTTCTCCACCAACTCCAGCATCTCTAGCACTTTCGCCAGTATCTTTGGATTAGCCTCCAAACGGGCCACCAAGTCTCTGGAATCGCAAGGTTCGATGTGGGAAATCTTAGGCATGGCTTCTCTCCGTGGATGGGTTCCCTACTCTATCGCAACTCTCCGCTAATTTCCTTACGTTTGCTCACGTCGCTGACAATTATCAGAGCGGGACTCGCCCAACACTTTCGTTCGCACCCGCCGGGGTGGGAATCACCCCCATGCTCGCCATGCTCCGCGAGGTGGTGTACGAAGGCGTGCGTACCCGCCGTGTACGCCGGACATTCTTCGTGCATGCGTCGCGCACCCTGGCCGAGCGCGCCTTCGACAGCGAACTGCAGGATCTGGTCGAGCGTGCCGATGGTGCGGTCGAGGCGGTGCGCATTCTCAGTCAGCCCGAACCCACGGCCGTTCTCGGCAGCGACTATGATGTTCAGGGCCGCATCGACCTGCCCTTGCTGAAAGCCATCCTGCCCTTCGACGATTTCGATTTCTACCTGTGCGGCCCGGCGGCGTTTGCTCAGGACCTGTACGACGGCCTGCGGGCAATGCAGATTGCCGACGAGCGAATTCACGTCGAGCAGTTTGGCCCTTCATCGCTGCGCCGACGGGTGACGGAAGCGGTCATGGAAAACCACCAGCCCGCCCTGCCGGTAGCCGAAACGTCCGTCGCAGTCGTGTTTGCGCGGTCAGCCAAGGAGGCACGCTGGCAACCGGGTGGCGGCAGCCTGCTCGAGCTGGCGGAGGCGCGCGGGCTGACGCCGGAATTCAGTTGCCGGGGCGGTTCGTGCGGCACCTGCAAGACCCGGATACTGGCAGGCCAGGTCAGCTATGTGTCGCCGCCGGCCGTCGCATTGGCAACGGACGAGATTCTGATTTGCTGCTCGGTGCCGGCGGCAGGTGCCGGCAACGCGGCGGGTCTGGTGCTCGACTTGTAACGCGTGGATGATACCGATTCCCGGCAGCAGCGGGCATCGGCAACGACGGACTCGAGAAAGGGAAGGCCCATGAATACACTGGAAGTTGATGTCGCCATCATCGGCGCCGGTACCGCCGGAATGTCCGCCTACCGCGCCGCGCTGGCGCATACCCGCAGCGTCCTGGTGATCGAGGGAGGGCCGTACGGGACGACCTGCGCGCGCGTCGGTTGCATGCCCAGCAAGCTGCTGATTGCCGCCGCCGAGGCCGCGCATGCGGCAAGGCACGCCGACGCCTTCGGTGTCGTCGTCGATTCGCTGCGCATCGATGGCGCCGCCGTCATGCAGCGCGTTCGCGATGAACGCGACCGCTTTGTCGGCTTCGTCACCGAGGCGGTGGAACATTGGCCGGCAGAGCACCGCTTGCGCGGTCACGCCCGTTTTCTCGACGGCCACACGCTGCAGGTTGGCGAGCACACGCGCGTAACGGCGCGGCGCATCGTCATTGCCAGCGGCTCGCACCCGAACGTGCCGGCCGAATGGCGCGAGGCCGCCGGCGACCGGCTGATCGTCAACGACGATGTCTTTGCCTGGCAATCGCTGCCGCAGTCCGTCGCCGTTCTCGGTACCGGGGTGATTGCCCTGGAGTTGGCGCAGGCCTTGCATCGATTGGGCGTGCGCGTGGGTCTCTACGGCCGCAGCGAGCGCGTCGGCCCGCTCACCGACCCCGTCCTGCAGTCCGCAACGCGCAAGGTCTTCGCACAGGAACTGCCGATGCGCCTGGGCGCGTCCGACCTGCACCTGCAGCGTGTCGGCAACGAGGTCGCCGTCCGCGTCGGTGACGAGGATGCGGCCGCTGAACAGCGCTACGAGTGGATACTGGCGGCTAGCGGCCGCCCTCCCAATCTGCAGGCGCTCGGCTTGCAGCAGAGCGGCCTGCCGCTGGACACGCGCGGTGTGCCCTTGTTCGATCCCGGTACCGGCCAGATCGCCGACAGCCACGTCTTCATCGCCGGCGACGCCACCCATGAGCGGGAGATCCTCCACGAGGCGGCCGACGAAGGCCGCATCGCCGGTGACAATGCCGGCCGCTTCCCCGACGTGCGCGTGCGTCCGCGGCGCGCCCCGTTGTCGGTGGTGTTCTCCGATCCACAGATCATGCTCGCCGGACAGAGCCACGCACAGTTGCTGCACTCGGGGCTGGACTTCGCGGTGGGTGGGGTCTCGTTCGAAGATCAGGGCCGCAGCCGCGTCATGCTGAAGAATCGCGGTGCCCTGCATCTCTATGCCGAGCGCCGTAGCGGTCGCCTGCTGGGTGCCGAAATGCTCGGTCCGGCGGCGGAGCATCTGGGGCATCTGCTGGCCTGGTCGGTGCAGCGAGGCGACAGCGTGCAGGCGATGCTCGACAGTCCCTTCTACCACCCGGTCATCGAAGAGGGCCTGCGAACGGCGCTGCGCGGGCTGCAGCGCGCCTTGCGCATGGGGCCGCCGCCCGTCGAGCGTTGCCTGGACTGTGGTCCGGGCGCGTGAACCGCGACCCTGGGTTTCAGCCGTGCCACGGCACGGCCGGCAGGCCGAAGCGGAAGGTGGTGCCAACCCCGGCGGCGCTGTCCACGGCAATGCTTCCACCGTGCAGTTCGACGATCCTCCTGGTGATCGCCAGACCCAGACCGGCGTGGCCGGCACTGCCGAACTCACCACGGTCGGCGCGGTAGTAGCGGTCGAAGACCTGCGCCAGATCCTCGGGGGCAATGCCGCGACCGGTGTCGCTGATGCTGACCAGCACGTGCTCCGCCTCGGCGGCCAGTTCGATGCGCACCGTGCCGCCGGCGGGCGTGTGGCGGATGGCGTTCTCGAGCATGTTTTCCAGGACGCGCTCGATCATGCCGATATCGGCCCGTACCGCCGGCACCGCGCTGGCAAAGCGATGTTCGAGGCGCAGGCCACGCTGCTCGGCTGTGAGCTGGAACTTCTGCAAGACGTCCTGCACCAGCTCGGTCAGCGGAAAGGCTTCCGCTTGCGGGCAGACTTCGTGGGCCTCGAGCTTGGTGAGTTCGAACAGGTCACGCACCAGTTTGCCCAGTCGGTCGCTGTGTTTGGCAGCGATCTCGAGGTAGCTGCGTGCCTCGTCGGGAGACAGCGCGCCATGCTTCAGGAGCAGGATCTCCAGGTAGCCCTGCATCGACGCGAGCGGCGTGCGCAGGTCGTGCGACACGTTGGCGAGCAATTCCCGGCGCTGCTCGTCGTTACGTTCGAGTGCCCGCAGTTGCGAGGCAATTCGGTCCGACATTTCCTGGAATGCGATGACCAGGCGATCGATCTCGTCGCCTTCCGGCCTGGCAGTCAGACCGCGCATCGGCTGGCTCAGGCCGTGGGTGCGAAACGCATCCATCTGGGCGGCCAGCAGACGCAAGCGCCGAGTCAGCAGATTGAAGACGATCAAGGCGGCGAGCAGGGAGAAGGCGATGGCACCAATGACCAGATCGGCGGCCAGCTCGAGCAGGCGGCGGCCCTCGAGCATCTGCTCCGTCGCCACGATGAAAGCGGCGCCGAGGGCAAAGAAGATCAACATGAGAGCGATCGCCAGCTTGCCGTAGAGCGACCGCAACATGGACATTCAGCCGGCGCTCTGGTCGCGGAATTTGTAGCCCACACCCCATACCGTCAGGATGAACTCCGGCTGGTTCGGATTCGGCTCGATTTTCGCGCGCAGGCGGTTGATGTGCGCATTGACGGTGTGCTCGTAACCGCTGTGGCTATAGCCCCATACCTTGTCGAGCAGTTGGGCACGGCTGTAGACGCGGCCCGGATGCTCGGCAAAGTACAACAGCAGGTCGAACTCCTTGGCGGTGAGATCGACCGGCTTGCCGGCCAGAGTCACTTGCCGCCGTTCCACATCGACGGTAAGCGGCCCCGAGTCAAGTACCTTGCCCTGTTCGGCCGGACGGGCAAGGTGGTCCACGCGGCGAAAAATGGCTTTCACCCGCGCCGCGAGCTCGAGCAGACTGAAGGGTTTGGTGAGGTAGTCGTCGGCGCCCATCTCGAGGCCGAGAACGCGATCGAGCTCGGTGGATTTTGCCGTCAGCATCAGAATAGGCGTATAGGTGCTCTTGCCGCGAATGCGGCGGCAAATCTCCAGTCCGTCCATGCCGGGGAGCATCCGGTCGAGAATCACCAGGTCATAATCCCGCGACTCCGCTTCGGCGAGGCCGACAATCCCGTCGTAGGCGGTCTTCACCGCGCACGACAGCTCGCTGAGCTGGAGCTTGATCAGCCGGGCAATGTCCTCGTCGTCCTCAACTACCAGAACCTGTCGTACCATGTTGGCTCCCTTGCGGTTGTCCGGCAGAGTGCTTCGCCGCCTGTTGTTGCAGCATTTCGAGAGCCATCTCCCTTTCCATCTCGGCCCCTGCCCGCGCCGCGAAGACGCGGTAGATGGACTCGACCAGCATCTCGTCACCCATCGGCCTGGTGTCGAGAAAAGCGAGGTGGCCAATGACCCTGCCGTCGCTGGCGAAGATCGGAATTCCGAGATATCCCTCATAGCCCGCTTCGACAGGGAAAGTCGTTCCCACGTTCTGCGGGTGGAAGCAGACGCGCCCTTCCTTGACAACGGTCTCGCAGGGCGTACCCGGCAGGTCATACTCGAAATCATCGAGAAAGGCGTGCTCGGACCAGAAGGCCAGCGTCCGCAGGCGGCTCGTCGGGTAATCCGCGCACTCGGTGATGAAGGCACACGCGACCTGTAGCGCGCAGGCGAAATGTTGCACCAGGGTGCGGTAGAAGGCATCGCCGGCGGCGCCTGCTGTGCCTTCCGCCATCTCGTTGAGGATGGTTTCAAAGCGCTTGATGCGTGTAATGTCGGTATCCAGCCCGACCATCCGATAAGCCTTGCCACTGGCATGACGGACGACCGTTCCCCGCGACAGTATCCAGCGCGTACTGCCGTCCCGATGCAGCATGCGATATTGCTGTTCGTAGGGCTCGCCGGCGCTCTCGAGGTTGGCCTGGAGGGCGGCTTCCACCGTCGCAAGATCGGCCGCATGAATGCGCTCCCGCCACTGCTCCCGGCAGTCGGGCAAGTCGCTGTCGGCGAACCCGAGCATGCTCTTCCAGCGCGGCGAAAGCAGCATTTCGCCACTCGCCAGATTCCATTCCCACAAGCCGTCGCTGCTGCCGCGCAGGGCGAGCGCGTAGCGCTCTTCGCTCAACTGCAGCGCGGCCTCTATCTCCCGGCACCGCTGCTCGGCCGCGCACTGATGCCGCCGCTGCCTGGCGGCGGCATCAGTGAGCGCTTCGATCGTGAGCTTGACGGTCTGGATTTCATCGGTCGCAGAACGACTGGCAATGACCAGATCACCTGAATCGGAAGCTTCGCCAGGGTCAAGGGCAAGGCCCGCCAGGGGCTTGATGACCTGTCGATCGACGGCGATCGCGCTGACCACCAGGAGTGCCGTTGCGGTCGCCAACGCGGCCATCGCCAAAGCCGTCCGCCCGCCCGGCAGCATCACTTCCGGTAGCCAGCCCCATGCCAAATAGGCCACCGCAAGAACGCCGAACAGGCCGGGTGGCAGCAGGATTTTCCATCGCAAGTTGATCACGAAGCGTCCTCCAGTCGTCCTTCGCGCAGCTTTCACAGGCTCAACCATAGGCGAAGTGCGCAATGGATTCAAGTTTCTGCCGAGTGTTGCCGGCCTCTCATCGCTGGGGCTGGTCGGTACCTGCCGATGTGACCGAAGCTTGAGCGCTGCGTGACACATCCGTGATTTTCAGCCGCCATACTGCTTTCGACGATGCACAACAACCAGGGAGACAGGGTTACCCCGGCGGCCACTCCGGCTGCCACCCCAGCCCGCTCGATGAGGACAATGCACATGCCTGCTACAACCGAAACTGTCGTCAGCCATGGCCGCATTACTGCGCCAGGCGCGCTGCGCAGCCGACCGCTTGCCACGGGGATTCCGGCGCGCAGTGGGGTCGGGCTGCGCGCGCCGCACTACCGCGAAATCCTCGCCACGCTACCGGCCATCGGTTGGCTCGAAGTGCACAGCGAGAACTACTTCGGTGGCGGCGGCCAGCCGCTGCACTACCTGGAGCGCATCCGCGCCGAGTATCCAATCAGCCTGCACGGTGTCGGGCTGTCGCTGGGCACGACGGACAGCCTCGATCAGGAGCATCTGCGGGCCTTGAAGACCCTGATGGCGCGCATCGAACCCGGACTGGTGTCGGAGCATCTGTGCTGGAGCAGCGTTGCCGGCAGGCACGTGAATGACCTGCTGCCGCTGCCCTATACCGAAGAGGCCCTGGCCGTGGTCTGCGCGCACGTGCGCCAGGCGCAGGAGGCGCTCGGCCGTCCAATCCTGGTCGAGAACGTCTCCAGCTATCTGCAGTACTCGCATTCGACGATCGACGAGTGGGACTTCATTGCTGAAGTCGCCGCTCGCAGCGGCTGCGGCATCCTGCTCGACATCAACAACATTTACGTCAGCGCCTGCAATCACGGCTTCGACGCACGGCGCTACCTGAAGGCGGTGCCGGCGGCAGCGGTCGGCGAGATGCACCTCGCGGGCTTCGACCGGATCGCCGGCCTCCTCATCGATACGCACGGCACCCGTGTCGCCGACCCGGTGTGGCAGCTCTACGCTGAGGCGGTCGAGATCATCGGTGCGCGGCCGACCCTGATCGAGTGGGATACCGACCTGCCGCCGCTGGCGGTACTGTTGCAGGAGGCGGCTACCGCCGATCGCATGCGTGGAGAAAGACATGCCCACGCTGCGTGAACTGGAGCTTGCTTTCGTGCGCGGCATGTTCGACACGACCGACGTCACGGCCGAGCGATTCATCTGCGCCAACGGCATGGCGCCGGCGGCGCGACTGGCGATCTACCGCAACAACATCGTCCACAACTATCGTGAGGCGCTCCGCGACGTCTATCCGGTCATCGAGCGACTGGTGGGAGAGGACTTCTTCCGTTTCGCCGCCGACCGCTACATCCCGTGCCATCCGTCGTGCCAGGGTAACCTGCATGGTTTTGGTGGCGAGTTCGCCGCTTTTCTCGAGCAATTTCCCCCGGCGGCCGGCTTGCCCTATCTCGGCGACGTGGCGCGGCTGGAGTGGAGCTGGCATGAATCGTTTCATGCCGCCGACGGCAGTGCGATGGCGATCGACCGGTTGATGACGGTGGCGGAAGCCGCGCTGCCATCACTGCACTTCCAGTTACACCCGAGCTGCCGGCTCCTGGCATCGCCTTTCCCGGTTGACCGCATCTGGGCGGCCAATCAGCCCGACGCTGCGGAGAGCGTGACGGTCGACCTCAGCGCGGGTGGCGTGCGGCTGCTGATCCACCGTCGGGGTGATGCGGTGGCCATCGAGCCCGTCGGCGACCCCGAGTTCGCATTGCTGGCGGCGCTGATGCAGGGCATGCCGCTTCGGGGTGCGCTGGACGCAGCGCGCGCGGTCGATGCGAATTTTGACCTCGCGGCCTTTCTGGTGCAGCGGGTAAGCGATAGCACGCTGGCGGGGTTCGTCGTCCCGACCAGCACTGCGATCGGGTCGGTGGCCCCGCCCGGTCGCGGGCAAGGTAGCCAACGATCGCGTTTACAGAAACGTGATCTTTCGGTGAACAGGGCGTGAAGTCCGCTCTGCATACTGACCACAGATGGGATGCCATCCTGTCTGATCTCTTCAATCAACCTGTATCAACCTGTAAGGAGAAGCAACAATGAACCACTCAGAGCAAATCATCCGTAGTGCAATCGCCGGTCTGCTGGCTCTCGGCGTCAGTGCGGCAAGTAGCCAGGCCATCGCTGCTGCCGGCGATAACGAAAAGTGCGCCGGCATCGTCAAGGCCGGCAAGAACGACTGCGGCACGAGCAAGAGTTCGTGCGCCGGAACCGCCAAGGTGGACCGTGACCCGGAGGCCTGGGTGTACGTGCCCAAGGGAACCTGCGACAAGATCGCCGGCGGTACGGTCACCACCAGCGCGCATGCCAAACCCGGCGGCGCCGCGGGCAAGTAAGACTGGCATACGCCCTGTCCGATGCGGTCGCAACGGACAGGGCGGCGCCGACCCATCCTGAAGGAGAGTGAAATGGATCTCGTAGCGAATCGAAACGGCGGCATCAGCGCACCCGCCGACCATCCCGGCCGTATCGTGCGCTGGGCACAACTCGCGCTGCGCGCCGCCGAATGGCTGGCGCCAGGCCTTGACTTCGGCATCCGCCTGCTGATCGGCAGCGTCTTCTTCCAGTCGGGGTTGAGCAAGATCGCTTCCTGGTCGTCCACCGTCGCGCTGTTCGAAAACGAATACGCGGTCCCCGGCCTGCCGCCAGAAGTGGCTGCCTACCTCGGTACCGGCGTCGAACTGTTCATGCCCGTGCTGCTGGTGCTGGGCCTGGGCGCGCGTGCGTCTGCCGCGGTACTGTTCGTGTTCAACATCATCGCCGTGATCTCGTATCCCGACCTGTCCGAGGTCGGCCTCAAGGATCACCAGTATTGGGGCCTGCTGCTGCTGGTGACCTTGTTTCACGGTCCGGGCAAGCTCTCCCTGGATCATCTGATCCGCCGCAAATTTCTTGCCTGCTGAGGTGACGTGATGACTGAATCATGCGGAGTGTGCGAAATGCGGATGCATCAGACCAACATCCGGGAAACGACGCTCGACGGTCAGCGAGCCATGGTGACGGGTGCCAACTCGGGCATCGGTGAAGCGATCGCCAAAGGTCTGGCAGAAGCCGGCGCGGCCGTGGTGGTGAACTACGTCGCCGACGATGAAAATGCCCAGCGGGTGGTCGATGAAATCTGCGCTACCGGCGGTCGCGCTTTCGCCATCAAAGCCGACGTCAGCAGCGAAGAGCAGGTGCAGGCGATGTTCCAGCAGGCCGTTGCCGAGCTGGGCTCGCTCGACATCGTGGTCAACAATGCCGGCTTGCAGCAGGACGCGCCCTTTCACGAAATGACCCTGACCCAATGGCGCAAGGTGATCGACGTCAATCTCACCGGCCAGTTCCTGTGTGCGCGTGCAGCGGTGCGCGAGTTCCTGCGCCGCGGGCTGATGCCGCAATTGTCCTGCTCGTTGGGCAAGATCATCTGCCTGTCGTCGGTCCATGACGTCATCCCCTGGGCCGGGCACGCCAACTATGCGGCGAGCAAGGGTGGTGTCGCGATGCTGATGAAAACCATGGCGCAGGAACTGGCGATGCAGAAGATCCGCGTCAACGCCATCTCGCCGGGCGCAATCAAGACGCCGATCAATACCTCGGCGTGGGCGACGGCGCAGGCGGAAGCGGCCTTGCTGAAGCTCATCCCCTACTACCGGGTCGGCGAGACGCGCGATATCGCCAGGGCTGCCGTGTGGCTCGCTTCGGATCACTCCGACTACGTCACCGGCGCAACGTTGTATGTCGACGGCGGCATGACCCTGTATCCCGAATTCCGGGAAGGAGGGTGAACATGGACTCACGGTGCACCCTGACCCAGGCGCGGACCCGCGGCGCAAGAACCGCGGTGATTGCGCCGGCGGCTGTGTATTGAAGGCGGGCGTGACATGGACTACGACGTGATCATCATCGGCTCCGGTGCCGGCGGCTGTGCCGCTGCCTATCACCTGACGCAGTCGGGCAAGCGCGTGCTGCTGCTGGAAAAGGGCATGGCCCTGCCCAGGGACGGCAGCACCCTGGACGCCGACAAGGTTCTGCGGCGCGGCATGTTTCTCAGCGACGAGCCCTGGTTCGATCGCCATGGGGCGACGATCGTGCCCGAGGAACACTTCAACCTCGGCGGCAAGACCAAGTGGTACGGTGCCGCCCTGTTGCGCTTCGCCGCCCACGAATTTGCCGCCGATGCGGATCACGCCTGCCTCGCCTGGCCTTTCCCCTACGAGGAACTGGCACCGTTCTATGACGAAGCCGAGCAGCTTCTCGGCGTGCGCCAGTTCGGGATCGAGGCCAACTTCCAGCAGATCGTCTCCGGTCTGCGGCGCCGGGATGCGCAATGGCGTCGACAGCCGATGTCCCTTGGCCTGGCGGCGGACATCCTCTCCCATCCCGAAGAAGCGCGCCACTTCGACGCCTTCGCCTCGGTGCGCGGGCTGAAGTGCGATGCCGAATCGTCACTGCTACAGCGAGTGAGCCACAAGCCGAACCTGACCGTACTCACCGGCAAAGCGGTGTCCGGGTTCATCGCTACCGGCGGCGACGTCACCCGCGTGAGCGGGGTCGAGTGCGAGGACGGCAGTCGCCATTACGCGGCCGCGGTGGTGATCGCCGCCGGCACACTGCACAGCCCTCGCCTGCTGCAGTCCTACCTGGAACGTACGGGTCTGGCGCAGGTGCTGCCGAGTTATCGCCAGGTGGGCCGCAATTACAAGGCGCACGTGCTGACGGCCATGCTCGCGCTGTCACACCGTCCGGTTACCGACGTGTTGTGCAAGACGCTGCTCCTGCTGCACGACGACATGCCGCACAGTACCGTCCAGACGCTCGGCGGCAATCTGGCCGAGGAGATCGTGCGCAGCCAAATGCCCCGCTTCGTGCCGGACTGGCTGGCGGCGCCGATCGCCAAGAGGGTCTATGGCCTGTTCCTGCAGACCGAAGACGGGTCGCATCCGGACAATCGCGTCGTCGCCACGGCGCAGGGCAGCGATCGTCCCCTGCTCGACTATGACCTGGCCCGCTTGCCTGCCGCGCAGGCGGAGCACCGGCGCCTGGTGCGTACGCTGCAACGCCAGTTGCTTGGACTGGGCTATGTCGCGCTGGTCAGGGCGATTCCACTGCAGGGCACCGCCCATGCCTGTGGCACGCTGGTAACCGGCAACGATCCGGCGACTTCCGTCGTCGATGCGCACGGCAAGGTGCACGGCATGGGCAACCTGTACGTCGCCGATGGCAGCGTGCTGCCGCGCTCCAGCCGGGCCAACCCGGCGCTCACCATTTATGCCTGGGGCTTGCGCCTGGCAAGCCATCTTGGCAGCACCGTCCTGGCCGGCAGGAAAGCCGCGGGCGGATTCACCGTGGCGCACGACGGAGGCTGAGATGACCATCCAATTACCCACTGTCGTGCGTTTTGGCCGAGAAGTCTGCGGCCAACCGGATCAGGCCGAGCGCCGCGAGTGGTGGCTGGCCAACGGCCGCGGCGCTTACGCCGCCGGTACCGTCGCCGGCTCACTCACACGCCGCTATCACGGGCTGCTGGTGGCGCCGCTGCAGCCACCGCTGGGGCGTTACCTCGTATTCGCCAAGGCCGATGCGACGCTGATCGACGGCGAACAGCGCACGCCGCTGTTCACCAATCGCTGGGGCGACGGAACCATCGCGCCGGCGGGATACGTACATATCGAGTCGTTCCGCCTGCAGGGCCGCATGCCGGTATGGCGTTTCGCCGTCGGCGACGTGTCGATCGAACAACGCGTGTGGATGGAACATGGGGCGGACACCACTTACGTCGCCTTCCGTATGCTGTCCGGAAAGACCGCCCAACGCAAGCTCACGCTGCAAGTCGCTCTGCTGGTCAATGCGCGTGATCACCACGGCAGCAGCCGGCCGGGGGACTTCGAGCCGTTGATCGAAGCGGACGACAGGCAACTCGGCATTCGCCATCCGAACTGGTTCACGCTCTACCTCAAAGCGGCCGGTGGGTCCATCGCCGCGCGCCACGACTGGTGCGAGCACTTCGACCTGCCGCTGGAGCGCGAGCGCGGCCTGCCCGACCGCGACAACCATCTTTGCGTCGGCGAGGCGACACTGGATCTGAGTGGTGGCGAATGGGTCGGCGTCGTCGCCAGCCTCGACGCCGATGCGTCCAGCGACCTCCAGGTAGCCATGGCGCGGGCTCTGGCGCGCGACGCGAGCTGTCTGCAGCGCGCCAGGGACCAGGTTCCCGAGTTGGCCGCTGCTCCCGGCTGGGTCGATCAACTGATCGTCGCCGCCGACAGCTTCATCTTCGCCCGCCCGACGCTGGGCGCGCCCGACGGCGAGTCGGTCATCGCCGGCTATCCCTGGTTCGGCGACTGGGGCCGCGACACCATGATCGCGCTGCCGGGGCTGGCGCTGGCGACCGGTCGCGCAGACACTGCCGCTCGCATCCTGCGCACCTTTGCCCGCTTCGTCGACCGCGGCATGCTGCCGAATGTCTTTCCCGGCGTGGGCGACAGCGCCGAGTACAACACCGTCGACGCAGCTCTCTGGTACCTGGAGGCCTGGCGAGCCTATGTCGAGGCGAGCGGCGACCTCAGCGGCCTGCGCGAGGTGTTTCCGGTACTGCGCGAAATCGTCGATTGGCATGTTCGCGGCACGCGCTACGGCATCGGGCTGGACGCCGGCGATGGTCTCCTGCGCGCCGGCGAAGCGGGCGTGCAGCTTACCTGGATGGACGCCAAGATCGGTGATTGGGTGGTCACGCCGCGCATCGGCAAGCCGGTCGAGATCAACGCCTTGTGGTTCAACGCGCTGGCCTCGATGAGCGAGTTTGCCGAGCGCCTGGACGAACCGGCGACGCCCTACCGCGCTCTGGCCGACGCCGCGCGCGCCGGTTTCCAGCGCTTCGTCATGGCCGGCAACGGCGGACTGTTCGACGTGCTCGACGGCCCCGCGGGCGACGACGCGTCGCTGCGACCAAACCAGATCCTTGCCGTGAGCCTGCCGCATTCGCCTCTCAGCCCGGCGGCGCAGGCCGTCGTGGTGAGGCGCGTCGGCCGCGCCTTGCTCACCTCATACGGCCTGCGCTCGCTTGATCCGGCCCATCACGATTTCCAGCCGCAGTACCGTGGCGGCGTCTGGGAGCGCGACGGATCCTATCATCAGGGACCGGTGTGGGGCTGGCTACTGGGGCACTACGCCCTGGCGGAGTACCGTGTTCGCGGCGATGCGCCAGCCGCGCAGCAGCTCCTCGAAGCGCTGCACGACCATCTGCTGGACGCCGGTCTGGGCACGGTCAGCGAGATCTTCGACGGCGCGCCGCCGCATACACCGCGTGGCGCACCGTCGCAGGCCTGGTCGGTGGCCTGCGCGCTGGAGGCCTGGTGGCGACTCGCGCGGGCGCAGCGGCAAAGCGCTGCGCAAGCATCGACGCGAAACACCGGGCCGATTGGTAGTGCAGCGACGGAAGCAGCTGGATAGTCATTTTTTTGTGGAGCAGACGATGAAAGCCAACGAGATCTTGAATAGCGAGCGGCAACGCCTGGAGGCTCAGCACGAAGGACGCGAGAACTGGCGCCTGTGGGGTCCGTACCTGGCCGAGCGCGCCTGGGGAACGGTGCGCGAGGATTACAGCGAGGGCGGTAGCGCCTGGGAATACCTGGACCACGACCAGGCGCGCGCGCGCGCCTACCGGTGGAACGAAGACGGCATGGGTGGCATTTGCGACGAAAAACAACGCCTGTGCTTCGCCCTTGCGTTATGGAACGGCGCAGACCCGATTCTCAAGGAACGTGCCTTCGGACTGACCGGCAACCAGGGAAACCACGGCGAGGACGTCAAGGAATACTACTTCTACCTCGACGCCACACCGTCGCACAGCTATCTGCGCTACCTCTACAAGTACCCACAGGCCGCCTATCCCTACGCGCAACTGGTGGCGGAGAACGGCCGCCGCAGCCGCCAGGATCCACCCTTCAATCTGCTCGACACCGGCGTCTTCAACGACCAGCGCTACTGGGACGTGGAGGTGCGCTACGCCAAGGCCGCGCCCGAGGAGATTCACATCCGCATCATCGCCAGCAACCGCGGACCACAAGTAGCGACGCTGCACGTCTTGCCGACGCTGTGGTTCCGCAACACCTGGTCATGGGGCGCCAGCGTGGACGAATGGGGCGCCCCCAAAGCGGTGAGCAAACCGCTGCTGGCCGCGGCCCCCTCGCCCAGTGGCACGCAGTGGGCCGTGCGCGCCGAAGAGGAGACGCTCGGCGCCTACTTCCTCTATGGACGGCAACCGGCTGAACCGCTCTACACCGAAAACGAAAGCAACGCCGAACGTCTGTGGAAGCACCCCAATGCGCCGCCCTATGTCAAGGACGCTTTCCATCGTTACGTGGTCAACGGCGAGCTGGCGGCAGTGAATCCCGCCCGGAGCGGCACCCGATTCGCCGCGCGGCACGTGCTGACCGCGGCCGCCGGAGAGACGGTGAGCATCGAACTGACGCTGGTACGCGGCGAACGGCAGGCGCCATTCGACGAGCAGGAGGTGGTCTTCGTCCAGCGCGCGGCCGAAGCGACGATCTTCTACGAGGACCTGCAACCGCACTGCAGCCGTGAGGACGCCCGCATCCTGCGCCAGTCGCTGGCCGGCATGATCTGGTCGAAGCAGTTCTTTCACTTCGACGTGGCGCGCTGGCAGGATGGCGACCAACTGCCGCCACCGGCAGACCGCAAGCACGGTCGCAACCGCACCTGGCGGCACATGAAGGCAGCCGACGTCATCTCCATGCCGGACAAGTGGGAGTATCCCTGGTTTGCCGCCTGGGACCTGGCGTTTCATTGCGCTGCGCTGGCCCTGGTGGACGTGGACTTTGCCAAGGATCAGATCGAACTGCTGCTCAAGGAGACCTATCTGCACCCCAATGGACAGATCCCGGCCTACGAGTGGGCGTTCAGCGACGTGAACCCGCCGGTGCTGGCGATGGCGGCGCTGAAGGTCTTCCGCACCGAGCGCGTGCAACGTGGCAAAGCCGACCTCAACTTCCTGGCGCGGGTCACCCACAAGATGCTGATGAACTATACCTGGTGGCTGAACCGCAAGGACGCCGATGGCAACAATGTTTTCGAAGGAGGCTTCCTGGGGCTCGACAACATTTCGGTATACGACCGCTCGCAGCCGCTGCCCGCCGGCTATTCGTTGAAACAGGCCGATTCCACCGGCTGGATGGCGATGTTTGCGCTCAACATGACGGTGATGGCGCTCGAACTGGCTGCCGAAATGCACGACTACGAGGACGTGGCGATCCAGTGCTACGAGCAGTTCATGGCCATCGCCAACTCGATCGCCGGTTACAACCAGAGCGGTTTGACCTTGTGGGACGAGAAGGACCAGTTCTTCAAGGATCTCGTCGTGTGCCCCGACGGGCAAAGCCGGCACATCGACGTCTTTTCGTGGGTCGGGCTGATTCCGCTGTTCGCCGTCGAGGTGATCGACCAGCGCCTGCTGAAGAACGTGCCGCGCTTCCACGCCGCTTTGGTCGGCCATTACCGGGGGACCTTCGACGGGCACAAGGTGACCCACTGCCCGATTCAGAGCAATGTCCGCGAAGAACATCTGTTGTCGCTGCTCGGACCGGCGCGACTGAAGGCGGTCTTGCAGCGGGTGCTGGACGAGCGCCAGTTCCTGTCGCCCTTCGGCGTGCGCAGCGTCTCGCGCGTTCACGCCGAGCAGTGCGACCTGGGCACGCTGCCGGGAATCGGGCAGGCGCTCATCGAGTACGTGCCGGGCGAGTCCAACTCGGGGCTTTTCGGCGGCAACTCCAACTGGCGCGGGCCGATCTGGATGCCGACGAATTATGTGCTCGTCCAGGCCATCGAAAAGTTTCACCGCTACTACGGTGACAGATTCCTGGTGCCGGCGCCGTGCTGCGAGGGCGGGCAAATCACGCTCAAGGAGGCCGCCAGGCTGATCTCGGAGCGGCTGGTGAACATCTTCCGCCGCACGCCCGACGGACGCCTGCCGGCTTTCCCCGCCGGGTCGCCGTTTCAAAGCGATCCGCATTGGCAGAATCTGTTGCTCTTCCACGAGTATTTCCATGGCGACAGCGGACAGGGTCTGGGCGCGATGCACCAGACTGGCTGGACAGGCCTGGTGGCGAACCTGGTCGAGCGCCGGTATCGCGTCGATATCCCGGCCTTCTGGCGGCAGCAGCAGCAAGCACGCCAGCCCGAACCGGCCGCGCAGGTCTAGGAGCGAGCACGCATGCGCCATGCCCTGCGACAGCACTGGCCCGAGTATCTCATCGAGGCGGCGGGTCTCGGGCTGTTCATGATCTCGGCGTGCCTTGTCGTGGCGCTGATCGAGTACCCGGCGTCGCCGCTGCCGCAGCTCATCGGCGATCCCGCGCTGCGGCGCGTCCTGATCGGCATCGCCATGGGACTCACTGCGATCACCCTCATCTATTCGCCGTGGGGCAAGCGCTCGGGGGCCCATCTCAACCCGGCGGTGACACTGACCTTCTTCCGGCTCGGCAAGATCGAGCCCTGGGACGCGCTGTTCTACGTCCTCTTTCAGTTCGTCGGCGGAGTCACCGGGATGGCGGTCGCGGCCCTGCTGCTGCACGCGCCCGTGCTTTCGCATCCGGCGGTGAACTTCGTCGCGACGCTACCCGGTGAGCAGGGTGCGGCCGTCGCCTTCGTTGCCGAAGCGGCGATCTCTTTCGGCCTCATGTTGACCGTGTTGTTCGTCAGCAACTCGCCGCGCACCAATCGTTACACGGGTCTCGTCGCCGGCGCGCTGGTGGCGCTGTACATCACGCTCGAGGCACCGCTGTCGGGAATGAGCATGAATCCGGCGCGCAGCTTCGCTTCGGCCCTGTCGGCGCAGCAGTGGACGGCGATCTGGATCTACTTCACGGCACCGCTCCTGGGTATGCTCGGCGCCGCTGCGGTCTACGTGCGCCTCAAGGGTGCGGCAGCCGTGCTGTGCTGCAAGCTGCACCACGAAAATGGGCAGCGCTGCATCTTCCGCTGCCGCTACGGCGCGCAAACCACAGGAGATCAAGAGCCATGACCCACCCACACGCAGCGAAGCTCTCTTACCGACTGGCCTGGCTTCCCGGTCTCGTGAATCTGTCGGTCGTCGCCTTGCGTTTTCTCGAACGGTCGGCCGGCCCGCTGGTCGACTTGCTGATCCGCGTCACCCTGGCGCAGGTGTTCTTCGTCTCCGGCGTTCTCAAGGCCGCTAACTGGGACAACGCACTCTATCTGGCAGCCAACGAGTATCCGGTGTCGTGGCTGAACCCGGTGAGCGCGGCCTGGCTCGGCGTACTCATCGAACTGCTCGGCTCTGTCCTCTTCGCGGCAGGGCTGGCGACGCGCCTGGCCGCGCTCGCGCTGGCGGCGCTGGCGCTGGTCATCCAGTACAACTACCAGACGCTCGACACGCACCTTTTCTGGGTGGCTCTGCTGTTCTGGTTCGTCGTGCGCGGCGCCGGCGCGCTGTCGCTCGATCAGCTGCTCGCCCGCGGGCTGGCGCGCACGGCGGTGCCGTTTGCCGCTGCGACGCTCGGCCTGTGTACCGACGCCACGCGCTGGCTGGCGCCGCTGTACGCCCTGCTCCTCCGGCTGTGGCTGGCACTCGCCGTCCTGGCTGCCGTCGCTGGCTTTGCCATCGCCGCGTCGAACGGCGGCACAATGGACGTCGCGGCGCTGTTGCCGGTCACTTCTGCAGCCGTCTTCTCGTCGCCCTTGCCGCTCATTTGCGCCGCACTGTTGGCGCTCGGTTGCGCCACCCGCCCGGCCGCCCTGCTGCTGATGCTGGCCATCTCCGCCGTGCGCATGCTGGGAGCGGGCGTCGAAGCCTATCCCTATTGGTTCATGGCGCTGGCACTGATGGCTCTGTGGGGTCCGGGCCCGGTGTCGCTGGATGCGCTGGTCGAGCGCGCGCTGCGCCGGCGTTTTCCGCAGCTCGCCGGTCAGCCGGCCTTCTCGCTCGACGACGTGCCGCGCGTGGTGATCGTTGGCGCCGGCTTCGGCGGGCTGGCGTGTGCTGCGGCGCTGACGCGCGCGCGTGGCGGTGACCGTGATCGACCGCCACAACTATCATCTGTTCCAGCCCCTGCTCTATCAGGTGGCTACCTCGGGCCTGTCGCCCGGTGACATCGCGACGCCGGTGCGCGGCCTGTTCCGCGAGCACTTCAATGTTCGCGTGCTGTTCGGCGAAGTGACCCGCGTCGACCCCGTCAGGCAGGAAGTGCGGATGGACGGCCAGCGCATCGCCTACGATTACCTGGTCCTGGCCACCGGCGCGGCACACTCGTACTTCGGCCGCGACGACTGGGCGCCCTATGCCCCCGGACTGAAGCGCGTCGAAGATGCCACCGACGTCCGGCGGCGGCTGCTCACGGCCTTCGAACAGGCCGAAGTGACCGACGACCCGGTGGAGCAAGCGAGCCTGCTGACATTCCTCATCGTCGGCGGCGGCCCGACGGGTGTCGAACTCGCCGGTGCCATCGCCGAGCTGGCGAAGTTTGGCATGGAAAAGGACTTCCGCCGCTTCGACCCCGCCGCGGCACGGGTGATCCTGGTGCAAGCAGGCCCGCGCCTGCTGCCGACCTTTGCCGAGGCCTTGTCGCAACGCACCCGGCAGGCTCTGGAGAAGCTCGGTGTCGAAGTTCTACTCGACAGCCGCGTCGAGAGCATCGACGACAGCGGCGTGATGGTCAACGGCCGGACGATCGCTGCGCGCACCGTTTTGTGGGCCGCCGGTGTCGTCGCTTCGCCGGCGGCGAAGTGGCTGGGCGCGGACGCCGACCCGGCCGGCCGCGTCAAGGTCGGGCCGGACCTGTCGGTACCCGGCCTGCCGACCGTCTTCGCCATCGGCGACACGGCGCTCGCCAACGCCTGGAACGGCGCGCCGGTGCCGGGCCTGGCGCCGGCGGCCAAGCAGGGCGGCGACTATGTCGCCCAGGTGATCCGCGCCCACGTCGAGGGCCGCCCGGCGCCAGCCGCTTTCCAGTACCAGCACCTGGGCAGTCTGGCCACCATCGGGCGCAAGGCGGCGGTGGCGGACTTCGGCTTCGTCAAGCTGCACGGCGGACTCGCCTGGTGGCTCTGGGGCGCGGTGCATCTCGGTTTCCTGGTCGGCTTGCGCAACCGCATTTCGGTCATGCTCGACTGGTTCTGGGCCTATCTCACGTATCGCAGCGGCACGCGGCTCATTACCGGCGGCGCTGGCAGCCAGAAGACCGGGCAGCGGCACGCGGCGAACACGTTGCCACGGCAAGGCGCGGCCTGAGAAGCCCGGCGGGCTGCTCAACAGCCGGAGGCGTTACGCGACGGCACGAGCACGTCCTGCGCCAGTAGTTGCTGCTGTACCCTAATGGGAAACTCCCAACGAGTTCGCCGGCAGCAGATTCACCGGCCTGGCGCGGGCAAGCGCTTCACCGAGGTGGAGATCCGGGCCAGCGATATGCCGCAGCAGCCAGCGCTGCATGAACTGCGAAACGGCTGCGACGTCGATAGTCCCGAAGCTGGAGTCGTCGATCATGTTCTTGACGTCGAAGAATAACTGGCGATGCTCGCTACGGTGGATTGCGGTGAATTCATAGGCGATTTCGTCCATCAGCGCTTCTTCATGGGCGAAATGGATCTCGGTATAGCGCTCCAGTGCCACGAGGACATCGAGTGCTTCGGCCTGGTCGCCGGCAACGCTTGCGGCATGGGCACGATTGAGCAGCGCGACCAGTTCGCGGTGCTCGCGGTCGATTTGTTCGTGACCGATTTCCAGTGCCGGCGGCCACATCAGAAAAGTCATGGTTCTTCCTTGTCAATGGGGTGTGAAGTGGCTTGCCAAACGGTCATGACTTTGCAAGACACCCCCTGAAAGTCATGACCGTTTCCCCCTCATCCCCGACCCCTCTCCCGCGAGTGGAGAGGAGAGATACAAGCTCTCACTGGATCTCACTGAAAATGGCAGGCGCCTGGGCCGTCAGGGTGGCCACAACTTCCACAAGGGCCAGGAAAATCGCTGGCACCCGATCCGGTTATGGCAGAAAACGCCGACAATTTCTTGCGCAGGTCGACGCTGTGGCAGCTTGGGCACGCAGGCGCGGGCGAGGACTGGCGTACCAGCTTCTCGAACTCCTTACCGCAGGTGGTACACGCGTATTCGTAGATGGGCATGATGTCGATACTCCAAATTATCCCGAGATGGTTCTTGATATCTATGCTGGTGGCCAGATCCTGCAGTTCCTTGGCGCATATGTCGGCATCCGGCAGACTCATGTCCTGCCCATGATTGCCTACCTCGTACCTTGGGTACTTCAGCGTAATTGTACGGGTTTTGCGATGAATACGACGAATACGACGATTGCGATGGCTGACCTGGAGGCTTGACCAATGTTCCAACAAGGTCAAAAATGATGACTTCCCTTGTTTTCGACTCCGGCACGCGCACGGGCCTTCCCGGCAGGGCGTTCGGCGGGTACACTGAAAAACCTTTGTCACTTGGTGGCATTCGGCGTCGATCCGGCAGTCGTGGCAAGCATCTGATTGAAGATTCTGTCCGCCGCATCACGCGGCCCGGCAGCCCCGACAGACAATTTCCGGTCACACCGCCACGAAAGCCCATCATGTCAGAGATCATCCCCGCCAGGCCCATCCCGCTACCCTGGGTGAGCAACGTCGTTGAAGATCGCTTCGGACTCTCGGTGGTACTGCGTGTCGGTAATGCCCAGCAGCGGTTTCGCTGGATTGCACCGGGGCACTTCCTGATGGGAGCACCGGCTGACGAGGCCGAGCGGGGCTGCTCCGAATTGCCGCACGAGGTGACGCTGAGCAGCGGCTACTGGCTCGCCGATACGGCCTGCACGCAAGCCTTCTGGCTGGCGGTCTGGCCGGTGAACCCGAGCCATTTCCAGGATCACCCGCAGAATCCGGCCGAAAACGTCAGTTGGCATGATGCGCAGGGTTTCATCGCCGAGTTGAACCGACGCTTTCCAGGACTGTACGCCCGCCTGCCGAGCGAGGCCGAATGGGAATATGCCTGCCGGGCCGCGACGACGACGCCGTTCTCTTTCGGCAATCAGATCACTGTCGAGCAGGTCAACTTTCATGGCAATTACCCCTACATCGGCGGCGACAAAGGTCTCTATCGGCAACGCACCGTGACCGTCGCCTCCTTGCCGGCGAATCCCTGGGGCTTGTACGAGATGCACGGCAACGTCTGGGAATGGTGCGCCGACTGGTATGGCGAATACCCGGAGGAGCCACAGATCGACCCGCGTGGCCCGATCATCGGCAAGATGCGCGTCCTGCGCGGCGGCACCTGGAGCGACCCTGCCCGCTACGCGCGTTCTGCCAATCGCAGCCGCATCGAACCTGCCTACCGGCCGCTCAGCAGTGGTTTCCGGATTGCCCTGGGGCAAATCCGGGATCCTGTCGGGATGCGCAAGCGTATTCGCTGAATTCGCTGAATTCGCTGGAGCCGCTTCAATTGCGGCCAGCCGGCGTGATCTCGGTGCCTTTTTCGGGAATGTCGGATTCGATCTGGATCGTCACCCGGCGATTGCGCGCCCGCCCGTCCGCCAGTACATTCGGCTCGACCGGACGCGTATCGGCATAACCGATCGCGGTCAGGCGCTCCGCCGCGACGCCGGCATCGGCGAACAGGCGCAGGACGGTGGTCGCGCGCACGGCGGAAAGTTCCCAGTTCGAAGGGAACTGCGTGTTCTTGATCGGGATATTGTCGGTATGCCCCTCGATGATGATCGGAAAATCCGCAGCGACCAGCACTTCGGCGATCGACTGCATGGCTTTGACCAGTGGCGGTTGCAGCAGTGCCTGGCCGGGAGAAAACAGAATGCTGTCGTTGATTTCTATGCTCACGCCGCGGCTGGTTTCAAGAACGCGCACCTTCCCCTGCTCGATCAGCGGCGCCATCACTTCCAGAATCTCCTTGGCGACGTTACGCATTTTCTCGCGCTGTTGCTGTTTGGCGACCTCCTGCGCCTTGCTTGCCAGGTTCGGTTTCGGTACTACCGGCGCTGACGGCGGCAGAATCATCGGCGTTTGTCCAGCGCTGTTGACGGGAACATTGCGAAAGGCGCTGATCATCGAATTGCTCAGAATGCGATACTTTCCCTCATTCACCGAGGATAGCGCGTACATCACCACGAAGAAGGCAAACAGCAGGGTGATGAAATCCGCGTATGACACCAGCCAGCGGTCGTGATTGTCCTGCTCTTCCTGAGGTTTTCGCCGTGCCATCGCTTATGAACCCTTAGAGAGGGAAACGGTCATGGCTTTCATGATCCGGGGTGTCTCAAATCGCCATGACCATTAGAAGACATAGCTACGCAAGCGACTCTCGATGATGCGTGGATTATCGCCATTGGCAATACCCACCAGCCCGTCGACGAGCATTTCGCGCTGCACGATGAGACGATTGACGTGCCCCTTGAGCTTGTTGGCCATCGGCAGATACACCAGGTTGGCCAGGCCCACACCATAGATCGTTGCGACGAAAGCGACGGCAATGCCGGCACCGAGCTTCGATGGATCGGAGAGATTCTCCATCACCTGAATCAATCCCATCACCGCACCGAGAATACCGATGGTCGGCGAATAACCGCCAGCCGCCTCCCATATCCTGGCCGAAAGTTTCATCTCCTGTTCATAGGTACCGATCTCGACCTCGAGAACCTCGCGCAGTCTTTCCGGCTCTGCGCCATCCACCAGAAGCTGCAAGCCCTTGCGAGTAAACTCGTCCTTGAGCTCGTTGAGGATTGCGTCCAGCGCCAGCAGACCCTCGCGCCTAGACACCTGACTCCAGCTCGAGACCTGCTGGATCAACTGCTGATGATTGACCTGCGGGGGGTACCACATCCATTTCACCATGCGAATGCCGCGCACGAAGGTGGCATAGGGACTCTGCAACATGACCGCCCCCAGCGTACCACCGACCACGATCAGCAAGGCTGTCGGTTGCGATAGCGATCCAAGATGCCCCCCCTCGAGAATCTGGCCGCCAACGATCGCCAGCAATCCGATCAGCAGACCGAGCACACTGGTTCTATCCATGACTTGCGGCTCTGCCGAGCTTCCTGCCGTCGGCACCGAACAAACGGGCGCGCAAGCGCATCACCGCCTGGCTGTGCAACTGACACACGCGTGACTCGCTGACTTCCATCACTTCTCCGACTTCTCGCAGATTGAGATCCTGCTCATAGTAGAGCGCCATCATCAGCTTTTCTCGCTCCGGCAGCCCTTCGATCGCCTGCGCCAGCGTCTGACGGAGATTCTCGTTTTCCAGGATCGTCGACGGATCAGCGCCTTCGTCCACCAGATGATTTTCTAGATATTCCTCGCCACCCTCGGAAACCATGTCCTCCAGGTAAATCAGCTGATGCCCTCGGGCTTCCTGCAGCATTTTCTGGTAGTCGGCAAGACCCATTCCCAGAGCATCAGCAAGTTCCATTTCTGTCGGCGAGCGACCGTTCTCCTGTTCCAGCCGGGCAATCGCGACCTCGATGCGCCGATAATTGCGGCGCAGGCTGCGTGGCAACCAGTCATTGTCGCGCAGCCCGTCGAGCATCGCGCCGCGCACGCGCTGCACCGCATAGGCTTCGAACTGAGCTCCCATGCCGGACTGGAAACGGCCAATGGCGTCCAGCAGGCCGAGCATCCCGTTCTGAATCAGATCTTCCACCTGCACACTGGCAGGCAGCCGAGCCATCAGATGACAGGCGATGCGCTTGACCAGCGGAGCGAAGCGCTGGACCAGCTGATCCTTGTTGAGTTGACCAGCAGCGTTATACATGCGTTATTGGAGGAGCTATCAGGCGTAGATAGCGACCGGATCGATGTGGTGGCTCAAGTGTAGCAGTTGTTGCACAAAATGTTCGAGCCCCCCGTCTCCGAACTCGTCTTCGGCTGCTGGCCAGTTCAACAGTTCATTGGCCACGGTCTGATACGCTTTGGCTGCCGGCGAGTTCGGAAACAAGCCGGCAACCGGTTGGCACAAGCGGGAGGCCTGCCGCAGATGCTCGTCGAATGGCACGTAACCCGCGTAATCGACACGGGCAAGCCGGCGACTGCTGGTCACCTGCGCGATATTGTCATGGATCGCCTGCGCGTCGGCGGCTGCCCGTACCTTGTTCACCAGGATGCGAAAGTGCTTGCGCGAGTAACCCAGACTGACTTTTTTGATCAGCGCGTAGGCCTCGGTAATCGACTTGCTGTTCGGCGACACGACGATCACGGTGTCGTGCGCGGCAAGAGCGAGCGGCGAGAAACCGAGCGGATGATCAAGCGAGGTGTCGACCAGAACGACCTCGGCAGCGGGTCGGATTTCACCCAGGCAGTCGAGCAGGATGCGTTGCTCGGCATCGCTCAGCCTGGCGAGCTGCTTGACGACCCTGGCCGCCGGCAGGACACGGATCCCCGGCGCCACCGCAAGGATCACTTCCGCAAGCGACCTTTCCCGATCAATGACCTGTTGCAGATCATACGCTGCAAAAGCGCCATACGATGCAGCGATGCCGTGGTCGATATTCTCGTCCACAACCAGGACTTCCCTGCCCTGCCCGGCCAGCGCTGCCGCCAGATTGGCCACCAGAACGCTCTTGCCCACTCCCATGCCGCCAGCGGCAAAGGTCACGATACGCGACTGCGGACGCTGCAGGAGGCGCCGCAGGCCTGCCGCCTGATCGCCTCGAAAGTCAGCCATGCTGGCCTCCGGCGGATTGCAGACCGACCGCGGAAGTGGCCATCATCAGGCCGGGTTCGACACCGCTCAGGTGATGCGGTGAACTCTCGGGCAGATCCTTGAAAGCACGATGCAGCAGGTACTGCCGATTCGGCAGATGCAGATCCTCCGGCACCCGCTGCCCATTCGAAACGTAGTACAGGCGCAAACCATTGCGGATGATCACATCGAGCGACGAAGCCAGACTTGCGGCTTCATCCACCTTGGTCAGAATACTACCCGCCAGATCCAGCCGGCTGTAGGATCGGACGACGTCATCGAGCGTATCGCCGCGGCTGGTCGCCGACAGAAGCAGCAAAGACTGGACATTGCTGGCCGCAAACATGGCTACCTGTTCGCTCACCATGCGGTCGCGCTGGCTCATGCCCATGGTGTCGATGAGTACCATGTGGGTATGCTGCAGATCGCGCAGCGTGGCACGCAGGTCTTTGGCATCCCTGGCAAGATGCACCGGGACGCCCAGAATCCGGCCATAGATTCGCAACTGTTCGTGGGCACCGATCCGGTAACCATCGGTCGTCACCAGGGCAAGCTTCCTGGCACCGTGTCGCAACACACAGCGCGCAGCCAGCTTGGCAGTGGTCGTGGTCTTGCCGACGCCGGTGGGACCGACCAGCGCATAGATGCCACCCTGGTCGACGATGTCGCTCTCGCTGTTGATGGTCAACAGGCCACGCTCGGCAGCCCCCTTGACCCAGGACAGCGCCGGCCCGCTCTCCAGTTCGCGGGGCAGATCGGCAAGCAGGTCGCGTGCCGCCTGCGGCGAGAAACCGACATCAAGCATCTGGCGAAGAATTTCCATCTTGACCGGCTCCGTACGCGCGGATTCTCCCCAGGCGAAACCCGCCAATTGTTGCTCGACGATCCGTCGCAGCGTGCGAATCTCCTCCATCACGGCTGCCGGCACCACCTCCGCCTCCGGCTTCGGATCGCTGCGAGCTGGTGGCGACTGCGGCACCGCCATCTGCGGCAAGGGTCTGGCCGCCAAGGGCGGTAACGGGCGAGGGCTGGGACGGGCATTCGGCTGTCCCGGTGCTGGCGGCATGGCGCGCAGCTGCGGCGGTTCCCGCGCGGCAAGCGGCGTCGGTACGGGCGACGCAGTGGGCGATGCAGCGGGCGATGCAGCGGGCGATGCAGCCGACGTGTATTCCTTGCTGCGAGGTGTGTCGCGTTCCGGCGTCGGCACGATCATTTCCATGTCGCGGGCGGCCACCGCCATGATCTCGACGCCTCCGGGAATCCCGCGATTGGAGAGAATGATCGCGTCCGGTCCGAGGGTCTCCTTGACCTTGCGCAAGGCGTCGCGCGCTGTTGCGGCAATGAATTTCCTGACGTTCATACTCTCTGTCCAATGATGGAGGTCACCTTGATGACCCGGTTTTCAGGCACTTCAGCGTGCGCCAGGACCTTCAGTTGGGGAATGCTGCGGCGCAGGAAGCGCGACAACAGCGTGCGAAGGTTTCCGGGAACCAGCAGGACCGTCGGCAAGCCGACCTCCTCCTGGCGCTGCGCAGCGGCAATAGCCTCACGCACCAGGGTATCGGCAAGACCCGGCTCGATGCCGGCAGCATCGCCGCCAGAACCGACGGCCTGCATGAGAAGACGTTCGAGTTGCGGATCCAGCGACATCACCTGCATTTCAGCCCCCCCTGGGTACAGCTCCTGGACGATCGAACGGCCTAGCGCCGTACGCACCTGCGCGGTCAGCACCTCCGAATCCTGGGAGCGCGGTGCCATGTCGGTCAGGGTTTCAATGATCGTTCGCATATCGCGAAGAGGCACTCCCTCTTCCAGCAGGTTGCGCAATACTTTCTGCACCACGCCGAGCGACAGTGCCTTGGGCACCAGTTCCTCGACCAGCTTGGGCATTTCCTTCGCCAGGTGATCGAGCAGCGCCTGCGTCTCCTGTCGCCCCAGCAGCTCGGCAGAGTGCGCGAGAATCAGGTGGTTGAGGTGCGTTGCCGTGACCGTGCTGGCATCGACGACGGTGTAACCGTAGGCCTGTGCCTGCTCGCGCAGCGCCGGATCAATCCACACTGCCGGCAAGCCAAAAGCCGGATCCCTGGTCACCGTACCGGGCACCTGCGCGGCCACCCGACCGGGATTGATCGCCAGCAGGTTTCCCGGAAAGGCTTCGCCCTCGCCGATCTCGACGCCTTTGAGCAGAATTTTGTAAGCGTTGGGTTTCAGTTCCAGGTTGTCGCGGATATGCACCGGCGACACCAGAAATCCCACTTCCTGGGCGAATTTCTTGCGGATGCCACGGATCCTGCGCAGCAACTCGCCGTCCTGTGACTTGTCGACCAATGGAATCAGGCGATAGCCGACTTCCAGCCCGAGAACGTCGAGTGGCGTGACATCACTCCAGCTGGCCTCCTGCGCTTCACGCGTCGCTACCGGTGCGACAGCGATGGTCTCTGCTGGTAAGGCGAGGTGCTCGCGCTTCTCCAGTTGCCAGGCCATGGCGGCAATGGCGCTGGCCAGAAGCAGGAAGACAAAATTGGGCATCCCGGGAATCAGGCCCAGCAGACCGATGATTGCTGCAGCGAGAAACAGCAGCTTCGGATTGTTGAAAAGCTGCGACACGAACTGCTGCGAAACATCCTCGTTGTCTCCGACACGCGTCACCACCATGCCGGCAGCGATCGAAATGATCAGTGCCGGGATCTGGGCCACCAGTCCATCACCAATGGCCAGCAGGGTGTAGGTCTTGGCGGCGGTGCCGATATCCAGGCTGTGCTGCAGCACCCCGACGAAAAGGCCACCAATCACGTTGATCAGCATGATCAGGATACCGGCAATCGCGTCACCACGAACAAACTTCGAGGCACCGTCCATCGAACCGAAGAAGTCCGCCTCCTGGGCGATCGTCGCGCGCCGCTTGCGTGCCTCGTCTTCGGCGATCAGTCCGGCATTGAGGTCCGCATCGATAGCCATCTGCTTGCCCGGCATGGCATCGAGAGTGAAGCGTGCGGCCACTTCCGCGACGCGTCCGGCACCCTTGGTGATCACCACGAAATTGATGACCACCAGAATCGTGAACACGACGATTCCGACCGCGTAATTACCACCGACCAGAAAATGTCCGAAGGCTTCGATGACCTGCCCGGCAGCACCGGGGCCGGTATGGCCTTCGAGCAGAACGACACGCGTCGAAGCGACGTTGAGGGACAGACGCAACAAGGTCGTGACCAGCAGTACGGTGGGGAAAACGGAGAAATCCAGCGGTTTGATCACGCTCATGGCAACCAGCATGACGATCACTGAAATGGCGATATTGAACGTGAAAAAGAGATCCAGGACAAATGCCGGCAGCGGCAGGACCATCATCGCCAGAATCAGCAGAATCAGCACCGGGCCGGTCATTTGCCGCTGGCCAAAACAGGACGCGACGAAATCCCGCATGACCAGGCTCGCATC
>NZ_SPMX01000079.1 GCF_012940005.1 Candidatus Accumulibacter contiguus | reverse complement strand
ATTAGAGGAGTCTCAATCCCTTTGATTTCAGGGCTGGTTACTGACAGGGAGCAGGTTGTCGGCTTCCTCAATTTAGAGGAGGTCTCAATCCCTTTGATTTCAGGGCTGGTTACTGACTGCACCTAGGTGATTGTAGCTTGTTTTTCAACGAGTTGGCAGGGGTGTTCGCAAGTTCTCAATGGACCTGCCGAGATGTCTCCCGGCAGGCCGTCGGTGAGCGTGTATCGCCCCAGTCCAAACACGGTTTCCTTGCCGACATGCAGCCATTTTCCGAGTTGCAGGAACGGGGCGAAAGGCGCGAGCGGACCTTCGAGCCGCCAGGTTCCGACTACCCCGCCGAGGCTCATCTTCTGCTGCTGTCGCGACGAGTAGCGGGTCCAGTCGAGCCAACGGAGGTTCTTGTCCTCGCGGATGTCGGCGCAGGTGGCGCTGAGTGTCGCGAAGTCGTCGATCAGAGCACTCGGTGAATAGAACTCGGCGAGCAGGTTGGCGCGCCGCGCCAGTGCCATCAGCAGTGTTCGTGCCTGTAGTCTGTCCGGTGGCAGGGCACGGCCGTTCTGCTGTAGGCGCAGAGGGGTTTCAAACCGGAGTGTGGCTGTGCTCGTCGGCGAATCGTCGGATTTGCCGACCAGCGCAATCCCCTGGTCATGCGTCGCAATCGTGCCGACTTCGGGGCGATGAATTTCCTGATCGCCGCGCTCACTGCAATGCACGACGCGGACGAGATCCGCCGTACCGTCACCCGCACCGATGCCGCGCGCGAGGGCGCGCCGCCAGGTGAGGAGGATCAGCGGCAGTTCCTGCAACGCCCGCCCGATCAGCACCTGATGAAAAATCAGGGTCTCGCCCGCCACCAGTACTCGACTTCCCCAGTCCGACGGCTCGATGATGTAGGGGGCGGGAATCTGTGAGAACTTCTGCAGGCGGTGCGCCGGGGGAGCGGGCGGGGCGAAGATCGCCGGATACGGGCAGGTGGCGAGCAGCGGACAGCCGGCACACTCCTTCTGCCGGGTCATGCAGGCAAGCTGGCGCAGGGCGTGGCCGAAGGCGCCGCGCAACATCGATCCGGCGTAGTCAGGCAGGCGGATGGTCTGCCGCACCTTAAACTCGAAGCGGTAGCGGGCGACCGGGAAGGAAGTCACACGGCTCGGCAGGTGCGCAGCGCTGAGGCCTTGTGGATGCCAGGGTTGCTGATCGGATCGGCGGGTGGCTGACGGTTCGAGTTCCATACGGGTCTGTCTCGTCGGCTAGAAGAGCTTGTTGCGTAAGTCTTTGAGAACCTTGCGCAGGCTGATTTCGTTGGCGATTGTTCTGGCGCTCTCGTCTGCCCGCTCGCCATGCGACCGGACGCCGTGCGCGAGCGCGTTGCGCAGGTTCTTGAGTTTTCCGACCGCCGGTGTCTGCTTTCTGGCTCTGTCGTAGACTTTATCGCGTTCCTGAGCATCGGTGTCACCGCATTTCTCGATGTAGCAGGCACGAGTGACGAATGACTCGTACAGGAAGGTGGCAGCCCGGAGATAGTCGCTCCGTTTGAAGTAGGCGTCGGCGAGCGAAAGTTCCCGATCATAGGATTTTAGCTCGCGAAACCAGCCGATGCGCTCCTTCAGCGTCTCGCGGAACAGTCCGCCGAGCGGCCCGTCGTGGGTCTCGATCGAATCAAACACTTTGCGGAGCATTTCCCCTGCGAATTTCGTATTGCTCGTACGTTCGGAATAGGCAGCGGTGGCCAGCCACTCTGCACGACGCTCGTCCATCCCGTCCTTGACCAGCAGCGGCGCGAAGACGCCGTAGTCGCCGTCCTTGTCGTAGGTAGCCAGTGCATCGACCCAGTCGAGCATGGACAGCAGGCCACGGAGTTTGAGCACCGGCGTTTCGCTGCCGGGGGCGGGAGGCGTCATCTCCAGCGCGCCGTAATAGATTTCTTCGACTTCGACGCGAACGACTCTTGCCAGGTAGCGTGCGGCCACCAGGGCGAGCATCGGCAAGTGGCGAAAACCGTGCGTGACATCGATCCACAAGTGCTCGCCGGGCTGCAGGACGGCCGCCAGGCGACGCAGGATGTCGGCTTGCTCAGCCTCGTCACAGGCATAACGGATCAGCAGGCAGTCGACGCGGATGCCGAGCTTATCGGCCAGTTGCTGGCGCGGCCGTTCGAGGAGGTGATCATCGACCTTTCCGGCGGCGACGGCGTCAATCAGGGGCAGCATGGCGTCGCCCTCGACACCCTCGCGGTCGAAGAAGATTTCCCACATGCTGCTCGGCGTGCCAAGCACGATCAGGCGATCGGGTTTCAAGAATTTGGTCAGCGCTAGTCCGAAGAAGGTCTCGGTGTAGGCGACGTCGGCATTGAAGCGGTAGGTGGCCGTGCGGTAGCCCTTGCGCGGGTCGCCCTTGCCGAGAAAGCTGATGAGGGTGGTCATGTTCATGCTCCGGTTGGCTCGTCGTGGGGGGGGATCCAGAGGTTTGTTCGTTGGTAATCAGCCAGGCAGCCTTGCCGTGCGCAGGTCATGATTCCAGCTCCGACAGCCAGCTCTGGAACTGCTGCTTGCGTTCCTTGTTGCCCGGCCAGCCGGTCCATTTGATGACCTCTCGCAACAGGGCGGCGGCTTCGCGGCGCGCGATCGGAGCGTGCCATGTGATCGCCTGCTGAAAGAGCTTCAGTCGTTCCTGGTCGATCGGCGAGCCGGGCTGGTATTTTCCCTTTGCCTGGGCACTCTCGAGAGCGCTACGCAGGACAGCGGTGCTGCCACGGGCGGCTTCCAGTTCCTGGTCCGCGGGTGAGAGTTGCGCGCGGCGCTCGGCCTCGGCTGCCGCTGCCGCCTGCTGACGCTTTTGATCCTCCACCCGCCGGCGCTCGTCCGCTGCCGCCGGGTCTTCGGCCAGCGCGCCGTAGCCGACGGCGGTCTTGGCGCCGAAACCCAGCCAGGCGAAGGCGTGTTCGATGATGCGGTCGAGGATGCTCTTCCAGTCGGGGGCATCTGCCGGCAGGCGCGCGGGATCGCAGGTCACGACGAAGCGGAATGCGGAGCGCGCGGGAACGGCCAGAAAAGGAATCGGATTGGGTTTGCCGGCATCGTGTGGTGTGCCCCTGTTCTGGTAGTAGTCGCCGAAGTGGGGTGTCATGATCTCGACGACAAGGTTGTCGCCGAACGGCTGCGGAAAGACATCCCAGCAGGTCAGGGCGCCGCGCCGCGCATCGGCGCCCTGCAACTCCTGGCCGAACAACGCATCGATCAACGGTTGCGTGATCGCTGTGTCGCCGTCGTCGTGAAGTTCGTTCGCCGCCTGCCGCAGCACGCCCTTGACGCCGCTGCCGGCGAGGTAGGGCAGGCCGTAGGGCGAGAGGAAGGAGAAGCCGTTATCGACCGGGTGTTCGAGACCGAGTCCGGTGGCGAAAGGGGAGGTCGACACGGCGTCGATGATCTGGCGTTGTTCTTCGGGCAGGGCTTCCGCGAGGGCTTTCTGGCGCGCGCGCAGCGCTTGCAAAACCAGCGCTGCGTCGCCCAGGGCGAGACAAGCGCGCAAGGCGTCGGCCTTGCCGGTCTTGGTGATCAGCCAGTTGCCCTCCTGCCAGATTTCGAAATAGAGGTTGAAGCGATGGCCGGGCGGGCAATTGCGAAAGCCGGCGGCGCTATCCCGGACATACTTGGGTACGGCGGCGACGTTCATCGTGCGCCCTCCACGGCGTCAGCGAACTGGCGCAGCCAGCGGAGCATCGCCAGCGTTTCGTCGGTGGCGCGCATCACGTCCTGCGCCCCAGCGTTGAAAAAGGCATCCATCGCCGATGCGAAATCGGCGGGTACGATCTGCCGCCTAGCCAGCCAACTCAGCACGTCGTCAAGGACCAATTGGGCGGCGCGCTCGTTGCTGCCGCTGCGCGAGCGGTAGTAGGCCAGCGTGGCCATCAGCCCGTTGCCCATCACCAGTGCGGGAGCGCCTTTGACCATCTCGCGATAGCCGTCGACCCTGGTGTTGCGGTTCGCACGCTCCCAGGCGTATTGCGCGCGTCGCTGGTCGAGGGTACTCATGCGCGGTCTCCCGCGGCGGCATGGACGACGATCAGGCCGCGGCCGCTGGTGGCGTCGCCGCCGACCTGTAGCAGGTGGTTTTGCAGCCCGCGGCGCTCCCCTTGGTCATGGAGCACGCTGGCGAGCACGCGCTCGGCGTCGTAAAGGTTGTCCTTGCCGGGACCTTTGCGGCGCTCGACGCTGGCGAGCAGCAGACCGGCGAGCAGCGATTCGGGCGGCAGGTTCTCGGTGTAGAACAGCGCGCGGTCGGCCGCCGTACCGGTCTCGTCGTCGATTCTGACGTGCGCCTCGACGACGGTCGCGTTGCGGACGAAGTGTCCGAAATCGGTGTCGGAAAGGACGACGAGGTCATTCTTCAGCTTGTCGCGGAAGAATTCATGTTCGTCGCCGGGTGGCAGGGCGTTCGCGGCCAGCCAGTCGGCGATGGCGGTGACCTTGATGTCTGCTGTGCCGGCGAAATCGAACACTTCGAGCAGCAGGCGTTTGTCGGTCAGCATGGCCGCACTGGCAAGCTGTGCGCTCCCCTCGGTGACGGTCGGCACGACCCATGTCGCAGTGCTTCCGGCGATCCGCTTGAGGCGAGCCAGGGCGCTCGGGCAGGTGGCATGGACGAAGGCGTTGCGCAGCGAACGCACCGGGAAGGTGACCAGCGTGGCATCGGTGAAAGCGATCGCGCCGGCATGGTCGGATGCGTTGCGCTCGGGACCGAACAGGCGGCTGATCAGCTCGCTGTCCTTCCAGGTGCGCGTGAAGTGGTGCCTCACCGCGCCCTTGAGGCCAGAGCCGGCGATCAGGGGGTGGCCGGTATGGACTTCGCGCTGAATCGGATTGTCGATGACACCGATCGCCTGGCCGGCGCCCATGTGAACGGGGCTGACGCAGGAGTAGAAAACGAGTTGCTGGGCTTCGAACATGGAGGTGACCTTTCGTCGGGGATCAGGTTGCAGCGGTGGCATTGAATCGGTGACTCGGGAGTGAAACAGTCACGATGTATTTCTCCTCCAAAGTCCGAGCCAGGCGCGGTTGAAACCTTCCGCGCGGCGTTGTCGGTCAGGATTATCGCCCCACAGCCCGCTTGCCACCCATTCGGCAAGCTTGCCGACATCGCCGGCGAAGTCGTCGAACCAGTACACGCTGCCGGCGGGCGCCACGCGCTGGGCGGTCTTGGGCTGCTGCCGGGCGAGATCCCAGCCGGAGATGGTGTCGAAGCGCGGGACGGCGGCGCAGGCGAGACGCGCCGAGAAACCCTCGCCTTCCAGGCGGTAGTCCCCGGCGCCGCAGCGTGTGACCCGTTCGGGCAGCCAGCCGCCGGCGAATACGCCAGGTGTTGCGAGGATGATCCGGAAGCAGCGGCGGGCGGTGATTGCGTGCCGGGGCACGACGGGTGCGGTGAAGGCAATTGCGCGGTAGCGTGCGCCCTTGCCGTCGCCACCGAGTCGCAGGTGACCTGTTTTCGCCAACTGGCCACCGTCTCCCTCGCAGCCGACGAGAAAGCCGACCGAACTGTCGAGGGCGATCGCTTCGCTGGTATAGAGCGCGCCGTCGGCGGCTGTGCGAGAGCCGCTGTCGAGAGCGATGCCCAGCCGGGTTTCGCGTTTGAAGAGATCCGCGCTGCTCAGCGTGCGCGCCGGCAGTTCGCCGCGCAGATACGCAGCCAGTCCGGCGGCGTCGAGCCAGCGGCCGGCCTGCGGCTTGGCCTGCCTGGCGATACGCAGGTGGGCGACGAGTGGCAGCCCGCCGCTCGCCATGCTGCCGGCCGGCGGACTGGTCGGCTGGAGCGAAACCAGCGGCGCGACGCGGGGGGCGTCGAAAGCAACGAGGTCAGCCGGCAGCGGTACGATCGCGAGCGGCACGCCGGCCTCGGCGCCGAGAATCGCGAGTGACAGCCAGTTGATGGCAAAACTGCCCGGCTCGTCACGGCTGCCGAGCACCGCACCCAGGTCGCCGGCCAGTCGGTCGCCAGCATGCGCGAAGCTCGCGAGTTGGCCGGCATCCTTGCCGAGCAGCGCCGAGCGGAAGGCACCGGCAAACAGCGACGGCCAGGGCGGCATGACGGCCTCGCCGTGCTGGCCGTCGCCACCGAAGGACTTGTTGCCGCGGATCATCAGCACGTCGAGCGGCTGAACGAAATGGTAGGTGCTCATCGAGGTGCTCCTGCTTGTGCGGCGGCTCGGCCGAAGGCACGGCCGTTGCGGGCGAAGAATTCGGCGGTGACCAGTAGATCGCCGAGGACGCGGATCGTCTCGGCCGGCTTGGCGCTTTCGCGGCACGCCAGGTCGACGAACTCCCTGGCGTGCTGCACCACTCCGCCCTGCCTTTCGATCTGCCAGGCGAGATTGCTGGCGAGCAGGTGTCGCCAGGCTTCTTCGCTCATGTCCTTGCCGCCACGTTCCGGCAGGCCGGAAAGCCATTCGAGGGTGTTGTAAACAGCACGTCGCGACATCTCGGGCTGCGCCAGCGTTTCGGCAAAGCGCAGCAGCAGTCCCAACGCCGTGTCGGCGAGCAGTGGTGCCGCGGGTGTTGCCCCGACGGCGCGCGGCATTTCCCAGAAGCGGCTGGTGACGCCCACTTCGCCACCCCCGCGCTTGATGACCCGCAGGCAGAAAGCGTTGCGGCCATGCGCCTTGGCTACTGCTTCGGCACGGCGCAACTCGCGTAGTACGGCCGACAGTGGCGCCTGGTGGTGGGCGACCACGGCGCCAATGCTGGCGCTGGCACGGCTGCCCATCATCGGCATCAGGCGGCCCTTGAGGCGGGCGTAGCCCTTGGCCAGTTGCAGTCCCCTGACGTCGATGTGGCCGGGCAAGCCGCGCAAGTCGCCGCTGCCGCTCCAGGCGGCGCGCAGCAGGAGCATCGCCGGCATCAGGTCGTCGACCGAGAGCATGGCCAGGACATCGTCGCCGCCGGCGTAGAGCAGCTTGCCCTTGCAGACGTTTTCGACGATGTGTCGGGCGACGTGCGTCGAGAAGTCGTTGAGCGCCGCGGAAATGGCGGCGTGGCGGGCCGGGGAGGCGGGCCGCGACGAGTCCAGATAGGCGGCGACCGCCGGGTCACCGCGGAAGCGATCAAGCGACGCGCGGACCTGCGGGTGCCAGGTCGCCGGGAAGCGGCACTGGTAGTCGGGGTCATTGCCGGCAAGCCAGGCACCCATGTGGTCGCCGTCCATCTGGATCAGCGCGTAGTAGGTTTCGGGTCTGGCACCGAGCAGTTCGGCGATGCCTGCCGCGAGGCGCTCTTCGGCGTCTTCGTTGCGCGCTTCGTCGAGGGCAGAAGGCAGGCGCTTGACGATGTCCACGACCGTGGCTGGCCGGAGCGAGGACAGGCGCCTGTGCAGCGCGTTCGGAAGCGCCACTGGCGGATAGTCGAGGAGGGCGAACTTTCGCGATAGCGCGCTGAGCCCTGCGAGCGATTCCGGTTTGTAATTCTCGACCAGGCGGTCGAGCGAAGTCGCCAGCGCCATGGTGTGCGTGCTGATCACGAAACGCGCCGGTCTCTCATCCAGCAATTCGCCCAGACCTTCGACGAACAGCGTCGGCCACAGGCGCTTGAGCGTGCATACGCCGCATAGATGTTCGCCCTTGCGGATGCCGAACCGGCCGGCCTGTGCCTTGCGCAGCCAGGGCGTCTCGCGACGCTCGCCGGCCGGGACATGCAGTTGCGCGGCCGTTTCGGTGAGCCATTCGCGTTCGCCGCACAGCGTGCAGCGGTGGCCGTGCTGTGGCAGCGGTGCAAAGGGACGCAGGCTCTTGGCAGCGGCGAGGCTGCGTTCGGCCAGTTCATGCACGGCGGGATAGACAATGCCGGCGTTGGGTTTGAAAAATTCGGCGCCGTCGATCCTGACTTCGCGGTTGAGCACTTTCCAGACTTCTTCTCCGAACAGGCTGTCGGTGCCGTAGCCAGCCAGCGCCTGCCGTAGCCGATCGGCATCGGGCAGGCGGTCGCGGTCGCTGCCGGTCGGCCACTCGGCGATGGCCCACTGCGCTTCGGGAAAACCGGCGAGTTGGCTGTCGAGTTGCTCCTGCCAGTGCTGCCCCTGGTCACGGTCATCAAGGACGTGCTGCGCCGCTTCTGCGGCCCAGGCGCGTGCCGCGTCCCGGACCGCTTCAACGACCTGCCGCGCGAGTTGCTCGGCCTGGCGTGCCGGTACGATGGCCATGAACTTGTTGGGCAGCGTTGCGGCGAACAGCGGGTTGGCGTCAGTGGTGCGCTGCAGCCACTCCGCGTCGATGGTGGTGAAGCGCTGGCGCCACTGTTCGCCGCGGCCGTCGGCGTCGGCGACTTCGAGCAGCCAGCGGTCGACCGCGGCGACACCGCGCAGGCTGGGGAAGGCGATGGCGTCAGGCCCGAGCGCTGCGCAGATGACCTTGAGACCTTCCCATACCAGCGACGAGAGCAGGTGCGATCCCGCCCACAGATCGGAGGTCGAACGGGCCTGGGCGATGAAGCCCTGCACGGGGCCGAAGCTCATGCTGAGCAGGGCCGGTGCATCGTCGGTGAGCGCGCCGGCCAGCGCCGATACAGTGTCCAGATGCGACCAGATCGAGTGATCGGGGACGCGGGTGTCGGCGGGCAGGACGCGCCAGAGATCGCCGATTTCCGGCGCGACGAGGGCAGGCTCCGGGCCGAAGCGCCAGAAGGCGAGATAGGTCAGCCGCAGATCGGGTTCGCCGTGCGCGTCACGTTCGATCAGATCGCTGAAGTGGTCGAGGCTGACCGTGCGGATGTGCTTCGCCGCGATGTCGTCGAGACTGCCGAGGTCGATTTCTTCGCCGGAGAGGGGATGAATCAGCAGCGGCTGATTGGCGAAGCGGACGTTGGCCCACGCCGGGCGCATCCGGCCGGGTTCGCAGGGCCATTGCGGCCGGTCGGCGGCTGCTGCGAACCGGTCGGCGCGCCTGTCGAAATCGGCGTCGTTGATGCCAAGCCGTTCCCGCAAGGTTTTCACTGAACCATGCTCATGGCCGACGTCGTCGCGCATCAGGACCAGCGCCTTCTCCGCCGGGTCGTGCAGCCAGGCGGCGAGTTTCTTTTTCCAGAGTGAGTGGATGGATTGGGTCATAATCAGACGAGCCTGTTGGCGTTGTTGTCGAGAACGGTGTGGACGGCTTCCCATACATCTTGCTGATCAAGGTTTGCGCGGGTGTATGCAGGGAGATTGCGTGCCATTTCTTCCGGCAGAGAGCACGGCACATGAACGATGACGCCAACCAGTTGTTCCTCTTCCCGCAATACCTTGAAACGGACTTGGTTGGCGAGCCGGCCCTGACCACCCCATGAGGTTCCAGCGACGGCATGGTGAGTGATCGGGTAGGCAAGTAGATGTCGCTTCGAAAAGGCTCCAGCGACGACACCCTTTAGTGACAGAGCGGGTTGGGTTCGGAAAGCGATCTTGATCCGCGCCAGTTCCTTCATGACTTGCCGCCAACTGCCCTCGACACGTGTTTTCCATACGAGCGGGGCGCCGCGGCTTTCGCCAATGGCGTGTGGCCAGTCCATTGTCAGGCATTCCTGCAGCGGTCGGGTGATGCCGATGCGTTCAAGATTCTGGCGAGTCAACGGTTTCAGGTGCTGATGTGCGATCTGCAAGGAGCCCCAGCCGTTGCGGGCGCGCGAGCCAAGTGTCCCAAACCAGGCAGCGAGTTGCAGCGTATTCTGTAGATCCGTCGTATGCTCGTCGGGGAACAGCAGGCGAAGGGCCACCGCAGATTTGTCGTCTATGGCAGTGCGCTTGTTGCCGCCGTTTGTTCCCAAGGCGGTTCCTTTGGTTGCTTTGTCGTAGGCAAGAGGGCCGAAGCCCAGATAGAGTTCGGCGCCGACAGGGAAACCGACCTCGGGATGTTTTTCCTTAAGCTCCCCGGTGGGCCATGAAGTCAATTTTCCACCATCCCATGTCGACAGTCGGAGGCGCAACAGGGACTGATGTGATGGAACGTTATTTTCGTCGGAGGCGCTACCGAAGAGCGTGTCCTCCCTGGTACGTAGCCCATCGATATTGAAATGGACTTGCGGTGCCTTGACCATTCGCCACCACTGGCGAATCAGTGCCTTGATCGGTGGTGTGCGCCACTGCGCCTGCTGTGCGGCATCGCCGACGAAGGCGGGCGTCGCGAAGCTGAGGTTGTACGCGAGGGGAGTTCTTGTCATTACTTTTTCCTCATCGGTTCCGGATGATGGGTCGGATGCAGACCTGGGGGACGGCCATTAGCTGGAGTCCGCGACAGCATAACGGTTATTGCGGACACATTGAGCAGTGGCAAGCTTGTCGGTTGCCGATTGCCATCCGCCGGCGCATCGGATCAGGGCTCGTGGCACTGGCAGGCAGTGCGCTCACCCTCGTACCGCCGTTTCGGGGATGTCGTAGCGGATCGCGCTCGGCCGCAGACCGAGGCTATAGCGGCGCGGCCGGCGGCCACCGTCGCTGATCAGGTAAGGTCCGGCGGCGGGGCCGAGTTCGCGCCGGAGAATCTTATTGAGTTTCGACAGATGCGTCGAGAAATAGCCGCCGTCCATGCCGTTGCGAAGCGCATGTGCGGTGCCGTCGAGGTCGCCCAGCGGCCTGGCGATCGAGCGCAGCTCGACGAGGTAGCGATTCTTCCAGTCCGCGTCAGGGCTTTCCTTCGCCGGCGCCGGCAACGGCGCTTCGCCGCGTAGCGCTCGCCGGGCGAAGACGCTGAGCAGCGCGAATTCGGCCGGCGGCAGCGGGAAGGTCTTGCCAGCGGCGCGGATGCGCCGCGCCGCCAGGTCGATCTGCAGTTCTGCCGGCGCCAGGGCGTGGCGCGCCGCTTCGACGGTTTCGTTGTAGCTCGCGCGGCCGGTGAGCAGCGCTTCGGGCAGGCCGTGACGCAGGCTGACGAAGGGCAGTTCGGCGAGCGTGATCCGCGCTTGTGCGCTATCGACGAGGCGGCCGCCGGGCATTTCGAGAACGTGGCTGGCCGGCGTCGGGTAGTAGAAGCTGAGGCTGGCTTCGAAGGGCTCGGAAACCAGGACATGCGACAGCTTGTCCTGCGGGCGGCCGTAGAGCGACAGCGCATAGCCGAGGAAGAAGCCCATCGTCTTGCGGCCGCCGGCGATCGAGACATGGAGCGCGCAATCCGGGTCGGCGGTGAACTCGCGGATGATGCCGGTGATGCCGTCGGCGGCGCGGCGGTTGTCTTCCGGCGAGCGGATGTCTTCGAGCGGCTTGCCGTTGACGTCTTCGAGAACGTGGATGGTGTCGGCGCTGAAATGAATCGGCGGCAGCGCGTAGTCGCGGCTGAGACGGTGGAACCAGCCCGGTTCCTCCGAAAGCAGCGCCAGGCGGGCTTTTTCGGCGCCGCTGCGCGTGCTGATCAGGTGGATTTCGGTGGGGATGAACGCGCTCGCCGTGGGCGAGACGGCCAGGGCGTAAAGGGTCTCGGTGACGATCTGCGGCGACAGGCCGGTGACGGCGATCAGGATGCGGCGAGGATATTCGTGGGGGTTTTCTCGGGCGTTGGGCATCGTCTTGTCTGAGCGGGTAGGGACAGTCGGTCATTGTCCCTGTTTTTCTCCGGCAGGGACGGATGACAAGCTTGCGGTGGTCAGGCTGGCCGGTTTGTGGCGATCAGACTTCAAGTCGGTGGATTCCAGGAATCAGCAGCGCTGTAAGGTGGCCTTACGGTGGATGCCCCGAAAATGCGTTTCCAACACCGCTACTCTTTGGTCCCAAGTGTTCTCCTCGGTAATGATCATGGTACTGGCTTGTCACCCGGACTGGCCCGATAAAACCGTGCAAGGCCGATCCCCGCCCCTGCGGCTCAATACGGTGGCAGCAGGCGGCGCAGGCCGTGCATCAGGACCAGCGCAAAGAAGAAGACATTGCGCAGCAGCAGGCCGGGAAGGTTCAGCGCGAGCGGTGTGGCCAGGGCTTGCGGCGTGCGAGTCCGGGCGAGTCGTTCGCCGAGCAGGGTGAGCCACTGGAGCGTGCGCGGCCATTCGACGAGGCCATCGAGCAAATGCGCGGGGAACCTGTCGGGGCCGATGCGGGCGCCGACCAGGGCGCCGACGATGGCGGCCACGCTGTCGGTGTCGCCGCCGCAGACGATCGCGGCCGTGAGCGCTGCCTGCATCTCCTCGGGATGCGACAGCCAGGCATGCAGCGCCACCGGCACGCTGTGCAGCATGTAACCGCTGACGCCCTGGCCGCAGCCGATGTGGGCGGCGAAGGCCGGCGTCGTCTCGCCCTGGTGCACGCTTTGCGCCGCACGGCGGATCAGCGCGGCCAGTTCGCGCCCCTCGGGGGCAAGAGCTGTCGCCAGTTCCTCCCCCACCCGCAGCGCGGCGGGGGGATCGGCTCTGGTCGCGCGCTGAGCGGCCAGAGCCACCGCCAGGGCGCCTTGCTCGGCAAGCGGGTCGGTGTGCGTGATGCGGGTCGAGGCCCGGATCAGTTGGCGCAGGTACGGCGAATCGTTGCCCGCGAAGATGCCGATGATCGGTGCGCGCATGGCCGGTCCATTGCCTGCGGAATACACGCCGGCGGTCTCGGCCGACCAGCCGAGCCAGAGCTTGATGATGGCGCGGCCGGTGGCCAGCCCGACGCCGGCCGGCAGCCCCAGCAGCCAGAAGCGCAGCCGCCGGGCGAGATCGCCGGCGAAGACTCGGGCGGCGTGGTCGGGGTGGCTGGCGCTGGCGGTCAGCAAGGCCTGCGCCGTCATGCAGGCGTGCTCGGTATCGTCGGAACACAGGCCGCGACCGAAGAGCAGGTGGTAGCGCGTGCTGTCCGGATAGATGCGGGCCAGCCGCCGCTTCGACAGTCCTTCGCCGGCCAGTCCCAGTGCATCGCCGACGGCGGTGCCGAGCAGGCAGCCGACGGCGGCATGGCGTAGCGCGGTATCGGGGCTGATCATGACCGTCAGGGGAAAAGATGCTTGCGCAGCGTTTTCAGTGCGGCGCGCAGTTCGTTTTCGTCGTCGAGCGTGCGTACGACCTGGTCGTTGCGCGGGCGGACGCCGTGCGCGAGGCCGTTGCGCAGGTATTCGAGCTGCGCCACCGCGGGCTTTTCGCTTCTTGCGACGGCGTAGGCATCCTTCCGCTTTTTGAAGTCATTGAAGTCATTGGGATTGCCGGGCCGCTCGAAACAGGCGCGCGTGATGAAAGCTTCGTACAGGAAGGTGGCGGAACGCAGATAGTCGCCGCGCTCGCGGTAGGCGTCGGCGAGCGAGAGTTCCCAGTCGTCGCGCTTGGGTCCGCGAAACCAGTCGATGCGTTTCCTGAGCGTTTCGGCGAAGAGACCGCCGAGGGCGCCGGCATGCGCTTCGACCGAGGAAAAGACACCGCTCAGGGTTTCGCGTGCGCGCACCGGGTTGCTGGTACGTTCGAAATAGGCGGCGCGCGCCAGCAGCTCGGCGCGACCCTTTTCCATGCCGTCGGCGGCGAGCAGTGGCGCGAAGACGCCGTAATCGCCGTCCTTGTCGTAGGTGGCGAGCGCGTCGACCCAGTCGAGCATCGCCAGCAGGCCGCCGAGGCGCAGCACCGGCGTTTCGCCGTCGGCGGTCATTTCGAGGGCGCCGTAATACAGTTCATCGATCTGGACGCCGACGACGCGGCCGAGATAGCGAGCCGCCACCAGCGCCAGCATCGGCAGGTGGCGAAAGCCGTGCGTGACGTCGATCGAGAGGTGTTCACCGGGCTGCACGACACTGGCCAGGCGGCGCAGGATTTCGCTCTGCTCGGCGGCGTCGCGAGCGTAGGGGATCAACAGGCAGTCGACCGGGATGCCGAGCTGCGCAGCGAGTTGCAGGCGCGGCAGGTCGAGCAGGCGATCATCGACCTGCCCGGCCTCGACGGCGCTCATCAGTTCGAGCATGGCGTCGTCGTCGCCGCCCGCGCGCTCGAAGAATACGTCCCACATGCTGCCGGCCGTTCCGACCAGTACCAGGCGATCGGGTTTGAGGTAATCGTTCAGCGCCAGTCCGAAGAACGGTACGCTGCGTGCAAAGCCGGCGTCGAAGCGGTAGCTGGCGATCCGGTAGCCGGTCTTGAGGTCGCGCGGCCTTTGCCGAGAAAGCTGAGGAGGGTGCTCATGGTCATGCTCCGGGTGGGATGGGGTCGATGGTCACGGTCGATCGGCGCTGGTTGCCGGCTGGCAGCAGGTGCTGGTGGAATGGTGGTCGCTGCCGACTGGGTGCCTGTCGTCGCTTCGAGCGCGCCATACCAGACCGCCGCCGGCCGCAGTGCGAGCCGGTAGCGCCGCGGCCGGCTGCCGCCATCGCTGATCAGGTAGGGGGCGGCAGCGGGGCCGAGTTCGCGCTTGAGAATTTTCTTGAGCTTCGAGAGATGCGCCGAGAAATAGCCGCCGTCCATGCCATGGCGCAGCGCGTCTTCGGTTTTGTCGAGATCGCCGAATGTTCCGGCGATCCAGCGCAGTTCGACGAGATAGCGCGCTTTCCAGTCACCATCGGGCACTTCCTTGGCCGGTGCGGCCAGTGGCGGCTGGCCGCACAGCGCGCGCCGGGCAAAAACGCTGAGCAGTGCGAGTTCGGCGGGCGGCAAGGAAAAGACTTTCCCGGCAGCCAGGACGCGGCGCGAGGCCAGGTCGATCTGCAGTTCGGCCGGTGCCAGCGCGTGCCGGGCGGCTTCGACGGTTTCGTTGTAGCTGGCGCGACCGGTGAGCAGCGCTTCCGGCAGGCCGTGGCGCAGGCTGACGAAGGGCAGTTCGGCGAGCGTCACCTGCGCCTGCGCGCTGTCGACGAGACGCCCGCCAGGCAGTTCGAGGACATGGCGCATGGGTGTCGGGTAGTAGAAGCCGCTGCTCGACTCGAAGGGCGCCGAGACCAGGACGTGCGAGAGCTTGTCTTGCGGGCGACCATAGAGCGACAGCGCGTAGCCGAGAAAGAAGCCCATCGTCTTGCGGCCGCCGGCGATCGAGACATGCAGCGCGCAGTCGGCATCGGCAGTGAACTCGCGAATCAGGGCAGTGATGCCGTCGGCGGCGCGGCGGTTGTCTTCGGGCGAGCGGATGTCGTCGAGCGGCCGGCCGTCGGCGTCTTCAAGGACGTGGATGGTGTCGGCGGAGAATCGGATACTCGGCAGCGCGTAGTCGCGACAGAGGTGGTGGAACCAGCCCGGTGTCTCCGACAGCAATGCCAGGCTCGCTTTTTCGGCGCCGCTGCGGGTGGTGACCAGGTGGATCTCGTTGGGTACGAAAGGGGTTCCCGATGGGGCGACGGCGAGGGCGTAGAGCGTTTCGGTGACGATCTGCGGCGACAGGCCGGTGACGGCGACGAGAATGCGACGGGGATAGTCGTTGGGGTTTTCGCTGCTGTGGGGCATGGTGTTGGCTGCGTTTTTGTGGACCGGCGACCATTGTCGTCGTTTTGCCGGCGCAGTGACGGATGGCAAGCTTGCCATGCCTGCTTGCAGGTGTGTTGGCCCTTCTCGCCTTCAGGCGTTCGTTCCACGCCGGCCGCAACTCCGCAGCGGGCGAGTGAGAGGAGGGGAATGCAAGGAGCCGAGAGTCAATATGGCTATAAGCGCGATTTGAGCGTCTGTATTTGCCACTGTTGGCGATATTGACTGGCATTGGCCTCGATCCATGCCAGTGCACGGAGTTCCCGCTCGTCCGATGGAAAGCGCTCTACATACGCTTCGATTTCGGCAACTTGCTGGCGAAGGAATTCCGTATCCGAGAAATCCGGCTTGGAGAAGTGACCGCCAAGACCGGGAAGGAAACGAAGGGTGGGATCATCCGGGATATTCATGTTCTTCACTCCTTGAGGAGAGTGTCTCAGGCAGCGGTTGCCCAGTTGATCCGTTGGCAACTGCCGACCTGGCCTGGTTATTGCAGCGATTTTTATGCTGACCGGCACGAGCCCTATGCCGGCAACCATCATAAACAACTTTAACTTTGCGATCTAACACGATGTACAGTTACGCTATTGTTCTCCACTTCCTGGGGGCGTTGTCAACTCCGATTTGAAGCTGAGCGAGTTTTTTGTGGTGACCGACGTAAAAGTGATACACCTTGGAACTCTGGCACGATGTTGGTGACACTCACACCCCGGTCCCCGGCTTGATGGCCTCTGATGAAACAGAACTACCAAGGTGCGTCGCTGCTTCGATCATCGCCTTCAATGCCCACAGCCAGTCGAAGCACCGAAATGAACGGACCCCAGCGGGTCCGTTCAGGAAGCGCGTGCTGTGTGGGCCGGTCCGACTCCTACGTCTCGCGCCGCCGACGGGTGAGGCCCAACGCCCCGAGGCCCAAGCTCAGCAGCAGAGCCGAAGCCGGTTCGGGCACGTAGATCGCGAAAGCGAAGTTGGTACCGGTGAGAGGATTCCACTGACCGCAATGGGGGCCGCCATCCGGGCAAGGGTTGGTGCCGACGGACTGGACGGCCCACTGGTTCTGGTTACCCACCTCCGGGATGCCATCGCTCGCTGCCCAAGTCCAGTGGTCATCAAGGTTGGCCGCACTGAACCAGTATTGCTGATCCTTTTCGACAACCCACAGCGGATCCTTGAAAGCTGCCCAGTACAGGAAGATTCCATCCCCATCCGGATCCACGCCAGCGCTTTGTACGAAGATCTTGAATCCACCCGTCAACGCCGGGTTGACATCCGGCGCTGCTGGATTTGCATCGTTGTTCAGGTGCAGCGTGAGTTCCCATTGGTCGCTCGTCGCACGGCTGCCATACCACTCAACGCATTCAATCTTGCCACTGGCTGTCGGAATGAAGTCGTCGGCGAGAACGGGCCCGCCAACAATGTGATGTGACACGAAGGGGGTTGGTGTGAGTGCCGGTGGTTGGTCTATGTCCTTGTAGATGGGTCCATATGTGGGACTGCAAGGTCCGGCGGCCGCGGCACCTGAACCCAGCGCTGCCACCAATCCACAAGCGGCCAGCACGCTCCGAAAACTGTTGTCATGATTGGACATTTTCTCGTCTCCCGTCGATAGTGTTTGTCTATATAGACAAAATTACCAAAGCAAATAGCAAGCCAGAAATCGACAATACATCGTAAGCCTCGGAAACTTATGGGTTTTTATAATCGCTCGAGGGGAATTTCGCGGTTCCGGCTGCTGTTTTACGGGCTATCGATCCGGCAAGTGTAAAAAAAAGTCGACACCAGTCACCGCGAAGCTTCATGATTCCAGGCGGTTTAACACGCTCCCATGGTTTGTGTTCGGCTGCACTCCTCCAGCAGGTAGGCGACAGAACGATAGGTCCGCCCGCTTTCCGCCGTCAGACCGATTTCACAGGTGCGGTTGCTGGAGACGCCGCTCATGCAGCTCGCTGGCAGTTCGTCGTGAATCTTGCCTAACAAATTGCACACTGAGAAATTGATCGCTCGAAGAATAATCAACACGAATCAACACGAGGCCATCGCCGAAGCCTTGCATCATCGGCTTCGGAGCGAAGAGGAAGAGTCCGGCTGCCAGGCTGCCGCCAGTGGCTGGGACGGCACGGCCATCTCGCCGAGGGCTGGATCAATGCCAGGGCAGCGGGCGCCCCACCGCATAGCCCTGCACATAATCCACCCCCAGCGTCCGGAGTTGCTCGACAATCGCCTGACTATGGACATGCTCGGCAATCGTCTGGATACCCATCAGGTGACCGACCTGGTTGATCGCCGCCACCATGGCGTGGTCGATGGAATCCTCCACCATGTTGCTGACAAAGCTGCCGTCGATCTTCAAATAATCCACAGGAAGGGTTTTCAGGTATCGGAAAGACGATAGCCCGCTGCCGAAGTCATCGAGCGCCAGGCGGCCGCCGTGCTGCTTGATCGCCGCCATGAACTCGATGGCCTGACTGAGGTTATAGATCGCCGCAGTCTCGGTAATCTCAAAACAAACCCGCCCGGGTGGCAGCGAGAATTCGGAAAACTGGGCCAGCACGAAATCCAGCAGGGTATGATCGTTCAGCGAGTTTCCGGACAGGTTAATGGACATTTCCGCAGCCGAGGTGCTGAGCGTTTCCGAGTAGTGGCGAAAGGCGGTCCGGATGACCCAACGGTCGATCGCTCCCATCAGACCGTAACGTTCCGCCGCCGGGATAAAAGCCGCTGGTGCCACCAGTTTGCCGTCGTCATCGCGCATCCGGAGCAGAAGTTCAAAGTGTGTCGACGTGTCGCCGTCCCCTGTCAGGGAGACGATGGGCTGACAATACAGGCAGAATCGCTCCTGCTCCAGCGCATCCCACAGCCCGGCGGCACGCAGTATTTCGCCGTGACGCTGGGCGGATTCGCTGTCCTCGGTCTGGTACACATGCACCTGGTTGCGCCCACGCTCCTTGGCCGTGTAGCAGGCAACATCCGCTTGACTCAAGAGCTGGGCGGTGTTTTCGACGCTGGCCGTGATGGGCGCCAGCCCGATGCTCACTCCGATCTGGAAGCTGCGCCCTGCCCAGGCAAATCGGTAATCGTGGATGGCTGCGACGAGGTCTTCGGCGATCTTACAGGCCTTCTCCAGGGGGCAGTTGTCGAGCAGCAGGCCGAACTCGTCGCCACCCAGCCTGGCCAGGGTATCACGCTCGCGAAACACCCTGGTCAGAACGCCTTTGATCTGTTTGAGCAGTTCATCCCCTGCAGCATGACCGGCCGTGTCATTGACGATCTTGAACTGATCCAGGTCGAGATAACAGAGGGCATGATGGGCGCCGTATTGTTTGGCACTGGCGAGTGCACGGTCCAGCCGTTTTTCGAACTCACGCCGGTTAACCAGCCCGGTGAGGGTGTCGTGCGTCGCTTCATGAGTGATCTGCCGGGTCAGTTGGCGCGTCTCGGTGATGTCGCTGAACACCAGCACGGCGCCGAATACCTCTCCCGTGGGAGCACGGATCGGCGCGGCAGAATCCTGGATCGCATATTCCTGCCCGGATCGACTGAGCAGACAGGTATGGTTCGCCAGCCCGATGATGCGGCCTTCCTGGATACAGCGAGCTACCGGGTCCGATACGAGCTCGCCGGTCTCTTCGTTGGCAATGCAGAATACCCTCGCCAGGGGTTGACCAGCGGCATCCTCCACCGGCCAGCCGGTCAGTTTCTCGGCAATCGGGTTGAGATACTCGACCATGCCGTTGGCGTCGGTAGTGATCACCGCATCGCCAATCGAGTGCAGGGTGACCTGGGCACGTTCCTTTTCCTGCAACAGCAACTGCTCAGCGAGCTTGCGCTCGGTGATGTCCAGGTCGGCCCCTACCGTCCGTACCTTGTGACGTGCCTCACCATCGCCTGCGAAAAACGTCTGCGAGCGTGTGACCAGCCACCGGATCTCGCCATTCGGGCGGATGATCCGATGCTCAACGTCGTACAAGCCATCCCCGGCCGGGTCATGGGCGCGCCGGACAGCCGCTGCGATGAGCTCACCATCCTCGGGATGTACGCTATCGATAAACGCCTGCAGGGTCACCGGTTCATCCATCCCCCAGCCGTGGATCTGCCGTTGCTCCGGAGACCAGTAGATGGTGTCGGTGAAGTGGTCATGATCGAAGATGCCGATCTGGGAAGCACGGACGGCCTGGCGCAATCGCTCTTCGCTGTTCTGCAGTGCATTCTGCACCTGCTTGTGCTCGGTGATGTCCCTTCCCACGCCGACGATCGCCACCACCTGGCCCGTTTCATCCCGCACTGCCTTGTCGGACCAGCCGAACCAGCGCCAGCCCGCTGCGGTCAGGGCGCGTTGCTCGTGATAATCCTGGTAGGGTGGCCGATACAGATCCTCCATGGCCCTGGCCGTTGATTCCAGGTCGTCCTCGTGCACCAGCGGCATGAAGGTCTTGCCCAGCAGTTCCGTTTCGGTCTTGCCAAAGACCTGGCAATAGGATGGGCTGACGAACAAAAAGCGGTTTTCGGGATCCACCTTGACTACCAAGTCCGTCTGATTCTCGACCAGGAGACGATAGTATTCCCTGCTCTCCTGCAAGGCGGCCTCCGCCCGCTTGCGCTCGGTGATGTCGATGTTCAGCCCCAGGATGGCCCGTGTTACGTCCCCGTCCTTAATGGGAGCGACGATGTTACGGATGTATCTCTTTTCGCCGCCGACAGTGAGAAGCACGTCTCCTTCGATGATCTCCCCGGCAAAGGCTCTGCAATTGTTGCTCTTCCAAAGGGCCAACTGTTGCGCATCATCGGTGACTTCTTCAGGATGTTTTCCAATCACATCTCCCCAATTCTTTCGACAGGTGGAGTTTTGCAGAACATAGCGATTCTTGGTATCGATGATGAAAACATCGAAAGGGATGCTTTCGATGGCGGTACGAAACCGCACTTCGCTCTCCCGTAGCGCTGCCTCCGCCCGCTTGCGCTCGGCAAGCTCAACGAGATGTGTCGCGCGCTCTTTCGTCAGGTACTGTCTGGTTCTGATGTTCAGCACCAACAAGACAAGAATCGCCACGCCACCGATCAGCAGATGATTCTGCAACAGACCCTCTAGCAGGATGGACATCATGCTTTGCGCCGCCATCACTGTGACAGCCGAGTACCGACCCCTGTTGCCAGCCCCTGGTGCAGGTCGATCAGCGTGTGGTTGGCGTTTGCATGATGCATTGCAGGATGGGAAATGTAGCGTTACGTTCGCAAGTATTGCTGGCCAAGGTAGCCGCAGTCAATCGAAATGATGATAAGCGGTAGAATAAATAAGGCTAGGCAAGGGAGATCATCAATGTCAGAGTACCCGCAATCATCGAACAGGTTCAGCATATGAACTCGCTGGACTCGATGAACTCGCGCACCCGTTTCCTTCTTGCGGTCGTCATTCTCGGTCTGCTGATGACCGGCCCCTTCGTGATTACGGCGCTGCTGATCTGGGCGAGTGCGCAAGCCGCCGAACAAGCGCTGCTCATCCAGTTGATCATGCCGCACCTGTCTCTCGGCGCGATGATGACCACCTTCGGCTTCGTGGTCGGTTTGCTGGTCATCCACCGCCTGTTTCGCCAGTATGTCCAGGGCTTGCTCAAGATGGCCGAGAACCTGCGCCTGATGCTGTCGGCGAACCGCAATTTCAGGGTTGCGCCGGAAGGGCCGCCGGAAGTCCAGTTGCTGGCGCTGGCGATCAATGACCTGGCGCAACAGCGCGATGGTCTGATGGACGATGTCGATGCCCAGATCGCCGCCGCCAAATCCTCGGTGGAGGAGGAGAAGAACCGTCTGGCGGCGCTGATGTCCGAGCTGGCGCAAGCGGTGGTGGTCTGCAACCTGGATGGCCGCATCCTGCTCTACAACAGCCGTGCCCGACTCCAGTTCCGGGCCCTGGCACAGGGAAGCACAGCCGGAACGGGCGGTGCGCTGATTGGCCTGGGCCGTTCGATCTTCTCGATCCTCGAACGGAATCAGATCGACCACGCGCTCGAGGTGGTTCGTCAGCGTCTGCACAAGAGCGCCGCTGCAGCAATTGCCAACTTCATTACCACGGCGCGTGGCGGGCAACTCCTGCGTGTCCAGATGGTGCCCGTATTGTCTGCCAGAGAGGATTCCCGACAGCGGGTGATGAGCGGCTATGTGCTCACCGTCGAGAACATTACGCGCAGCCTGGAGCAGGAATCCCGCCGGGATCAGGTGCTGCAGTCGCTGACCGATGGCAGCCGTGGCAGTCTGGCCAATATCCGCGTCGCCGTCGGCAACCTGACGGACTATCCGGACATGGAAGCGGAGATACGTGAACGCTTCGTCGGCATCATCAGCGATGAGGTGCTGCGCATGAGCCAGCGTCTCGATCAGACCATGAGCGAGTTTGCTGATTCCCTGAAAACCCGCTGGCCGCTCGAAGATGTGCTGGGGATCGACATCATCGCTGCCGCCCAGCGTCGCATCGAGGAACAATTGAAACTGCCGAGCAAGACCGAGGAAGTTGACGAAGCCTTGTGGCTGCGAGCCGAGAGCTTCTCGCTGGTGTTCTCGATCTGTTTCCTGGCAGCACGCCTGATCGAACATTATCAGATCAAGGAATTACGCTTCCGGCTTCTCCCATTTGGCAAACTGGCCTATCTGGACCTCATCTGGGCCGGGCACGCGATGTCATCGGAGACTTTCTACACCTGGGAAACCGATGCCATGCAGGTGGAACGGGAGAGTTCGCCATTGTCGCTGCGTGATGTCATTGATCGCCATGGCGGCGAGATCTGGTATGAGCGTGAAAAGGCTGCGCATCGGGCTTTTTTCCGTTTTGTCCTGCCGGTGGCCTCCCCGGAGAACATGGCGACTGGAGAGGTGGTCGATGACGGTGATGCGCGCCCGGAGTATTACGACTTCGACCTGTTCCATTATAGCGATCAGAGTGTCGATCTCGACCGGCCGCTAGCAGATCTCAGCTACACCGTTTTTGATACCGAGACCACCGGCCTCGAGCCTGCGGCCGGCGACGAAATCATTCAGATCGGCGCGGTGCGCATTGTCAACGGGCGTCTGTTGCGTCTCGAGATTTTCGACCAGTTGGTGGATCCGGAGCGTTTCGTGCGACCCGAAGGAACCCGCATTCATGGCCTCACCGACGACATGCTGCGTGGGCAGCCGAACATCGACGTGGTTCTACCGGCCTTCCATGATTTCTGCAACGACACCGTACTCGTCGCGCACAATGCGGCTTTCGACATGCGCTTCCTGCAACTGAAGGAAGCGCGTACCGGTGTGGTTTTCAGCCAGCCGGTACTCGATACCTTGCTGCTCTCGGGCGTGCTGCATCCCAACCAGGACTCACACCAGCTCGACAGCATCGCCGAACGCCTGGGAATCGCCATCGACGGCCGCCACAGCGGACTCGGCGACGCCTGCGCCACCGGCGAAGTGTTCCTGAAGATGCTGCCCTTGCTCGCCCAGATGGGGATCGTGACGTTGCGGCAAGCGCTTGAGGCTGCCGAGAAAACCTACTTTGCGCGTGTCAAATACTGAGGGCTGACTGCGGCTGCCGTAGCCAGCGGCACTGTAATGTGAAAGTCGCGCCAGCGACTCACGAATCCTGCCCTCGCCCGCAAGCGGGAGAGAGAAACGGCCATGACTTTCATGCTCGGGGGTGCCTGGAAAAGTCATGATCGTTCGGATGTGGCTTTGCATTTCCTGTTCGCGTTTCCTATCCTTCTTGGTGAATGCAATGTTTCAAGGCAGAGACTGCTGCCACTACTGACGCGATAACCCGTCGCGGTTCAGTCAAAAGAAAGGAGAAACGCGATGAAACTGCTCACCATCCTGATTTTTCTGGCCATGGCTGCCACGGCCGTATCCTTGATCCTCGGTTTCTACTCCATGGAACGTGGTGGAGAGTACGACCGGACTCATAGTACCCGCTACATGATCATGCGGGTCGGTTTTCAGGGGCTGACGCTGCTCCTGCTGTTGGTCGCGCTGTACTTCGCCGGGCCTTAATGTAAAAGTCGCGTCAGCGACTCACGAATCTCCCCGCTCCACTTGCGGGAGAGCAACTGTGTTCCCAGTCAAGCTTTTTTTAGGCGCATTTTGCATGCTCTGGATTCCACGGAATACCCGATTTGACTATGGCGTTCATGATCGTCAGCATCTTGTGCATGCAAGCGACCAGCGCGACTTTTTTTGAGTTTTCCGTTAGCAAGCAAACGTTCATAAAAGGTCTTGATGACGGGGTTGTAACGTATGGCACTTAAGGCCGCCATGTATAAAGCGGTACGGACCGTCGCTCGACCACCCCAGGTGATGCGCTTACCCTTGTGGCGACCACTGTCCGCGTTTAATGGAGCGACTCCGACCAACTTGCCAATCTGCGCATGGGTGAGTTGGCCCAACTCAGGCAATGCCCCCATCAGACTGCGCTTGCGTACACGGTCCGACCCCTTTGAAGCC